>NZ_JAOTNY010000001.1:0-780464 GCF_036346455.1 Pseudomonas sp. AM14(2022)
CTCCTGAATCTGCCGTCAACCGTTAATTTCAGTTTTCTTTCAACAACTTACAGATCGGTTAAAAAACGCACAAATCCATCTATATATAGGCAGGAAACAGCCTTCTTCTATATAGAAGCGATACTCAAAGCACTCCATCAGCCTTGAGTGCCTCTACCGCGCCAGCGCCCAGACCCAGCACCCGCTGCAAAACCTCCAACGTATGCTCGCCTAATAAAGGAGGCGCGCGAAGATACTCGACCGGCGTCTGCGACAGCCGGATCGGACTCGCCACCTGCGGGACCATCCCCGCCAGTGCATGCGGCAGCTCTATCGCCAACCCCCGCGCCTTCACCTGCGGATCCTCAAACACCTGGGACAGATCATTGATCGGCCCACACGGCACGCCCGCCTGCTCCAACTGCGCCACCCATTCGGCGGTGGTCTTGAATACCGTCGCCTGGCGGATCAGAGGAATCAACACCGCGCGGTTAGCCACCCGCAGCTTGTTAGTCGCGAAACGCGGATCATCCGCCCACTGCGGCTGGCCCGCTACCTCGGCAAACTTGCGGAACTGGCCGTCATTGCCAACGGTAAGAATGAAATCACCGTCGGCCGTCGGGAAGTCCTGATAAGGCACGATGTTCGGGTGTGCATTACCCAGACGTTTCGGCGCATTGCCGGTAGTCAGGTAGTTCATTGCCTGGTTCGCCAGGCATGCGACCTGTACATCCAGCAAAGCCATATCGATATGTTGCCCGCCGCCATCGTGATCACGATGAGCCAGCGCCGCCAGAATCGCCACGGTCGAATATAGCCCCGTAAGAATGTCCGTCAGCGCCACTCCCACCTTCACCGGCCCGGCGCCTTCATCACCTTCAGGGCGACCGGTCAGGCTCATCAGCCCGCCCAGCCCCTGGATCATGAAGTCATAACCCGCACGCTTGGCATACGGCCCGGTTTGACCGAAGCCAGTGATCGAGCAATAGATCAGATCCGGATTGATCGCCTTCAGCGACTCGTAGTCCAGCCCATAGGCAGCCAGCCCGCCGACCTTGAAGTTCTCGATCAGAATGTCCGACTTCGCCGCCAGCTCCCGTACCAGGTTCTGCCCTTCAGGCCGAGTGAAGTCGATCGTCACCGATTGCTTGTTGCGGTTGGCCGACAGGTAATAAGCCGCCTCGCTGGTGTTCTCACCATAAGCGTCCTTAAGGAACGGCGGCCCCCAGGCGCGCGTATCATCGCCATTGCCCGGACGCTCGACCTTGATCACCTCGGCGCCAAGGTCGGCGAGAATCTGTCCGGCCCACGGCCCGGCCAGCACGCGCGATAAATCCAGTACCCGCAGATGCGACAGCGCGCCCATGGTCGTTCTCCTATTAATAGAACGCCTGCAGACCGGTTTGCGCGCGACCGAGGATAAGCGCGTGAACGTCGTGGGTACCTTCATAGGTATTCACCACTTCCAGGTTGACCAGATGACGGGCCACACCGAACTCGTCAGAGATACCGTTGCCACCCAGCATGTCACGGGCCATGCGAGCGATATCCAGCGACTTGCCACAGGAGTTGCGCTTCATGATCGAAGTGATTTCGACCGCCGCAGTGCCCTCATCCTTCATGCGCCCCAGACGCAGACAGCCTTGCAGGGCCAGAGTGATCTCGGTCTGCATGTCGGCCAGCTTCTTCTGGATCAGTTGGGTAGCGGCCAATGGACGCCCGAACTGCTGACGATCGAGGGTGTACTGGCGAGCGGTGTGCCAGCAGAACTCGGCAGCTCCCAAGGCTCCCCAGGAGATGCCGTAGCGTGCGGAGTTAAGGCAGGTGAACGGGCCCTTCAGGCCGCGCACGTCCGGGAAGATGTTTTCTTCCGGCACAAACACGTTGTCCATGACGATTTCGCCGGTGATCGAGGCGCGCAGGCCGACCTTGCCGTGAATCGCCGGTGCGCTCAGGCCCTTCCAGCCTTTTTCCAGTACGAAGCCACGGATGTCGCCGGCATCGTCTTTGGCCCAGACTACAAATACGTCGGCGATGGGGCTGTTGGTGATCCACATCTTGGCGCCGGTCAGGCTGTAGCCGCCGTCGACTTTGCGCGCACGGGTGATCATCGCACCCGGGTCGGAACCGTGGTTTGGCTCGGTCAGACCGAAGCAGCCGATCCATTCACCGGAGGCCAGTTTCGGCAGGTATTTCTGTTTCTGGGCTTCTGTGCCGAATTCGTTGATTGGCACCATTACCAGCGACGATTGCACACTCATCATCGAGCGGTAGCCGGAGTCGACACGCTCCACTTCGCGAGCAATCAGGCCGTAGCTGACATAGTTCAGGCCGCTGCCGCCGTACTGCTCAGGGATGGTCGCGCCGAGCAGGCCGACTTCGCCCATTTCGCGAAAGATCGCCGGGTCGGTTTTCTCATGGCGGAAAGCTTCAAGCACGCGGGGCGCCAGGCTCTGCTGAGCGAATTGGGCGGCGGTGTCACGGATCATGCGCTCTTCTTCGGTGAGCTGTTGATCCAGCAGCAGGGGATCGATCCAATTGAAGCTAGCTTTACCGCCCATGAGTGTGTCCTCGCAAATCGGTGAATTAACGTGGCATTGATCCTAGGCCCGGCTCGCCTACGGGGCAAACGAGGATTTCGCATCCTGTTGTGCTAATTTCTCACTCCGAAACGTCGCTGAATGCCTTTTATGCGGCGCATTAGTGAGGTTGACGTACATGCGCAGGAAGATACCCAGCACCACGGCCCTGATCAGCTTCGAAGCCGCCGCTCGCCACGAAAGCTTTACCAAGGCTGCCGAAGAACTTTCCCTCACCCAAGGCGCCATTTGCCGACAGATCGCCAGCCTTGAGGAGTTCCTCAGTGTGGAGCTTTTCCGGCGCTCGCGACGTGGAGTGAAGCTGACGGAAGCGGGACTTTCCTACAGCCGTCGGGTGGCCACGCAACTGGACGCCGTCGAGCGCGACACGCTCTCGGTGATGGGCCAGCAAGGCACCAACGTGATCGAACTGGCGGTGGTGCCGACCTTCGGCACGCAATGGCTGCTGCCACGGCTCAAGGACTTCCAGCTCAAGCACCCGGAAGTGACGGTCAACCTGACCAACCGCACCCGCCCGTTCCTGTTTGCCGACACTGATTTCGACGCGGCGATCTACTTTGGCGATGCCGATTGGTCGGGTACCGAATCCCACAGACTGATGGGCGAAAATCCGATGCCGGTGTGCAGCCCCACCCTACTCGGCAGCAGGGCACAGTTGACTCCTGAGGAAATCGCCGAGCTGCCTCTGCTGCAGCAAACCACCCGTCCCTACGCCTGGCGCCAATGGTTCAACTCGCAGCACCTGAACATCCCACGCGACATGACAGGCCCGCGCTACGAGCTATTCTCCATGCTGGCCCAGGCGGCCATGCACGACATGGGGATCGCGCTGATTCCACCGTTCCTGATTCGGCGCGAACTGGCCGAGAAACGCTTGGTGATCGCCAACCCGAATGCGCTCTCCAGCATCAAGGCGTATTACCTGATGATTCCGGAGCGAAAGGTCGAATCGGCATCACTCAAGGCTTTTCGCGATTGGCTGGTCAATCAGGCAAACAGCTACAGCCTAGAAGGATAAAGGCCTACAGCGATTACTAACCCGGTAGTCAGGAAAATCAAAGCCCTACAGATATAAGTATTTGTCGCAAAATCACAGACTGTATCCGAAAGTCGTACAGACGTCCCACAAGCGCCTGAAGACGTGGCTTTGAGCCTTCATCCACGACTCATTACGGCCTATTCACGCCACCGATGAGAAATTTTTTCAAATTCAGCCAGAATCCTTGCAAGGCACGGCCTGCAAGGGATTCAACTGGCCATCTGCGACATTCGGTCACGGGATGACTTGTAGTTAATTTTCCGTCACCCGTCATAATCCCTTGAAGGGCATAAAGTTCGCCTGCAAAATGCCGCGCCCCGCCCTGATTTGGCGGGATCGTGCTGATCGGCCGCCCCAGTCGCACCATCCGCAGTGCCTGGGTTTACTCAATAAGATCACGCAGGAGATTTGACGTGCACATTGGTGTTCCTCTCGAAACCCAGACCGGTGAAACACGGGTTGCTGCAACCCCGGAAACCATTAAAAAGCTGATCAGCCAAGGTCATAAGGTCACTGTGCAAACCGGCGCCGGCGTTAAAGCCAGCGTTGTCGACAGTGCCTATGAAGCGGCGGGCGCAACCATTGGCAGTGCCAACGATGCGTTCGGCGCCGAGCTGATTCTCAAAGTGGTCGCCCCCAGCGACGCCGAACTGGCGCTGATCAAGCGCGGTACGGTGCTGGTGGGCATGCTCAACCCCTTCAATAACGACACCATTGCCAAAATGGCCGAGTGCGGGATCACTGCGTTCGCCCTTGAGGCGGCGCCGCGTACCTCTCGGGCGCAGAGTCTCGATGTGCTGTCGTCGCAGGCGAACATCGCCGGCTACAAGGCGGTGTTGCTGGCTGCGCACTACTATCCGCGCTTCATGCCAATGCTGATGACAGCTGCGGGCACCGTGAAAGCGGCGCGCGTGCTGATTCTCGGCGCCGGTGTGGCCGGGTTGCAGGCGATTGCCACGGCGAAACGTCTGGGTGCGGTGATCGAAGCGTCTGACGTGCGTCCGGCGGTGAAGGAACAGATCGAATCCCTCGGCGCGAAGTTCGTCGATGTGCCTTACGAGACTGACGAAGAGCGTGAATGCGCGGTGGGTGTCGGCGGTTACGCGCGCCCGATGCCGGCGAGCTGGATGCAGCGTCAGGCCCAGGCCGTGCACGAACGCGCCAAGCAGGCCGACATCGTCATCACCACCGCACTGATCCCGGGCCGCAAGGCGCCGACACTGTTGAGCGCGGACACCGTGGCGCAGATGAAGCCGGGCTCGGTGGTCATCGACCTCGCGGCAGCTCAGGGCGGCAACTGCCCGCTGACCGTCGCCGATCAGGTAGTGGTCGAGAACGGCGTGACCATCGTCGGCCCGACCAACCTGGCCGGTGAAGTCGCTGCAGACGCCTCGGCGCTATACGCCCGCAACCTGCTGGACTTCCTCAAGCTGGTGTTCACCAAAGAAGGCCAGTTCGACGTCAACCTCGAAGACGACATCGTCGCCGCGTGCCTGATGTGCCGCGACGGCCAAGTCATCCGCAAAAACGCCTAAGCAGGGATTCAGACGATGGAAGAGCTTATCTCCCCCGGTATCTACAACCTGATCATCTTCGTGCTGGCGATTTATGTCGGTTATCACGTGGTCTGGAACGTTACACCTGCGCTGCACACGCCGTTGATGGCGGTGACCAACGCTATCTCGGCAATCGTGATCGTCGGCGCCATGCTTGCCGCTGCGCTGACCGTCACGCCGCTGGGCAAAACCATGGGCACCCTCGCCGTGGCACTGGCTGCGGTCAACGTGTTTGGTGGCTTCCTGGTCACCCGCCGCATGCTTGAGATGTTCAAGAAGAAAGCCCCGAAAGCAAAAGAAGAGGCGCCGAAGTAATGAGCATGAATCTCGTCACGACGCTCTACCTGATCGCGTCGATCTGCTTTATCCAGGCCCTTAAAGGCCTGTCGCACCCGACCACCTCGCGGCGCGGCAATCTGTTCGGCATGCTCGGCATGGCGCTGGCCATCCTCACCACCATCGGCCTCATCTATAAGCTGGGTGCTGAGCTGGCAACTGCCGGTATCGGCTATGTGATCGTCGGCCTGCTGATTGGCGGCACTGCCGGTTCGATCATGGCCAAGCGCGTTGAAATGACCAAGATGCCGGAGCTGGTTGCGTTCATGCACAGCATGATCGGTCTGGCGGCGGTGTTCATCGCCATTGCTGCGGTGGTTGAGCCGCAATCGCTGGGCATCGTCAAACATCTGGGCGATTCGATCCCGGCGGGCAACCGTCTGGAGCTGTTCCTCGGCGCGGCGATTGGTGCAATCACCTTTTCCGGTTCGGTGATCGCCTTCGGCAAGCTCTCGGGCAAGTACAAGTTCCGCCTGTTCCAGGGTGCGCCGGTACAGTTCGCCGGTCAGCACAAGCTGAACGCGGTACTCGGTCTGGCGACACTGGTGCTGGGCGTGACCTTCATGCTCACCGGCAACCTCGCCGCGTTCGCGCTGATGCTGGCTCTGGCGTTCGTGATGGGCGTGCTGATCATCATCCCGATTGGCGGCGCCGACATGCCGGTGGTGGTGTCGATGCTCAACAGCTATTCGGGTTGGGCGGCAGCAGGTATCGGCTTCTCGCTGAACAATTCGATGCTGATCATTGCCGGCTCTCTGGTGGGTTCGAGCGGTGCGATCCTCTCGTACATCATGTGCAAGGCGATGAACCGTTCCTTCTTTAATGTACTGCTTGGCGGTTTCGGCAACACGGCCGACGCAGGACCTGCCGGTGCGAAAGAAGCCCGTCCGGTGAAATCCGGTTCGGCCGACGACGCAACGTTCCTGCTGACCAACGCCGACACCGTGATCATCGTCCCGGGTTACGGCCTGGCGGTGGCCCGTGCGCAGCATGCATTGAAAGAGCTGACCGAGAAACTGACCCATCGCGGCGTGACCGTGAAGTACGCGATTCACCCGGTGGCCGGTCGCATGCCCGGGCACATGAACGTCCTGCTCGCCGAGGCCGAAGTGCCTTACGACCAGGTGTTCGAGATGGAAGACATCAACTCCGAGTTCGGCCAGGCCGACGTGGTGCTGGTACTCGGCGCCAACGACGTGGTCAACCCGGCCGCCAAGAACGACCCGAAATCGCCGATTGCCGGCATGCCGATTCTCGAAGCGTTCAAGGCCAAGACCATCATCGTCAACAAGCGCTCGATGGCCAGCGGTTATGCCGGTCTGGACAACGAACTGTTCTACCTGGACAAGACCATGATGGTGTTCGGCGACGCGAAAAAAGTCATCGAAGACATGGTCAAAGCGGTCGAGTAATCCTCCGCAGTTGCACCGGACGCCCCGACTTGTCGGGGCGTTTTTGTTTGCGCAAACCGTCGGACAATTTGCCGCGTTGTTGCAGATCCAGTAACGGTGTTTTACTTCAAACCCGCTAAATAGACGCCTCGTTTGCGACCTTGGTAGCGGGACAGGCGCCCGCGAAATTCACTAGACTGCGCATCCTGCTACTCGCTTCCCGAGAAATAATCCATGTACCGTGACCGTATTCGCCTGCCTTCGTTGTTGGATAAAGTGATGAGCGCCGCCGACGCCGCCGCGCTGATTGAAGACGGCATGACCGTCGGCATGAGCGGCTTCACCCGCGCGGGCGAAGCCAAAGCTGTCCCTCACGCACTGGCCGAGCGAGCCAAGGTCACGCCGCTGAAGATCAGCCTGATGACCGGCGCGAGCCTGGGCAACGACCTCGACAAGCAACTGACCGAGGCCGGCGTGTTGTCGCGGCGCATGCCGTTCCAGGTCGATAGCACCTTGCGCAAGGCAATCAACGCCGGCGAAGTGATGTTCATCGACCAGCACCTGTCGGAAACCGTCGAGCAACTGCGCAACCAGCAACTGAAGCTGCCGGACATCGCGGTGATCGAAGCCGTGGCCATCACCGAGCAAGGCCACATCGTGCCGACCACCTCGGTGGGCAACTCGGCGAGCTTCGCGATTTTCGCCAAGCAGGTGATTGTCGAGATCAACCTGGCGCACAACGCCAACCTCGAAGGCCTGCATGACATCTATATCCCGACCTATCGCCCGACGCGCACGCCGATCCCGCTGGTGAAAGTCGACGATCGCATCGGCAGCACCGCGATCCCGATCCCGCCGGAGAAGATTGTCGCCATCGTCATCACTCAGCAGGCGGATTCGCCGTCCACGGTGTCGACCCCGGATGTCGACACCAATGCCATCGCCGAGCACCTGATCACCTTCTTCAAGCAGGAAGTCAATGCCGGGCGCATGACCAACAAGCTCGGCCCGTTGCAGGCCGGGATCGGCAACATCGCCAACGCGGTGATGTGCGGCCTGATCGATTCGCCGTTCGAAGACCTGACCATGTACTCCGAAGTGCTGCAGGACTCGACCTTCGACCTGATCGACGCCGGCAAGCTGAGCTTTGCGTCGGGCAGCTCGATCACTTTGTCGGAGCGGCGCAACAGCGACGTGTTCGGCAACCTGGAGAAGTACAAGGACAAACTGGTGCTGCGCCCGCAGGAAATCTCCAACCACCCGGAAGTGGTGCGTCGTCTGGGTATCATCGGTATCAACACTGCGCTGGAGTTCGACATCTACGGCAACGTCAACTCCACCCATGTCTGCGGTACGCGGATGATGAACGGCATTGGTGGCTCGGGCGACTTCGCGCGCAACGCACACCTCGCGGTGTTCGTGACCAAGTCGATCGCCAAGGGCGGCGCCATTTCCAGCGTGGTGCCGATGGTCAGCCACGTTGACCACACCGAGCATGACGTCGACATCCTGGTGACCGAAATCGGCCTGGCCGACCTGCGCGGCCTGGCCCCGCGCGAGCGCGCCCGGGTGATCATCGACAACTGTGTACACCCGGACTATCGCCAGGCGCTGAACGACTACTTCACCGCAGCGTGCGCCATCGGCGGCCATACCCCACACATCCTGCGAGAAGCCCTGAGCTGGCACATCAACCTGGAAGAAACCGGACGCATGCTCGCGGTGTAATCACACAGTCAAACCGCTGATGCAAACACAGTTTGTGTCAGCGGATTTTTTAACCCGCCACATCTGGCAAAAACTGTACTGCTGTACCGGTTATTTCCTACAGATTTTGCCTACCTCCTTCCTCGAATTGAGCAAAAACGCACCACATTAGTGCTGACAGGTACAGTTTGCTCAATTTCGACCCGTACACCCCCTATAAACAGTTAACTGGTCACTCACAATACAGTTGAACTGTATCTAGAGAGACTAGGCAAACGAGAGGATCATGGGCACCAGTTAAACCACTACCTGATCCCGCCACAAGCGGAAGGATGTCAACCATGGAACGTACACTCAGTTCCGAACTGTTCTTCGAAGACAAAGCTGCAAAAAACCAGGTTTCCCTGCCTCTGCGCGTTATCGCCAACCTGATGTTGTGGCAGCGCCGCATCTCCAGCCGCCACCAACTGGCTCGTCTGGATTCGCGTCTGCTGGCTGACGCCGGTATCAGCGAAGCACAACGCTACGAAGAGCTGAGCAAGCCGTTCTGGCGCTAAGTAGCGTCGCTGGCTCTGGTCGTCAGACCCACCGCCAGCAACCCGAATTGAACACACAAGACCCGTCGCGGGAAACCGCGACGGGTTTTGTCGTTTCAGGGTTCGAAAATGCCCGTACAGCAGAATAATCAAAGTACAGGTACAGTTCTCAATAAACAAAATCTGAACCAGTACAATTTTTCATGAGTGTATCTGCTCGCCAAACTGCATCGGGCGCAGCATGTCCTTAACCCTCCTCGGTTTAAGGAAAACGCCATGAAAGGCTTACAGGATGTTTCGACAGCTTCGACTCTACCCCGCGCTCACTCGCACCCGTTGCGGCGCTTGTTTCGCCCCCTGTGGCAAGGACTGGAGCGCGCCAGGACGCGGCGCCTGCTGGCTCAACTGGACCAGCGCGACCTAGCGGATCTGGGCCTCAGCCATGCCGATCGGCTCAGAGAACTGGAGAAACCCTTCTGGCGCTAGCATTCTGCCCACTGTCAGAACCTCGCGCGCAGGCCTAATATCCACGCCAGAACGTGGCGAATCTTCTGTAACCCGCGTCTGACTCATCAGACACAAGCCACCTCTCAATACGGTTTACTATCAGGAGATCCACCATGTCCCGTCTTCGCCTGCTCAGCGCTGCCGCCTTGCTGGCCGTGGCTGCCAACGCCAGTGCCTCCAGCTTCATTGTGACCACCGACGCCGTGGTTGGCGCGCTGAAATCCTCCTCGGACGCCACCTCCGATGTCAGCTCTTCGCTGCGTGACAACAAAGTCGTGATCGCTGCCCGTGACGACGCTGCCAGCTTCGTCGCCAGTGAAGGCCAGATCCGTGGCGTGAAACTGGAAAGCGCCCTCGACCTGATCCGCCATCAGGCACCGCAACTGAACGCGACCGACTTCCAACTGGCGCAAGCCATCCTCGCGATCTGATCCGACGATGCCGCACGGGGCACGCCAGTCGTGTCCCGATGTTTCGCCGCTGGCTCTGGCCCGGGCATTTGCGCTAGCCTTGAGGCTCGTTAACCGTTACCGAGTCTCATGCGTTTATTCAAACTGCTTTTCCCTTCTGTGTTGATCAGCGCCTTCTGGGCGACCTCGGTCGATGCCTTTGATGTCTCCACACAAAACACCGTGGTCAGCGTTTGGGCGACCGGAATGGTGTCTTCCGCACCATTCGACCGTAAACTGATCATCGCCGCTCACGATGACGCGGCGGCGTTTGTTGCCAGTGACGGTCAATTGCGCGGCGCGCAGCTCGAATCCGCCCTGCATTACTTGCGCAAATCCCGACCAAAACTTCATGTCAGCGACCTTGAACTGGCACAGGCAATTCTCGTCCAATAGTTATCATGATCCCTCGTTAACATTGCCCTCCGGAGTCGTTCCATGCGTAGCCCGCTGATTGCTGCCGCCCTTGGCCTGTTTTTGTTGGCCGATGTGGCCCAGGCACACACCCTGGTAGCCACCAGTAACATCATCGTTCGTGCCTCCCAGCGCACCATCGATTTCACCTCCGATACCACGACGTCGATTCGCGATTCGAAAATCATCCGCGAAGCCCACGACGATGCAGCCAGCTTCGTTGCCACCAATGGCGATATCCGTGGTGCGCACCTGGAGGCCGCCCTCAATACCTTGCGCACGCGCGTGCCGGAAGCCCGCGACGCCAGTGATCAGGTGCTCGCCGAAGCCATCCTCGCCCTGTGAAGTCACTCGGCGCCTGGCTACTGGCCGGGGCGTTGTTGCTGCTTGGCAACAGCGCCCACGCCAGCCTGCAATTGCGGCTCAAGACCGACGGCCTGAGCCCCGCCCAGCAGCAGGCCAGCCAGGCGCTGCTCGATGAAGCCATGCACAAGTTGCCGCCCAGCTTCGTCGAACAACTGGACCGGCGCATCGATGTCGGCTGGACCGACGACATGCCCGGTAACGCCTACGGCCAGGCGACCCTGGTTGCCGAGCTCGACCTGAACCGCAAACTGCTCGCCGGCCTCACCGACGGCAGCGCGGCCAACGAGAAAACCAATCGCCCCCACGGCACGGTGCGTCAGGAACTGCTGGCAACGGTGCTGCACGAACTCACCCACATTTACGATCGCGCGCGTCTGTGGCCCGCCGCCGAACGCACGCTGATCCAGCGCTGCACTCGCCGCAGTAACAGCGCCGGCCTGGTCGGCATTCCCGATGAGTGCCGTGGCCAGACTGAACGACGCTTTACCCTCAGCGATGATCCACGTCTGCTCGATCTCGCCGGCTGGCAACAGTACGTCGGGCGCCGCGGCGAGCGTGAACAGCACAACCGTCAGGTGGCCCGCAGTCCGGACCTGTATGAGATCTCCAGTCCGAAAGAGTTTGTCGCGGTCAACATGGAGTATTTCCTCCTCGACCCGAGCTACGCCTGCCGCCGTCCGGCGCTCTATCGCTACTACAAGGCGCGCTTCGGCTGGGCACCACCGGCCAAAGACACTTGCAGCAACACTTTCGCCTTTCTCAACGCCGGCAATGACTTCGCCAAGCAGCCCTTGGGGCAGGTCGATCCGGAGCGAGTGTATGCCGTCGATTATCTGCTGGCCGAAGCCAACCAGAACTGGGTCAGCCGCTGGGGTCACAGCATGCTGCGCCTGGTGATCTGCGCACCAGGTCGCCCGCGTGGGCCGGATTGCCGGCTCGACCTTGATCAGCATCTGGTGCTGTCCTACCGCGCCTTTGTCGGCGACGTGCAGCTGTCAAGCTGGGACGGACTGGTCGGCAAATATCCGTCACGCCTGTTCGTCCTGCCGCTGGCGCAGGTGATCGACGAATACACCAAGACCGAACTGCGCAGCCTCGCTTCAGTGCCGCTGAATCTGTCGCGCACGGAGATTGAAGAGGTGGTCGAACACGCCGCCGAGATGCACTGGAGTTACGACGGCAACTACTTCTTCCTGTCCAACAACTGCGCCGTGGAAAGCCTCAAGCTGTTGCGCAGCGGCAGCAATAACAAGCAACTGATTGGCCTGGACAGCATCATGCCCAACGGTTTGCTGGAAGTGCTCAAAGGCCGTGGCCTGGCCGACACCAGCGTGCTCGACAATCCCAAGGAAGCGCTGCGCCTGGGTTATCGCTTCGACTCGTTCCGCGATCGCTATCAGGCGATGTTCGATGTGTTGAAAAAGCAGCTGCCGATCAAGCAAACCAGCGTCGAAGATTGGCTATCGCTGTCTGCCGAGGAACGTCGCCAGTGGTTCGAACGTGCAGACCTGCGCACCAGCGCTGCATTGCTCCTGCTGGAACAGGCGAGCTATCGCCGTCAGTTGCTGCTGGCCCAGGACGAGGTCAAGCAGCGTTACCTCGGCGCTCGGGAGCTGGAAAACGGCGGCATGGACAAGGCCAACGCCACCCTGCAGGAAATTCTCGCCAACAGCGGCTTCCTCAGTCGTCCGGCGGAACTGCTCGACAGCCGCGGCTACGGGCTGCCGCAACCGAGCGAGTTCAAGCGCCTGCAAGACGAAAGCGCCCAACGCCAGAAACAACTGCTGGCGCTGAGCGGCGATCTGGACAAGGAAGTGCGCAAGTTGCTGGAACCCAAGCGCGCGGCCGAAATTGCCGCCAGCGAAGCCAACGTGAAGCAGATCGGCGAGCATCTACGCAAACTGCACAAGGCGTCCGGCGGACTGGAATTGCCCTGAAAGCAAAAGATCGCAGCCTGCGGCAGCTCCTACAGAGATAAATGTAGGAGCTGCCGCAGGCTGCGATCTTTTTATTGCCTGTAAATCAGTACAAAACGCCATCCAGAATTTCGTAAACGATCCCGGTACCCACTGCGATCAGCACGATATCGCCCCCGGCGCGGCGCCACTCATAACCCGGATAAACCGGCAGACGACTCAGCGCCCGACCGTCCAGCCGCTCGCCGTAATACCCGTGCGGTAACGGCCGGCCGCGTTCCAAATGGATTCCCGGAGGTGGCGGTGCGCCGCGCACGAAGTAGCCGTGATTGTCGCGAATGGTCTGGCGTACCGGGCCGAAGTCGTGTGGCGGGCCGCCACGGTGGTCGTTCTGCAGGCCACGGTGATCGTCACCACGGTTATCGTAGTGGCCCTGCTGCGGGCCGCCGTGGTCATGATCATCGCGTGGATCGGCGCTGGCCAGCAGCGGCGTCGCGCTGAGCATCAGCACGCCCAGTCCGGCAATCAGACGTTTCGGCATTTTCATCAAGTCTTCCTCACTGCACCAACAGCAAAAAGGGATTCAGAACGTGGTTCTGAATCCCTCGGTCTTGCTCAATTAGGCCGTGATGTGAGGCGCTAATTCCTCTGTATCAGGAACTTTACCTTCAGCTGACGCGGGCCTGACGCACGCCTTCGGACAGCGCCTTGCACAGACCCAGCACGCCATCGACAGCCTGGGCCGGCGTGGTCGCATTGGCGATGTGATCGATCAGTGCCGAACCCACCACCACCCCGTCCGCCAAACGAGCGATGGACGCCGCCTGCTCCGGAGTACGAATACCGAAACCGATGCTGATCGGCAGGTCAGTGTGGCGACGCAAACGGGTGACCGCCTCTTCGACGTGTTCCAGAGTCGCCGCACCGGCACCGGTCACACCGGCCACCGACACGTAGTAAACGAAGCCCGAGCTGCCATTGAGCACTTTCGGCAGACGCGCATCATCAGTGGTCGGGGTGGTCAGGCGGATGAAGTCCAGACCTGCAGCCTGTGCCGGGTCGCACAGTTCATTATTGTGCTCTGGCGGCATGTCGACCACGATCAGACCGTCGACGCCCGCGTCTTTGGCGTCAGCGATGAAACGTTCAACGCCATACATGTGAATCGGGTTGAAGTAGCCCATCAGCACCAGCGGCGTGTCGCTGTTGCCTTCGCGGAACTCGCGAACCATTTGCAGGGTTTTCGCCAGATTCTGCTTGGCGCCCAAGGCACGGATGTTCGCCAGTTGAATCGCCGGACCATCGGCCATCGGGTCGGTGAACGGCATGCCCAACTCGATCACGTCGGCGCCAGCGCCGGGCAAACCTTTGAGGATCGCCAGCGAAGTGTCGTAGTCCGGATCACCGGCGGTGACGAAGGTCACCAGCGCGGCGCGATTCTGTTGCTTGAGGTCGGCAAAACGGGTTTGCAGGCGGCTCATCAGTGTTTCTCCTGCTTCGACTGTTCCATATGGTGCATGACGGTCTGCATGTCTTTGTCGCCACGGCCCGACAGGTTGACCACCATCAGGTGATCCTTCGGCAGTTTCGGCGCACGTTTGAAGACTTCAGCCAAAGCATGAGCGCTTTCCAGCGCCGGGATGATGCCTTCGAGGCGGCAGCACTGGTGGAACGCCGCGAGGGCTTCGTCGTCAGTCACCGAGGTGTACTGGACGCGGCCGATGTCATGCAACCAGGCGTGCTCAGGACCGATGCCCGGGTAGTCGAGGCCGGCGGAAATCGAGTGGGCGTCGATGATCTGGCCATCGTCGTCCTGCAACAGGAAGGTACGGTTGCCGTGCAGCACACCCGGTACACCGCCATTGAGGCTGGCCGCGTGCTTGCCGGTTTCGATGCCGTAACCGGCCGCTTCGACGCCGATGATTTCGACGCTTTGATCATCTAGGAACGGGTGGAACAGGCCCATGGCGTTGGAGCCGCCCCCGATGCACGCCACCAGACTGTCCGGCAGACGACCTTCCTGAGCTTGCAACTGCTCGCGGGTCTCCTTGCCGATCACTGCCTGGAAGTCGCGCACCATGGCGGGATACGGGTGCGGGCCGGCCACGGTGCCGATCAGGTAGAAGGTGCTGTCGACATTGGTTACCCAGTCACGCAGCGCTTCGTTCATCGCGTCTTTCAGAGTGCCGGTACCGGCCACCACCGGGATCACTTCGGCGCCCAGCAGCTTCATGCGGAACACGTTGGCCTGCTGGCGTTCGATGTCCGTGGTGCCCATGTAGATCACGCAGTCCAGACCGAAACGCGCGGCCACAGTAGCGGTCGCCACGCCGTGCATGCCGGCACCGGTCTCGGCGATGATGCGTTTCTTGCCCATGCGCCGCGCCAGCAGGATCTGGCCGATGCAATTGTTGATCTTGTGCGCGCCGGTGTGGTTCAGCTCTTCGCGTTTGAGGTAGATCTTCGCGCCGCCGCAGAACTCGGTCAGACGCTCGGCGAAGTACAGCGGGCTCGGACGACCGACATAGTCACGCTGGAAGTAGGCCAGCTCTTCCTTGAACGCCGGATCTTCCTTGGCCGCTTCATATTCGCGGGCCAGATCGAGGATCAACGGCATCAGGGTTTCCGCCACGTAGCGGCCGCCGAACGCGCCGAACAGGCCGTTATCGTCAGGGCCGCTGCGCAGGTTGGAGGTGTTCGAAGTCTGGGTCATGATGTGCTCCAGGTGAATTCGGGTAAGAAGACAATGGCGTCCACTCTACCCCTGACCTTCCAGGCTGAAAACCGATAAGATCGCCGCAACCTGTCAGGAAAACTCACAGATACCATGAGCCACGACCTTCCCCCGCTGAACGCCTTGCGCGCGTTCGAAGCCACCGCCCGGCTGAACAGCGTCAGCCAGGCGGCCGAACAGCTGCACGTCACTCATGGTGCAGTCAGCCGTCAGCTCAAAGTGCTCGAAGAGCATCTGGGTGTGAGCCTGTTCGTCAAGGATGGTCGCGGCTTGAAACTCACAGATGCCGGCGTTCGTCTGCGAGATGCCAGCGGTGAGGCCTTCGATCGCTTGCGCAGTGTGTGTGCCGAGCTGACGCAAAACACCGCTGACGCGCCGTTCGTGCTCGGCTGCTCCGGCAGTCTGTTGGCGCGCTGGTTCATCCCACGCCTGGGGCGGCTCAACGCCGATCTGCCGGACTTGCGTCTGCACTTGTCAGCCGGGGAAGGTGATCTCGACCCGCGGCGCCCAGGACTCGATGCGTTGCTGTTGTTCGCCGAGCCGCCATGGCCGGCAGACATGCAGGTCTACGAACTGGCCGCAGAACGCATCGGCCCGGTGATGAGCCCGCTGTTCAGTGGCTACCAACGCCTGCAAGCGGCGCCGGCGTCAGCCTTGCTCAGCGAGCCGCTGCTGCACACCACATCGCGCCCGCAAGCCTGGCCGAGTTGGGCACAGCAAAATCACCTCGACGCCAAGGCGTTGAAGTTGGGGCAAGGTTTTGAGCATTTGTATTATCTGCTGGAAGCCGCAGTGGCCGGACTCGGCGTGGCAATCGCGCCAGAGCCGCTGGTGGCCGAGGACTTGAAGGCCGGTCGCCTGGTTGCGCCGTGGGGCTTTTGCGAAACCCCGGCGCAACTGGCGTTGTGGCTACCCAAGCGCGCCGCAGACGGACGCGCCCGGCAACTGGCGCAATGGCTCAAGAATGAGCTGCGCCAGACGGATCACTCGCCGCGCTTGAACAGCAAATAAGCAGCCAGCAGACCGATTGCACCGACCGCCACACCGGCGGTGGTCCAAGGGTGTTCCTGAGCGTAATCGCGGGTGGCGATGCCGGTCTCGCGTGTTTTCACTTTAACTTCTTCATAGGCATCGCTGAGCAGGCTGCGCGAATGTTTCAGCGCGCTTTCAGCGTTGCTCTTGAGCGCCTTGAGGGTCTTGCGCGACTCGTCGGACGCGTCGTCCTTCAGGCTTTCCAACGATTTGAGCAGACTCTCGATCTCGGCTTCCATGCTTTGCAACGAGGCTTTACGTAAAGAGGTGTTGGCCATGGTGGCTCTCCTGCATTGGTGATGAGTGGCGTGTGTTGGTTGGGACTTCAGCGGTTTGAGAAAGTGCAGAAAATCTGAACTTCGCTTGCGCCGCGGCACCGAAATCCACAGAGCAGATTGACTGCTAGTCTCAATTCCACACGTCAATTGCAAACGCCAAGGAGATCGCCATGAGTGACCATCACACGTACAAGAAAGTCGAGCTGGTCGGCTCGTCCACCAGCAGCATCGAAGACGCCATCAACAACGCGTTGGCCGAAGCCAACAAGAGCATCAAACATCTGGAATGGTTTGAAGTGGTCGAGACCCGCGGCCACATCAAGGACGGCAAGGCTGCGCATTTCCAAGTCACACTCAAAGTGGGCTTTCGCATTGCCAGCAGCTGACTTTGGGCTACGCTTCTGAACTTGCGCGCTGGCCGAGTGCCATAGGAATGGCAAAGCGCTACAAGGTGAGTGCATCGGGAGACCTGATGCCCGCCTCTTTTAATCCGACCAGGGAGTGCGACCGATGAAGAAGTTCATATTGGCAGTAGGTTTGTTGAGCCTTGCGGGTGGCGCGTTTGCTGCTGGCAAGCCTTGTGAAGAGCTGAAAGGCGAGATTGCAGCGAAGCTGGATGCCAAGGGCGTTGCAGGGTATTCGCTGGAGGTTGTCGACAAGGGAGCCAATGGCGGAAAAGTTGTGGGCACCTGTGAAGGCGGCACCAAGGAAATCGTCTACAAACGCGGGTGATCGCGATTGAAATGCAAAAGCCGACGCGAAGGCGTCGGCTTTTTTGTGGGCCACTGGTTCCCAATGTGGGAGCGGGCTTGCTCGCGAAAGCGTTATGTCAGCCGACCTCCAGGGTGTCTGACACTCCGTCTTCGCGAGCAAGCCCGCTCCCACAGAAGCCGTATTCCAGAGTCAGCCCTTCATGACTTGGGCCAGCAATTCATAGGAGTGCAGACGATCGGCATGCTCATACAGATCGCAGGTGAAGATCAGCTCATCGGCCTGGGTCTGCTCGACCAGCACCTCCAGCTTCGCGCGGATCTTCTGCGGGCTGCCGACCATCGCCAGACCGAGGAAATCCCCCACCGCCTCGCGCTCATGGGGCAGCCACAGGCCGTCCATGGTTTTCACCGGCGGACGCTGCACCAGACTCTGCCCACGCATCAGCGCGAGAATTCGCTGGTACACCGAGGTCGCCAGGTAGTCGGCCTGCTCATCGGTATCGGCCGCCACCAACGGCACCCCGAGCATCACGTACGGTTTATCGAGCACTGCCGACGGCTTAAAGTGGTTGCGGTAGACGCGAATCGCCTCGTGCATGAAGCGCGGGGCGAAGTGCGAGGCGAAGGCGTAGGGCAAACCACGCTCACCGGCCAGCTGCGCGCTGAACAGGCTGGAACCGAGCAACCAGATCGGCACGTTGGTGCCGGTGCCGGGCATGGCGATCACCCGTTGATCCGGGGTGCGCGGGCCGAGGAAGCGCGCCAGCTCGGCGACGTCTTCCGGGAAATCATCGGCACTGCCGGAGCGCTCACGACGCAGGGCGCGGGCGGTCATCTGGTCGGAGCCGGGCGCGCGGCCCAGACCCAGATCGATGCGTCCCGGGTACAGGCTTTCGAGAGTGCCGAACTGTTCGGCGATCACCAGCGGCGCGTGGTTGGGCAGCATCACCCCGCCGGAGCCGACGCGAATCGTCGAGGTACCGCCGGCCAAGTATCCCAGCAACACCGAGGTGGCAGAACTGGCGATGCCGTCCATGTTGTGGTGTTCGGCCACCCAGAAGCGGGTATAGCCGAGTTTCTCGACATGCTGTGCCAGATCCAGCGAGTTGCGCAGCGATTGCGCCGGGCTGCCGTTCTCGCGCACGGGCACCAGATCAAGGGTGGAAAACTTTACGTCGGACAGTTGCTTCATAAACCTGCGTCTCCGAATGAGGAGGCAGGTTTTTCTTGCGAACGAAAACCTGCCCAATCCATAAGCGTGTTTTATGCAATGAGGGCATATACCCGAGTTTCAATAGCCGCGATGAAATTTCCTACTAAAAAAGTCAACGATTCAACCGGGCTGAACTTTGTCCCGACGTCTATCCTCAGAAGCCTTGCAAGCAAAAACCACGACGGCGCGGCGTTCCGCGCCAGATCTTGAGGAGGCAGACATGGCTATCGTGAAGAAAGCATCCGCGCATTGGGCAGGCGATCTGAAAACCGGCATCGGCTCGATCTCTACCGAGACCGGCGTCCTCAGAGAAGCACCTTACGGCTTCAAGGCCCGCTTCGAGGGCGGTAAGGGCACCAACCCGGAAGAACTGATCGGCGCCGCGCATGCTGGCTGTTTTTCCATGGCGTTTTCGATGATTCTGGGGGATGCGGGCCTGAAGGCCGACAGCATTGATACGCAGGCTGAAGTAACGCTGGATCAGGTGGATGGCGGCTTCGCAATCACGGCGGTGAAGCTGATCCTCAAGGCGAAAATCCCGGGGGCGACTCAGGCGCAGTTTGAAGAACTGAGCAACAAGGCCAAGGAAGGGTGCCCGGTGTCCAAGGTGTTGAATGCGAAGATTACCCTTGAGGCTTCGCTGGTCAGCTGATCAGGCGTTAACTGTACTGACGCCATCGCGAGCAGGCTCACTCCTACATTCGATCTCCAGCGGACACATCAATTGTGAACAATCGGGATCCCCTGTAGGAGTGAGCCTGCTCGCGATGGCAATCTAACAATTACCGCAATCCCGGAAGATGTGAGCGAAGTCAGAACCCGCCCTGCAAAAATATGGTCGAATAAGTGACAGCAGCTTCAGCGCACGCCCGTGCGCGCTGCCCCATGGAGCTTCAGGATATGAAACGTATTGGCTTGGCGATCCTCTGCAGTGCATTGGCCACAACGGTTCTTGCCGCACCGAAAGACTGTGAAGAACTCAGGAAAGAGATCGAAATCAAGATTCAGGCTAAAGCAGTGCCGTCCTACACACTGGAGATCGTCAGCAAGGAAGAAGCCGCAAAACATGACATCGCCATGGTGGTCGGTTCATGTGAGAACGGCAGCAAAGCGATCATCTATCAGAAGAACGACAGCTGAGTCGTCTCAGTTGATGCAGTTGTAGTCGCGATCCTCGGCGACGATTTCACGTTTGGCGTTGTACAGCCGGGCACTCGGGGTGAACCCTAGCGAACGACCTTCCAGCAGATAATGCTGGCCGGCTTCGAAATGGTCGTAGCGGATGTACAGGTAGCACAGCCGCTCGACAGGGCCGGTCATCAGCGCACCGCCGCCACCAAACACCTCGAAGTCAAACCGCACCCGCAGCTCATGGCTGCCAGGCGCGACCTGAAAGAAGCGCCCATCGGTCAGCCGTTGATTGTCCAGGCGCTCGGCCATAAGCAGTTTGCCGCCAGGGGTCGGGGTCGAGAAGTCGACCCAGGCCATTTGCGGATCGACCGGCGGTAACGGGGTCTGGCAACCGGCGACAACGCCGACCGCGAGCAACAACATCAACTTGCGCATGAGGGATGTCCAGGGGTTCAGACCTCCAGCATAGCGCCGATCACGTGCGCTGGCAGCCTGCCGGGGTTCCTTGGCCGACCACATTGCGCTGCTCGTCATAGAGCTTCGCCCATGGCCGGAACCCGATGCTGCCGGCTTGCAATTGATAACGCTGTCCGGCGTTGAATTCCTTGAATGTCAGCTTCAACTGGCAGTCGCGCCACAGTGGCTCGGCGTCGGGGCCGATGTTGGTGGCTTCGACCGGAAACTGATAACGCACCTTCAGCTCATGGCTGCCGGGCTGGACTTCGAAATAACGTTTGTCGACAGTTGCCTTGTCATCGACTTTCAGCGCTTGCAACGCCGTGTCCTGTTGCCGGGCATCGAGATCAATCCAGGCTTGCGAGGGGTCAGGATCGGGCATTCCGAATCCGGCACAACCGGCCAGCGTCAGCAGGCCTCCTGTCAGCAACAACATGCGCATAGCGAAGCTCCAAATGGCGGGATAGTCTTGCGGGCAGACTTTCCAAAGGATTTTTATTTTGAGCAGGCCGCTTCCAAGCCATGGGTTACTTGATCGCGTTTTTCGGATTTTGTTTCCGGGTGTGATGTTTTTGTTGCTCAACGGTTGTTCCAGCGTCAGCTATTACAGCCAGTTGGCCGGGGGTCAGTTGCAGCTGCTGCGGGCGCGTGAGCCGGTGGCCAAGGTGGTTGCCGACCCGAGCCGCGACGCTAAGCTGCGCACGCACCTGACCCAGTCGCAAAAGGCCCGGGACTTCGCCAGCGAACAGCTGCACCTGCCGGACAACCAGAGCTATCGGCTGTACGCCGACATTGGCCGGCCGTATGTGGTGTGGAACGTGTTCGCCACCCCGGAGTTTTCCCTGACCCCGCAGAACCATTGTTTCCCGATCGCCGGTTGCGTGGCCTATCGCGGCTACTACAGCCAGAGCGCCGCGCGCGGCGAAGCGGCGCTCCTGCGTCTGCAAGGCATGGATGTGTCGATTGGCGGGGTCGAGGCCTATTCAACCCTCGGCTGGTTCAATGACCCGATCCTCAATTCGATGATGGGCTGGGGCGATGAGCGTCTGGCCACGCTGATCTTTCATGAACTGGCGCATCAGCGCTTCTATGTGAAGGACGACACCGAGTTCAACGAGTCGTTTGCCACGTTTGTCGAGCAGGAAGGCACCCGCCAGTGGCGGGCGTTTCGTGGATTGCCGCCGGACACCGATGCCAGGCTCAAGCAGCGCGATCAGTTCATTGAGCTGGTGCTGGAAACGCGCTCACGCCTGGAAAAGCTCTACGCCCAGCCGCTGCCGGCTGAGCAGATGCGCAGGGATAAAGCGGCGGAGTTCGAGCAGTTTCGGCGCGACTACCGGGTGACGCGTGACAGTCAGTGGGCCGGGGACAAGCGTTACGACGCTTGGGTGAATATGCCGCTGAACAATGCGCGATTGTTGCCGTTCGGGCTGTATGACCAATGGGTGCCGGCGTTTGCGGCACTGTTCAGAAAGGTAGGGGGGGATTGGGTGCGGTTTTATGTTGAGGTTGAGAAGTTGGGTGGTTTACCCCTTGAGAAGCGCAAGACGGCTTTGAAAGTATTGGCAGATACAAACAGTTGAGTTGATTGAGAAGACGTCATCGCGAGCAGGCTCACTCCTACAGGAGGAACGCATTCCAAATGTAGGAGTGAGCCTGCTCGCGATAGCAATCCAATCAGCGCCGCAGAAACGCCTGATGCAACTCAGCCAAAGTCTCAAAGTGATAAGCCGGCGCTTCGGCACTCAACTCTTCAAAACTGCCAAACCCATAGCCCACTGCCGCCGCGTCCACGCCGTTGCTGCGCGCGCCGATCAGATCATGCTTGCGGTCGCCGATCATCAGCGTATTGGCCGGATCCAGCCCTTCTTCGGCGATCAGGTGCGCAATCAGCTCGACCTTGTTGGTCCGCGTGCCATCCAGCTCACTGCCGTAGATCACCTTGAAGTGTTTGGCGAAGTCGAAGTGCCGGGCGATTTCCCGGGCGAACTCCCAAGGTTTGGAGGTCGCGATGTACAGCTGTCGCCCTTGCCCGCTCAGGGTCTCGAGCAACGGTGTGACGCCATCGAACACACGGTTTTCGTAAAGGCCGGTGACCTTGAAGCGCTCACGATAGAAATTCACCGCCTCCCAGGCCTTGGCCTCGTCGAAGCCATAAAACTGCATGAACGCCTGCAACAGCGGCGGGCCGATGAAGTGTTCGAGTTTGCTCAGGTCCGGCTCGTCGATGCCGAGTTTGCTCAAAGCGAACTGGATGGAACGGGTGATGCCCTCACGCGGGTCAGTCAGGGTGCCATCGAGGTCGAACAGTACGGTCTGGTAATGCATGAGAAATCCTGAGCAGGTGTAAGTCGTTTCAGAGCTGGTCGTAGCCTTCGGCCAGATGCAGATCCTTGAGCTTCACGTAGTTCGCCGCGCTGTAGGTGAAGAAGGCACGCTCCTTGTCGGTCAACGGGCGGATCGGCTTTACCGGGCTGCCCACGTAGAGGAAACCGCTTTCCAGGCGCTTGCCCGGCGGCACCAGGCTGCCGGCGCCGATGATCACATCGTCCTCGACCACCGCGCCGTCCATGACGATGCTGCCCATGCCGATCAGCACACGACTGCCAACGCTGCAGCCATGCAGCATGACCTTGTGGGCGATGGTCACGTCATCGCCGATCAGCAGCGGGAAACCATCCGGGTTGAACGGGCCGGCGTGGGTGATGTGCAGCACGCAGCCGTCCTGCACGCTGGTGCGCGCGCCGATACGGATGCGGTGCATATCGCCACGGATCACGGTCAGCGGCCACACGGAGCTGTCTTCGCCGATTTCGACGTCGCCGATCACCACCGCGGAGGCGTCGACAAACGCGCCTTGACCGAGCTGCGGGGTGTGATTCTGGTACTTGCGAACGGGCACGATAAGTTCTCTCTCTGTCGCCGATAGCTGCGGTGAGTGTCGATTGTAATTAAGATGGGCGCATGTTTCTTCCAGCCAAGGTGCCAACCGTGAGCGTGAACAACCCTCTTCTGCAGTCCTACGACCTGCCGCCGTTCTCCACGATCCGTGCCGAACACGTGCTGCCAGCCATCGAAACGATCCTGGCCGACAACCGCACCGCCATCGCCGAAATCCTCAAGACCCAAGGCCAGAATCCGACGTGGGCCGGCCTGGTACTGGCGATGGACGAACTCAACGATCGCCTCGGCGCTGCCTGGAGCCCGGTCAGCCACCTCAATGCCGTGTGCAACAGCGCCGAACTGCGCGAAGCCTACGAGTCGTGCCTGCCGGCCCTGAGCGCCTACTCCACCGAGATGGGCCAGAACCGCGAGCTGTTCCAGGCCTATGAAGCGCTGGCCAACAGCCCGGAAGCCGCCGGTTTCGACGTGGCGCAAAAAACCATTCTGGAACACGCCCTGCGCGATTTCCGTCTGTCGGGCATCGATCTGCCGGAAGCCGAACAAAAGCGTTACGCTGAAGTGCAGAGCAAACTGTCCGAGCTGGGCAGCCGCTTCTCCAACCAGTTGCTCGACGCCACGCAAGCCTGGACCAAGCACATCACCGACGAAGCCGCCCTCGCCGGCCTGACTGATTCGGCCAAGGCGCAAATGGCTGCCGCCGCGCAGGCCAAAGGTCTCGATGGCTGGCTGATCACCCTGGAATTCCCGAGCTACTACGCGGTGATGACCTACGCCCAGGATCGCGCGCTGCGTGAAGAAGTCTATGCCGCCTACTGCACCCGTGCGTCGGACCAAGGCCCGAACGCCGGGCAGAACGACAACGGCCCGGTCATGGAAGAGATCCTCGACCTGCGTCAGGAACTGGCCAAGCTGTTGGGCTTCGCCAGTTTCGCCGAGCTGAGCCTGGCCACGAAAATGGCCGAGTCCAGCGATCAGGTGCTGAGCTTCCTGCGCGACCTGGCCAAACGCAGCAAGCCGTTCGCTGCGCAGGATCTGCAGCAGCTGCGCGCTTACGCCGCCGAACAGGGCTGCGCCGATCTGCAAAGCTGGGACAGTGGTTTCTACGGGGAAAAACTTCGCGAGCAACGCTACAGCGTCGCTCAGGAAACCCTGCGCGCCTACTTCCCGATCGATAAAGTCCTCGGCGGTCTGTTCGCTATCGTTCAGCGTCTGTACGGCATCGAAATCGCCGAGCTGAAAGGCTTCGACACCTGGCACCCGGACGTGCGCCTGTTCGAAATCAAGGAAAACGGCCAGCACGTCGGGCGCTTCTTCTTCGACCTCTACGCCCGCGCCAACAAGCGTGGCGGTGCGTGGATGGACGGCGCCCGCGACCGTCGTCGCACAGTCGATGGCGTGCTGCAAAGCCCGGTCGCCAACCTGGTGTGCAACTTCACCCCGGCCGACAGCGGCAAGCCTGCGCTGCTGACCCACGATGAAGTGACCACCCTGTTCCACGAATTCGGTCACGGCCTGCATCACCTGCTGACCCGCGTTGATCACGCCGGTGTTTCCGGGATCAACGGCGTGGCGTGGGATGCGGTCGAGCTGCCGAGCCAGTTCATGGAAAACTGGTGCTGGGAGCCGGAAGGCCTGGCGCTGATCTCCGGTCACTACGAAACCGGCGAGCCGCTGCCGCAAGACCTGCTGGAAAAAATGCTCGCGGCGAAAAACTTCCAGTCCGGGTTGATGATGGTTCGTCAGCTGGAATTCTCGCTGTTCGACTTCGAACTGCACGCCACTCACGGTGACGGCCGCAGCGTGGCGCAAGTGCTGGAAGGCGTGCGCGACGAGGTGTCGGTCATGCGTCCACCGGCGTACAACCGCTTCCCCAACAGCTTCGCGCACATCTTCGCCGGCGGTTACGCCGCGGGTTACTACAGCTACAAGTGGGCGGAAGTGCTGTCAGCCGATGCCTTCTCCAAGTTCGAAGAAGACGGCGTGCTCAACGCCGAAACCGGTCGCGCCTTCCGCGAAGCGATTCTCGCGCGTGGCGGCTCGCAGGCACCGATGGTGCTGTTCGTCGACTTCCGTGGCCGTGAGCCATCGATTGACGCACTCTTGCGCCATAGCGGCCTGAGTGAGGACGCAGCAGCATGAGTGAGGCACCTGTGATTACCAAGAAGCGCTTTATCGCCGGGGCTGTCTGCCCGGCGTGCAGCGAGCCGGACAAACTGATGATGTGGAACGAGGACAGCGTGCCGCACCGTGAGTGTGTGGCCTGCGGTTACTCGGATACATTGAACGAGCAAGGGTTGTCGGTTCCCAAGGAACTGGGCACGCGGGTCAATACCAGCGCGCTCAAGCCGGCGCCGGACAAGACCGTCCAGGCCGTGCAATTCTTCCCGAATCCGAAGCTGAAGAAAAAGTCCGAAGACTGAGCCGGCGCATGACCCTCCACGGTGCAATGCCGTGGAGGGTGCGGCTTACTTGAGGTTGACCGACTGGAACCAGCTCTTCATCGAGCAAGTGGCAAAGGCACTGGTGCTGCAGTCGCCGTTGGCCAGCGCGGTGCGCAGTTTGTCGACATCGGCTTGCATCACATAACGCACGCCATCCTTGAAATGGCCGCTTTCACCAAAACCGCCCTGCGTCATTTCGTTCAGCGCGTCTTCCTTGCTCCAGCCCTGCACCACGATCCGGTACATCGCCGCCATCAGGCCGGTGCGGTCGGAGCCATGTTTGCAATGCATCAGCACCGGGCCATTGGCTTCGGCAGCCTGAATCGCGCGCAGCGTCTTGAGCACATCGGCGTCATCGACATGGTTGGTGCGATAAGGCAGTTGCACTTGATTGATGCCCGGCTCCGACAGCCAGCTGCTGTCAGCTTCCGGCAGGAAGTTGATCACCGTCGCCACTTTCAGGTTCTTCAGCAACGGCACTGCGCCGCCATCCGGCAAGGCGCTGCGGTAGAGGGTTGGCGACATCTGGAACAGGTTGTACTGCACTTCAACCGGTTGCGCCCACTCCGGCGGACGCGATGTTGCAGCGGCGTCAGCCTGGGCCGGCATCAAGTGCAACAAGGCAACAAGCGACAAACACAAAGCAAGGAAAAGGCGCACTCGAGACATGCTGGGCTGACCGTATCGGAATTCATCAATGAAAGGCCTCGCAGCTTCCACGTCTGACGGTCAAAGCCCTGTGAGGCACTTGTCAAAGAATCGTGAATCCGTGCGATTTCATTGAGCACTCAGGTAAAAAAACCGCAGCTTTTTCCGCTGAATCGGTTCAACCCGATGCATAGCCTGCTACCATTTGTCACACGATGTTGCAGGCGTCCCCCTTTTCCCGGTCAACCACCGGGCCACGCCGCGACGAAAAAATGCTCACGCCGTTCGCAGAAACGGCGGACAACCATCAATGCCTGATGAGGTGCACCCCCATGTCTGACGCAGATCGAGACAACCCGCGGCGTGAGTTCTTGCGCAAATCCCTGACCCTGATTCCCGTGGTCACCCTCGCCGGTAGCGGTCTGGGCAGCAGCGTGTTGCAAGCGGCGCCTGAAGCGGCCCCGTCGACGCCCGCAGCAACACCGGCCAAAGCTGACGCCAGCGCTTATCAGCCGAGCTATTTCACCGCCGAGGAATGGGCCTTCATCAACGCCGCCGTGGCACACCTGATTCCCAACGACGAGCAAGGCCCGGGTGCCCTGGAAGCCGGCGTGCCGGAATACATCGACCGCCAGATGAACACCTCGTACGCCGCCGGTGCCCTGTGGTACATGCAAGGTCCGTTCAACGCCGACGCTGCGCCGGAGATGGGCTGGCAGAGCAAACTGGTGCCAAAAGAGATCTATCGCCTGGGCATCGCTGCCACGGATCAGTGGGCAAAATCCCTCAACGGTAAAACATTTGCTGAGCAAGACAGCGCTACCCGAGAAGATTTGCTCAAGCAGCTCGAAGCCGGCAAACCACAGTTCGATGCGGTTCCAGCGAAGATTTTCTTCAGCCTGCTGCTGCAAAACACCAAGGAAGGGTTCTTCTGCGACCCGATCCACGGCGGCAATAAAGGCATGGTCGGCTGGACCATGATCGGCTTCCCCGGCGCCCGCGCCGATTTCATGGATTGGGTGGAACGCAACGAGCAATACCCCTTCCCGGCAGTTTCGATTCGCGGCGAGAGGGCTTGAGCATGGCAACCGTAATGAAGAAGGTCGACGCAGTGATCGTCGGTTTCGGCTGGACTGGCGCGATCATGGCCAAGGAGCTGACCGAAGCCGGGCTCAACGTGCTGGCGCTGGAGCGCGGGCCGATGCAGGACACCTACCCCGACGGCAACTATCCACAGGTGATCGACGAACTCACCTACAGCGTGCGCAAAAAACTCTTTCAGGACATCTCGAAAGAAACCGTCACCATCCGCCACAGCGTCAACGACATCGCCCTGCCGAACCGCCAGTTGGGTGCGTTTCTGCCGGGCAATGGCGTCGGCGGCGCCGGTTTGCACTGGTCGGGCGTGCACTTTCGCGTCGATCCGATCGAGCTACGCATGCGCAGCCACTACGAAGAGCGTTACGGCAAAAGTTTTATCCCCAAGGACATGACCATCCAGGACTTCGGCGTCAGCTATGAAGAGCTGGAGCCGTTCTTCGATTTCGCCGAAAAGGTCTTCGGCACCTCCGGCCAGGCCTGGACCGTGAAGGGCCAACTGGTCGGTCAGGGCAAGGGCGGTAACCCTTACGCACCGGATCGCTCCAATCCGTTCCCGCTGCAAGCGCAGAAGAACACCGTTTCCGCACAACTGTTCGGCAAAGCGGCGACAGAAGTTGGTTACAAACCCTACAACCTGCCGTCGGCAAATACTTCAGGCCCGTACACCAATCCCTACGGCGCGCAGATGGGCCCGTGCAACTTCTGCGGGTTCTGCAGCGGTTACGTTTGCTACATGTACTCCAAGGCCTCGCCGAACGTAAACATTCTGCCGGCGCTCAAGCCCCTGCCGAATTTCGAGCTGCGGCCCAACTCGCATGTGCTGCGGGTCAACCTCGACAGCACCAAGTCCAAGGCCACCGGCGTGACTTACATCGACGGCCAGGGCCGCGAGATCGAGCAACCGGCGGATCTGGTGATCCTCGGCGCCTTCCAGCTGCACAACGTGCGCCTGATGCTGCTCTCGGGCATCGGCAAGCCGTACGACCCGATCAGCGGCGAAGGCGTGGTCGGGCGTAACTTCGCCTACCAGAACATGGCGACCATCAAGGCGTTCTTCGACAAGGACACCCACACCAACAACTTCATCGGTGCCGGCGGCAACGGTGTGGCGCTGGATGATTTCAACGCCGACAACTTCGACCACGGCCCGCATGGCTTCGTCGGCGGCTCGCCAATGTGGGTCAACCAGGCGGGCAGCCGCCCGATTGCCGGCACCTCAAACCCACCCGGCACTCCGGCCTGGGGCAGCCAGTGGAAACGCGCGACCGCCGATTACTACACCCACCAGGTGTCGATGGATGCCCACGGCGCGCATCAGTCCTACCGTGGCAACTACCTCGATCTGGATCCGGTGTACCGCGATGCCTACGGCTTGCCGCTGCTGCGCATGACCTTCGACTGGCAGGAAAACGACATCAAAATGAACCGCTTCATGGTCGAGAAAATGGGCAAGGTCGCTCAAGCCATGGGCCCGAAAGCCATCGCGGTGATCGGCAAGCAGGTCGGTGATCATTTCAACACTGCGGCCTACCAGACCACCCACCTCAACGGTGGCGCAATCATGGGCACCGATCCGAAGAAGAGCGCCCTGAACCGTTACCTGCAGAGCTGGGACGTGCACAACGTGTTCGTGCCAGGTGCGTCGGCATTCCCGCAAGGCTTGGGTTACAACCCGACCGGGCTGGTGGCGGCGTTGACCTACTGGTCCGCCAAGGCGATCCGCGAGCAGTACCTGAAAAACCCCGGCCCGCTGGTTCAGGCATAAGGAGCGATGACCATGAAAAATCTCGTTATCGCCACCCTGGCCCTGCTCGGCAGCACGGCTGTACACGCCGCCGACGTTGATCAGGCGTTGATCAAGCAAGGCGAATACCTCGCCCGCGCCGGTGACTGCGTGGCCTGCCACACCGCCAAGGGCGGCAAACCGTTCGCCGGCGGCCTGCCGATGGAAACACCGATCGGCACGATCTACTCGACCAACATCACTCCAGACAAAAACGGCATCGGTGACTACAGCTTCGAGGACTTCGACAGAGCGGTGCGCCACGGCGTCGCCAAAAACGGCAGTACCTTGTACCCGGCGATGCCGTATCCGTCCTACGCCCGGGTCAGTGAAACCGACATGCAGGCGCTGTACGCCTTCTTCATGCACGGTGTCGAACCGGTGGCGCAGGAGAACAAGGCCAGCGACATCCCATGGCCGCTGAGCATGCGCTGGCCGCTGATGGGCTGGCGCTGGCTGTTTGCGCCGAAAGTCGAGGACTACAAGAGCACCTCGGATGATCCGGTGATCGATCGTGGCGCCTATCTGGTCGAAGGCCTCGGCCATTGCGGCGCCTGCCATACGCCACGGGCCCTGACCATGCAGGAAAAATCCCTGAGCGCGGCGGACGGCAACAACTTCCTCGCCGGCAGTGCGCCGCTGGAAGGCTGGATCGCCAAAAGTCTGCGCGGTGATCACAAGGATGGCCTGGGCAGCTGGAGCGAAGAGCAGCTGGTGCAGTTCCTCAAGACCGGCCGCAGCGACCGCAGTGCAGTATTCGGTGGCATGAGCGATGTGGTCACCCACAGCATGCAGTACATGACCGATGCCGACCTCACTGCGATCGCCCGCTACCTCAAGTCGCTGCCCGCAACTGATCCGAACGATCAGCCGCACCAGTACGACGAGAAAGCGGCCAAAGCCCTGTGGAACGGCGACGACAGTCAGCGCGGCGCGGCGGTGTACATCGACAACTGCGCGGCCTGCCACCGTACCGACGGCCACGGCTACACCCGGGTGTTCCCAGCGCTGGCGGGCAATCCGGTGCTGCAATCGGAGGATCCGACATCGCTGATCCACATCGTGCTCAAGGGCGGTACCTTGCCGGCGACGCACACGGCACCCTCGACCTTCACCATGCCGGGTTTCGCCTGGCGGTTGTCGGATCAGGAAGTGGCGGATGTGGTGAGTTTCATCCGTGGCAGCTGGGGCAACAAAGGTGCGCCGGTGAAAGCCGCTGACGTCGCCGAGTTGCGTAAGGAGGATATGAAGCACACCTCCGGCGATGACCTCGGTCAGGTCACGCAACACAACTGACCAGTCGCCCGACGGCACTAGCCAGATGAGCAACGCCCAGATACTGTATATGCACACAGTATCTGGGCGTTTTCATGTCTACTCCATTGCCACCGCGCGGCCGCGGCACCGCGACCAACCCGCACAACCGCTTTGCGCCGAACCGTTCGGTGGCCGAGGACGACGGCTGGTATCAGGAAGTGCCCGAAACGCAGAACACCGAAGTGATGATCGAGACCGCGAAAACCATCATCACCCGCAACACCTCGCCAGACCTGCCCTTCGATCGCTCAATCAACCCCTATCGCGGCTGCGAGCACGGTTGCATCTATTGCTACGCGCGACCCAGCCACGCCTATTGGGACATGTCGCCGGGGCTGGATTTCGAAACTCGGCTGATCGCCAAGACCAACGCCGCCCAGGTGCTTGAGGAACAGTTGAGCAAACGCGGTTACCAATGCGCGCCGATCAATCTTGGCTCCAACACCGATCCGTATCAGCCCATCGAGCGCGAGCACAGGATCACCCGGCAGACCCTTGAAGTGCTGCTGCGCTACCGGCACCCGGTGACCATTGTTACCAAAGGTTCGCTGATTCTGCGCGACCTCGACCTGCTCACCGAGCTGGCGCAGCAACGGCTGGTGGCGGTCATGATCAGCCTGACCACGCTGGACGATGAACTCAAACGCATCCTCGAACCCCGTGCCGCTGCACCGAAAGCACGGCTGCGGGCGATCCGGGTGATGCGCGAAGCAGGCATTCCGGTGGGGGTGCTGTGTTCGCCGATGATCCCGATGATCAACGACAGCGAAATCGAAAGCCTGCTGACCGAGGCGCATGCCGCCGGTGCACAAAGTGCCGCCTATATGATGCTGCGCCTGCCACTGGAAGTGGCGCCGTTGTTCGAGGAGTGGTTACAGGCGCACTATCCGCAGCGTGCGACCCATGTCCTGAGCCTGATCCGCCAGAGCCGAGGCGGTGAGCTCTACGACAGCCGGTTCGGTGCGCGGATGCGCGGCGAGGGGCCGTTCGCCGACCTGCTCGCGCAACGTTTCGCCAAAGCCATTAAACGTCTCGGTTTAAACCACCGTGAGGGCTACAACCTGGACTGCACGGCCTTCTGTCCGCCGGGTCGCCAGATGTCGTTGATTTAGCGACAATTAGCCTATGGGTGCTGGGTTGGAATCCTTCCGTCGAAATACCTCAGTCACGTTTTTTGTGACCTGGAACACACGTTCTAGAGCGCTCGATTCAGTTTGAGTTAAGTTTCGGCGGCTACCTTGTTCATCGAGTGACTGACGGGTCGGGATGGCCCGGATGTTTTAAACAGCCACTGGCTTCATACCGGAATACACGGGAACGACTCCCCGAATCCGCCAAAGAGGATGAATCATGAGTGACAAGGATAAACAGCCGTTGGCTGCGTCGGCGCAAGCCGTCCCTGGGGCGGAATCCGCCGATGCAGCGTTGCGTACGATCGTTGACGGCTTTTTGCATTTTCATCATGAGGTCTTCCCGCAGCAGGAAGAACTCTTCAAGAAACTCGCCACGGCGCAATCGCCACGGGCGATGTTCATCACCTGCGCCGACTCGCGCATCGTGCCCGAGCTGATCACCCAGAGTTCGCCAGGCGATCTGTTCGTGACCCGTAACGTCGGCAACGTTGTACCGCCTTACGGCCAGATGAACGGTGGCGTTTCCACTGCCATCGAATACGCGGTACTGGCGCTGGGCGTGCAACACATCATCATCTGCGGCCACTCCGATTGCGGTGCCATGCGCGCGGTGCTCAACCCCGACAGTCTGGAAAAAATGCCGACGGTCAAAGCCTGGTTGCGCCACGCCGAAGTGGCAAAAACCATGGTGCACGAAAACTGTAACTGCACCGACGAAAAAGAAAGCATGCCGATCCTCACCGAGGAGAACGTCATCGCCCAACTTCAGCACTTGCGTACCCATCCTTCGGTAGCCTCACGCATGGCGAACGGTCAACTGTTCATCCATGGCTGGGTCTACAACATCGAAACCAGCGAAATCAAAGCTTACGACGCGGATCAGGGACGCTTCCTGCCGCTCGACGGCAGCCATCCGATTCCGGTGGCGACGCCCAAAGCGCGCTTCTAAATCCTCCTAAAAATCTGTGTGGCTTGATGCCGGCCGCTGTTTCAGCGGTTCGGCGAAGCCATGCCTGAAGAAAACTTCGGGAGAGTCACCATGCGTGCTGCTCAATTGAAAGCGGTGTTGCCACGGGAGCTGCTGGCTTCGGTGGTTGTGTTTCTGGTCGCGCTGCCGTTGTGCATGGGCATTGCGATCGCTTCCGGGTTGCCGCCGGCCAAAGGTCTGATCACCGGGATCATCGGCGGCCTGGTGGTGGGTTGGCTGGCAGGCTCGCCGTTGCAGGTCAGCGGGCCGGCGGCCGGTCTGGCGGTGTTGGTGTTCGAGCTGGTGCGCCAGCACGGCATCGAGATGCTCGGGCCGATTCTGCTGCTCGCGGGTTTCCTGCAACTGGTGGCCGGGCGCCTGAAGCTCGGGTGCTGGTTTCGGGTGACGGCGCCAGCGGTGGTCTACGGCATGCTCGCCGGGATCGGCGTGCTGATCGTTCTGTCGCAGGTGCATGTGATGCTCGATGCCAAGCCACAACCGTCCGGGCTGGATAACTTAACGGCCTTCCCCGGCGCAGTGGCGCAAGCCTTGCCGTCGTTCGGCTGGCAGGCCGGCTTGCTCGGGTTGGCGACCATTGCGGTGATGTGGCTGTGGGAGAAGTTTCGCCCGCATTCGCTGCGTTTCATTCCCGGTGCGCTGCTCGGCGTCGGTCTGGCCACGGGCGCCAGTCTGCTGCTGGCGTTGCAGGTGAAACGGGTCGAAGTGCCGGAGAACCTGGCCGAAGCCATCGACTGGCTGAAACCGGCGGACTTGCTCAGCCTCGCTGACCCCACCCTGCTGATTGCGGCTTTTGCCGTGGCGTTCATCGCCAGCGCCGAAACGCTGCTGTCCGCCGCTGCGGTGGATCGCATGCACAACGGCGTGCGCTCGGATTTCGACCGTGAGCTGTCGGCGCAAGGTGTCGGCAACATGCTCTGCGGTCTGGTCGGGGCACTGCCGATGACCGGGGTGATCGTACGCAGCTCGGCCAACGTCCAGGCCGGTGCAACCACCCGTTATTCGACGATCTTCCATGGTCTGTGGCTGCTGGCGTTCGTGTTGTTGCTGTCGAGCGTGCTGCAAAGCATTCCGGTGGCGAGTCTGGCCGGGGTGCTGGTGTACACCGGGTTCAAACTGGTGGACCTCAAGGCCTTTCGTGGTCTGGGCCGTTACGGGCGGATGCCGATGTTCACCTATGCCGCGACGGCACTGGCGATCATCTTCACCGACCTGCTGACCGGTGTGTTGATCGGTTTCGGCCTGACGATGTTGAAACTGGCGTTCAAGGCTTCGCGATTGAAGATCAGCCTGATCGATCTGCCGCAGGACGGCGAGATGGAGTTGCGTCTGATCGGTGCGGCGACATTCCTCAAAGTGCCGGCGTTGACGCAAGTGCTGGGCAGTATTCCGCAAGGCACGACGGTGCATGTGCCGCTCAATAACCTGAGCTACATCGACCATTCGTGTCTGGAGTTGCTGGAGGAATGGGGCCGGGCGAATGCGGCCAAGGGGTCGAAGCTGCTGATTGAGTCGCGTGGGTTGAAGCGACGGTTGGAGGGGCGGGTTCGAACAAATACCGGGATCGGTGCGGCTGGCTAAAAACCTGATCTTGAAATACCCCTGTGGGAGGGGGCTTGCTCCCGAAGACGGTGGGTCAGTCGACATTGATAGTGACTGATCCACCGTCTTCGGGAGCAAGCCCCCTCCCACAATTGGGATCTGTACCGGGCTTTGAATCAGGCAGCAGGCTGGTCCAGCTCCAGGCCCACGCCGAGGCGGCGGCCCATGCATGGCCAGCGCTTCCACGCAGCACCGGTATCCGGGCTGCTGAGTTTGTCGCGGTAGGCCTCTACCGATTCCAGCGCAAAACTCTCGTCGTCGAGCATCTCGTCGATAGTGTGATGCACCACTTCGTCCAGTTGATTGGCAAATTCCTCACCGAGCAATTGGTGAGCAATCAGGTTGGCGACCGTCATGTCCAAGGGGATCAGTGGCTGGCCGAGGTGTTTGATGTACAGGTCGTTGACCTCTTCGACAAAGCGGTGCGCCAGATAGGCTTCATCCAGCAGGCTGTCCAGGCCGACCGGCGGCTGGAGGAAGTACTGCTCGGCGATTTTCAGCACCGGCTTGATCTGCGACTCGATTCCCGCTTCCCTGGCAACTTCATTGGCTGCGTCCAGCATGTCTGGTACTTCATCGATATAGGCGGTGACGAAACTGGTCAACGCTTCTTCGCGGTTGGCGTCTGGCAACTGGATGGCCGAATGCAGATGAGGCAGTTTGGCTTCCAGCTGACGCTTGAGCCGTCCGGTTTCATTTTCGGTTTGTCGGGCTTTTTGGATCTGCTCGCGCAATGCGGCGGTGTTCATGAAAACTCCAGGGAACAAGGCAATGAAATAGGGAAGACATAACTTAGCTGGCTTACGAAAAATGCTAAGACGCATTTGTCATAATTATTTCGTCCTTGATGCAGCAGCGTTATATCGGTTCGCCACCACTCGTCTGCATCCTTCTCCATTCGTACCCTTGAGCGCAAGCCCCGGCTGTTTCAGATCATTTACGCGTCGACATTGCAATTCCCGATGGCTGTCTATACTCGCCATTGAATGGAGTTAGCTGATGACGCCCGACTGCCCACGCAGCAAGGCCCGGCGATTCAAGTTCGTAGTCTGATGCAGCCGCTCCCTTGCCGAAGGCGTTGCGCCTACGGGATAACAAGAACGATAAGGGGAACCCGCAATGATGCGACATCCACACGTCTGGATGGGCCTCCTGTTGTGGTCGATTTTCAGCCCGGCTCAAGCGGCCTGGACTGTGAATATGGCGCCTGGAGCGACTGAAATCAGTCACGCAGTATTCGACCTGCACATGACCATTTTCTGGATCTGTGTGGTGATCGGGATCATCGTCTTCGGCGCCATGTTCTGGTCGATGATCGTGCATCGCCGCTCGACCGGGCAGGTCGCCGCAAAATTCCACGAAAGTACCACCGTCGAGATTCTCTGGACTGTCGTGCCGCTGCTGATCCTGGTGGCGATGGCGGTTCCGGCGACCGCCACCCTGATCCGCATGTACGACACCAGTGAGCCGGATATCGATATCCAGATCACCGGCTATCAGTGGAAGTGGCACTACAAATACCTCGGTCAGGACGTCGAGTTCTTCAGCAACCTGGCCACCCCCGCCGAACAGATCCACAACAAGGAAGCCAAGGGCGAGCACTACCTGCTCGAAGTCGACAAGCCGCTGGTGCTGCCGGTTGGCGCCAAGGTGCGCTTCCTCGTGACTTCCGCCGACGTCATTCACTCATGGTGGGTGCCGGCCTTCGCGGTCAAGCGCGATGCGATCCCGGGTTTCGTCAACGAAGCCTGGACGCGCATCGACAAGCCCGGCCTCTACCGTGGCCAGTGCGCCGAACTGTGCGGCAAGGACCACGGCTTCATGCCGATCGTGGTCGACGTCAAAGAGAAGGCCGACTACGACAAATGGCTTGCCGACCGCAAAGCCGAAGCCGCGCAGCTCAAGGAGCTGACCAGCAAGGAATGGACCCTCGACGAACTCAAGGAACGCGGCGACAAGATTTATCACACCACTTGCGTGGCCTGTCACCAGGCCGAAGGCCAGGGCCTGCCGCCGATGTTCCCGGCGCTCAAGGGCTCACCGATTGCCACCGGGCCGAAAGCCGACCACCTGCACCGCGTGTACTTCGGCAAGCCCGGTACTGCCATGGCAGCGTTCGGCAAGCAGTTGTCGGAAGTCGATATCGCAGCGGTGGTGACCTACGAACGTAACGCCTGGGGCAACAACAAGGGCGACATGGTCACGCCAAAAGAAGTGCTTGAGCTCAAACAGGCGGAAAGCAAATGAGCCGGTCTATCGCGTACTTCGTGAACCGGCCGGGGCAACGCGCCCTGGCCAGCCCCGTCCACTCACGTAAAGGAGACCGGCCATGAGCGCTGTAATCGATGACCACGGTCATGCCGACCACGCCCACGGCCCCGCCAAAGGCCTGATGCGCTGGGTGCTGACCACCAACCACAAGGATATCGGCACGCTGTACCTGTGGTTTGCGTTCTGCATGTTCCTGCTCGGCGGCACGTTCGCCATGGTGATCCGCGCCGAGCTGTTCCAGCCCGGGCTGCAGATCGTCGAACCGGCGTTCTTCAACCAGATGACCACCATGCACGGCCTGGTGATGGTCTTCGGCGCGGTGATGCCGGCGTTCGTCGGCCTCGCCAACTGGATGATCCCGTTGATGATCGGCGCGCCGGACATGGCCCTGCCACGGATGAACAACTTCAGCTTCTGGCTGCTGCCGGCGGCGTTCCTGCTGCTGGTCTCGACCCTGTTCACCGCCGGTGGCGGGCCGAACTTCGGCTGGACGTTCTATGCGCCACTGTCCACCACCTACGCGCCGGAAAGCGTCACCTACTTCATCTTCGCCATCCACCTGATGGGGATCAGTTCGATCATGGGCGCGATCAACGTGATCGCCACCATCCTCAACCTGCGCGCCCCCGGCATGACCCTGATGAAAATGCCGCTGTTCGTCTGGACCTGGCTGATCACCGCGTTCCTGCTGATCGCGGTGATGCCGGTGCTGGCCGGGTGCGTGACGATGATGCTGATGGACATCCACTTCGGCACCAGTTTCTTCAGTGCCGCCGGTGGCGGTGACCCGGTGCTGTTCCAGCACGTGTTCTGGTTCTTCGGCCACCCCGAGGTGTACATCATGATCCTGCCGGCCTTCGGCGCCGTCAGCCAGATCATCCCGACCTTCTCGCGCAAGCCGCTGTTCGGCTACACCTCGATGGTCTACGCCACGGCGAGCATCGCGTTCCTGTCGTTCATCGTCTGGGCGCACCACATGTTCGTGGTCGGCATCCCGCTGGTGGGCGAGTTGTTCTTCATGTACGCGACCATGCTCATCGCCGTGCCGACCGGGGTGAAGGTGTTCAACTGGGCCAGCACCATGTGGCAAGGCTCGCTGACCTTCGAGACGCCGATGCTGTTCGCCGTAGCGTTTGTGATCCTGTTTTCCATCGGCGGTTTTTCCGGGCTGATGCTGGCCATTGCCCCGGCGGACTTCCAGTACCAGGACACCTACTTCGTGGTCGCGCACTTTCACTACGTGCTGGTGCCGGGGGCGATCTTCGGGATCTTCGCTTCGGCCTATTACTGGCTGCCGAAGTGGACCGGGCACATGTACGACGAAACCCTCGGCAAGCTGCACTTCTGGCTGTCGTTCGTCGGCATGAACATGACCTTCTTCCCGATGCACTTCGTGGGGCTGGCGGGGATGCCGCGGCGGATCCCGGATTACAACCTGCAGTTCGCCGACTTCAACATGGTTTCGTCGATTGGCGCGTTCATGTTCGGTGCCACGCAGATCTTCTTCCTGTTCATCGTGATCAAGACCATTCGCGGCGGCCCGCCAGCCCCGGCGAAACCGTGGGATGGCGCCGAAGGCCTGGAGTGGAGCGTGCCGTCGCCGGCGCCGTATCACACCTTTACCACGCCGCCGGAAGTGAAATGAAACGCCTTGCCTTTGTGGGAGGGGGCTTGCTGCCGAATGCGTCAGATCATTCAACTCATGGGTTGAATGATGAATTGCATTCGCGAGCAAGCCCGCTCCCACAGGGGATCTCGGTGGAGGCTGACAAACATGGCTGACTCGATCTCGCTGAAAAAACTGGTCACCCGTCTGCTCGGCGTGGTGGTGGCAATGTTTGTCTTCGGCTTTGCTCTGGTGCCGATCTACGACGTGATGTGCAAGGCCTTCGGCATCAATGGCAAAACCGCCGGGCAGTACGAGGGCGAGCAAATGGTGGACAGCTCGCGTCAGGTGCGCGTGCAGTTCCTGTCGACCAACAACATCGACATGCCCTGGGAGTTTTACCCCAAACACGACGAGTTGACCGCCAACCCCGGCGCGGTCAACGAGATGATTTTCATCGCGCGCAATCCCACCGACAAACCGATGAGTGCGCAAGCTGTGCCGAGCATCGCGCCGAGCAACGCCGCGGCGTATTTCCACAAGACCGAATGCTTTTGCTTTACCCAGCAGGTGCTGCAGCCCGGTCAGCAGATCGAGATGCCGGTGCGTTTCATCGTTGACCGCGACATGCCCAAGGACGTGAAGCACCTGACGCTGTCCTACACGCTGTTCGATATCACCGCCCGACATCCTCCGGTGGCTGCAAACACTGGCGGTTAAGCGTGCCCGATAAGGAGAACAATAAATGGCAACTCATGAGCACTATTACGTCCCGGCCCAGAGCAAATGGCCGATCATCGCCACCTTCGGCATGGCAATCACCGTGTACGGCCTGGCGACCTGGTTCAACGATCTGAAGGCAGCGCGCCCGGAATCCCACGGCCCGTACATCTTCTTCGTCGGCGGGCTGTTGCTGGCGTACATGCTGTTCGGCTGGTTCGGGGCGGTGATCAAGGAAAGTCGTGCCGGGCTGTACAGCCCGCAGCTCGACCGCTCGTTCCGCTGGGGCATGAGTTGGTTCATCTTCTCCGAGGTGATGTTCTTCGTCGCCTTCTTCGGCGCACTGTTCTATGTGCGGCACATCTCCGGCCCGGCGCTGGGCGGCGAAGGCCCGAAAGGCATCGCGCACATGCTCTGGCCGAACTTCCAGTTCACCTGGCCGCTGCTGCACACCCCGGACCCGAAACTGTTCCCGCCGCCCAAGGAAGTCATCAGCCCGTGGGGCCTGCCGCTGATCAACACGATCCTGCTGGTCAGCTCCAGCGTGACCATCACCATCGCCCACCATGCCTTGAAAAAGGGCCATCGCGGCGCACTGAAAATCTGGCTGGCGATCACCGTTCTATTGGGCTGCGGCTTCCTCGCCTTGCAGGCCGAGGAATACATGCACGCCTACCACGAACTTGGCCTGACCCTGGGTTCGGGCATCTACGGCGCGACGTTCTTCATGCTCACCGGTTTCCACGGCGCGCACGTGACCATCGGCACGATCATTCTGTTCGTGATGCTGATGCGCATCATGAAGGGCCATTTCGATGCCGAGCATCAGTTCGGTTTCGAGGCGGCGAGCTGGTATTGGCACTTCGTCGATGTGGTGTGGATCGGTTTGTTCATCTTCGTTTATGTGCTCTGAGCACTGATCACCAAGGCGCATGCGACACCAGTTGGCCGCTGTAAAAGCCCCAGGCGATCAAGCCGACGGTGGCAGCGGCCAGTGCCACCCGAACACTCAAGGCGATCACCAGGCGATTGGAGCTGCTGTCGTCCTTGACCAGGAAAAACAGGCCGCTGAACAGGCTGATCACCGTGGCAATCAGCAGCAGGACGATGGCTGCTTTGAGCATGGGAAGACTCCGGGGGACAGGCGATGCAGTTGAGTATAGCGAGCGCGACGACTGACTTTGTGGCACGGCCATGAAGCGCTTCCGCCCGGGCGTGATACCGACCGTGGTGGTGGCGTTGCTGTTGCCGCTGCTGGTGTCGCTGGGTTTCTGGCAGCTCGGTCGGGGCGCGGAGAAAACCGCCCTGCTCGCCACTTATGCCGAGCGCCGCGCGGCTGATCCGATGGCCAGCAGCGAATTGCTGCACAGCGCCGACCCGGCCTTTCGCCGTGTGCATCTGTACGGCCAGTTCGATGGCGCCCACAGCCTGCTGCTCGACAACCGCCAGCGCAACGGCAAGGTCGGTATCGAGCTGCTGCAACCGTTTCAGGATCGGGCCAGCGGCCAGTGGCTGCTGGTCAATCGCGGCTGGCTGCCATGGCCGGATCGCCGGGTGACGCCGCAATTCGCTACCCCCGCCGACGCCGTGAATCTGGACGCCTGGGTCTACGTCGCCCCCGGTGCGACCTTCCAGTTGCACGCCGACCCGGCCAGCAGCACCTGGCCGCAAACGATCACCGCCGTCGAGCCGGCGAAGCTGTGGAAAACCCTCGAACGCGACGGCTTCGCCTACGAACTTCGTGCCGAACCCGGCCCCGCCAGCTATGAGGCCGACTGGCCGGTCGTCGCCATGGGCCCGGAAAAACACCTCGGTTACGCCGTGCAGTGGTTCGCCATGGCCACCGCCCTGCTCGGTCTCTATCTCTACCTTGGATTGCACAACGCAAAGGAGAACCACCATGGGAACGGCCATGAATCCACCCAGCATGTCTGAGGCGAAAACCCCGGCCACCCGCCGCCGCGGGCGGATCCAGCTGTTGCTGATTGTGCTTGGCGTGGTCGGCCCGATGGTGCTGGCGACCGGCATGTACAAACTGCAGTTCTGGGTGCCGGAAGGTCGCAGCTATCACGGCGAACTGATCGGCAACGGCCAGACCCGCGCCGACCTCGGCGTGCAAGCCGATGAACAGCGCTGGCAGATGCTGGTGACCGCGCCGAAGGATTGCGCGGTGGACTGCCAGCAACTGGTTTACCTCGCCCGGCAGATCCAGATCGGTCTCGGTCGCGATGCCGGGCGCGCCAGCCACGCCCTCGCCGCTGCACAGCCGCTGAGCGCCGATTACGAAGCCAAGCTGAGCCGCGAATATCCGCAGCTGCAACGCTACCCGCTGGACAGCGCAGCGTTGAGCAAGGCCACCGGCGACAAGGCCACACCGCAACTGTGGATCATCGACCCCCACGGCAACCTCGTGCTGCGTTACGACCCGAGCGTGAAGGGCAAGGACCTGCTCAACGACCTGCGTCATCTGCTGAAACTGTCCAACATCGGATAAGGGCATCGTCATGGCCAAACCTGGATTTCGCCTCGCGCTGTTTGCCACCCTGCTGGCACTGATCGTCGTGCTGCTCGGCGCCTACACCCGCCTGACCCACGCAGGCTTGGGCTGTCCGGACTGGCCGGGCTGTTACGGTTTTATCAGCGTGCCGAAAAGCGAAGCCCAACTGGCCCATGCCGAACTGCATTACCCCGACTCGCCGGTGGTGGCGCACAAGGGCTGGAACGAGATGATCCACCGTTACTTCGCCGGCACTCTCGGCCTGCTGATTTCGATTCTGGCCGGGCGCGCCTGGGTTAACCGGCATCATCCGGGTCAACCACTGAAGTTGCCGCTGTTTCTGCTGGCGGTGGTGTTCGCCCAAGCGGCGTTCGGCATGTGGACGGTAACGCTCAAGCTCTGGCCGCAAGTGGTCACCGGGCATCTGCTCGGCGGTTTTGCGACCTTGAGTCTGCTGTTTTTGCTGACCTTGAGATTGTCCGGGGTGCTGCCGGCACTGACCGTCCCCAAGCGTTTGCAGTATTGGGCAACGGCGGGGCTGTTGCTGGTGATCGGCCAGATCGCACTGGGTGGTTGGGTCAGTTCCAACTACGCGGCGGTGGCCTGCATCGACTTCCCGACCTGCCACGGTCAATGGCTGCCACCGGCGGACTTTGCCAACGGCTTTCACCTGACCCAACACATCGGCCCCAATTACCTCGGCGGTCAGCTCGACAGCGACGCGCGCACGGCGATTCACCTGACTCATCGCATCGGCGCGCTGTTGGTGACGATCGTCCTGCTCGGTCTGGCCTGGCAACTCAGGGCTGTCGGCATGACGCGTTTGGCCGGGCTAGTCGTCATTGCCCTCGGCGCACAGATCACCCTCGGCATCAGCAACGTGCTGTTCCATCTGCCGCTGCCGGTGGCCGTGGCCCACAACGCCGGTGGCGCCGCGCTACTGCTGACCATGGTGCTGGTCAATTACCACGCGCGCACCAGTCTGGTTCGGGTCAAACAGCCGATGTTGGCGCGCTGGCGTTTGCGCCCACGTAAACATTCGGCTGCGCCCATCACGATAAAAGGAGAAACGCCATGGCGCTTCTGATCGGCGAACGTCCCGCGCAAGCGCTGTGGCGTGACTATCTGGAGCTGACCAAGCCGAAAGTGGTGGTGCTGATGCTGATCACCTCGCTGGTCGGCATGTTCCTCGCGACCCGCGCCGGGGTGCCGTGGACGGTACTGGTGTTCGGCAATCTGGGGATTGCGTTGTGTGCCGGCGGCGCGGCGGCGGTCAATCATGTGGTGGATCGGCGTATCGACGCGGTGATGGCGCGCACGCACAAACGGCCATTGGCCGAGGGCCGGATTTCGCCGGCAGCGGCGCTGACCTTTGCGCTGGTGCTGGCGCTGCTCGGGCAGGCGATGCTGCTGACGTTCACCAATGCGCTGACCGCGTGGCTGACCCTCGCTTCGTTACTCGGCTACGCGGTGATCTACACCGGCTTCCTCAAACGCGCGACGCCACAGAACATCGTCATCGGCGGTCTTGCCGGCGCCGCCCCTCCGCTGCTCGGCTGGACCGCCGCTACCGGCCATGTCAGTGCCGAACCGTTGCTGCTGGTGCTGATCATCTTCGCCTGGACCCCGCCGCACTTCTGGGCGCTGGCGATTCATCGCAAGGAGGAATACGCCAAGGCCGACATCCCGATGCTGCCGGTGACCCACGGCGAGCACTACACCAAGGTGCATATTCTGCTGTACACCTTCGCGCTGCTCGCGGTGAGCCTGCTGCCGTACGTGATCCACATGAGCGGCGTGCTCTACCTGATCTGCGCCCTGGCGCTGGGCACAAGGTTTCTGCAATGGGCCGTGGTGCTGTACCGTGGCACTCGGCCGCACGCGGCGATCAACACCTTCAAGTACTCTATTTATTACTTGTTCCTGTTGTTCATCGCCCTGCTCGTAGACCACTACTTACTGTTGAACCTATGACTCGAACCCAGAAAACCGTCTTCATTCTCGTCGCCGTGATCGCGCTGATCCTGGGACTGACCGTCAACAAAGTCCTGAGTGGCAAAGGCCAGGGCGACCCCACCGCGCTGATCGACGCCGGTATCATCCTGCTGCCGCAGAGCCGCACCCTGCCGGGCGTGACCATGACCAATCAGGACGGCCAACCGGTCGCCATCGACGAGTTGAAAGGCAAGTGGAGCCTGCTGTTCTTCGGCTACACCTTCTGCCCGGACATCTGCCCGACCACCCTCGCCCAACTGCGCCAGATCAAGAGCGAATTGCCCAAAGACGCGGTGGATAAGTTGCAGATCGTGCTGGTCAGCGTCGACCCGAACCGCGATAACCCGCAGCAGTTGAAGCAGTACCTGGGCTACTTCGATCCACAGTTCGTGGGCCTGACGCCGAAGTCGATCGAAGAGCTGCAGAAGGTCGCGAATGCGGTGAGCATTCCGTTCATTCCGGCCGATACCAGCAAGCCGAACTACACGGTGGATCACAGCGGCAACCTGGCGGTGATCGGCCCGGACGGCACGCAGCGCGGGTTCATCCGTGCGCCGCTGAACAACGCCAAACTGGTGGCGCAGCTGCCAGTAATGCTCAACCGCAAGTAGCAACAACACTGAACCATTGTGGGAGCGGGCTTGCTCGCGAATGCGGTGGGTCAGATAAAGAAATGTTGGCTGACACACCGCTTTCGCGAGCAAGCCCGCTCCCACAGGGACGGTGACACGGGCACAAAAAAAGGGGGCGCTCATGGCGCCCCCTTTTCGTTGCAGCAATCTAAATCAGAACGCCGGCAATACCGCGCCTTTGTACTTCTCGGTAATGAATTGCTTCACTTCCGGGCTGTGCAGCGCAGCAGCCAGTTTCTGCATCGCGGCGCTGTCCTTGTTGTCCGCACGGGATACGAGGATGTTGACGTACGGCGAGTCGTTGCCTTCGATCACCAGCGCATCCTTGGACGGATCGAGCTTGGCTTCCAGCGCGTAGTTGGTGTTGATCAGCGCCAGATCGACCTGGGTCAGCACGCGCGGGATGGTCGCAGCTTCCAGTTCACGGATTTTCAGGTCTTTCGGGTTCTGCGCGATGTCTTTCGGGGTCGACAGAATGTTGGTCGGATCCTTCAGGGTGATCAGGCCGGCCTTGGCCAGCAGCAACAGTGCACGGCCGCCGTTGGTGGCATCGTTCGGGATCACCACGTTGGCGCCGCTTGGCAGGTCCTTCAGATCCTTGATCTTGTTCGAGTAGGCGCCCAGTGGTTCCAGATGCACGCCGGTCACCGCCACCAGGCTGGTGCCCTTGGCCTTGTTGAACTCATCGAGGTATGGCTGGTGCTGGAAGAAGTTGGCGTCCAGGCGCTTCTCGGCCACCTGCACGTTCGGCTGAATGTAGTCGGTGAAGACCTTGACCTTCAGATCCACGCCTTCTTTGGCCAGGGCCGGCTTCACGAATTCGAGGATTTCCGCGTGTGGCACCGGGGTGGCGGCGACAGTCAGGGTTTGGGCGTGGGCCGAAAAAGCGGCTACGGCAGCGAAAGCAGCGATCAGTTTTTTCATTCAGCTAACTCCTTATGAGGCGCCCGTCTGGCGCCTGCCAGCGAATGGCCGGCTCATCTCTTGATTACAAAAACCGGTTATTTGCGCGAGAAATGCACGACCAGTCGGTCGCCCACCATTTGCAGCACTTGTACCAGAATCAGCAGCAACACCACGGTGACGATCATCACGTCAGTCTGGAAACGCTGATAGCCGAAACGGATCGCCAGGTCACCCAGACCACCGGCACCGACCACACCGGCCATCGCCGTGTAGGACACCAGGGTAATCGCGGTCACCGTAATCGCCGCGAAGATGCCCGGACGGGCTTCGGGCAGCAAGGCGTTCATGATGATCTGCCGGGTGGTCGCGCCCATCGACTGGGTGGCTTCGATGATGCCGCGATCGACTTCACGCAGCGCGGTTTCCACCAGACGCGCGAAGAACGGGGTCGCACCTACCACCAACGGCGGAATCGCACCGGCCACGCCCAGCGAAGTGCCGGTGATCAGCACGGTGAACGGGATCATCACGATCAACAGAATGATGAACGGCAACGAACGCAGGATGTTCACCGCCAACGACATGAAGGCGTAGAGGCCACGGTTTTCCAGCAACTGACGCGGGCTGCAGAGGAACAGCAGCACACCCAGCGGCAGGCCGAGCAATACGGTGAACAGCAGCGAACCCCCGAGCATCAACATGGTGTCGCCAGTGGCCAGCCAGATTTCCAGCCAATCGATGTTTTCGAAGAAAGCCTTGAGCATTTCCATTAACGCAGCACCTCCATATGAACGTCAGCGGCGGTGAAGCGGGCGAACGCCGCTTCCATGTCGCCACCGGTGACGGCGAGGGTCAATTGCCCGTAAGGAATGTCTTTGATGCGGTCGATGCGACCGGCGAGGATGCTGTAGTCGACCCCGGTTTCCCGGGCCACGGTACCGAGCAACGGCGCGTAGGTCGCTTCGCCCTGGAAGGTCAGACGCACGATGCGACCCGGTACGTGAGCGAAGTCATCGCGCTGTTCGCTTTCGTCGATCTGCTCGCTTTCCTGAACGAAACGCTTGGTGGTCGGGTGCTGCGGATGCAGGAACACATCGGCCACCGAACCTTGCTCGACGATCACCCCGGCATCCATCACTGCCACCTGATCGCAAACGCGACGGATCACGTCCATCTCGTGGGTGATCAGGACGATGGTCAGCTTCAGTTCACGATTGATCTCGGCCAGCAGTTGCAGAACCGACGCGGTGGTCTGCGGGTCGAGGGCGCTGGTGGCCTCGTCGCACAGCAGAATTTTCGGCTTGGTCGCCAGGGCGCGGGCGATGCCGACGCGCTGTTTCTGGCCGCCGGACAATTGTGCCGGGTACTTTTTGGCGTGATCGGACAGACCGACCCGGGCCAGCAACTCGGCGACGCGTTGATTGATTTCGCTGCTCGACAGTTCGCCGGCCAGGGTCAGCGGCAGCGCGACGTTGTCGGCCACGGTCTTGGAGGCGAGCAGGTTGAAGTGCTGGAAGATCATCCCGACCTGCTGGCGGAAACGGCGCAGGCCGTTGGCGTCCAGCGCGGTGACTTCTTCGCCGTCGACGATGATCTTGCCGCCGCTGGAATCTTCCAGGCGATTGATCAGACGCAGCAGGGTACTTTTTCCCGCACCGGAATGGCCGATCAGGCCGAAGACCTGACCGTTTTCAATCGAAAGACTGGTCGGGTGCAGGGCGGGGATGTCCTTACCGGCGACGCGGTAAGTTTTGTGGACGTTTTGAAACTCGATCACGTAGCGAACCTTGTGGGGCGCGTTAGAAAAGGATCAGCGGTTAGCCGGGCGCGCATTTTAGCCTGTCCGTATAGAGGTTCTTAGCATTTATTTCGCAATTAACCTTCGATTTGGCAATAACAAGATCAAAGGTCATAAAAAAGGAACGCCCGTTCCTGCTCATTGGTCACTAGATAAGCGACTTGAAACCCTGGGTAACCGTGCCCGGAAACGCTCAAGAGTCCCCGTCGAAACGGGGTCAACCGAGGAGTTTACGTCTGATGAGCAGCAAGAAACCTACGACCGACAAAAGCCAGCTGGCCGGAACCGATACCAAGGATCGCGCCAACACCAACGCCAAACTCGACAGCCTGGAGAAATTTCGCTCCGACGCTACCGGCCAGGCCCTGCGTACCAACCAAGGGGTGAAGGTCGCCGATAACCAGAACACCCTCAAGGCCGGCCCGCGCGGGCCGTCGTTGCTGGAAGACTTCATCATGCGTGAGAAAATCACGCACTTTGACCACGAACGCATTCCGGAGCGCATTGTTCACGCGCGCGGCACTGGCGCGCATGGTTTCTTTCAGGCCTACGAGAACCATTCGACACTGACCAAGGCCGGCTTCCTACAGGATCCGGGGAAAAAGACTCCGGTGTTCGTACGTTTTTCCACCGTGCAGGGGCCGCGCGGTTCCGGTGACACCGTGCGCGACGTGCGCGGTTTCGCGGTGAAGTTCTTCACCGACGAGGGCAACTTCGATCTGGTCGGAAACAATATGCCAGTGTTCTTCATCCAGGACGCGATCAAGTTCCCCGACTTTGTCCACGCGGTGAAACCCGAGCCGCACAATGAGATCCCAACCGGCGGCTCGGCCCACGACACCTTCTGGGACTTCGTTTCGCTGGTGCCGGAATCGGCGCACATGGTGATCTGGGCGATGTCCGACCGGGCGATCCCGAAAAGCCTGCGCAGCATGCAAGGCTTTGGCGTGCACACCTTCCGCCTGGTCAACGCCGAGGGCAAATCACGCTTCGTCAAATTCCACTGGCGCCCTACCGCCGGCACCTGTTCGCTGGTGTGGGACGAGGCGCAGAAGCTCGCCGGTAAAGACACCGACTACCACCGTCGCGACCTCTGGGAAGCCATCGAGATGGGCGACTACCCGGAATGGGAGCTGGGTGTGCAGATCATCGAGGAGGAAAACGAACACGACTTCGATTTCGACATCCTCGACCCGACCAAGCTGATCCCCGAAGAAATCGTGCCGATCACCCCGCTGGGCAAGATGACCCTGAACCGCAACCCGGACAACTTCTTCGCCGAGACCGAGCAGGTCGCATTCTGCCCCGGCCACATCGTGCCCGGCATCGATTTCTCCAATGACCCGCTGCTGCAAGGCCGGCTGTTTTCCTACACCGATACGCAGATCAGCCGACTCGGTGGGCCGAACTTTCATGAGCTGCCGATCAACCGCCCGGTCGCGCCATTCCATAACGGCCAGCGCGACGCGCAGTACCGCACGGTGATCGACAAGGGGCGCGCGTCCTACGAGCCGAACTCGATTGATGGCGGCTGGCCGAAAGAGACTCCGCCAGCCGCGCGGGACGGCGGCTTCGAGAGCTACCCGGAACGCATCGATGCGAACAAGATCCGCCAGCGCAGCGAGTCGTTCAGCGATCATTTCTCGCAGGCGCGGCTGTTCTTCAACAGCATGAGTGAGCACGAGAAGGAGCACATCATCGCAGCCTACAGCTTCGAGTTGGGCAAGGTCGAACGCGAGTTCATCCGTGCACGGCAGGTGAACGAGATTCTCGCCAACATTGACCTGGAATTGGCCAAAAGTGTGGCGGCCAACCTCGGATTGCAAGCGCCAGGCAAAGGCACGGTCGAGGTGCGTAAAACCTCGTTCGATCATTCGCCAGCGCTGAGTCAGGCGAATCTGCTGCCAGAGGACATCAAAACCCGCAAAGTGGCGATTCTTGCCGCTAACGGCGTCGATGGTGCAGCGATTGATGCGATGAAAAAGGCCTTGGAAGCAGAAGGTGCGCACGCCAAGCTGCTCGGCCCGACTTCGGCACCGGTGAAGACTGCCGACGGCAAAGCCCTGCCGGTGGACGCATCCATGGAAGGTATGCCTTCAGTGATCTTCGATGCGGTGTTCGTGCCGGGTGGTGCGGCGTCGATCAAGGCGTTGAGTGGCGATGGCGTGGCGCTGCATTACCTGCTGGAAGCCTACAAGCACCTCAAGGCGATTGCGCTGCACGGCGAGGCCAAGCAGTTACAGAATCTACTGAAGCTGGAAGCGGATGCAGGACTGCTGCAGGGCAAGGATGTGCCGGGGTTGACCAAGCCGTTCTTCGCGGCGATCGGGCAGCATCGGGTCTGGGCGCGGGAGCCTAAGGCTAAGGCCATTCCAGCTTAAGTTCTTGGCTGGCTGAGAGGACGCTTTCGCGAGCAAGCCCGCTCCCACAGGGTTCACGCTTTACCTGTGGGAGCGAGCCTGCTCGCGAAGCTTTTAGGGTTTGGCTGGAATCAGAACCATCTGCGCCGGCACCGTGCGCAGGATCTGTTTCTCGATCTGCAGCTCGAAATCCGGATTCAGTTTCTTCACACGCTTTTTCAGCAACGTCGCCAGCCATGGGTAATCCTGGGTGCGCGGCGCCTGAATGCTCACGGCACACTCATAATTCACCACATCGGCGGCGATCGCGTCGAGTTGCCGGCGAAGCTTGCGGCTATCGTTAATGTTCAGCGCCACCGTGGTGCTTTCGGCAGTCGGATCGATGACCTTGGCTTTCGGCTTGGCTTCGGCCGCCAGCAGCGCCGCTTCGGCTTTCTCCAGCTCGGCTTTGCGCGCTTCGGTGATGGCACCATTGACGCCACCGGTCAGCGCAGGGGCTTTCGGCATCAGGGCACGGGCACGGCTCAGCGCAGTGGCTGCGGCGTTCACATCACCCTTTTGCAATACGATCTGGCTGCGGCGCAGGTAGGCCTCAGCCAACTGGCGCTGGTATTGCTCCAGGGACTGATCGTTGGGGGTTTGTGCCTGCAAGGCGGCCAGTTGGTCTTCGGCGGTGGCCAGTTCGCTGCTGGCCAGGCTTTGCTCCAGCTGAGCGATAGCCGTGGCCCGCGCGTCGGGGGCTTCGGCCACCGGCGGCGTGCTTTGGCAGGCGCCCAGCAGCACGGAAAATGCGACAAGGAGCAGATAACGGGAGGCGAACGGCTTCATTCCTGCGACTCTCTAATTGCGCAAAAAGCGAGCAAGTCTACACCCCTCGACGGGGCAGAACAAAACTCAGCAGAAACAGTGCGGCCGCCGTCACAACGATCGACGGCCCCGCCGGGGTGTCCTTGAACCATGACAACGCCAGCCCGCCACATACGGCGAGCATACCCAGCAGGCTCGCGCCCACGGCCATCTGCTCCGGCGAGCGGGCGTGACGTTGTGCCGCAGCCGCCGGAATGATCAGCAGCGAAGTAATCAGCAACACACCGACGATTTTCATCGCCACCGCGATCACCACCGCAATCAACAGCATCAGCGCCATGCGCAGGCCCGCCACCGGCAGGCCTTCGACCTTGGCCAATTCCTCATGCACGGTGATCGCCAGCAGCGGCCGCCACAGCGTCACCAGCAACACCAGCACCGCCGCGCTGCCGCCGAGGATCCACGCCAGATCGGTCGGGCTGATCGCCAGCAGGTCGCCGAACAGATAGGCCATCAGGTCGATCCGCACTTCATGCATGAAGCTTAGTACCACCAGCCCGAGAGAGAGCGTGCTCGGTGCGAGAATTCCCAAAAGCGTGTCGGAGGCCAGCGGCTGACGCTGTTGCAAGGTCACCAGCAACACCGCCAGCAGCAGGCAGCCGACGGTCACCGCAACGGTCGGGCTGACATCCAGCAGAAAGCCCAGGGCCACGCCGAGCAGCGCAGCGTGTGACAGGGTGTCGCCGAAGTAGGCCATGCGCCGCCAGACCACGAACGAACCCAACGGCCCGGCGACCAGCGCCAGCGCCAGACCTGCAAGCAGGGCATACAACAGAAAATCAGCCATGCTTGCAGTGGTCTCCGTGAACGTGGGTGTGGCCCGCACCGGGCGCCTTGACCACCGAACCGTGCAGGTCGTGGGCGTGGTCGTGATGGTGGTGATAGATCGCCAGGCTCGGCGCATTCTTGCCGAACAGTTCGACGAACGCCGGATCGCCGCTGACCTGCTCGGGGTGCCCGGAGCAGCAGACGTGGCGATTCAGACAAACCACCTGATCAGTGGTGCTCATCACTAGATGCAGATCGTGGGACACCATCAGCACGCCGCAACCGTGACGGTCGCGCAGGCGGGTGATCAGGCTGTACAGCTCGGCCTGCCCGGCGACATCAACGCCCTGCACCGGCTCATCCAGCACCAGCAGCTCCGGCTCGCGCAACAGCGCCCGGGCCAGCAGCACGCGCTGCATTTCGCCACCGGAAACACTTTGCACCGGGCTGTCGATGACGTGTTCGGCGCCGACTTCCTTGAGCGCCGCCAATGCACGCGGACGGTCTACGCCGGGCACCAGGCGCAGGAAGCGCAGTACCGACAGCGGCAAGGTCGGATCGACGTGCAGCTTTTGCGGCATGTAGCCAACGCGCAGTTTCGGCTTGCGCCAGACACTGCCGCTGTCCGGCTTCAGCAGGCCAAGCACGGCGCGCACCAGGGTGGTCTTGCCGGCGCCGTTGGGGCCGATCAGGGTGACGATCTGCCCCGGTTCGACGCTCAGCTCGATGTTGTCCAGCACGGTCTGCCCGGCAAAAGTGACGGCAACCTGCTCAAGACGGATCAACGGGTTGCTCATCAAGCCCCCTGGCAACCGGAGCACAGGCCGACCACTTCGACGGTCTGCGCTTCGACGATGAACCCGACATCCCTGGCGCTGTGGATGATCGCGTCGCTGATGGCTTTCTGTTCCAGCTCGATCGCGGCGTGGCACTCGCGGCAGATCAGGAACTGGCCCTGATGCGCATGCTCGGGATGCACACAACCGACGAAGGCGTTGAGCGAGGAGATGCGGTGCACCAAGCCGTTTTCCAGAAGGAAATCCAGCGCGCGGTACACGGTCGGCGGCGCGGCGCGGCGGCCGTCCTGCTCGCTCAGTACCGCCAGAATGTCGTAGGCGCCCAGTGGCTTGTGGCTCTGCCACACCAGTTCCAGCACCCGCCGGCGCAACGCAGTCAGGCGCAGGCCTTTCTGGGCGCACAAGGTATCGGCCTCGGTCAGTGCGCTGTGCACGCAATGAGAGTGGTCGTGGGGACGGCTGGCAATCGGTGTAATAGGCATGGGCGGCGACGCGTTTTGATAGAGACGTTATTATGTTACCCGTTCTCGCCTCCTTGAGTGGTCATCGTGTCCCGACTTTTTTCTGTTTTTGTGGCGTTTATCGCCAGTTTTCTGCTGATCGGTTCGGCTCAGGCCGAGGTCAGGGTTCTCACCAGCATCAAACCGCTGCAGTTGATTGCCGCCGCGGTGCAGGACGGCGTGGCCATCCCGGAAGTGCTGCTGCCGCCGGGCGCGTCGCCGCACAACTACGCGTTGCGCCCGTCCGACGTGCGCAAGGTGCAATCGGTGGACCTGCTGTACTGGATCGGCCCGGACATGGAAGGTTTCCTGCCGCGCGTGCTCAACGGTCGTACGCTGCCAAGCGTTGCCGTGCAGGATCTGCCCGGCATGAAACTGCGCCGCTTTGCCGAAGACAGCCATTCCCACGCCGAAGACGCCGACGAGCATGATCACGATCACCGCCCGGGCACGCTCGATGCGCATTTGTGGCTATCGCCGGTCAACGCGCGGGTTATTGCCGCCAAAATGGCGACTGATTTGAGCGCTGCCGACCCAGCCAACGCCGAACGCTATCAGAGCAATGCAAAAGCCTTCGACGAACGCCTCGATGCGCTGGATGCACGACTGAAAAACCGTCTGGCCGGCATTGAAGGCAAACCCTACTTCGTGTTCCACGAAGCCTTCGATTACTTCGAAGACGCTTACGGCCTGAAACACACTGGCGTGTTCAGCGTTGCCGCCGAAGTGCAGCCGGGTGCGCAGCATGTGGCTGCGATGCGCAAGCGTCTGCAGGAAGTGGGCAAGACCTGTGTGTTCAGCGAACCGCCGCTGCGTCCACGTCTGGCGGAAACCCTGGTGGCGGGCCTGCCGGTGAAACTGGCGGAGCTGGATGCGTTGGGCGGCTATACACCGGCGACAGCTCAGGGGTATGAGCAGGTGCTGGAGAAGCTGGGCAACGATTTGGCCGGGTGCCTGGAATCGTTGTAAACCCCAACTTCTGCTCGCGAAAGCGGTGGGCATTCAACATAGATGCTGAATTTGCCGGCCCATTCGCGAGCAAGCCCGCTCCCACATGGACATTTGTCGTTCGCAAATCCAATGTGGGAGCGAGCCTGCTCGCGAAGCTTTTAAAGGGCGAAAGGTAGCTGTGTATGTACCTGCTGCCGCTGCGCCAAGCGCTGCTCGAACTCCCGCGGATCGTGAATCAGCACGTCCTGCCCGGCAAACTGCTCGGCGGCGATCAACCGCGACAGCCAGAACCGCACACACGCCACACGCAGCAGGGTCGGCCATAGCTCCGCTTCAGCGGCAGTGAACGGACGCAGCGCCGCATAGGCGCCGAGGAATGCGCGGGCACGCGGCCCGTCAATCAAGCCTTCCTCATCCGAACACCAGTCGTTCAAGGCAATCGCCACGTCATAGAGCATCGGCCCCGAACAGGCGTTGTAGAAGTCGATCAACCCGGTCAGGTGCGTCCCTTCGAACATCGCGTTATCGCGGAACAGATCGGCGTGAATGTTGGCCCGTGGCAGCGCGAGAATTCTTTCTTTCTGCACAGTGATTTCATCCAGCGCCTTGCGCAGCAGCACACGCGGCTCGTCCGCCAGATGCGAAAGAAACTCCGTGCCCTCCTCCAGCATCCAGTCCAGGCCGCGATCGGTCTTGCGCTTGATCATGCGCTCGCCCTGGGTCGCCAGGTGCAGATGCGCCTGCAACTCACCGACCTGCGCGCAATGCTGGGCGTTGGCGACTTTGATGTGCTTGCCGGACAACCGCGGCTGGAGCAATGCCGGTTTACCCTTCAGTTCACGCAGGGCCACGCCGTCAGTGGTACGCAGCGCGTAGGGCACCGGCAGATCGGCCTCGTGCAGCACGTCGAGCAGGTCGATGAAGAACGGCATTTCCTGCACCGGGCCGCGCTCGACCAGGGTCAGGACGAATTCGCCCTGCTCCAGGCTGATAAAGAAATTGGTGTTTTCGCTGCCGGCGGCGATCCCCTGGAAATCAAGCAGACGGCCGAGCCCGTAAGGGGCGAGAAAGGTTTCCAGCTCGGGCCGAGCCAGGGGGGTGAACACAGACATGGTTAAAAACTGCTCAGTTCGGGCGCCGCGATCAAGCGGCGCCGATTAAAAAGTCAGGAATCTTACTTCCAGGTAAAGATTTCCCACGACGGAATCAGCATATCCGGCTGGTCGGAACGGATGTAGTTCACGTCCGAACCATCGGCGCGCACCAGAAAATACGGTTTGCCGCCCTTCGGCGTGACCTTGATCGCATACACAAAGCCACTGCGGCTGTATTCCTGAATGACCTTGTCGCCTTCGGTGTGCGTGTTAATGGTAACTTCCGGCTCCTTTGACGGCGCATCATCCGCCGCCATCGCGGCCAATGGTGAGGCCGCAATCAAACCGACCAGCAGCAAGCGATTTAACGTACGCATGATAACCTTGTCCCTTTGTCGTCAACGGTCCCGCTATTCTAGCGCCGGGCCCGCCGAAAAGGTTGATTCTGCTCATGAGCCAAGCCCCCCTCGTCCTGGTGGACGGTTCGTCTTACCTGTACCGCGCTTTCCACGCCCTGCCACCGCTGACCACCTCCAAAGGCCTGCCGACCGGCGCGGTCAAAGGTGTGCTGAACATGCTCAAGAGTCTGCGCAAGCAGTACCCGGACAGCCCGTTCGCCGTGGTCTTCGATGCCAAGGGCGGGACGTTTCGCGATGAGATGTACGCCGAATACAAGGCCAACCGCCCAAGCATGCCCGACGACATGCGGGTGCAGATCGAACCGCTGCACCAGAGTGTGATCGCCCTCGGTTTCCCGCTGCTGTGCGTGGAAGGCGTCGAGGCGGACGACGTGATCGGCACCCTCGCCCGCAGCAGCGCGGCGGCGGATCGTCCGGTGATCATCTCCACCGGCGACAAGGACATGGCACAACTGGTCGATGGCCACATTACCTTGGTCAACACCATGTCCGGTAGCTCGATGGATGTGGAGGGCGTGAAGGAGAAATTCGGCGTCGCACCCGAGCAGATCATCGATTATCTGGCGCTGATGGGCGATTCTTCCGACAACATTCCGGGTGTTCCCGGCATCGGTCCGAAGACCGCCTCCGGCCTGCTGGTCGGCGTCAACGGCGGCCTGACCGAGTTGTACGCGAATCTCGACATCGTGCCGACCCTGCCGATTCGCGGCGCGAAAACCCTGCCGGCCAAGCTCGAAGAGCACAAGGAGATGGCCTTCCTCTCCTACCAACTGGCGACCATCAAGGTCGACGTGCCGCTGGACATCGCCCTCGATGACCTGCAGATGGGCGCGGAAGACCCGGCCAAGCTCTACGAGCTGTACACCCTGCTGGAATTCAAGAGCTGGCTGAATGATCTGGATCGTGACGCCAAGCGCCAGGAACTGAGCGCGGCCGCCGAACCTGCGCCGGCTGGCGATCTGTTCAGCGCCCCCGCAGAAGAAGCCCCTGCCGCTCCAACCGAAGCAGCGTATGAAACCATCCTCGATCAGGCGCGTTTCGATGTCTGGCTGGAGAAACTGAACAATGCCAAGCTGTTCGCCTTCGACACCGAAACCACCGGCATCGACGCGCAACAGGCGCAACTGGTCGGCCTTTCGTTCGCGGTGCAAGCCAACGAAGCCGCGTACATTCCGCTGACCCACTCCTACATCGGCGTGCCCGAGCAGCTGGATCGCGACACCGTGCTGCGTGCGTTGAAGCCGATCCTGGAAGACCCGAACAAACTCAAGGTCGGCCAGCACGCCAAGTTCGACATGAACATTCTCGCCAACTGCGCCATCGGCGGTGATCAGAACGAAGGCATCACCGTGCGCGGCATCGCTTTCGACACCATGCTTGAGTCCTACGTGCTCAATTCCACCGCCACCCGCCACGACATGGACAGCCTCGCGCAGAAGTACCTGGATCACACCACCGTGAGCTTCCAGGACATCGCCGGCAAAGGCGCCAAGCAGCTGACCTTCGACCAGATCGCTCTGGAGCAGGCCGGCCCGTACGCCGCAGAAGACGCCGACATTACGCTGCGCCTGCACCAGACCCTGTTCGACAAACTCAGCGCGATCCCGAGCCTGGCCAGCGTGCTGACCGACATCGAGATTCCGCTGGTGCCGGTGCTGGCGCGCATCGAGCGTCAGGGCGCGTTCGTCGATGCCGAACTGCTCGGCATCCAGAGCATTGAGCTGGGCAACAAGATGGTCGCGCTGGAGCGTGAAGCGTTCGAGATCGCCGGCGAAGAATTCAACCTCGGCTCGCCGAAGCAGTTGGGCGTGATCCTCTACGAAAAACTCGGCCTGCCGGTACTAAAGAAAACCGCCAAGGGCCAGCCATCGACCGCCGAGGAAGTGCTGGCAAAACTGGCTGAGGACGATCACCGCTTGCCGAAAGTGCTGATGGAACACCGTTCCATGAGCAAGCTGAAAAGCACCTACACCGATCGCCTGCCGGAGCAGATCAACCCGCGCACCGGGCGTATCCACACCTCGTATCACCAGGCCGTGGCATCGACCGGGCGCTTGTCCTCCAGCGATCCGAACCTGCAGAACATTCCGGTGCGTACCGCTGAAGGCCGCCGCATCCGTCAGGCGTTCGTCGCGCCCAAAGGCTACAAACTGCTGGCAGCGGACTATTCGCAGATCGAACTGCGGATCATGGCCCACTTGTCCAAGGACGAAGGCCTGATGAATGCCTTCCGCAACAATCTGGACGTGCACACCGCGACCGCCGCTGAAGTGTTCAAGGTCGAGCTGAGCGACGTGACTTCCGACCAGCGCCGTGGCGCCAAGGCGATCAACTTCGGCCTGATCTACGGCATGGGCGCGCAGAAACTCGGCAAGGACATCGGCGTCGACACCAAGACCGCCAAGGCCTACATCGACACCTACTTCGCCCGCTACCCGGGTGTACGCGAATACATGGAGCGCACCCGCAAGCAGGCCGCCGACCAAGGCTATGTAGAGACCTTCTTCGGTCGTCGCCTATATCTGCCGGAAATCAACTCGAACAAGCCGCAGGAACGCGCTGCCGCCGAACGCACGGCGATCAACGCGCCGATGCAAGGCACCGCCGCCGACATCATCAAGAAAGCCATGGTGGCGGTGGATAACTGGCTGGCCTCGTCCGGGCTGGACGCCAGAGTCATCCTGCAGGTGCACGACGAACTGGTACTGGAGGTTCGCGAGGATCTGGTCGATCAGGTGAGTCAGGAAATCCGCCTGCACATGAGCGAAGCGGCGAAACTGGACGTGCCGTTGCTGGTGGAAGTTGGCGTCGGCAACAACTGGGATGAGGCGCACTGAGGCGTCTAGGCCGGGCGTTTGCCGCAACACACTGTCGCGGCAAACGGCCGAAAAGCGCTTATTTCGAATCGCGCTTGCGGTTATTCCAAACCTTTTTGAAAAAAATCTGAACTAATCTGACAACTCACTACTCAGAGATACTGAATGGCTGGTGAAGCCCTTCGATGCTCCTATGTTGTGTTAAGTGTTGGCAGATATCTGAACCCCGCCCTAGCGGTTCGGAACTTGAACCCCGGAACTTCTCCCTCCCCATATGAAGTCCGGGGCTTTTTTTGCCTGCGATTTACTCAGCAGGCAATTCGGCACCTTTATCGGCCAGTTCCATCCAGCCTGCCAACACAGTGTAGGCCTCTTCCAGCCCCATGCGCTTTGGCGCGGAGAACAGCTGGATTGTCACCAGATCGCCCCAGCCCTTGCGGATTTCCGCCTGCACCTTCAGCAGCGTGTTCTTGGCAGCGCCGTAGGTCAGTTTGTCGGCCTTGGTCAGCAGAATATGCATCGGCATGCCGGCCGCAACGGCCCAGTCGAGCATCAGCAGGTCGAAGTCGGTCATTGGATGACGGATGTCCATCATCAGAATCAAACCCTTCAAACTCTCCCGGCCACCGAGGTAAGCCTCAAGGTGACGCTGCCAGTGTTGCTTGAGCGGGATCGGTACTTTTGCATAACCGTAGCCCGGCAGGTCGACCAGACGCCGTTCATCGTCTAGCTTGAAGAAGTTCAACAGCTGTGTGCGACCCGGGGTTTTCGAGGTGCGCGCCAGACTGGCGTGAGTCAGGGTGTTCAGTGCGCTGGATTTACCGGCGTTGGAACGACCGGCGAACGCCACTTCGAAGCCTTCGTCGTCAGGGCATTGATCGACTTTGGCGGCACTTAGCATGAACGTGGACTGTTGGCACAGGCCGAGGATGGGATTCTTGAGTTGCATGGGATTTCCGATGTGGGCGGCGCCGGGATTGGGCGCGGAACGCGGTGTCGCTTCCGTTTCAGTGACGCCAGTATATAATGCCGCAGATTTTGTGTGTGCTTTGTCCCAGCGAAGGATGAAGTTCATGAGAGCCAAAGACCTTGATTGCGCATCAGAACGCAGAACGCTCTCAACCCTGAAAAGGTCGTTTTATGACGAAATGGCTGCTGGCTGCCGGAGTCCTGATACCGCTTTGCGGCGCACAGGCTACACAGGAACCGGAAGCCGTGTACAACCGTGTTTGTGGTGCCTGTCATTCCGGCCAACTACCCATGGCGCCCGCAAGAGGCGATCAGGCAGCTTGGACGCCGAGGTTGGCGAAAGGTATGGAGACGCTGGTGCAACACGTGACCCAGGGTTTCAAGGCGATGCCGCCGCGTGGTTTGTGCATGGACTGCAGTGCCGAGGATTACCAGGCCATCATCCTTTGGATGAGCGAGAGTAAACCCGGTCCATAACTCTTAACCCTTAGCCGTAGTTGGATTAGCTGATGAACAAATTGATCGTGAGTCTGCTGTTGACCGTGGGAATTTCAGGCTTCGCCCATGCTGCCGGTGATGCCGCCGCCGGCCAGGCAAAAGCTGCCGTCTGCGGAGCCTGCCATGGCCCTGACGGGAACAGCATGGCGCCAAACTTCCCGAAACTGGCCGGTCAGGGTGAACGCTACCTCGACAAGCAGTTGCACGATATCAAGTCGGGCAAGCGCGTCGTTCTGGAAATGACCGGCCTGCTGACCAACCTGAGCGATCAGGATCTGGCCGACATCGCCGCCTACTTCGCCAGCCAGAAAGGCAGCGTCGGCGCTGCCGATCCAAAAATCGTCGCGCGCGGTGAAGCCCTGTTCCGTGGCGGCAACCTGGACAAAGGCCTGCCAGCCTGCACCGGCTGCCACTCGCCGAACGGTGCCGGCAACGCTGCTGCAGGTTTCCCGCACCTGGGTGGCCAACATGCTCAATACATCACCAAACAGCTGACCGACTTCCGCAAGGAAGAAGGTGGTCGCGCCAACGACGGCGACGCGATGACCATGCGCACCATCGCGCGCAAACTGAGCGACGAAGACATTGCCGCAGTCTCCAGCTACATCCAGGGCCTGCACTAACCGCCCTGAATCGAGCGTTAACGGTGATGGACATCTCCTGCAACGTTAACGCTCGATTAATCCGTCGCAGCAAGTATAAAAAGGGTGGCTTTGGCCGCCCTTTTTTGTGGCCGCTGCCGTTACACTACAGAACTCATGCCCGCCAGGATCTGTCTGAAAACAGGTCGCGCGAGGCGACCAAAATTGTCCAGGAGTAAAGCATGCGTAATCTGATCATCAGCGCCGCTCTCGTCGCTGCCAGCCTGTTCGGCGTGACCGCCCAGGCCGCTGAAGCACCGGCCGCCCCTTATGTCGAGCTGGCCAATCCGGTACCGGTGGCAGAGCCTGGCAAGATCGAAGTGGTCGAGCTGTTCTGGTACGGCTGCCCGCATTGCTACGCGTTCGAGCCGGTGATCAATCCCTGGGTTGAAAAACTGCCGTCCGACGTCAACTTCGTACGCATTCCTGCCATGTTCGGCGGCCCGTGGGACGCTCACGGCCAAATGTTCCTGACCCTGGAAGCAATGGGCGTCGAGCACAAGGTTCACGCTGCGGTTTTCGAAGCAATCCAGAAACAACACAAGAAGCTGACCGACAAGAACGACATGGCTGACTTCCTCGCCACACAAGGCGTGGACAAGGACAAGTTCCTCGCCACCTTTGACTCGTTCGCGATCAAAGGTCAGATCGTCAAAGCGCGTGAGCTGGCCAAGAAGTATGAAATCACCGGCGTGCCAACCATGATCGTCAACGGCAAGTACCGCTTCGACATCGGCTCTGCCGGTGGTGCCGAGCAAGCCCTGAAACTGGCTGATCAACTGGTCGCCAAAGAGCGAGCGGCCAACAAGGCAGCCGCCAACTAAGCGCGGTAACCGCCATGCGCCGCTGGGGCACCGAACGCAGCGTTGGCCTGCATGATCCGCAGGTCAACGAGCATCACCTGGAGTCCACGGGCCTGCCCGCAGACCATCGTCTGCGCTTGCTCAGTTTCAATATCCAGGTCGGCATCAGCACCGAGCGCTATCGGCATTATCTGACCCGCAGCTGGCAGCACCTGCTGCCGCACACCGGGCGCTCAGGCAATCTGCAGAAGATCGGTGACCTGCTTGGCGACTTCGATCTGGTCGCCCTGCAGGAAGCCGATGGCGGCAGTCTGCGCTCAGGCTACGTCAATCAAGTCGAACACCTGGCCCACCTCGGCGCCTTCCCCTACTGGTATCAACAACTCAATCGCAACCTAGGCCGACTGGCCCAGCACAGCAATGGCGTGCTCAGTCGCCTGAAGCCGTGGGCGATCGAAGATCATCCGCTGCCCGGCCCCAAAGGTCGCGGCGCGATCCTGCTGCGCTTCGGCGAAGGTCCGGAGGCGCTGGTGGTGGTGATGATGCATCTGGCGCTCGGCGCACGGGTGCGCAGCCTGCAACTGGCCTATATTCGTGACCTGATCAGTGGCTACAAGCACCAGATATTGATGGGCGACATGAACACCCATGCCAGTGATCTGCTACAACAGTCACCGTTACGCGATCTCGGCCTGCTGGCCCCGCAGATGCAAGCCACCTTTCCCAGTTGGCGGCCACAGCGATGCCTTGATCATATTTTGCTCAGCCCGACCCTGACCCTGGAAAAGGTCGAAGTGCTGGCCCAACCCATTTCCGATCACCTGCCGGTCGCGGTAGAGATTCGTCTGCCGGGTTCGCTCACGGCCGATGCATTGCCCGCGTTGAGTCCTGCCCCTCGCGGAACCCCTGAATGAGCGACGACGCCCAGCGCTGGAAAGAGAAGTACCTCAAAAGCATCGAACAACAGGACAAGCTCGAACGTCGCTGGGCCGCCCGGCTCGACTTGCTGCGCCGCGGTCTGGTGCGCAGCACGCTGGCCGCTGAAGGCACCGACAAGGTCGTTGATCAGTGCATGAAAGAAATGCGCGATGTGGTGCGCACCGACGACATGGACGCCGGCCTCGCCGCCCTGCTGCCGCGCCTGGAAAAAGCCGTGCTCGATTCCGAGCAACGTCGCGAAACCCGAATCGATCAGGTCAGCACCGCGCTTACCGCGCTGGTCACCCAGCTACAAGCGCTGCCGCTGCCCCGGGAAGTCGCCCAGCCGCTGAAGAAATTCGCCAAGCAACTCGACAGCCGGGTCGGCCAGGCGCGGGAAATGCCGCTGCTGCTGAGCGAACTCAGTGGCCTGCAGGGAAAAGCGTTGAGCCAGCTGGAAACGCCGCCCGAGCCCGACCGGCCGGGCTTTTTGCAGCGCCTGTTTGGCAGTCGTGACAGTGAAGGGGTGCCTGAGTCTTCGGATCAGCCTCAGGCGCCGACGCCGGCCAACGCTGAACCTGCACCTGCACCTGCACCTGAGCCGGTACCCGCGCCAACCACAGCGGTCGAGCTTAAGCAAACGCCAGCAGTGCAGCCCGAGTCCGAATCACCTGTGTTCGCGTTCGTGCCTCCGGTCATTGCTGCCGAGCCGATCAGCGAACCCGTTGCTGCACCTGCACTACCAGCGGCCGAATCTGAAGCCGAACGGCCGACCACCCCGATCACGGCGCCAGCACCTGCTGCCGCGTTCAACCCCGATGAGTTGATCCACCCGGGCGACATCCCGGCACCGCTGCTCCTCGATAGTCTGCCCCTGCCCGAACCGATTGCCCAGGCTTTGGCCGCCATTGATCCGGAGCAACCCGAGCAGGACATTCTGTACGCCCTGCCCGATTCCCCGGAGCCGTCTTACAGTTCAGTGGCCAAACACATCGAAGACACGCTGATCGGGCTGCTCGACGACCTGACCCTGCCCGAGCGCCATCGCCCGCAGGCTGAGGCGATGCGCGACCGGTTGAAAAATGGCCTGAACTGGTACGAACTGCTGCCGATTCTCGACGATCTTGCAACGTTGATGCTGGCAATCACCGACAGCGGCCAGCACGAATTCGAAGCCTATCTGCAACAACTCAACGAACGCCTCGAAGCCTTCCAGAGCAACCTGCAGGCCGCCAGCGAAGGACACGCCGACAACAGCTCGGCAGCGCGGGCAATGGACACGCAGATCCGTGAGCAGGTCGATGGTTTGCAGACCAGCATGCAGGAAGCGGCCGATCTGGATGATCTCAAGCAGGTGCTGGAAAACCATCTGGAAGGCCTGCTCGGCACCATGGATCAACACCAGAAACAACGCGATGCCCGCGAGCAGGAAGTGGCAGCACGCCTCAAGGGTCTGGCCGAGCGTGTGGCGCACATGGAGCAGGAAGCCCTGGGCTTCCGCGAGCATCTGGAAGAACAGCGGCAGAAAGCCCTGATCGATCCGCTGACCGGCCTGCCCAACCGCGCTGCATGGAGCGAGAGGCTGGAACACGAGATCAATCAGTGGCAGCAACACGGCAACACCTTGAGTCTGGCGATGCTCGACCTCGATCATTTCAAGCGCATCAACGACAACTACGGCCATCTGGCCGGCGACAAGGTGCTGAAGATCATCGCCACAGTGCTGCGTAAACGCCTGCGCGCAGCGGATTTCATTGCCCGTTTTGGCGGTGAGGAATTCGTGCTGCTGTTGCCGGCGACCACGCCTGCGGTGGGCGCCAAACTGCTGGAGACCCTGCGCGCGGCGATCGAAGCCTGCCCGTTTCACTTCAAGGGCGAACGGGTGACGATCACCATCTCCATGGGCCTGGCGTCGTTCAGGATGGGAGAACACAGCGATCTGGTGCTCAAAAGAGCCGATCAGGCGTTGTACCGCGCAAAAAACGGCGGGCGCAACCGGGTCGAGCTGGGCTGAGCAATTGTTCCATTTTGTTTAATTCAGCCCGCCGGCCGTCGAGACCCGAGGCAGTACGTTACACTGTTGCATTACTGTCTTGCGTGTACTGCCTTCTGCCATGAAATTTTTTGCCCTCCTCGCGTCGCTGCTCGTTCTGGCCGGTTGTGCCAGCGGCCCGCGTTACGACACCAGCCATCCTTCGGCCAATCACGACAGCCGCGTGCAGTTCGTGATCGTGCATTACACCTCGGCGTCCCTCGCGCGTTCGCTGCAACTGCTGACCCACGGCGAAGTCAGCAGCCACTACCTGATCGGCGACGACAAGGGCGGCACCATCTACAAGCTGATGGATGAAAACCAGCGCGCCTGGCACGCCGGGGAAAGCCAATGGCAGGGCCGCACCTGGCTCAACTCCAGCTCGATCGGTATCGAGATCGTCAATCCGGGCTTCAAGGACACGCCGACCGGGCGCCTGTGGTTCCCTTATAGCGAAGCGCAGATTCAGTCGCTGATTGTTCTGCTCAAGGACATCAGTCAGCGCCAGGGCATCAGCCCGCGCCATATCATCGGCCACAGCGACATCGCGCCCCTGCGCAAACTCGACCCCGGCCCACTGTTCCCATGGAAACGTCTGGCCGCCGAAGGCCTGGGCGTATGGCCTAATGAACAAGCGGTGGCGCGGCAGCAGGTGCTGTTCAACGCCGAATTGCCGAGCATCAGTTGGTTCCAGGAACAACTGGCGCGCGTCGGTTACGACACCCCGCAAACCGGCGAGCTGGATGTGGCGACGCGCCACGTGCTCGCAGCGTTCCAGATGCACTTCCGCCCTTCCCGTTTCGACGGTTTGCCGGACGCGCAAACAGCCGCGTTGTTACTGGTACTCAATCAGACAAAATAATGACGCCCGCCCGACGGTCAGGGCGAAATCGTAATCAGCAGCTATAACTCATTGGTAATTCTTCGGATATTCCATGATGGTTGCTACCCGAGCGACGCTGCGTAGCTGGTTTTATCGCCCGTGGTTTTTGGCGATGATCGCGGCTGTCCTCAGTGCAAGCCTGCTGATCGCCGGCGGAATGTTCGTCGCCATGCGCCAGATCGAACAGAACGAAAGCCAGGAGATGAACGCTCAGGGCGAGCGTTTTCTGGCCCGCCTTGAGCAGCTTTTCGGGCAATTGCGCGAAAGTCTCGACGACCTCCAGGCGCAGCCGTTGCGCAGTTGCGATGAGGAAATGATCGCCACCCTGCAACAGGTCACGTTCAACTATCGCTTCGTCTATGAAGCGGCCTACATGGACGGCTCGCGGATCTGCTCCAACCGCCCCCGGCAAGAAGGGCTTTCGGTGGTCCGCGCGCCGGACATCAAGGGCCCGACTTACAGCTACTGGCTCAACACCACCACCGAACCCGATGAAAACCGCGCGGCGCTGATGCTCGGGCGCGGCAACTTCCGTGTGGCGACATCGCGCGGGCATTTGACCGACATGGTCGACTTGCCACCGGACAGCAGCCTGCTGGTGGTACTCGATCATGGCAGGCGAGCGATTCCGGTACTCGGCACAGCCCAGACCTGGCCACCGAGCGAAACCTGGCCACCGAAGAGCCGCGAGGCCCTGCAAGTCACCCAGTCACGGCTGATCTACCGCATGCCAACCAACAATCCGGAATATCAGTTGGTGCTGATCACCCCGCGCAGTGGCATGCACATCCCGACCGTCTGGTGGTGGATGGTGCCGGCCTGCCTGCTGCTGGGGGCGTTTGCCGGTTTCTTCGTGTTTCTGCTGGTGCGCCAGCGCCAGTCACTGGACGCCGAACTCCAGGGCGCGATACGACGGGGCGAGCTGCAAGTGCTGTATCAACCGATATTCGACCTCGACAGCCGCAATTGCGTGGGCGCCGAAGCCCTGCTGCGCTGGCGCCGCCCGGACGGCACCCTGACCAGCCCCGACCTGTTCATTCCATTGGCAGAAAACACCGGGCAGATACGGCAGATGACCGATTTCGTCCTGCAACGGCTGCTGGAACAATTGGGGCCGGTGCTGCGCGCCAATCCGCAGCTGTACATCTCGGTCAACCTCGCGGCGTGCGACGTGATGGTGCCGCGCATCGGCCAGGTCATGGCCAGGCTGTTGACCCTGCACCGGGTTGCGGCGCGGCAGATCGCCTTCGAAGTCACTGAGCGCGGGCTGATCGATGTGGTGGTGGCGCGGGAAAACCTGCAAGCCTTGCGCGATGTCGGCCATCAAGTATTGATCGATGATTTCGGTACCGGTTATTGCAGCCTCGCCTACCTGCAGACGCTGCCGGTGGATTGCCTGAAAATCGACAAGGCCTTCATCGACGCACTCGGTCATGACGCGGCCAGCAGCGGCGTTGCTCCGCACATCATTCACATGGCGCAGGCACTGGATCTGAAGGTGATTGCCGAGGGCATCGAGCACGAAGCGCAAGCCGTGTTTCTCAGCAGCGAGGGGGTCAAGTTCGGTCAGGGCTGGCTTTTCGCCCAAGCCTTGAGTGCGGTGCAGTTCATTGAACTGATCACCCGTGGACGGCGCCTCGCCGGACGCCGGCTGGATGACGAAGCCTAGACCGCCAGCGCCATGTAGAACTGCGTGCCCTGTCCCGGCCGCGAATAGACGCCCATCCGCCCGCCATGCAACTGGACGATTTCCTTGCACAGCGCCAGGCCAAGGCCGGCGCCGCCCTTTTTGCGCCCGACCTGCACGAACGGTTCAAAAATCCGCCCCTGCTGCCCGTAGGCAATGCCTTCGCCGTTGTCCTCGACGCTGATGATTACCCGCTCGCCATGCCGACGCGCCTGCAAGCGAATCTGCCCGTCGCGGGCAGTGTGGCGCAGAGCATTATCGATCAAGTTATCCAGTACCCGGTCCAGTTGCGCCTGATCGGCCTGCAGGCGCGGCAACGGCCCCTGCACTTCGACGTTCAAGGCAATGCCTTTGGCCGCCGCCGCATCCGCGAAGCGCGATTGCGCCTGCGCCAGCAAATCTTCGATGGAGCACGGCGCCAGGGTGAGTTTCTGTAAACCGTTCTGATAACGCGAGAAATTGAGCAAGTCGTTGATCAACTGCATCAGGCGCTGCATCTCTTCGTTGACCGTGTCGAGCAGGTCTGCCTCGCGTGACTCCGGGGGAAACTTCGCCCGCTCGCGAAACAGCCCGAACGCCATGTGCATGCCGGTGACCGGTGTGCGCAGCTCATGGGAAGCGCGCAGCACGAACTCGCTGCGTACGCGCTCGAAAGCGCGCTGCTCGGTGACGTCATGCAGCACCATCACCGCGCCAAGAATATGCCCCTGGGTGTGGCTGACCGGCGTCAGGCTGTAAGTCAGCAGACGTGATTCGCCATCGACCTCGATGCTCAAATCTTCCGGAGCACGCTCAAGGGTACCGCCGCGCAACACCAGTTGCAGTTGTGCGTCGAGTTCCGGGCGCTCCAGCGCTGTGCCCAAGCCCTGACCGAGTCGATCACTGTCCCAGCCCAACTGACGCTGGGCCACTGGATTGAGGTGCTCCAGATGCCCTTCGCGGTCAATCATCAGCAAGCCATCGTCGATACTGTCGAGCACCGCCTGCAAGCGCTGCTGACCGGCCAGCAGTTCGTCGACGTTGGTCGCCTGATGCTCGCGCAGCGCCTCGGCCATCAGCCCGAAGCGCTTGGTTAGTTGGTTCATTTCCATCGCCGAGGAAATCGGCAGCGTCACCTCGAAATTGCCCTGGCCGATGTTGTCCGCCGCTTGCGCCAGCGCCTCGATCGGCGCGCCGAAACGCCGGGCAATCGCATGCGCGGTGACAAAGCCGATGATCAGCACCGCCAGTCCCACCAACCCTAGCAGGCCGGAGACCAGCAGCGCCCTTTCCCGGGCGTCATGCTGCACCGCGTTAATGTTGTCCAGCGCGTGCTTGTGCTCGGCAATCAAACCGTTGCGCAAGATGTTGAAGCGTTCTCTGAGGTCGCTGTTGCCGCTGAGCACATTGCCCGGATTACGCGACAGCTCGAACGCCTGGAGAAAACTCAGATAGTCGGCCTTGGCCTGGGTAAACCCGTACTGGCGGCCATCGCCGTCGGCCTCCTGCGAAATGCCTTCATCCAGCAATTGCAGGTAATGCTGCTTTGACGCTTCGAACGCGGCGGGATCGGGTTTTTCGGCCAGCATCAGCACCAACTGGTCGCCGAGGGTCTGGCGCAATTTGAGCCCCAGGTCGAGGGTCACGAAGTTGCTGCGGATCGTTGCTTCCTGAGTACCGGCCATCTGCATCACGCTGACCAGCCCGAGCAACAGCCCGAGCAAGGCGACCGTGATCAGCGCAGAAATGCTCAGGAACAAGCGAGTGCGCAACTTCATCGCCAGCTTCATCGTCGGGCGCTCACAGGTTGTACTGCTTGCGCTTGCGATACAGGGTCGACGCGTCGATGCCCAGGGTTTTCGCCGCCTGATCCAGAGTGCCCGCCGTCGCCAGCACCGCGCCGATGTGGGCTTTTTCCAGTTCATCGAGGCTCAGCGCGGCGCCGACTCGAGGGGCGTTGTTCGCCGGTTGCTCGGCCATGCCGAGGTGGCTGATTTCCACGCGTTCCTGCGGGCAGATAATGCTCGCCCGCTCCACCACGTTACGCAGCTCACGAATATTGCCCGGCCAGCGATAACCCAGCAGCGCCTCTCGCGCCTCGTCACTGAAGCCCCGGGCCGGACGCGCGTACTCTTTGACGAAGCGCGCGAGGAAGCGGTCGGCCAGGGTCAGGATGTCCTCGGCACGTTCGCGCAATGGCGGCAGATGCAGGGTGATCACGTTGAGGCGATACAGCAGGTCTTCACGGAAGCGCCCGTCGCGCACCATGTCTTCGAGATTAAGGTTGGTCGCGGCGAGAATCCGCACATCGGCACGACGGGTCACTGGGTCCCCTACCCGCTCGTATTCCTTGTCCTGAATAAAACGCAGCAACTTGGGTTGCAAAGTCAGCGGAAAATCGCCGATCTCGTCGAGAAACAGCGTGCCACCGTCCGCCTGATTGACTCGACCAAGCGTACTTTCGCTGGCGCCGGTAAACGCACCGCGACTGTGACCGAACAGCTCGCTTTCCATCAACTCTGCGGTCAACGACGGACAGTTGATGGTCACGCAGGATTTCTTCTCGCGCTTGCTCCAACCATGAATGGCCCGGGCCAGTTCCCCTTTACCCGTGCCGGATTCGCCAAGGATAAGAATGTTGGCGTCGGTACCGGCGACCTGCCGCGCAGTTTCCAGCACGACTTTCATCGCCGGGCTGTGAGAGTCGAGGCCGTCCTTGGGTTTGCGGATCTCGCCTTCAAGGGCTTCCAGACGCGCCGAGAGCTGGCGCACTTCCAGTTGCTTGGCGGTAGCCAGACGCAACTGGTCGGGGCTGCACGGTTTGACCAGATAGTCGGCGGCGCCCGCCTGAATCGCGTCCACTGCGGTATCGACCGCCGAATGCGCGGTGACAATCACCACCCGCATCCATGGCGCCTGAACGCGCATCTGCGCCAGTACATCGAGACCGTTGTCTTCACCCAGACGCAAATCAAGGAAGCACAGGTCGAATACCTGGCGTTGCAACAGTGCATCAGCCTGAGCCGCGCTGTTGGCGGTGGCCACCGTATAACCTTCGTCTTCGAGGCAGTAACGAAAGGTTCGCAGGATGGCGGACTCGTCGTCCACCAGCAGAATGCGGCCTTGATGCTCAGTGGCAGATTCCATTTTTCCTACGCTCCATAGTGATTGATCTTGGGTTAGTCCCGGAAAAATCGGGCAAGTTGCATGGTTGATTCTGAACGATGCGAGCCATGGGAGGGTAGCTCTCTCCTGCCTTGACGGCCAATCCGTTGATTTTGTTGAGTTTTTAAACAATCACCGATTTACAGAGGGTGCCCTGCGTACTTTTCTGACATCCGGGACGTGCTCTCAATTCCATAAGAATGAAATCTCCTACGAAATAATCATGCATTTCGCACGACTGTAGATGACCCATCGTGCAGGATGCGTCCGTCGCTGAATTCAACTCACTCACAAACCATTGATTTTATTGAATATTTTTCAAATAAAAAACTGGCATGCAGCCTGCAATAACTCATTCAGCCCGGGCAGATTCCACTGCCCCAACCGAATAAGAGTGAGGAACCCAGGATGACTCGCCAACGTGCCGCCCAAGTGCGTATCTCGCCACTGCATATTCAGCAAGGCCTGTTTGGCGTACTTGCGCTGTTGATCACCCTGATCGCCTGCCAGCAATACCTGAGCTGGGAAATCAGCCAGAAGCCTGAGCCACTGATCTCGATTCAACACAGCACGCAGACGCACTTCAGCGCCGTCAGCAGCAGTCAGGCAGAAAGCGCCTCGATGCGCATGATGGATGTCGATCAGCCACAGCCGCTGGATCAACTGCCACGTGAAGAGCGCTGGGTTTTCTGACGAACCGAAGAATTCGGGCGCATCGCGCCAGAACACGCAATATCCCTAAATAGAGAAGTAAGGAGAATCACCATGTTGAGCTGGGCAATTACATTCTTGATCATTGCCATCATCGCCGCCGTACTGGGCTTCGGTGGTATCGCGGGCACCGCCACGGGTATCGCCAAGATTCTCTTTGTCGTGTTCCTGGTGATGTTCATCGCTTCCTTCTTCTTTGGCCGTCGCGGCCGAGGTTAACGATGATTGCTCTAAAGACACTGGCAGCCGCCCTGCTTCTGGGCGGTAGTGCCATGGCGATGGCGGCCAATGACGGCCAGGCGCGGGTCAACGAACTGTTGAGTTCCGACCCGCAATACCGCGAAACCTGGCAAGGCGTTGTAAAGAACGAAGAACGCCTGCCGGAATGGGTGATGAACCTGTCCGGCACTTCCGAACAGCAGATGAACGCGGTGGTAGAAGATGGCGACAAGTATCTGGTTGGCCCGCTCTGCGAAAATGCAGACAAGTGCCTCAACCATCGCTTGATCGTCGCGTTCAGCTTCGACAAGGACGATGCCTACGGCATGCTGGTTGATGTGCCCGAAGGCCTGCCGTCCGACAAGTCGCCAACGCGACATGCCACGTACAGGTTCTTCGGCAAGCCCGATCAGGGCATGCAGGATCTGCTGATGGAAACCCTGAAGAAAGATCCGAAGTGGTACTGAGTTTGAACATGAAGGCAGCGGCCTCGCTGCCTTCCATTGCGCCTACCCGAGGAGGGCCGGCGCATGACCAGGGGGCCGGGACGTTCTGACTGTTGCAGGGTCGGAGTGACCTACGGGTACAGGGAGTGCCTGCGCGAGGGCCGGGTCAGGGTAAAAGCTGCGACGCAGGTTCGCCGACCCTCAGTGGTTCGACGGACTTGCGCTGAGCTTTATCCGATGCAAAAACATTGATCCAGAGCGTCCTGCTCATCTTTTTATGCCTCACACTGCGCGCGAAAACATTACGCGGTGTTTCCTGGCGACCGTATATCGAGAAAGAGTCCCTTTAAACAGTGGGACATCTAGTCTGCAAACGTGGGCTTTTTCTTAAGATTTCCGTCGAAATTTCTCGTTTAAAAAATAACCAATCTACGCTGCAATGGCCGGTTCACGGCACTTATGCCGGCTGAAATGTCGTAATCGAACCGGTTGGGACGCCAGTTTCAATTAAAAAAGCTCATGCCGATTCGGCATAGGGTAGGCGTTTACGGCATTAGACGGCGCAACCTTGCATCGGAATAGTTGCGCCTTTTTTCGCCTGCCGAAGAGCCGTAAATACGCGCTTCGGGGCACCTTATACGGAGGCAGATGCACAGACTTTTCCGCTGACAGAGCGTTCCAGTTCCTGCATGTGCCTGAGTCAAACGCAAGTAAGGGTAAAGATAATGAAGAAGGCAAAACTCAGCCTCGCCTGGCAGATCCTCATCGGTCTGGTTTTAGGGATTGCAATTGGTGCGTTGCTCAACCACTTCAGTGCCGAAAAAGCCTGGTGGATCAGCAACGTCCTGCAACCGGCAGGCGATATCTTTATCCGTCTGATCAAGATGATCGTGATCCCGATCGTCATCTCCTCCCTGATCGTCGGCATCGCCGGCGTGGGCGACGCCAAGAAACTCGGGCGTATCGGTCTGAAGACCATCATCTACTTCGAAATCGTCACCACCATCGCGATCATCGTCGGCCTGCTACTGGCCAACCTGTTCCACCCGGGCGCCGGCATCGACATGAGCACCCTGGGCACGGTGGACATCTCCAAGTACCAGGCAACCGCCGCCGAAGTGCAACATGAACACGCGTTCATCGAGACCATCCTCAACCTGATCCCGTCGAACATCTTCGCGGCCATGGCCCGTGGCGAAATGCTGCCGATCATCTTCTTCTCCGTGCTGTTCGGTCTCGGTCTGTCGAGCCTGCAGTCGGACCTGCGAGAGCCGCTGGTGAAGATGTTCCAGGGCGTCTCGGAAAGCATGTTCAAAGTCACCCACATGATCATGAACTACGCGCCGATCGGCGTGTTCGCCCTGATCGCGGTGACCGTGGCCAACTTCGGTTTCGCCTCGCTGCTGCCGCTGGCCAAACTGGTGATCCTGGTTTACGTCGCCATCGCCTTCTTCGCCTTCGTGGTGCTGGGCCTGATCGCCAAGCTGTTCGGCTTCTCGGTGATCAAGCTGATGCGCATCTTCAAGGATGAGCTGGTCCTGGCTTACTCCACCGCCTCCTCGGAAACCGTACTGCCACGGGTGATCGAGAAGATGGAAGCCTACGGCGCACCGAAAGCCATCTGCAGCTTCGTGGTACCGACCGGCTATTCGTTCAACCTCGACGGTTCGACCCTGTATCAGTCGATCGCCGCGATATTCATTGCCCAGCTGTACGGCATCGATCTGTCGATCAGCCAGCAACTGCTGCTGGTGCTGACCCTGATGGTCACCTCCAAAGGCATCGCCGGCGTACCGGGCGTGTCCTTCGTGGTGCTGCTGGCGACCCTGGGCAGTGTGGGTATCCCGCTGGAAGGCCTGGCGTTCATCGCCGGTGTCGACCGCATCATGGACATGGCGCGTACCGCACTGAACGTGATCGGCAACGCCCTGGCAGTGCTGGTTATCGCGCGCTGGGAAGGCATGTACGACGACGCCAAGGGCGAGCGCTACTGGAACTCCCTGCCGCACTGGCGCAGCAAGGAAAAACTGCCGGCTGGCGAAATCTCCAAGCCGTAATGCAAACACCCTTGTGGGAGCGGGCTTGCTCGCGAAGAGGCCGGTACATTCGACATCTCAGTTGATTGACACACCGCTTTCGCGAGCAAGCCCGCTCCCACATTGGATCGGCGCATACAGAAGACAAACCCCGGAGCAATCCGGGGTTTGTCGTTTCTGGCGACCCCGCTATCATTCGCCGCATCTTCCGGGGGATTTGACTGATGCTTAATGGCCTGTGGCTTGGCTTCTTCGTCGTGGCAGCAATATCTGCGCTGGTGCAGTGGCTGGTCGGTGGCAACGCCGGGATTTTCGCGGCGATGGTGGAAAGCATTTTCGCCATGGCCAAACTCTCGGTCGAGGTCATGGTGCTGCTGTTCGGCACGCTGACCCTGTGGCTGGGCTTTCTGCGCATCGCCGAGAAGGCCGGGATCGTCGAGTGGCTGGCCAAGGTGCTCGGCCCGCTGTTCCTGCGGCTGATGCCGGAAGTTCCGGCCGGGCACCCGGCGCTCGGTCTGATTACCCTGAACTTCGCCGCCAACGGCCTGGGCCTGGACAACGCCGCCACGCCGATCGGCCTCAAGGCCATGAAGGCGCTGCAGGAGCTCAACCCCAGCGCGACCATCGCCAGCAACGCGCAGATCCTGTTCCTGGTGCTCAACGCCTCGTCGCTGACCCTGTTGCCGGTGACAATCTTCATGTACCGCGCCCAGCAAGGCGCACCGGACCCGACCCTGGTGTTTCTGCCGATCCTGTTGGCGACCAGTTGCTCGACCATCGTCGGCTTCCTTTCGGTGGCGTTCATGCAGCGCCTGCGCATCTGGGACCCCGTGGTGCTGGCCTATCTGATTCCCGGCGCACTGATCCTCGGCGGCTTCATGGCGCTCTTGGCGACGATGTCGGCCACGGCGCTGGCCGGGCTGTCGTCGATCCTTGGCAACCTGACGCTGTTCGGCCTGATCATGCTGTTCCTGGTGATCGGCGCGTTACGCAAGGTCAAGGTCTACGAAGCGTTCGTCGAGGGCGCGAAGGAGGGCTTCGACGTCGCCAAGAACCTGCTGCCGTATCTGGTGGCGATGCTCTGCGCGATTGGCGTGCTGCGTGCCTCGGGCGCGCTGGACTTTGGTCTGGATGGCATTCGGCATCTGGTGCAGTGGGCCGGGTGGGATACGCGTTTTGTCGATGCCTTGCCGACGGCGATGGTCAAACCGTTTTCCGGCAGCGCCGCACGGGCGATGCTGATCGAGACCATGAAGACCTCCGGCGTCGACAGCTTCCCGTCACTGGTGGCGGCGACGATTCAGGGCAGCACCGAGACCACGTTCTATGTACTGGCGGTGTATTTCGGTGCGGTGGGGATTCAGCGCGCAAGGCACGCCGTTGGATGCGCGCTGCTGGCCGAATTGGCCGGCGTACTCGGCGCGATTGGCGTCTGCTACTGGTTCTTCGGTTAACCACGAATCCCCATTGTGGGAGCGGGCTTGCTCGCGAAAGCGGCGGGTCAGTCGACCTGTATATTGACTGACACACCGCCTTCGCGAGCAAGCTCACTCCTACATTGGTTTTGCGTGGGGTTTAAGGTCTGGGTTGTTGGGTGAACTGCTGGCCTTGCTGAACAGCCCAGGCGACAACCTTGGCCGTCAGCCGATCACTGGCCTGTCCAAACCCCGCGACCACCGCCGGCACCTGTACATCATTCAAAGGCTGACGCTCTTCAAAGCGGCGGCTGGCGAGAATCTTCTGGTCGTAGCCACGCACCAGCAGCGCATCGACGCGCACTACGACGCTGGCCTGATTGCCCTGATACTCGGTCTGAAACGCCTGCAAGCTGCCGCCCAGTTCCAGATCCGCAGCGAAGTTGCTGTCATCGGTGCTGAGCAGCGTCACCCGACCATCCCGGGCAAAACCATCCAGCAGCCGATTACGCACCAGCACCGGCGCCGGATCGCTCCAGCGCGAGGCCTTGTAGCTGCTGATCACGTCGCCCTGTGGAATCACCGCAATGTTCGGCCGGTTCAGCGCTTCGCTGGCCTGCAACTTGTTCAGGCGCAGCGACCAGTGCTGGGTCGCCGCAGAGCTGGGCGAGGCGGGCGCTTGCGCGGCGGGCAGGCGATAGACGTCCGAAGGTTCGGCCTTGGGCAGGATCGAGCAGGCACTGGTCAAGGCGAGGCTGGCGAGGAGAGCGAAGTGAGTCAGCTTCATGGGGTGAACTCCTTGTTCTTGTCACTGCCCAGCAGGTAGCCGCTGGGGTTGGCCTCAAGCCGTTGGGAGATGCCGCGCAGCGAGGTCAGGGTTTCGCGCAGTTCGCGGATCGCCGGCGCCAGGCCATTGAGGCCCTGCATTCCGTTGTCGAGGGAGTTCTGGTTCTTGCTCAGCAGGCCGTTGATGGTGGCGCTGCTTTGCTCCAGCGACTTCATCGCCTGCTCGGCACTGCCCAGCGCCTGCTTGCCCTGATCGTTGAGCAGGCCGTTGGCGTTGCGCATCAGCGCCGAAGTTTGCTCGAGCATGCTGCCGGCCTGCTTGCCGACACTCGCCAGTTGCTGCATGGCCTGGCGCAGGTCGCCGCGCTGATCGTTGATCGAACCGGTGGTCTGCTCCAGATGCGCCAAGGTATTGCTGACGCGCTCGACGTTCTCCGGGGAGAACATCTGGTTGGCGTTGCTCAGCAGCGCGGTGATGCCACTCATCAAATCGTTGCTGTCGTTGAGTAGCCGGGAAATAGGCGAGGGTGCCGCGACGATGGTTGGCAGCTCGCCGTCATGCCCACGCAGCTTCGGACTCTCCGGGGTGCCGCCGCTGAGCTGGATGATCGAGGTGCCAGTGATCCCGGCCAGTGCCAGTTTGGCCTGGGTGTCTTCCTTGACCGGGGTGTCCCCGCCCAGACGAATCCGCGCCAGCACCCGGCGTGGGTCTTTCGGGTCGAGACGCAGGTTGACCACGTCACCGACCTTGATCCCGCTGTACTGCACCGGGCTGCCCTTGGACAGGCCGCTGACCGCCTCGTTGAACACTACTTCATAATCCTTGAACTCGCTGTCGACGCTGGACTTGGCCAGCCACAGGCCGAAGAGCAGGGCGCCTGCCACCACTATCACCGAGAACAGGCCGATCAACACATGATGGGCTCGGGTTTCCATGTCAGACCTCGTTGAGCAATTTGGCGGCGTCCAGCGCCGAGCGGCCACGCGGGCCGTGGAAGTATTCGTGAATCCACGCGTCGTCGGTTTCCGAAACCACATCGATAGGGCCGGCCACCAGCACTTTCTTCTGCGCCAGCACCGCCACACGGTCGGTGATGGTGTAGAGCGTGTCGAGGTCGTGGGTCACCAGAAACACGCTCAGGCCCAGCGCATCGCGCAGGGTCAGGATCAGTTGATCGAACGCCGCTGCGCCAATCGGATCGAGGCCGGCGGTGGGTTCGTCGAGAAACAGGATGTCCGGATCCAGCGCAAGGGCCCGCGCCAGCGCCGCGCGCTTGATCATCCCGCCGGACAGCGAAGCCGGGTATTTGTCCGCCGCCGACAGCGGCAGCCCGGCCAGCGCCAGCTTAACCGCCGCCAGATGCTCGGCGTCGTTGCGGCTCAGGCCGGCGTGTTCGATCAGGGGCAGAGCGACGTTTTCGGTCACCGTCAGCGAGGAGAACAGCGCGCCTTTCTGGAACAACACACCAAAGCGCCGCTCGACCAGCGAACGCTCATGCTCGGACAGGCTCGGCAGGTTTTGCCCGAACACCTTCACGTTGCCTTCGCTGGGCCGACGCAGACCGACAATGCTGCGCAACAGCACCGATTTACCGCTGCCGGAGCCGCCGACCACGGCGAGGATTTCACCCTTGTACAAATCCAGATCGAGATTCTCGTGCACGCTCTGGCTGCCAAAGCGATTGCACAGGCCACGGACTTCGATCACCGCCTCCGAGGGCGCGCGGGGTAGACGACTCACCAGCCCATCTCCATGAAGAACAGCGCAGCCACCGCATCGAGCACGATCACCACGAAAATCGACTGCACCACGGCTGACGTGGTGTGCGCACCGACCGATTCGGCGCTGCCGCTGACCTTGAAGCCTTCCAGGCAACCGATCGTGGCGATCAGGAAGGCAAAGATCGGCGCTTTCACCAGGCCGACCAGAAAGTGCTGAATACCGATGTCGCTCTGCAGCAGCGAGAGAAACATCGCCGGCGAAATCCCCAGCGACACCGCGCACACCACGCCACCGCCGATGATCCCGCAGAGCATCGCCAGAAACGTCAGCATCGGCAGCGCCACTAGCATCGCCAGCACGCGCGGCACCACCAGCAGCTCCATCGGGTCGAGGCCGAGGGTGCGGATCGCGTCGATCTCCTCGTTGGCCTTCATCGAACCGATCTGCGCGGTGAACGCGCTGGCGGTGCGCCCGGCCATCAGGATCGCCGTGAGCAACACGCCGAACTCACGCAGGAAAGAGAAGCCCACCAGGTCCACGGTAAAGATCGTCGCGCCGAAACTGGCCAGCACCGTGGCGCCGAGAAATGCCACCACCGCGCCGACCAGAAAAGTCAGCAGCGCCACGATCGGCGCGGCGTCGAGACCGGTCTGTTCGATGTGGGCGACGACGGGGGTGATGCGCCAGCGCTTGGGGCGCAACAGGTTGCGGGCGATGGTTTCGAGGATCAGGCCGATGAAACCCAGCACTTGCAGGGTGTCCTGCCAGACCGTTTCCACGGCGCGCCCGATGCGGGTCAGCAGTTGCACGCTGACACTGACTTCCGGCTCTTTGACCGGCACACAGAAATCAGTCAGCGAGCGATACACAGTCTGCAGCAGCGCGCGGTCAGCCTGGGAAATCGTGCAGTCGGGGTGTTCGGCGGATTTGCCCAGACGCTCGGAACCGAGCAGCTCCACCAGCAACGAGGCGCCCGCAGTGTCGAGCGCACCGAGGCTGTTGAGGTCGACCACGGTATTGGCGTCGTACTGGCCGGTCAGTTTTTCGGTCAGGTGCTTGAGGTCGGCGTAATGGGCAAGCGTCCAGTCCCCGGAAACCCGCAGGCGGGCAGGGCTGATTGACGTGTCCAGTTGGGCATTACCGCTCATTGAGCTGCTGATCATAAGCTCCGTGCTTGTCCGGCTATTAAGCGAACTAACGTAATAGCACGAACCGGATTACTTTTCTTTGATCGCTGTGCTGTCTGTCACTTCGAAACGCAGTACGCCGATCACCTGACCGTCTTCAGTCAGCACCCGCACCTGCCACTTGCCCGCCGGGTTGCCGGGGAAGTTCTGCTTGTGCGTCCACGCCCGATAACCTTCCTTGCGCCCGCCGTGGATATCGAGAGCGATGCGGTCGACCTCTTTGCCGTCGAACTGCCACACGTGGTAGATCCGCTCATCCAGCCCGCGCGGCGCGTTGATTGCGGTGTAGGCGTAGAGACCGCCGTTGCGGATCTGCTCGGCGCTGACCTGTTCGAGGCTGTCGCCCGGGGTGCGATCCTGCAACTGGGTGCTGATCGCCACGTCGGTCATCCACAGCGTCGCCGGCGGCACCCACGAGCGCAGCGTCCAGCCGACCGCGCCAATGCCGAAGGTGATGCACAGAATGGCCAACGCGTTGCGCACGGTGCGGATCGGGAAGATCGACGCCAGGCTCGGGAATGACAACACCACCGCCGTGCCCAGTGCCCATTTGAAACTTTGCGCGGTGGTCAGGTGCATGATCACCGGCAGCGCGGTGAGCAGGGCGGCGAACAGGGTCAGGGTGTGCAACGCGAGAAACGCCCAGCGCCGTGGCGCCAGCCATTTGTAATAGAGCGGATCTACAATCGAAATCAACGCGGCGATGCACAGCAGGCCGGTGAAGATCAGTTGGCCGCTGTTCCACGTAGTGGTGATGAAGAAGAACGGCAGGACGAAAAACAGGCTTTCCTGATGGATCATCTGCGTCGCGTAACGCAGCAGCGGCTGGGGGACCTCCCGCTTGAAGATGCGCGTGAACAGGCCGGTCAGGGTGTTCTCCAGCATCAGCCAGATCCAGCTCAGCAGCATGATGATGGTGATCCAGCTCGCCAGTCCCTGCTGGCGATCGACCAGAATGAAACTGCCGACCCCGGAGATGAAACCGCCAAGCGCAATCACCCCGGGATAGCGCTTCATCAGCTCGAGAATGCGCTGGATCAGGAGGGGGATTTTCTGCATGGTGGCGGTTCACGACTGAGTAGGAAAAAACCTCGACAGAGTACCGTCCGCCGGGCAACGTGGCGAGGCTCCCGGTCAGTAAAATCAGCACGGATCCCTGTGGGAGCGGGCTTGCTCGCGAAGGCGGTGTGTCATTCAGCAATGATGTCGACTGACACGGCCCCTTCGCGAGCAAGCCCGCTCCCACAGGTTCAGTGTTTGGCTGGCTTACGGCGGTGCAAGCGCCAACCCACCAGGATGAGCAGCACGACGCCCAATCCACCCGCCACCAGCCACAACACCTGATCATCACTGAGCAACGGCTTCTCGATCCGCAGATACCCCGGTTGCAACAGCAACTCGCGCATGGCCTTGTTTGCCGTTTCCAGGGTCACGCCTTGCAGCTCGCGGGCCGGGTTGGCAAAGCGCCCGTCCTCGTAATCGCCCAGCGCGCTCCAGTAGTAATCCGCCATGGCACTGTTGCCCTGTACCGCCCAGGCCTGATGGGCGATGGCGGCTTGTTTGATCCGGGCGAAGGTGTCCGGGTCGAGGCCGTTTTTCAGCAGGTCGGCCTTGAGGTCTTCCAGCACTTGTTGGGCTTCGGCGAGGTCATCGCGATCGACGTCGGCATTGAGACTCATGAAGCCGACCCCGCCAAACACTTCGCGCTCGGCCCATGGCCCGTAGGACAGGCCGTGATTCAGGCGAATCTGCCGGTACAGCGCCCAGTCGAGGTAGTCCTTGAGGATGTCGAAGGTCTCGTCGTACTGATCGTCGAGCATCGGCTCCGGCACCAGCCAGTGCAACTTGGCGCTGTCGCCGATGAAGCCACGGGTGAGGGTGCGTTCATGGGCGGCGCTGGTGCGGATGTCCGGCAGCTCACGGTGCTCCGCCGGGTCCACCGCTTCAAGCGCGCCCCAGGTGCGTTCCAGATAGGCCGGCAGCAGTTTGTCGAGTTCACCGACGACGATCAGGGTCATGTTGTTCGGCGCGTACCAGGTCTTGCGCACCTTCTCCAGTTGCTTCTGGGTCAGGTGACCGACCTCGGCCCGCTGCGGGCATTTCAGGCCCAATTCCACCGCCAGTTGATTGCTCGCTGTGTGGCCCAGATCCTGGCGGTCGAGAAAGCGTTGCAGGCGCGTGTAATGGCCGCCGTCCTCGCGCTCAACCACACGTTTGGCAGCGTTGATCGCGTTGTCGTCGATGCGGGTCTGGGTCAAAAGGTCGAGCAACAGGTCGAGGACCTTGCGCTGATTCTTTGCCGGGGCTTCGATGACGAACGTGGTGTCGGCGTTGCTGGTGAACGCGTTCCACTCACCGCCCAGCGCCTGCATGCGCTCCTCAAGGCCGCCTTCGCCAGTAGCATCGACGCCGCTGAACAGCAGATGTTCGAGCAGGTGCGGCAGCTCTTTTTCATCGCAATCGAAATCGTCGAGACCGACGCCCACCACCAGACGAATCGCCACATGCCCGCGCTCGGTGCCGGGCTTGAGCAACAGCTGCAAACCGTTGGGCAGCGCGTAGCCTTCGACCTGAAAGCGATCAACGGCGAAGGCGGGCAGGGAACCGAGCAACAGACAGGCGAACAACAGGCAACGCATAACAGGCTTCCGTACGGCTGATTTGGAGATCCGTGTTGTCAGTCAGGCCCTCATCGCGAGCAGGCTCACTCCTACATTTGAAACGCGTTCCCCCTGTAGGAGTGAGCCTGCTCGCGATAGCGCCCTGAAGGCTGAATCAATGTTACTGACTGACCCCAGCCCCAGACGTTCAAGGCGAATGCGTAATGTCGGCAATATCATCCGCTTCCAGCGCCCCGGTATCCGCCGTTTCCAGCACCACATAAGCACTGCTGCAAAACAGCGAATTCAAGCGTTTCATATCCGCAATCAGCTCCAGATGCAGCGAACTGGTTTCCAGACTCTGCACGATCTTACGTTGCAAACGGCTGACATGGGCATGGGCCAGACGCCGTTCCTGTGCGCGAAAGCGACGTTTCTCGCGCAACAGCTGACGGGCGCTTTCCTTGTCGCCGCTGAGGAACACTGACAGGCCCAGGCGCAGGTTGGCGATCAGTTGCTGATGCAGCCCGGCCAGATCCTCCAGGCCTTCTTCGGAAAACGAACGACGCTGGGAAGTCTTCTGCTGCTGCACCTTGCGCAGCATGCGTTCGATCAGGTCGCTGGCCAGTTTCAGGTTGATCGCCAGCTCGATGGTCTCCGCCCAGCGCCGACTGTCCTGTTCGCCGAGATCCTCGCGGGGCATTTGCGCCAGATACAGCTTGATCGCGCTGTACAGCGCTTCGACGTCATCGGTCAGTCGGCGCATTTCCTGGGTAATGGCGGTCTGCTTGCCGCGCAGCACATCGAGCATCGCGTCGAGCATGTTGTCGATCAGGTCGCCCATGCGCAGGGTCTCGCGGGCCGCGTTGGCCAGCGCCAGGCTCGGGGTGACCAGCGCCGTCGCATCGAGATGCCGCGGCTTGGCGGTGCCGTTGACCTCCGGGCGCTCCGGCAGCAGCCAGGCACACAGGCGTGCCATCGGCGAAACACTGGGCAGCAGGATCAGGCAGCGCGCGGTGTTGTAGAGCAAGTGGAAGCCGATGACCATTTCCTGCGGGCTGAAATCCAGGCCGTCCATCCAGTGCACCAGCGGATCGAGCACCGGGATGATCAGCAGCAGGCCGATCAACTTGTACAGCAGGCTGCCCAGCGCCACTTGCCGCCCGGCGGCGTTCTGCATGCTGGTGCTCATGAACGCCAGCACGCCGCTGCCGATGTTGGCGCCGATCACCAGACCGATCGCCACCGGCAGGCTGATCACGCTGGCGCCGGCCAGCGTCGCGGTCAGCAGCACAGCGGCGAGGCTGGAGTAGGAAATCATCGCGAACAACGCGCCGACCAAGGCGTCGAGGAGGATGTCGCCGGTCAGCGAAGCAAAGATCACCTTCACCCCTTGGGCGTGGGTAATCGGCGCGGCGGCTTCGACGATCAGTTGCAGCGCGAGAATGATCAGCCCCAGACCGATGCTGACCCGGCCCATCTGCCCGAGCCGCGTCTGTTTGCGCGACAGAAAGAAAATCACCCCGAGGAAAATCAGCAGCGGCGACAGCCACGACAGGTCGAACGTCAGCACCCGCGCCATCAACGCCGTACCGACGTCGGCGCCAAGCATGGTCGCCAGCGCCGGGGTCAGCGCCATCAGGCCCTGACCGACGAAGGAGGTGACGAGCATGGCCGTGGCGTTGCTGCTCTGTACCATCGCAGTCACGACGATGCCGGCGACGAACGCGAGCCAGCGTTTGGACATGTTCTGGCCGATCACATGGCGCAGATTGGTGCCGTACACCCGCAGGATGCCGGTTCGGACGATGTGCGTGCCCCAGATCAGCAGGGCCACGGCAGACAGCAAATTGAGCAGGGTGAGCATGCAGACCCCCTGTAGTAGCAGCGCCCCAAAGGGGCAAGTTGACGGTACCGCGCGGTTTCTACGTTTTTGATACTTAAGCTGTAGTTGGCTAACGGACTGGGCGCCAGCATTGCACAGCTAAAGTGCGGATTGAAACAAAAGTGTCATGAAAATGGCTTTATCCACCTGACCTGAAAACCCCGATTCCCCTGTGGGAGCGGGCTTGCTCGCGAAAGCGGTGGGCCAGTCAACATTTCTATCGACTGATACGACGCCTTCGCGAGCAAGCCCGCTCCCACAGGTTTTTGTGTCAGAGCTTGAGGGGATTAAACGCAGCGAACTGGCGGTGAACCGGGTGCTGCACAACCTCGTCCCCCCTGCCTGAATGCACAAACAACTGTGGGAGCGAGCCTGCTCGCGAAAGCGGTGGATCAGCCAACATTGTTGTCGACTGACACTCCGTCTTCGCGAGCAGGCTCTCTCCCACAGGGGTGTTGCGTGATTCAGGACTACCGGGTTATTGCCCCGGAACATCCTTGCGCAGTTTCACCGGATCCTGCTGCTGTTTTTTCCGGGCCATCGCGCCGCGCAGTTTGATGTTGATCGCTTCCACCGCCAGCGAGAACGCCATGGCGAAGTAGACGTAGCCTTTCGGCACATGCACGTCGAACGACTCGGCGATCAGTACGGTACCGACCACCAGCAGGAACGACAGCGCCAGCATCTTCAGCGACGGGTGCTTGTCGATGAACTCGCTGATCTTGCCCGAGGCCGCCATCATCACCAGCACGGCGACGACGATTGCCGCGACCATCACCGGCACATGGGAGACCATGCCGACGGCAGTGATTACCGAGTCCAGCGAGAACACGATGTCGATGATCGCGATCTGAATGATCGTGTAAAGGAAGTTGCCGCCCTTGCCCGAAGGCTCGTCGCCGCTTTCGTCTTCGCCTTCCAGCGCGTGGTACATCTCTTGCGAGCTCTTCCACAGCAGGAACAGGCCACCGAAGAACAGGATCAGGTCGCGGCCGGAAATGCCCTGGCCGAACACCACGAACAGGTCGGCGGTGAGGCGCATGACCCAGGTGATCGACAGCAGCAACAGGATCCGCGTGATCATCGCCAGGCCCAGGCCGAAGATCCGCGTGCGCTGCTGCATGTGCTTGGGCATGCGGCTGACCAGGATCGAAATCATGATGATGTTATCGATGCCCAGAACGATTTCCAGGGCGGTCAGGGTAAAGAAGGCAACCCAGATTTCGGGGTTGGTCAGCCAATCCATGTGTATTCCTTTGAGCGAGTGTTAAACCAGAACGCCAGCAAGCAGCTGGCGTCATGGTGAGTGAATGCCGTTACAACGTGCTGAACAGCGGGAAAGTCCCCAGCAGCAAGGCGGCCACCAGTATGCACAGGCAGACCAGCACTGCCCACTTCAGAGTGAAACGCTGGTGATCACCGAACTCGATACCGGCCAGCGCCACCAGCAGGTACGTCGACGGCACCAGCGGGCTGAGCAAGTGGACGGGCTGACCGACGATCGAGGCACGGGCCATTTCCACTGCGGTGATGCCGTAATGGCTGGCCGCTTCGGAGAGCACCGGCAATACGCCGTAGTAGAACGCGTCGTTCGACATGAAGAATGTGAACGGCATGCTCACCAGCGCCGTGATTACCGCGAGATAGGGCCCGAGGAAATCCGGAATCACTGCCAGCAGACTTTTCGACATGGCGTCGACCATGCCGGTTCCGGACAGGATACCGGTGAAGATACCCGCAGCGAAAATCAGACTGACCACCGACAGCACGCTGCCGGCGTGGGCCGCAACGCGGTCCTTCTGCATTTGCAGGCATGGGTAGTTGACGATCATCGCGATACTGAACGCCACCATGAACAGCACCGGCAGCGGCAGCAGGCCGGCGATCAGGGTGCACATCAGCGCCAGGGTCAGCAGGCCGTTGAACCAGATCAGCTTCGGACGGCGGGCATCGGGGAACTGCGACACGCTGATTTCGCTGTGATCGATCTCGTCGCCGATCAGGTGCAGCTCGCCCAGACGCGCACGTTCACGTTTGCCGTAGAAGTAGGCAATGATCAGGATCGCCACCACACCGGCGGCCATCGCCGGGATCATTGGTACGAAGATGTCCGACGGGTCGACATGCAGCGCACTGGCGGCACGGGCGGTCGGGCCGCCCCACGGGGTCATGTTCATCACGCCACCGGCGAGGATGATCAGACCGGCCATGATCCGCGGGCTCATGCCGATGCGGCTGTACAGCGGCAGCATGGCGGCCACGCAGATCATGTAAGTGGTCGCGCCGTCACCATCGAGGGAAACGACGAGCGCCAGCACGGCGGTACCGACCGAAACTTTCAACGGGTCGCCCTTGACCAGTTTGAGGATCTTGCGCACGGCCGGGTCGAACAGGCCGGAGTCGATCATCAGGGCGAAATACAGAATGGCGAACATCAGCATCACGCCGGTCGGCGCAAGCTTGGTAATGCCTTCGAGCATCATCGGGCCGATCTTCGGCGCGAAACCACCGAACAGGGCGAACAGGATCGGGATGATGATCAGGGCGATCAGCGCAGACAGGCGCTTGGTCATGATCAGGAACATGAACGTGATGACCATGGCGAAGCCAAGGAAAGTCAGCATGGGATTACTCCAGGCGTAGCGCGGCTAATTGAGTGAGCGGATCGGAAGGGATCAGCGCAGAACGGGAAGCACGAGACGTACGGGCGGAGTTTCAGCGAGAAGGCGGGCTACAGAGGACATCAGAATCACCATTGTTGTTGTTAATTGGGCCTGACATGCGAGCGATCACACGCGTTGGCCAACCGGTCTGTTGCCGGTAGTGGCGGCGATCCTAATCGGGCAACCTTTCAGCTACCTTTCGCTGACGAAAGCTTCAGGCGAATGGCCAACCGGCTGTCGGATGCGGCTAGAGTCAATCATTTCGGGGACGGGAGGGCTGGGACATGGAAGAAGTGCACAGCGGTGGCTGCCACTGCGGACACATCCGCTATCAGTTCAGCGGGCCATTGCAGGACATTGCCCACTGCCACTGCTCGATCTGCCGCAAAGTCAGCGGTGGGATTGTCACCACGTGGATCACGGTTCCGGCAGCCAGCTTTCATTGGCTGGCGGGGACGCCAACGCGCTATGACTCGTCGAGCAGTTGCGCGCGGTATTTCTGTCCACGTTGTGGCGCGCAGCTGGCGCTGGTGACGCAACTCAGTCCCGCGAGCATCGATGTGACCATCGCCACACTGGATCACCCGGAGTTGGCACCAGCCGAGCGGCATATCTGGACCGACAGCCAATTGCCCTGGCTGCATCTCGACGAGCATCTGCCGGGCGAGCCCGAAGAAACCCTTTGATCAAAAAATAGACAGATCCAGCGGCCGTATCGCGCCCATCCAGATCGCGTGCTCGGTGTGATCGAGCAAATCATCGCCAGTGTCGGGGTGCAAAAACACCACCAGCCCCTTGCGATTGAGCGCCAGCCACGGCAACACCTCACCGATCAGCTCCGGGCCGAAAGCCAACTGGCAGCTCCAGTCTGGATGCGGGCCGACCGGGCGCTCATGGACGCGCCCCATCTTCAGAGGAAACAACTGCGCCGCCTGTTCACACAAAGCGCGCGCCTGATCAATTGAGTCAGCGTCGAAATAGACGTGGGCGTGATAGCCATGGATTGCGTGCATCTGAAAGCCTCTGAATCGGTTCGAACCCTCGGCGCAGGCTGCGTGTCACAGGCCATACGAGGGACAACAAAAAGGAATCAGCCATGAAAAATGCCGAAACCCCGACGGTGAAAGTGGTGCTCTATGGTGCCATGGCCAGCCTGGGCGGTGCGTTGATGGCTGAATTGCTGCGACGGCAGCACGAAGTCATCGCGATTCTCGACGATTTGAACGTACTCGCACCACGTCCGGGCCTGCGCACCAAAAGCGGCGATCTGTTCGATGCCGAGCGGGTCAAGCAAAGCGTAGCGGGCAGCTCGGCAGTGATCTGCTTGTTGGACGCACCGGGCCTGCCTTTCAGCAGCGACCATGTAGAAAGATCCGTAGTGCTTGGGCCGGTGGAACAGGTTTTAGCAGTCGATGCGTTGGTCGACGGCTTGCAAGCGGCCAACGTGTCACGGTTGTTCCTGGTGGGAAATTTTGCCGTGCTCGACGAGCCAGATCTGGACGACGGGCTGCAACGCCACGCCGCCGAAGAAATCCGTGAAGCCCTGCAAAGCAGCCCATTGCAGTGGACGCTGGTGAATGCGCCGCACGGGGTGGCGGGGCTGACCATTGAGCATTTCAGTCAGGTGGGCGGCAATCTGGAGCCGGGGCTGGCGGAGCCGCTGGAACGGCTGAACCGGGTCGCGGTGGGGATTGCCGATGAGCTGCGGTTGAATCTGCATGTGGGGCAGCATGTGAATTTTGTCGCCGCAACTGGCTGAGCCTTCAAACCGCAATCGACGGTAACGCTACCCCGGCGAGAGATTCGGCGCTGCTGGCCTGCTCGGCCATCAACCAGTCGACAAACTGCTGAATCAACGCGCCCCGGCGTTTGCGTTGCGGCAGCACCACGTAATAACCGAGGCGCGACAACGTGGTCTCGGCGATCGGCCGACACAGCAAGCCCTGGCTCAGCAAGTTATCCACAAGGTGGCGCCAGCCGATGGCCACACCCTGACCGCCAATCGCCGCTTGAATCAACAGGGTGTAATTGTCGAAACGCAATTGTCCCGGCGCCGGCGGGGTGCTGATGCCCAGTTCGCGAAACAGCCCGCTCCAGTCGAACCAGTTGCTGCTGTTTTCCCCGCGCAAGTGCAGCAGTGGCAGCTCCAGTAACGCCTGGGCGGGCAAGGGCAGGGCACGCTCCTTGAGCAATTGCGGACTGCACACCGGAAACACTTCCTCGCTGAACAGCCAATGGCTTTCGCCCTGCTTGAAACGCCCGTCGCCAAACAGGATCGCGACATCGATGTCGGTGCGCAGCATGTTGTGGTTGCGCTCGCTGGTGACCAGGCTGACATCGACGTTCGGGTTGGCTTCGTGGAAGCGGTACAGGCGTGGCATCAGCCAGTAGGCGGCGAAGGCGAAATCGGTGGCGACCTGCAATACCTCGTGTTGTTGCTGCGTACTGATAGCACTCAATCCTGCGTCGATATTCTGCAAACCGAGCTGAACCTGCTCGAACAGGATCGCGCCGCCCTCGGTCAGTTCAATACCGCGATAGATCCGGTCAAACAGTCGTACTCCCAGCTGTTCTTCCAGACGCTTGATCTGCTGGCTGATCGCCGGCTGCGTAGTGCCCAGCTCAACCGCCGCCGCAGTAAAACTGTGATGACGCGCCGCCGCTTCGAATGCGCGCAACAGGTCGAGGGACAGATTGCCGAGGGCGTCATACATAAGCTGTGCTTATCCTAGTCATTGTCCGGCGCAGGCTTTACCGGACGGGGCATGGACTCCATGCTCGATCGCAGCAATGTCGCATAAATATTCACTATGGAATGCCGCGATCACATGAAGCGCAAGAACATTCTTTTCATCATGGCCGATCAAATGGCCGCGCCAATGTTGCCAATCTACGGCCCGTCGCCGATCAAACTGCCGAATCTTTCGCGCCTCGCCGTTCAGGGCGTGGTGTTCGATGCCGCTTACTGCAACAGTCCGCTGTGCGCGCCGTCGCGTTTCACTCTGGTCAGCGGCCAGTTACCGAGCAAGATCGGCGCCTACGACAACGCCGCCGATTTCCCTGCCGATATTCCGACCTACGCCCACTACCTGCGTCGCCTCGGTTACCGCACCGCGCTGTCGGGCAAGATGCATTTCTGCGGCCCGGATCAGTTGCACGGTTATGAAGAGCGCCTGACCAGCGACATCTACCCGGCCGACTACGGCTGGGCGGTGAACTGGGACGAGCCGGACGTGCGCCCGAGCTGGTATCACAACATGTCGTCGGTGCTGCAGGCCGGGCCGTGCGTGCGCACCAACCAGCTCGACTTCGATGAAGAGGTGGTGTTCAAGGCCCAGCAATACCTGTTCGATCACATTCGCGAGGACGGCGATCAGCCGTTCTGCCTGACTGTTTCGATGACTCACCCACACGACCCGTACACCATTCCCAAGGCGTTCTGGGATATGTACGACGACGGTGATATCCCGTTGCCGACCACCCCGGAGCAACATTCCCTCGATCCACACTCGCAGCGCCTGCTCAAGGTCTACGACCTGTGGGACAAGCCGCTGCCTGTGGATAAGATCCGCGATGCACGCCGGGCGTACTTCGGCGCGTGCAGCTATATCGACGCCAACGTCGGCAAACTTCTGCAAACCCTCGAAGATACCGGGCTGATCGATGACACCATCATCGTGTTCTCCGGCGACCACGGCGACATGCTCGGCGAGAAAGGCCTCTGGTACAAAATGCACTGGTTCGAGATGGCTGCACGGGTGCCGCTGCTGATCAGTGCGCCGGGGCAGTTCGCTGCCGGCCGGGTTAGCGCGGCAGTGTCCACCGCCGACCTGTTGCCAACCTTCGTCGAACTGGCCGGCGGCACGCTGGAGCCGGGTCTGCCGCTAGATGGCCGTTCGCTGTTATCACACCTGCAAGGGCAGGGCGGTCATGACGAAGTGTTCGGCGAATACATGGCCGAAGGCACGGTTAGCCCGCTGATGATGATCCGGCGCGGCGCGTACAAATTTATCTACAGTGAAAGCGATCCGTGCCTACTCTTCGACGTGCACAACGATCCGCGTGAACTCGAAGAACTCAGCCAGTCGCCGCAACATCGCCAGCTGTTCGACGAATTTCTCGCCGAAGCGCGAGCCAAGTGGGACATTCCGGCGATTCACCGCAAGGTGCTCGCCAGCCAGCGCCGTCGCCGATTTGTTGCCGATGCCCTGACCATCGGCAAGCTGAAGAGCTGGGATCACCAGCCGCTGGTGGATGCCAGTCAGCAATACATGCGCAACCACATCGACCTCGACGATCTGGAACGCAAGGCCCGTTATCCACAACCCTGCCAAAACCAATAATGTAAGGGGAAGTCCATGCGCAAGTTATCCACAGCACTGACGATTGGCCTGCTGGCTCTGGCCAGCGCCTCGGCATTTGCCGAGCAAAGCTGCGAAACGGTGAAAATGGCCGACCCGGGCTGGAGCGACATCGCCGCGACCAACGCCATCACCGGGTTTCTGCTGGACGGCATGGGCTACAAGGCCAAGGTCGACACCCTCGCGGTGCCGATCACCTTCGGCGGTTTGAAGGACGGTCAGGTGGATGTGTTCCTCGGCAACTGGATGCCGGCGCAGCAGGGCTTCTACGACAAGTTCGTCGCCACCGGTGACGTCACGCAACTGGCGAAGAATCTCGACGGCACCGAGTTCACCCTGGCCGTCCCGGATTATGTGTGGGATGCCGGTGTGCATGACTTTGCCGACCTGAACAAATACGCCGACAAGTTCGAGAAGAAAATCTACGGCATCGGCTCCGGTGCGCCAGCGAACATCTCGCTGCAGGAAATCATCAAGAAGAACGACTTCGACCTCGGCCAGTGGAAGCTGATCGAATCCAGCGAACAGGCGATGCTCGCCGAAGTGTCGCGGGCAGTGAAGAAGCAGAAATTCGTCACCTTCCTCGGCTGGACCCCGCACCCGATGAACGTGCAGCTGAAGATGCATTACCTCAAGGGCGGCGAGAAGTATTTCGGCGACACCGGTAGCGTCTACACCCTGACGCGCAAAGGCTACGCCGAGGCCTGCCCGAATGTGGGCAAGTTGCTGACCAACCTGACGTTCACCCAGGACATGGAGAACAGCATCATGGCTGAGGTGGTGAACAAGAAAGTCAGCAATGCCGATGCGGTGAAGGCATGGATCAAGGCCAATCCGGCGGTGCTGGACAAGTGGCTGGAGGGGGTGAAGACCGTGGATGGCAAGGATGCTTTGGCGGCTGTAAAGGCAAAGCTTTGACCGTGGGGTGGCTTTGAATTTTGCTCGGCTTGAGATTTTTGCCCCCTCACCCCAGCCCTCTCCCCCAGAGGGGGCGAGGGGGAAGGGAGCCGATCTTTATGTTGTTCAGAACCTGAGTTCGACTGGATATCTCAGGTCGGCGTACTTCCCTCTTTCACCTCGATCAGTCCCCTCTCCCTCCGGGAGAGGGTTAGGGTGAGGGCCTTTACCCTGGCACCCTGATAACCTTGAACAAAACCCGCCCGCGAGGACCCATGGCCCTGCCAAGTCGCCATTCACTCTTTCCCTTCCTGACCTGGCTGCCCCGGCAAACCCGCGCCAGCGTCGGCCGGGATCTGGTCGTTGGCCTGAGCGGTGCGATTCTCGCGTTGCCGCAGTCGATCGCCTACGCACTGATCGCCGGCCTGCCGCCGGAATACGGCCTCTATGCGGCGATCATCCCGGTGCTGATTGCCTGTCTGTGGGGTTCGTCGTGGCACCTGATCTGCGGCCCAACGGCGGCGATTTCGATTGTGCTGTATGCCAGCGTCAGCCCCTTGGCTGTGCCGGCGTCACAGGACTACATCACGCTGATCCTGCTGCTGACCTTCCTTGCGGGGATTTTTCAGTGGCTGCTGGGGTTGCTGCGCTTCGGCGCTTTGGTGAATTTCGTCTCGCACTCGGTGGTGCTCGGCTTCACCCTCGGCGCGGCGGTGGTGATCGCCATCGGCCAGTTGCCGAATCTGCTGGGGCTGGATCTGCCGGCGAAAGCCACGGCGCTGGCCAGTCTGATGGACCTGCTGCAGCACCTGCGGGCTGTGGATAAACCATCACTGGTGTTGGGTTTGGCCACGGTGCTGGTCGGTTTTGTCCTCAGACAACTGCTGCCGCGCTGGCCGACTCTGTTGATAACGCTGGTGCTGGGCAGCGCAGTGGTGTGGTTATGGCCGGCGATGTTCGGCCACGTGCATCTGGTCAGCGCCTTTGTCGGACGCCTGCCACCGTTCAGTGCGCTGCCGCTGGATCTGGATCTGGTCCTGCGTTTGCTGCCGAGCGCCGTGGCGGTGGGCATGCTCGGTCTGGTCACCAGCCTGTCGATTGCCCGTTCGATTGCTGCACGTTCGCAGCAGTTGCTTGATGCCAACCAGGAAGTCCGCGCACAGGGCTTGTCGAATATTGTCGGGGCGTTCTTTTCCGGATCGCTCTCCGCCGGTTCGTTCACCCGCTCAGGCCTGAGTTACGAGGCAGGTGCCTGTTCGCCGCTGGCCGGGGTTTTTTCGGCGATCTGGGTCGCGCTGTTCGCGATTTTCGGCGCCGGGCTGATTTCACACATCCCCATTCCGGCGATGGCCGGGAGCATTCTGCTGATCGCCTGGGGCCTGGTGGATCATCGCGGGATTCGTTCGTTGCTGCGGGTCAGCCGCGCCGAGTTCGTGGTCATGGTGCTGACCTGCCTCGCCACGCTGCTACTGGAACTGCAGACCGCGATCTATGCCGGGGTGCTGGCGTCGCTGTTCTTCTACCTCAAGCGCACCTCGCAACCGCGAGTGCAGCATTCCCGCGAGGGTGAGGAGGACGTACTGCGAGTCGGCGGCTCGATCTTCTTCGGCGCCAGCCATTACCTGCAAGTGCGCCTGCAACGGCTGCACGGTACGCGGGTGGTGATCGAGGCGCAGCAGATCAACTTCATCGATTATTCGGGGGTGGAGATGCTGCATCAGGAGGCGCGGCGCCTGCTGCGTCAGGATCGCAGCCTGACCCTGCGCCGGGCTCGGCCGCAGGTGGTGGAGGAGTTGCGGAAGCTCGAAGGGCCGGAGAAATGCCCGATCCGGTTTGAGGATTGATCCAGGATCGGCGGTGCGGCCATTCGCGAGCAAGCCCGCTCCCACATTTGATCGCATTCCAATGTGGGAGCGGGCTTGCTCGCGAAGCTTTTAAAGGGCCAACTGGCGGCGTAGTTCGGCCAGTACCGGCGCCGTATCCGGACGCACCCCGCGCCACAGGAAAAACGCCTCGGCCGCCTGTTCAGCCAGCATCCCCAGACCATCCATCGACACTGCCGCGCCATGCTCGCTGGCCCAACGGCAGAATGCGGTCGGCTCTCTGCCGTACATCATGTCGTAGCACAGGGTCTGGCCCGGCTCGATCAGGCTCGCGGCAATCGGCGGCACGTCGCCGGTGAGGCTGGCGGAAGTCGCGTTGATGATCACGTCCACCGGCTCCTGCAACCAGTCGAAACCACTGGCCGACACCGGCCCCAGATCACAGAACAGCTCGGCCAGCAGCTCGGCTTTGTCCACCGTACGATTGGCGATGATCACCGATGCCGGCTTCTCCGCCAGCAACGGCTCCAGCGCGCCACGCACCGCGCCGCCAGCGCCGAGCAGCAGGATGCGTTTGCCGGTCAGGCTGAAACCGGCATTCACCGTCAGGTCGCGCACCAGACCGGCGCCGTCGGTGTTGTCGCCGAGCAGCGAACCGTCGACCAGTTTGCTCAAGGTGTTCACCGCACCAGCGCGTTGCGCGCGAGCGGTCAGGCTGTTGGCCAGGCGAAAGGCTTCTTCCTTGAACGGCACAGTGACGTTGGCGCCGCGACCGTCCTGGAAAAACGCCATGGCGCAGGCGCTGAAGTCGTCGAGCGGCGCCAGCAGGGTGCTGTAGTCGAGGCGCTGACCGGTCTGCTCGGCGAACAGTTTGTGAATCATCGGCGACTTGCTGTGGCCGATCGGGTTACCGAAAACGACGTAACGATCCATCAGCAGTCCTCAGGCCTCGGCCAGCCAGTCGCGGTCTTGCAGGAAGTAGTCGGTCAGGCGCGCTTCTTCGCTGCCGGTCTCGGCCTTGAAGTCATAGGCCCAGCGCACTTGCGGCGGCAACGACATCAGGATCGACTCGGTACGCCCGCCCGATTGCAGGCCGAACAGGGTGCCTCGGTCGTAGACCAGGTTGAACTCGACGTAGCGGCCACGGCGGAATTCCTGGAATTCACGCTGTTTCGCAGTGAACACATCATTCTTGCGGCGCTGCACGATGGGCAGGTACGCATCGATGTAGGCATCACCGATGGCGCGCATGAAGGCGAAACTGGTGTCGAAGTCCCACTCGTTCAGGTCATCGAAAAACAGGCCGCCGATGCCACGCGGTTCATGGCGATGCTTGATGTGGAAATAGGTGTCGCACCAGGCCTTGTAACGTGGATAGACGTCCGGCCCGAACGGCGCGCAGGCCTGCTCGGCGACGCGGTGCCAGTGGATGCAGTCTTCTTCATTGCCGTAATAGGGGGTCAGGTCGAAGCCGCCGCCGAACCACCAGACCGGCTCTTCACCTTCCTTCTCGGCGATGAAAAAGCGCACGTTGGCGTGGGACGTCGGCACATGCGGGTTGTGCGGGTGAATCACCAGCGACACGCCGAGGGCTTCGAAACCGCGACCGGCCAGTTCCGGGCGATGGGCGCTGGCCGACGGCGGCAGCCCGCTGCCGAACACGTGGGAAAAGTTGACGCCGCCCTTTTCGATCACCGTACCGTTTTCGATCACGCGGGTACGACCGCCACCACCGGCAGGCCGGGTCCAGGCGTCTTCGACGAAACGCGTGCCGCCGTCCTCGGTTTCCAGCGCGGCACAGATGCGGTCTTGCAAATCGAGCAGATAGGCCTTTACGGCGTCGGTGCGGGTCGTCATGGCTTCACCTTGAATCGGGCATAACTACGCGGGCGCCCCGCAGGCAGGGGGCGGCGTAAATGGGCGCGTAGCATAACACCGCAAACCTGCGCGCCGCAGTTGACGAAGATCAAGCAGGGGAGTTGGATAGGGGGCTTACAAACGACCCAAGGAGAGCAGGCAGATGGCAAAGCGTATCCAGTTCCGCGCCCACGGCGGTCCCGAAGTGCTTGAGTTTGTTGACTACGAACCCGCCGCGCCCGGCCCGAATCAGGTGCGGGTGGCGAACAAGGCGATCGGCCTGAACTTCATCGATACCTATTTCCGCAGCGGTCTGTATGCCCCGCCAGCCTTGCCGTCCGGGCTCGGCGCAGAAGGCGCCGGCATCGTCGATGCGGTGGGCAGCGACGTCACCCGGTTCAAGGTCGGTGATCGCGTGGCATACGGCAGCGGCCCGCTGGGTGCCTACAGCCAGTTGCACACCCTGCCCGAAGCCAATCTGGTGAAGCTGCCGGACGAAATCAGCTTCGAGACCGCAGCCGGGGTCATGCTCAAGGGCCTCACCGTGCAGTACCTGCTGCGCCAGACCTATGAACTCAAGGGTGGCGAAACCATTCTGTTCCACGCCGCTGCCGGGGGTGTCGGTTCATTGGCCTGCCAATGGGCCAAGGCACTGGGCGTCAAGCTGATCGGCACGGTCAGCTCGAAGGAAAAAGCCGAACTGGCCAAAGCCAACGGCGCTTGGGCAACCATCGATTACAGCCACGAAAACGTGGCACAGCGGGTGCTGGAGCTGACTGACGGCAAGAAAGTCCCGGTGGTGTACGACGGCGTCGGCAAAGACACCTGGCTGACCTCGCTCGACAGTGTGTCGCCGCGTGGGCTGGTGGTGAGTTTCGGCAACGCCTCCGGTGCGGTGGACGGGGTGAATCTGGGGATTCTTTCGGCCAAGGGCTCGCTGTACGTGACCCGCCCGACCCTGGCGACCTACGCCAATAACGCCGAGAACCTGCAGCGCATGGCCGACGAGCTGTTCAAGATGATCATCAGCGGCAAGCTCAAGGTCGACATCAGCCAGCGCTATCCACTGGCTGATGCGGCGAAGGCGCAGACCGAATTGTCGGCACGGCGCACCACCGGCTCGACCATCCTGCTGCCCTGACAAACCTTCGGCGTCTTGCCAGTCAGGGTTGCGAACCCACGGCTGGCAAGTCAGTTCGAACGCGTTCAACACCTCGGCAGATGACACTCCAACGGTTTCTGCACCACGTGGCCAACCGCCGGATCAGGCGGTTGGACCGCCGCGAGAATTTGCCGCCACTCGGCTGACAACACCCAGTAATCGCCGCGTGCGCGCTGGTCGATATGCAGGGCATTGGAAGCGATCGGCATCAGGCCGAAACGCTGGTAGAAGCGCAACTGTTGCGATCTGCACAACGCGGTTACCCCGTTATAACCGCGTTTAATGGCCCACTCGGTAGCGGCCGCCAGCAGACCGTTGACCGCGATGGGCAACTGATTGGGCGTGTACGACATCAATCGGCTGAATTCGACATGGCGCGACAGCGCCACCGTGGGAGAAACGTGTTGCTGCGCCAGCGATACCCACTCGAACGGTGCCGGAGTCGCTCTCAATACCGCCAACAGTTGATCGTGCCGATACAGCAGGAAATGGGTACTGCGCGACTTTATCGCCAGTCTGGTTTCGAGCATCCGCGCCCGTGAAGTCAGCATGTAATGCTGCAACCGAAGCCGAAATTGCCGATCGACAAACCGGTCGAACTCCTGAGTATCCGCCCCCGCTTCAAGCATCACGATGCGACAACCCTCATGGTGACTCTTCAACGTCACCTGAAGCGCCTGCAGGTAATCCGTGAGTTGCAAATTGGTAGTGTCCATTCTTTCTCCGCAGACCTTAACTTATCGAAGTGTTTCGAGTGCAGGGAAAGGATGGTTGCTTTTGCCGATTCCGCCACGCCAGAAAGTCTGATAATCAAGTGGGAAAAGCCAATGAATCCGGGGACTTGGCGACTTTTCCGACAGGGAAACCGGCGTCATTGCAGGATAAATCGCAGGCGCGCGTAGTCCTCCTCACCATCAAGGCGAGGAAGACTCACGGTAAAGGTTTTCGCGCAGGATCAGTCGGGACGAATGACCTTGCCGGTTGCCAGATCGCGGATCACGCTGGGGTTCTTGCGCCCGCCCAGTTGTCCGCCAAGGATCAGGTCGATCTGCCCACGGAAATACTGCTCGACGCGCAACCGCGTGCGCGCCGCCGGCCGACCCTGCGGGTTGGCCGAGGTGGAAATCAGCGGCCCGACCATCGAGCACAGATCCCGCACCTGCGGGTGATCGCTGACCCGCAGCGCCACCGTGTCATGCACGCCCGTCACCCATCCCGGCAACAGGTTCTGATGCGGCACCAGCCAGGTATTCGGCCCCGGCCACGTGCTGGCCATGCGGTCGATCCACTCTTGCGGGAAGTCTTCGAACAGGAAGTCGAACTGGCGGATGTTGTCGGCGACCAGGATCAGGCCCTTGTCCACCGAACGGTTCTTGATCGCCAGCAGCCGATCCACTGCCTCTTCGTTCCACGGGTCGCAACCCAGCCCCCAGACGGCTTCGGTTGGATAGGCAATCACCGCCCCGGCGCGAATCTCTCGTGCGGCTTGTTGCACACGCCAACTGTTGACCATGAAAAAACTCTCCGAAAACAGGTTTTGCGCAGTTTACCGATCTTCCCTGTAAAACCTAGCGTGTCCTCGCCAGCCAGCGACCGTTTTCACACACTGCGCGGCCGTCCATTTCCAGCTCGGTGAGCGCCGCGAGGACTTTGGGCAACGCCCAGCCGCTGCTCTCGACCAAGGCTTCGCTGGTGTGCGGCGCGGCGTGCAGCAGATCAAGCAAGGGATGCACGGAATCCGGCGGGTCTGTGGATAACGGCAAATGCTGCCAGCCGCGCAGGGCTTCGAGAATGTGTTCGATGGTTTCCACCAGCACCGCGCCGTCGCGGATCAACTGATGGCAGCCGCGCGCACCGGGGTGATGGATCGAACCGGGAATCGCATACACCTCGCGGCCCTGTTCCGCCGCCAGCCGAGCGGTGATCAGTGAACCGCTGGCGACACTCGCCTCGACCACCAGCACACCGAGGGACAAACCGCTGATGATCCGGTTGCGCCTGGGGAAGTTGCTCGCCGTTGGCCCGGCGTCCAGTGGAAACTCAGAAACCACTGCGCTGCCCGAGGCAATCATCGCGTCGGCCAGTCGACGATTGCGCTGTGGATAAAACTTTTCCAGGCCGGTGCCGAGTACACCGACGGTTTGCCCGCCAACGTCCAGCGCCGCTTGATGGGCAGCCGCATCGATACCCAGCGCCAGCCCACTGGTGATGACGAAACCGGCCCCGGCGAGGCTGCGGGAGAACGCTGCGGCGGTGTCCATTCCCGGACGTGAAGCACTGCGACTGCCGACCATCGCCAGTTGCGGTTTTTCCAGAATCAGCGGATCACCGGCGACGAACAACAGCGGTGGCGGGTCAGGGATCTGCGCCAGCAGCGCCGGATAATCCGCCTGGTCCAACATCAATAGATGCTGGCCGGGCCGCTCCAGCCAGCGCAATGCATGGCTGGCGCCGTCGCGCACTTCAGGGTTGCGCCGGGCCTCGGCCGACGCCGCCGGCAACCCCAGCGCACGCCAGGCACTGGCCGGCGCGCTCAGGGCTTTTGACGCCGAGCCGAAGGCTTCAAGCAGTTTGGCAAAACGTTTCGGGCCGATTTCCGGCAAGCGGTGCAGGCGCAAACGCGCTTCCAGTTCCGCAGGGGAAACCGGCGTACAGGCAGACAGCATCGTGGATCATCCTTGATCGTTATAAGTCCCGAACCATTCGGAACAAGCTGTGGATAACTCTGTTGGTAACTTGTTAAGCCTGCTAAGGATTTCGCACCTTGTCGAGCACCGCCAGCGAGCGCGATGCGTTGAGTACGAGGCCGTAACTGAGCTTGTCGTAGGTGCGGAACACCATCAGCAGACCGGCCCGTTCATCGGGAATTTTCAGCGGCTGGCCGGTGACCCGGTCGCGCACGGTTTCCCCGGTTTTCATCACCACCAGCACATTGCCTTCGGCCAGACCGTCGCGCTTGCCTTTGTTCAGGGTGACCACGTCCATCACGCCGATCTGCGTGACGCCGCGCGGCACGTCGATGATCAGGCCGTTGATGTTGGTGCTCGGGGCGCTGGGCATGAAAGTCGAATTGATCGAGCGCTCTTCGCCGCTGAACAGACGATCGCCCAGACGTACTTCCTGGGTGGTGCGTTGCAGGGCGAGGGTGGCGACGTCGCCTTCGGTGGCGACGATTTCACCGCCACCGATGTCGTCGGCATTGATCCCGAGAAACTCCTTGGTCTGCGGGTCGGTGTAGACCTTGCCCTGGCGGAAGATGCCGTATACCGGTTGATTCGGATCGAAGTGACCCCGGGCGAAGATCCGGTCGCCAGTGCCACTCAACACGCGCTCGGCATCGCCGGCGACGATATACGGCGCCTTGTCGAAGTCCTCGACCTTGTCGACGATGCGGTTGCTCAGCAGGAAACTGTTGATCGATTTCAGCGGAATGCTCGGAATCGCCTCGGCCACCGGGCTGGTGCGAATGCGCGGCGACAGCTTGATGGTGCCCCGTGACTCGCCGCGATTGAGGGTCAGCTGCGGCTGGCCGTTGACGAAACTGAGCGTCAGCGTGTCGCCGGGGTAGATCAGGTTGGGGTTTTCGATTTGCGGATTGGCCCGCCACAGCTGTGGCCATTGCCAGGGCTCGCGCAGGTATTTGCCGGAAATGTCCCAGAGGGTGTCTCCCGAAACCACCGTGTATTGCTGTGGAAAACCATCCCTGAGTTGCACTTGCCCTTGCGCAGCCGCGGCCGAAGCCAGAAGCAGCAGGGCGAGTAGTGTTTTCCTCATGCAGCGAATCCCTTTATCATGTGCGTTCGCGTGAACCGTCAGAGCCCCCGTGGCTCGCTACTGCAAATTGCATTAGCTACGCTTCACAACGGTAGCCTGCATCTTCGGACCTGCCAGGCCATCGACCCGACTTTACTCAATACGTGCAGCAATCAGCCTATGGCCATTTTAAACATCCTCGAATTTCCGGACCCGCGTCTGCGTACTATCGCCAAGCCTGTGGCAGTAGTGGACGACGAAGTGCGTCAGTTGGTCGATGACATGTTTGAAACAATGTATGAAGCGCCGGGCATCGGCCTCGCCGCGACCCAGGTCAACGTGCACAAACGTATCGTCGTGATGGACCTTTCCGAAGACCGCACCGAACCCCGGGTGTTCATCAACCCCGAGTTCGAATCGCTGACCGACGAGATGGATCAGTATCAGGAAGGCTGCCTCTCGGTGCCGGGCTTCTACGAAAACGTCGACCGCCCGCAGAAGGTCAAAATCAAGGCGCTGGACCGCGACGGCCAGCCTTACGAACTGATCGCCGAAGGCCTGCTCGCGGTGTGCATCCAGCACGAATGCGACCATCTCAACGGCAAGTTGTTCGTCGATTACCTGTCCACGCTCAAACGCGACCGGATCAAGAAGAAACTGGAAAAGCTGCATCGCCAGAACGCTTGATGCCCTCCTTCAAAGGCTTGCTGCGGCAAGCCTTTTTCTTTTTATGAGACTCCCTTCATGACTGAGCCACTGCGCATCGTTTTTGCCGGTACCCCGGAATTTGCCGCCGAACACCTCAAGGCCCTGCTGAACAGCCCTTACGAGATCGTTGCGGTCTACACCCAACCGGATCGTCCGGCCGGTCGCGGGCAAAAACTGATGCCGAGCCCGGTCAAACAGTTGGCTCTGGAAAATAATATCCAGGTGTTGCAGCCGCCGACCCTGCGCAACGCTGAGGCTCAGGCTGAACTCGCCGCGCTGAAACCGGACTTGCTAGTGGTGGTCGCCTACGGCCTGATCCTGCCGCAAGCGGTGCTGGATATTCCGCGTCTGGGCTGCATCAACAGCCACGCCTCGCTGCTGCCGCGCTGGCGCGGTGCGGCGCCGATCCAGCGCGCCGTGGAACACGGTGATGCCGAAAGCGGCGTGACTGTGATGCGCATGGAAGCCGGCCTCGACACCGGGCCGATGCTGCTCAAGGTCGTGACCCCGATCTGCGCCAACGACACCGGCGGCACGCTGCACGACCGCCTCGCCGAAATGGGTCCGCCCGCCGTGGTCCAGGCGATTGCCGGCTTGGCCGCCGGAACCCTCGAAGGCGAAGTGCAGAACGATGAGCTCGCCACCTACGCCCACAAACTGAACAAGGATGAAGCGCGCCTCGACTGGCGCCGTCCGGCGGTTGAACTTGAGCGTCTGGTACGCGCCTTCAATCCCTGGCCGATTACCCACAGCACCCTCAACGGTGAAGCGCTGAAGGTATTGGCCGCGACGCTGGTTGACGGCAAAGGCGCACCGGGTGAAATCCTCAGCGCCAGCAAGGACGGCCTGATCGTGGCCTGCGGTGAGCAGGCACTGTGCCTGACCCGCCTGCAACTGCCGGGCGGCAAGGCGCTGAACTTCAGCGACCTGTTCAACAGCCGCCGCGAGAAATTCGCCGTCGGCACCGTGCTCGGCGCCGTGGTGGACGCGCAATGAACCCGCGTCTGGCCGCCGCCAAGGCACTCGCAGCCGTGCTCAGCGGCAAGGCTTCGCTGAACAGCTCCCTGCCGGCGCAACTGGACAAGGTCGAGGACCGTGATCGCGGTTTCACCCAGGATCTGGCGTTCGGCACCGCGCGCTGGCAGCCACGGCTGTCGGCGCTGGCGGAAAAACTTTTACAGAAACCGTTCAAGGCTGCCGACGCCGATGTCGAGGCGTTGCTGCTGGTCGGTCTCTATCAACTGCTCTACACCCGCGTGCCGCCGCACGCGGCCATCGGCGAAACCGTCGGTTGCGCGGACAAACTGAAAAAGCCGTGGGCCAAGGGTTTGCTCAACGCCGTGCTGCGCAATGCCCAGCGCGAAAGCGAGACGATTTTCGCGGAGCTTGAGCGCGATCCGGTGGTGCGCACTGCCCACCCGCGCTGGCTGCAAAAATCCCTGAAAGCCTTCTGGCCGGAGCAATGGGAAGCGATCTGCGCGGCGAATAACGCGCACCCGCCGATGATCCTGCGGGTCAACCGCCGCCATCACAGCCGCGACGCCTACCTCGGCTTGCTCAGCGACGCCGGCATCGCTGCCACGCCTTGTGTTTACAGCCGCGACGGCATCGTCCTTGAAGCCGCCACCGACGTGCGCAGCCTGCCGGGTTTTGCCGAAGGCTGGATCAGCGTGCAGGACGAAGCCGCGCAACTGGCCGCCGATCTGCTCGATCTGGCGCCGGGTCAGCGCGTGCTCGATGCGTGTTGCGCGCCGGGCGGCAAGACCTGCCACATCCTCGAAGCCGAACCGGCGCTGGCCGGCGTGGTGGCGGTGGATCTGGAAGCCAAGCGGCTGGTGCGGGTGAAGGAAAACCTTGAACGGCTGGGGCTGAGCGCCGAACTGATCGCTGCGGACGGCCGCGATACCGCCGCGTGGTGGGACGGCAAGCCGTTCCAGCGCATCCTGCTCGACGCGCCATGTTCGGCAACCGGCGTGATCCGCCGTCACCCGGACATCAAGCTGACCCGTCAGGCCGACGACATCGCCGCCCTCGCGCAACTTCAAGGCGAGCTGCTCGACGCCATGTGGAAGACCCTCGAAGTTGGCGGCATCCTGCTCTACGCCACTTGCTCGACCTTGCCCACCGAGAACACCGAAGTTATCGCCGCGTTCCTTGAACGCACGCCCGGTGCCCGCGAACTGGATCTGGCAACTACGGCCGGGATCAAACAGCCCCATGGTCGCCAATTGCTGGCCCAGCAGGGCGGGCATGACGGGTTCTACTACGCCAAGCTGATCAAGATCGCTGCCGCGCGCGGCTAAACGGATTCAACGGAGTGACTGGATGAAAATCATCATCCTCGGTGCGGGGCAGGTCGGCGGTTCGCTGGCTGAACACCTGGCGAGCGAAGCCAACGACATCACCGTGGTCGACACCGACGGCGAACGCCTGCGCGACCTCGGCGACCGTCTCGACATCCGCACCATTCAGGGCCGCGGCTCGCTGCCGTCGGTGCTGCGTCAGGCCGGCGCCGACGACGCCGACATGCTGGTGGCGGTGACCAACAGCGACGAGACCAACATGGTCGCCTGCCAGGTCGCGCACACCCTGTTCCACACCCCGACCAAGATCGCCCGGGTGCGCGAAGCGTCCTACCTCAATCGCGAAGAACAGCTGTTCCAGAACGAAGCGATTCCGGTCGACGTGCTGATCAGCCCCGAGCAGGTGGTGACCAACTACATCAAGCGCCTGATCCAGCATCCGGGCGCGCTGCAAGTGATCGACTTCGCCGAAGGCCAGGCGCAACTTGTGGCGGTGCGCGCCTATTACGGCGGGCCGCTGGTGGGCCAACAACTGCGCCAGTTGCGCGAGCACATGCCGAATGTCGAGACGCGTGTCGCGGCGATTTTCCGCCGCGACCGGCCGATCCTGCCGCAAGGCGATACGGTGATCGAGGCCGATGACGAAGTCTTCTTCATCGCCGCCCGTGAGAATATTCGCGCGGTGATGAGCGAAATGCGCCGTCTCGACGAAACCTACAAGCGCATCGTGATTGCCGGTGGCGGGCAGATCGGCGAGCGTCTGGCCGAGGCCATCGAAAGCCGCTACCAGGTGAAGATCATCGAGATGAACCCGGCCCGCTGCCGCTATCTCTCCGACACCCTCGACAGCACCGTGGTGCTGCAGGGCAGTGCGTCGGACCGTGATCTGCTGCTGGAAGAGAACATTGCCGACGCCGACATCTTCCTTGCGCTGACCAACGATGACGAAGCCAACATCATGTCGTCGCTGCTGGCCAAGCGCCTGGGCGCGAAGAAGGTGATGACGATCATCAACAACCCGGCTTACGTCGATCTGATCCAGGGCGGCGACATCGACATCGCCATCAGCCCGCAACTGGCGACCATCGGCACCTTGCTGGCCCACGTACGCCGTGGCGATATCGTCAGCGTGCACTCATTGCGCCGGGGCGCGGCCGAGGCCATCGAGGCGATTGCCCACGGCGATGCGAAGTCGAGCAAGGTCATCGGCCGGCCGATCGAGAAAATCGGCCTGCCGCCGGGCAGCACGATTGGCGCGATCATCCGTAACGAAGAAGTGATCATCGCCCACGACGATACGGTGATCGAAACGGGCGACCATGTGATTCTGTTCCTTGTGGATAAAAAGCATATTCGCGATGTGGAGAAGCTGTTTCATGTGGGTTTGAGCTTCTTCTGATCCAGAAATATCGTCGGTTGTAATGGCCTCTTCGCGAGCAAGCCCGCTCCCACAGGGGGAATGCATTCCAAATGTGGGAGCGGGCTTGCTCGCGAAAGCGGTGTAACTGACACCGATCTACGCCTGACACTCCACAGAAAAGGACTGCATCAATGCTCGAATCCCTGGAAAAAATGCTCGCCAAGGGTGTGGATAACTCATTGCTGCGCTTTGGCCTGGGCAAGGGTTATCTGGATTTGGGAGAGAACGCCAAGGCAGCCGAGCATTTCCAGCGCTGTGTCGGTTTCGACCCGAAGTACTCGGCGGCGTGGAAGCTATTGGGCAAAGCGCAACTCGCACTGGGCGATCACGCGGCCGCGCGGCAGGCGTGGGAACAAGGTCTGGAAGCCGCCCGCGCCCATGGCGACAAGCAGGCCGAGAAGGAAATGACGGTGTTTCTGAAGAAGCTCGACCGCCAGGCGCAATAAGTTAGAGATAACGCAGGCCGATGCCCTCGGCATCCACCGTCACCACTTCCATTCGCACCCGCGGCGCGCCTGTGGGTAAATCCTGCACCTGGCCATAAACCACCGCACCCTTGGGCAATGACGCCAGACGCGGATGCTGCACATACACGCCGGTGGCCGACAGATTGCGCGTCTGCCCCAGGCACTCGCCGAAGCTGTCGTGGGTGATCTTGATGCGGAAGGATTTGCGTTGTTCGGACATCTTTATGCGCCCTTGAATGAACGGGTTGTGGATAACCTCAAGCAAGATCAAAAGATCACAGCCTTCGGCGTTCCTACAGGTTATCCACAGAGTGTGCCAACTTGCTCAGTACCAGCGCGCTTCGCCCGGCGGACGTTTCTTGAAACGCTTCATGCTCCACATGTACTGACTCGGATACGCCGCAACGTAACGCTCGACCACCTTGCTCATCGCCGCGCAGGATTCCTCGGTATCGGTGCTGTACATGGCCTCGGGCGCCGCTTCGAGGATCACTTTGTAGCCAGAGCCGTCCGGCAGGCGCAGGGCGTGCAGGAACACGCCGACCGCTTTGCCGCCGGCGAGCATGTTCGGCACGAATTTACTGGTCAGCGCCTGGGTGGCGAAGAACGGCACGAAGATCCCGGCGGATTCGGCCGGTTCCGGGTCAGCGGGAATGCCCACTGCACCACCTTTGCGCACTTCCTTGATGACGCTGAGGATACCTTCCTTGGTGGAGGCAGCGACCTTGTTGCCCAGCTGCACGCGTTGCTTGCGCAGTAATTCATCCACAGCCTTGAGCTTTGGCGGGCGGTAGAAAATGATCGGTTTGCACTGGCTGCAATAGAAGTGGTTGAGCACTTCCCAGTTGCCCAGGTGGCTGGTGATGCCGACCACGCCTTTGCCCGAGGCCAGCGCCTCCTTGAGGATGTCGAGGCCTTCGACTTCGCGCACCAGATCGATCGAACGCTGGGCCGGCCAGATCCAGGCGCAGGCACTTTCGGTCAGGGATTTACCGATGTCTTTGAGGCTCTGGCCGACCAGGCGCTCACGTTCGGCCGGGTCCATCTGTGGAAAACATTTGGCGAGGTTGATCCGCACCACGTCGCGGGAGCGGTTGGGGGTTTTCCACATGATCCAGCCGATCGCCGAACCCACGGCCTGCACGGCCCGCCATGGCAGCAGGGCAAACAGCCGCAGAGCGCCTACCAGCAAGGCGCCTTTAAACTTTTCCACAGGTCACTCCTGATTTTGTGCTGTGCGCGAGGCGGCCATTCTAACCGCCGTTGACCAGCTGCGCGTAGCGGTCGCAGTCCTGAGTGTGATCCATGACCATGCCCGAAGCCTGCATCAGTGCGTAGCAAATGGTTGGGCCAACGAAGGTGAAGCCGGCCTTTTTCAGGGCTTTGCTCATCGCCAGCGCTTCGGGGGTGATCGCCGGGACTTCGCTGCGATCCTTGAAATGATTGATGATTGGTCGGCCGCCGACGAACGACCAGAGGAAGGCCACCGGGTCCTCCAGCGCCAGCCAGGCCTGGGCATTGCGTCGGGCGGCATTGAGTTTGAGGCGGTTGCGGATGATCCCCGGATCGAGCATCAGTTCATCGATCTCGGCGTCGCTCATCTGCGCCACGCGCTGCACGTCGAAGCCGTACAACACCTCGCGGTAGCGCTCGCGTTTACGCAGCACGGTGATCCACGACAGCCCGGCCTGGAACCCTTCGAGCAAAAGCAACTCGAACAAACCCTGCGCATCGCGTAGCGGCGTGCCCCACTCCTGATCGTGATAAGCCATGTACAGCGGATCTTCGGTACACCAAAAGCAGCGTGGCATAAGGCTCCAGGGGGTGGAGGTGCGACTGAATCGGGTATACTCCCGCTCTTTAAATCGCAGCCCAAGAAACAGGTGAATTTCGTGAGCCAGCCTACGCCAGCCGTGCGTACCTTCCAAGACTTGATCCTCGCGCTCCAGCAATACTGGGCCGAGCAAGGTTGTGTGGTACTTCAGCCCTACGATATGGAAGTAGGCGCCGGCACTTTCCACACCGCGACCTTCCTGCGCGCCATCGGCCCGGAAACCTGGAACGCCGCGTACGTGCAGCCAAGCCGCCGTCCGACTGACGGCCGCTACGGGGAAAACCCGAACCGTCTGCAGCACTACTATCAGTTCCAGGTCGTGCTGAAACCGAACCCGGACAACTTCCAGGAACTGTACCTAGGCTCGCTCAAGCATGTCGGCCTGGACCCGCTGGTCCACGACATCCGCTTCGTCGAAGACAACTGGGAATCGCCAACCCTCGGCGCCTGGGGTCTGGGCTGGGAAGTCTGGCTCAACGGCATGGAAGTGACCCAGTTCACTTATTTCCAGCAGGCCGGCGGCATCGAGTGCTACCCGGTCACCGGTGAAATCACCTACGGTCTCGAGCGTCTGGCCATGTACCTGCAAGGCGTGGATTCGGTCTACGACCTGGTCTGGGCTGACGGTCCGTTCGGCAAGGTGACCTACGGCGACGTGTTCCACCAGAACGAAGTGGAGCAGTCCACCTACAACTTCGAACACGCCAACGTCGACAAACTGTTCGAACTGTTCGACTTCTATGAAAGCGAAGCCAAGCGCCTGATCGAGCTCGACCAGCCGCTGCCGTTGCCAAGCTACGAAATGGTCCTGAAGGCCTCGCACACCTTCAACCTGCTGGACGCGCGCCGGGCGATCTCGGTGACCGCGCGTCAGCAATACATCCTGCGCGTACGCACCCTGGCGCGTTCCGTTGCGCAAGCCTACCTGCTGGCTCGCGCCAAGCTGGGCTTCCCGATGGCGACCCCGGACCTGCGTGACGAAGTACTGGCCAAGCTGGAGGCTGCACAATGAGTGCTCAAGATTTTCTGGTTGAACTGGGCACCGAAGAACTGCCGCCAAAAGCCCTGAACACCCTGGCTGAAGCGTTCCTCGCCGGTATCGACAAGGGCCTGCAAGCTGCCGGCCTGAGCTACGAAAGAAAAACCGTCTACGCCGCACCGCGGCGTCTGGCCGTGCTGATCACCGCGCTGGCCACCCAGCAACCGGATCGCAGCATCAACCTGGATGGCCCGCCACGTCAGGCCGCCTTCGACGCTGAAGGCAACCCGACTCAGGCAGCCCTGGGCTTCGCCAAGAAGTGCGGCGTCGAGCTGAGCGAAATCGACCAGAGCGGCCCGAAACTGCGTTACAGCCAGAACATCGCCGGCAAGCCAACCGCAAGCCTGCTGCCGACCATCGTCGAAGATTCGCTGAACGACCTGCCGATCCCGAAACGCATGCGTTGGGGTGCGCGCAAGGAAGAGTTCGTGCGTCCGACCCAGTGGCTGGTGATGCTGCTCGGTGACCAGGTCATCGACTGCACCATCCTCGCGCAGAAGGCTGGCCGCGACTCCCGTGGTCACCGTTTCCATCACCCGGAAAGCGTGCGCATCGGTTCGCCGTCGAGCTACCTGGCCGACCTGCGTGCCGCCTACGTGCTGGCCGATGCCAACGAGCGTCGCGAGATCATCAGCAAGCGCACCGAAGAACTGGCGACCCGTCAGGAAGGCACCGCGATCGTGCCGCCGGCGCTGCTCGATGAAGTGACCGCGCTGGTCGAATGGCCGGTGCCGCTGGTGTGCTCGTTCGAGGAGCGCTTCCTCGACGTGCCGCAGGAAGCACTGATCACCACCATGCAGGACAACCAGAAGTACTTCTGCCTGCTGGATGCCGACGGCAAGTTGCTGCCACGGTTCATCACCGTCGCCAACATCGAAAGCAAAGATCCACAGCAGATCATCGCCGGTAACGAGAAAGTGGTTCGCCCACGCCTGACCGACGCCGAGTTCTTCTTCAAGCAAGACAAGAAGCAGAAACTCGAAGCCTTCAATGATCGCCTGAAGAACGTGGTGTTCCAGGAAAAACTCGGCAGCGTCTACGACAAGGCCGAGCGCGTTTCGAAACTGGCGGCCTACATTGCCGCGCGAATCGGCGGCAACGCTTCCTGGGCGGCCCGTGCCGGCCTGCTGTCGAAGTGCGACCTGGCCACCGAAATGGTCGGCGAGTTCCCGGAGATGCAAGGTGTCGCCGGTTACTACTACGCGCTCAATGACGGCGAGCCGGAAGATGTCGCGCTGGCGCTGAACGAGCAGTACATGCCACGCGGTGCCGGTGCTGAACTGCCGGCGACCCTGACCGGTGCCGCTGTAGCGATCGCCGACAAGCTCGACACCCTGGTCGGCATCTTCGGTATCGGCATGCTGCCGACCGGCAGCAAAGACCCGTATGCCCTGCGCCGTGCGGCCCTCGGCGTGCTGCGCATCCTGATCGAGAAACAACTGGATCTGGACCTGAACGACGCCGTGGCTTTCGCCGTGGCTGCGTTCGGTACCAAGGTCAAGGCTGCCGGTCTGAACGACGCGGTGCTGGAATTCATCTTCGACCGTCTGCGTGCGCGTTACGAAGACGAGGGCGTCGATGTCGCCACTTACCTGTCGGTACGTGCCCTGAAGCCGGGTTCAGCGCTGGACTTCGACCAGCGTGTGCAAGCGGTTCAGGCCTTCCGCAAACTGCCGGAAGCGGCAGCGCTGGCGGCGGTCAACAAGCGTGTATCGAACCTGTTGAGCAAGGTTGAAGGCTCGGTGCCGACCGTGGTCGAGGCCAAGTACTTCGACAACGCCAACGAGTTCTCGCTGTACTCGGCGATCCAGCAAGCGGATCAGGCGGTGCAGCCCATGGCCGCAGCGCGTCAGTACAACGAATCGCTGGCGCGTCTGGCGGCATTGCGTGAGCCGGTGGATGCGTTCTTCGACGCGGTGATGGTCAATGCCGAAGACGCCAAGGTCCGGGCCAACCGCTACGCGCTGCTCGCGCGTCTGCGTGGTCTGTTCCTCGGGGTTGCCGACATTTCGCTGCTGGGTTGAGGGATTGCTGTTGAAACTGCTGATTCTCGATCGGGATGGAGTGATCAATTACGACTCCGACGCTTACATCAAGTCGGTGGAGGAGTGGATTCCACTGCCCGGCTCGATCGAGGCGATTGCGCAGTTGAGCAAGGCCGGCTGGACGGTGGCGGTCGCCACCAACCAGTCGGGCATTGCTCGCGGCTATTACGACCTTGCCACCCTCGACGCCATGCACGCGCGCCTGCGCACGCTCGTGGCAGAGCAGGGCGGTGAAGTCGGGCTGATCGTGTACTGCCCGCATGGTCCGGACGAGGGTTGCGATTGCCGCAAGCCGAAGCCGGGGATGTTGCAAACCATCGCGGCGCATTACAACGTGACGCTGACGAATGTCTGGTTCGTCGGCGACAGCCTTGGTGACCTGGAGGCCGCCAAAGCCGTCGATTCACAGCCCGTTTTGGTAAAGACCGGGAAAGGCGAAAAAACTCTGGGCAAGACCCTTCCGGTCGGCACCCTGATTTTTGACGATCTGGCGGCGATTGCCGCAGAACTTATCCACAACTAGAGTGCTTCTGAAGTTCCTGACCAGGGATTGATCGGGAGTGCGCTTGAACAGTCGGGCATCGCCCGTAACGGTAAACGTCGCCATGTCGATACTGCAGGCCATCAGAATTTTTCTCTTTTACCTGCTGCTGGGCACTACTGCCTTGCTGTGGTGCAGCCTGAGCTTTTTTATCGCGCCCTTTCTGCCGTTCAAGGCGCGTTATCGTTTCATCAACGTGTACTGGTGCCGTTGCGCCTTGTGGTTGACCAAGGTGTTTCTCGGCATTCGTTACGAGATCAAAGGCGCGGAAAATGTGCCGGATCGGCCCTGCGTGATTCAGTCGAACCACCAGAGCACCTGGGAGACGTTCTTTCTCTCTGCTTATTTCTCGCCCTTGAGCCAGGTGCTCAAGCGCGAATTGCTCTACGTGCCGTTCTTCGGCTGGGCCATGGCCATGCTGCGGCCGATCGCGATTGACCGCGACAACCCGAAAGCGGCGCTCAAACAAGTCGCGGCCAAGGGCGATGAACTGCTCAAGGACAACGTCTGGGTCTTGATCTTCCCTGAGGGCACCCGCGTTCCTTACGGCACCGTCGGCAAGTTCTCGCGCAGTGGCAGCGCGTTAGCGGTAAATGCGGCGCTTCCGGTGCTGCCGATTGCACACAATGCCGGCAAATTCTGGCCGAAAATCGGCTGGGGCAAGACGCCGGGCGTGATCACCGTGGTCATCGGTGAGCCGATGTATGCCGAAGGCACTGGTCCGCGCGCCATCGCCGAGCTGAACGACCGGGTACAGGCCTGGAATGAACAGACCCAGCGCGAAATGGGTTCGCTGCCACCAGCACCGCAGGCGCCTGCCGCGAATGATCAGGTGGCTGTCTGAGATTTTGTGGATAACCTGTGTACGGTTTTGTTGAAAAAGCCTGAATATTGAAAGTAACCGATTGATTTACTTATATATTTCTCAAGCTCATAAAACACCGTAAAAGGTGCATAAGTTTTTTTCGGAAGTAAAAAAACCGGCTGATATAGCCGGTTTTTTTGAGCCTGTTCACTCGCAGATCAGCGGTAACTGCAGCCGGAACGTGGTGCCTTGATCGACGATACTGTGGCACTCGATGTTACCGCCATGATGGTCGACTACTGCCTTGACCATCGACAGCCCCAACCCAACGCCATCAATCCCCTGCGCCGACGAAAAGCGCCGGTACTGGGTGAACAGATCCGGCAGCTCCTCGGCGGCAATACCTTTGCCCTGATCGGTCAATTCACAGCATAGCCACTCACCTTGGCAACTGACGTTCAACTTGATCGCGGTACCGACCGGGCTGTACTTGATGGCGTTCTCCAGCAGGTTGAACAAGGCGCGGGTCAGCAGGCCCTGGTCAGCGTTGATCAGACGCTCCTGGGATTGTTCGTCCATCGTGTGCAGCAGTTTGATGCTTTTCTGCTGAGCAATGGGCAGCGCCTGATCCAGCACGTCCAGCACCAGCATCGCGAACAGACTGGGCTGGAACTGATAAGCCTCGGATTCGGCCCGCGCCAGCAGAACGAAACCGTCAGTCAGATCGAGCGCCCGGCGTACCTGGCGCTCGATCTGCTCGAACAGCGGTGAATCCGCGCCGGCTTGATGGCGATGTACATCGAGCAGGGCCAAAATCGCCGAATGCGGGGCGCGCAGATCGTGGGAAAGGAACCGCAGCAAGACCCCACGCTGTTCTTCTGCGGCGCGTTCGGCGCTCAGATCGGTGAGGCTCAGCAGCCAGCCGATGGGAGTATCGCCATCCACCGGCAGCAAAGCCGCCCGTTCCAGACGCAAACTGCGTTCCTTGTGATCGCGAAACTCCAGCAGCGTCAGGTCCGACAGCGCCGGGCGTGGTTCTGTGGACAATTCCGGATAACCGAGGCGGGCCAGTTGCTCGAGAACATAGTCACCGACCAGCGGGTCATCGAACAATACCCGGGCCTTGCGGTTTCCCAGCAGAATCTGCCCCTTGGGATCGCTGATCAGCGTCGCCACCGGCAGGTATTCCAGACCGTCGGCAATGAAACGCCGGGTATCGCGGGTGCGGCTCATGGCTTGCTCCAGTGCCATGATCTGGCCCTGCAGCTGATCAGCGCTGGTGAATTGCGCACGGCGCCGCTCGGGAAATACTTTCGGCTCGCGGTCCAGTCGGGCCAGCTCCCAGCCAAAATACGTCAGCACCACACTCAGGCGCCGCCAGTTCCAGATCAGGTAGCCGAACAACATGCCCAGCGCCGCTGGAGTCGGGGACCACCAGTGTCGAACTTCCGCCAGCCCGGCGCTAGCCAGCAGCACACAAGCCACACCGCACGATGTCACCCAGATCGCCCAGCGCGGGCGCCACAGCAACAATCCGAGTACGCAGGCTACCAGCCCTACCGAAAGCAACGCGCTCCACATCGGTACCACGTCGTGCAGATTGATCTGCGCGCGATACGACAACAAGGCAGTCAGCGGCAACAGCACTAGACTTATCCACAACCACTCACGCACCAGCCGTCGAAACAGACGCTGGACCTGACTTGGCTCGCGGCTTTCACGCCGACGCGGGCTATTCATGACAAACAGGGCAGGGGACAGTGAATGGTTTCATGGGCCACAGGTCTCAGGATGTAGATCCGAAGAATCATAGCGGACGTCGACCGATGGTGGACTGCTTACTTTTACTGCACAGGCCGAGCCTTCAGGGTTGCCGGCCACTGCTCAAGCAACAAGGAACCCACGCGTATGCGCGTTGCGATACTGGACGATGAACCCGCCGAACTGCGTCGGGTCGAGCAAACCCTGCAGCAGATGGCTGCGGAGGGAGACCAGCCTTGGTCGTTGCACAGCTTTGAACGGGGCGAGGACCTGTTGCGCCAATTGCGGCGGGACACCTTCGACCTGCTGATCCTCGACTGGCAACTGCCCGACCTGTCCGGCCTGGCGCTGCTGCGCTGGACCCGCGAACACATGGAGGCGCCGCCCGCCGCGATCATGCTGACCAGCCGCGACGGCGAAAGCGATATCGTCCAGGCGCTGAACGCCGGTGCCGACGATTACGTCAGCAAACCGTTCCGCCCCAACGAGCTGAAAGCCCGAGTCGCCGCCGTACTGCGCCGGCACAGCCAGCAACGTAGCAGCGCTGCCGAAGTCCTGAGCTTCAATGACCTGACCTTCGACGATGCCGAACTGAGCGTCACCCGCGAGGGCAAGGCAGTGGTCATGACGGAGCGTGAATACCGCCTGGCGCGCTGCCTGTTCAGTAACCTGGGTCGGCCATTGTCGCGGGAGTACCTGTACGAACGCTTCTGGCCCCACGAAGAAGTCGCTTCGTCACGGCCGCTGGATACGCACATTTATCGCCTGCGCAACAAGCTGGGACTGACGGCGGATCGCGGTTGGCAGTTGCTGACGATTTATGGGTATGGGTATCGGTTGGAGAGTGTGACGGTTGCATCCGAGTAAAAACAAAAGATCGCAGCCTGCGGCAGCTCCTACCGGTAATCCATGTGGAGCTGCCGTAGGCTGCGATCTTTTGATCTGTCAATAAAAAGGCCAACGCATGAGCGTTGGCCTTTTTGTTTGCCGCCGGCCGGGGTGTAGGTTCACAAAATAGGTGATAGGCCAGACCCCGTGAAATTGGAATCTTCGCCATTTTTTTTGTGAAATGAAGGGGTGCTTTTCACAGAAAAGCCGAGAAATCCCTACTCACCAATCACAAAAGTTGATTGGCCTGGAAAGGGCCGTTTACGACCGACGCGTGACTTTTCGGTAAGGGATGAGGAGTAGTCGCAGCGATCCTTTAGCTCCTAGTCTGGCGACCTTGGGTTCAGAATCCGACTGGCAATGCCCGCCGTCACTACTTCAGAGGAACCAGCTTCCTCTGCTGCCAAAATTGCGGGGGCTCATGCTGGTACCCAGGCCCGACAAATGCGCAGTTGCAGCCCTCAATTGCAAGGCTATCCAAAGCGGCACGCGTGTCAATCAAGATCTGATGCATGACGATGGCCGGCCTCACGGAGGTGAAACCGGAGATTCAGAATGACTAAACCGACCCCGTAGACACCAACCTCCACGAAGGCCGCTATCGACCCAAAGCTGTCCTTCAAGAAAGGCAGCTAACGGCGAGAAGCGGTCATTTTGTATCTACAGGTTTCGGGGCGATTCACTCGTCTGATGCTCAGGAGCACCAGGATGGGCGTCAAGGAGGTGGTCATCTTGAGGTGGACTATGCTGACCAGTTGCTCTCAAATCTAATCGTGAGGTCCTCCATGGCAAACCCCAATCTGCTGGCTCTATTCAGAGATGAAGTCCTTCTGACCGGGCCTGAAAGCTCCCTACCTAGCAACCTATCTCAGTTCTGGCTTGAGGAGCTCCAGAATCATCTGGAGAGGTATTTCGACGGTTTGAACTCGGAGTCAGATGCAGAAGAGAAGGATCTCGACATCTCCCTCCCACTCGCAGCGATCATCCACATCTTGTTCGCAAAAAATGGTGGGGAGGAGATATCCGAGAGCTCTGAAAAGCTGTACGAGTATTTCCAAGACTACCGGCTCGAACTGGCCCTTGAAGAGATCACGCGAAAGACTCATGTGGCTGCCGAGGCTGCAACCATTGAGACCATCTTCACCAACCGAGACGTCCTGGTGGAGCAAAGCCCCCTTCTTCAATAGGTACCTCCACCGATGCCATCGCCGGCGGGCACGCTCCGAGGCATTGATGGAATGCATTTTGACGACTGCCGAGATCAGCGAATGAAAGAAATTGCTGCGCCGATGTTCGATCTAATCGCTTTGTCGCTTCCACGAGGGTTGGGGTTTGGGGACAGCCCGCCAGTAGGGGCATGGCTTAGTGAGGACGGAATTTCTTGTGCCGCTCTAACCCGAAATATCAATTCCGGCAGCTTCGGAATTGTCACCTTGCGGCGTCGTGTCGATAGCGTGTGGGTGCTCCTCAGCCATGGTGAGTGCACCACTGGCGAGTCCGAAGCCCGCGCCTCAATCAGCCATTTTCTCTATACCCAAGCCCATCCGCTTCCACTCCCTTCAGGTGAACGACGACGTGCTCCTCTAAGCAGAATGGGTAAGCGCACACCAAGCGTGGTGTTCAAATCACTATTTGATCCAAGCCGCCGTATTGGGGCGTGGGCGCTGAATCAACTGTATCTCGCACTGCCATCCCCAGACAGAAATTGGGTTCCCGATTGCCAGACTGAGAATTTTCACACCCGCCTCTGGGAAGCCCACCTATTAGCGATTTTTCGTGAACAGGGACTCTTGGTCACCCAGCCTAAAGAATCACCCGATTTTCACATCGAGAATAGGCTGGGAGATGAGGCCTGGGTTGAAGCAGTGACAGCCAACCCGGAAGAGCGGTATGAGCATTTTGGCGCCTCGCCGGTCCCCCCACCCGCTGACCGACATGAGCGTTTCTTAGGAGCGGCTGCAGAAAGGTTTGCGAGGACCATCCAAAACAAATTGGACAAGCGTTACGAATCCCTACCGCACGTGGAGGGTAAGCCGCTCATTCTGGCCTTAGCCGATTTCCATGCGCCCAGTTCAATGCTGTGGAGCAGGGAGTCGCTCATCAGCTATCTCTATGGCTTTGCAGTTCACTCATCTGCGCATCGTGGTACGCACCTGATAACTGTGGAGGAAGAGACATCTCTGCTATCAGGGCGCCCCAACGGCCTATTTACGCTAATGGAAAATGCCCATCTTTCAGCGGTCATTTTCACCAATGCCTGCACAGTGCCAAAGCTCAGCCGAGTGCCGATCTCAGGTGGAGCTCATCTAGACGGGTACCGATACTTGCGGTTTGGTGAGTTTTTCGACCGTTCTCCGGGAGCATCACGAGGTATCCCATTTCTGTTGGATGTAGCGTCCAGCGACTACGGTCAGCTCTGGCCGCAATATGGCTACGAGCCGTGGTCTGCTGAAGTGGAGGTATTCCATAACCCTATGGCACTATACCCGGTGCCTAATGAGTTGATACCAGAAGTCACCCACTGGAGAGAAGTAAACGGAAGAGTCGAGTGCGAATCTTTCTTTGATGTATCCATACTCCGATCCAGAACACTCGTCCTCAGTGCAAACGCTAAGGTTCCGTCACTCGATGAGTTGCTGACAGCAGCCAGTCCTCCAGAGCTCTGACGGCGGCGGGGTGGCCGCATCGTTGCCACGCAGGTAGATGAGAATTTCTCAGCAAGCTACCCAGCCAGGGGAAGGACATGAGATCCCCTGCGCAATTCAGGACCGTTGAAGCGTCACCTCTCTTCGGGTAAAAGCATGACCGTCATACAACGCTACAACAGCGTCATACCCGAGAGCATAGGAAGAAAAATGTCGATCCAAGGACTAAAACGATACTTTGGAAACAAGATTCACGCAGTGATAATGATGGCCCCGCTTAAGCGGGAAATGATACGCCTCGGCATATGCACCCTTATGGCGATTATTCTGAATATCATCTTGTATACCGGCGTTGAAGTAGACGGCACCATCAAGCCGTGGGCAGAAACCCCGATAAAACTGTTTGCATCGTCGATGTTATTCGCCTTCATGATCAAGGCTTTTCTGCCAGTTCTCGGCTGGACGATACTGAAAGCAATGCTGTTGAGTGCGAACAATGCCTTCAGCGGCATACTGAGTTTTTTGGGCAATCAGTTCACAGGCGTCATGTACTGTACCGGAATTATTATGGGTTCTATCACGATTAAATTGTATATGGTTTCCGGGGTTTTAGACTCTGAGTTTGCTTATCTGTCCGCAATCGTATTTGCTTCCGGGGTTTTATATTTCTATGTGCTGCAATGCGCCATTCAAAAAACAATGAGTCCGGCCCTGCGTACACCAGCAGTACCGCGTTAAACCACTAGGCTGTGACTATTCATCTCTGGTGCTCAGTAGGCGCTCGCTCTGCTGAACCCTCACCCATACACAACCATTAATGGACTGGCCCGCCTTCGACTTTATGAAGAAGGCGAGCGAGCACGTGACTGATTGCGCATGTATTCCGAGATGAGACTTTCGAAATTGATGTCCGCCTCCTCAACGAGAATATTGACGTGACAGTACAGCTCTTCAGGACCTCTGAGATAATTGAAAATCCTTGATCTAACGATGCCGCAAACCCCTTCTTTGACCGCCGTAGAGGGGAGGTTGATAACATCGCCAACGCACGGGATAAGAGCTAGGCCATGGTCGCTGTTGAAGACAATGTCAGCTGGACAGGCATCAATGCTGGCATCGGATTGTCCTTGCGAAACCTGCTGATAATCAATGCTATACCTCATGTACAGCCTACCTCATTTGTTGAGTGAGGAATCAGCGCCGCGGATCGTAAACAGAAACCTCAAGTTCGCAAGCGACGGGAGCATGTAGCGGATTTTCGGTACTAGAGAGCTTGGCAACTATCGTTTTTCAAGCACATACCCTACGCCCCGAAGCGTATGTATCAGTTTGGTCTCGAAAGGGTCATCTATCTTGGCTCTGAGTCTTCGAATCGACACCTCTACAACGTTTGTGTCGCAGTCAAAATTCATATCCCAAACCTGCGAAATAATTTGGGTGCGGCTCAGCACCACACCGGTATTACGCATCAGGTAATGCAGTAACGCGAATTCTTTCGTGGTCAGGTCAATGCGCTGACCGTCCCTGAATGCCCTGTGCCGGCTCTGATCAAGCTCCAGGTCAGCGACGCGAATGACCTCTACGGATGCAGGGTGATCTGACCTGCGCATCAAGGCGCGAACCCGGGCCAGCAGCTCAGGGAACTCAAATGGCTTGATCAGGTAGTCATCTGCTCCGTTCTCCAGCCCCCGGACCTTATCCGCCAGCCGGCTTCTCGCCGTCAGCATCATGATACGGGAAGGGCAGTTTTTACGACGCAACAACTCAAGGACCTGCCAACCGTCCATCTCTGGCAGATTTATATCCAGGATAATCAGCTCATATTCGTGCTGCTTAGCCAAGAATAATCCATCTGACCCGGTGTGGACGCAATCTACGACATAGCCACATTCCGTCAGACCTTGACGCACATACTCCGCAGTTTTTACTTCATCCTCAATTACCAGAATTCGCATGGGATTTTGTCTCGATATCACTGAGCAATTAACCGCGCACGCGCGCCGGCATTATTGAAAGGGATGGTAAATCAAAATGAGCGTGCCGGGGCTCAAATGACGGATTTGTAATTTCTAGGTAATACAGTTGATAGTCTGGCGGTATATCTTGTCGCGGTTTGGGTTTGACAGTTGCGGGCCCTCTCTCCAGCAGGTGATTTGACCTTATGAAGTATTGGGTTATTTTCTTCTTTGTGCTGGCTTCGTTCCGCTCAGATGACGGCGAGGTCGCTCACATTGAAGAGACTGGTCATTGGTGTAGTCATGAACTTCACCGGCATGCGATGCGTACAATCGAACGCCTACTTGAATTTTAGGCAAAAAAAAGGCGCCCAATGGGCGCCAAATATCCACCTTTTACCAAAGGAGCACTTAAGCCACTCAAGGTGAATGCGTAATGCTCGTTTTACTAACAGGACCCGCCAATGGATAACTGGCCCAGTTAGCGAATTACAGAATCGAAAGCGGGTACTCGATGATTACACGAGTTTCATCCAGATCCGATTCGAAAGCAGTGGCACGCGTGGTTGCCTGGCGCAACCGGAAGGACAGATCTTTTGCCGGACCGGTTTGGACAACGTATTTGACTTCGACGTCACGCTCCCAACGCTTCTGATTGTCGAGCGGGTTGCCGTTGTCGTCGGTGCGCATGTAGAACTGGTTAGCGTTCGAGTAATCCGCACCCGAGCCTCTGGCGTAGCGCGTCATGAACGTCAGGCCTGGAATGCCGTAGCTGGTGAAGTTCAGGTCATAGCGCAGCATCCAGGAACGCTCTTTCGGCGAGTTGAAGTCGCTGTACTGGATGGAGTTGTCGACGAAAATCGAGTCCGACTGACGCAGGTAGTCGAAATCGTCGTCGCCGTTGTTGCGCTGATGCGACAGGGCCAGGGTGTGGGCACCGTAACGCACACCGACCTTGGCACTCCAGATGTTGTTGTCGAATTCACCCAGGCGCTTCTTACCTTCATCTACGGCTTTGTAGTAGTTGAAGCCACCGATCAGCGCCAGATCGTCGCTCAGCGGGTAAACCACGCTTGTGCCGGCGTAGTACTGATTCCAGACGTCTTTCAGCTGGCTGGCGTAGACGCTCACAGTCCAGTTGTCGTTGATCGAGTAGTCACCGCCACCGTAACCGATCCATGGCGAGTTGACCGGGCCGCCGTAGAACGTCACGAAGTTGTCGTTCAGGTTGCTTGAGACCGGCTGGCTCATCGCATGCAGACGACCACCCTGGAGGGTAAGGCCCTGGATGCTGGTGTTCTCAACGGTCACACCGCGGAAACTCTCTGGCAGCAGGCGAGAGTCACCCGATGCGACGACCGGGGTCGATGGGAAGACATCACCCACTTTCACGATGGTATCGAACAAGCGGACTTTGGCTGCGCCGCCGACCTTGGTGTATTCGTCGCGAGCTTCACCCTTGTTATCAACGGGCAGCACGTCGAAGGAGCTACGGCCGCCGTTGCGCCCATCACCGGTGTCGAGCTTGAGGCCGATCATGGCAAAGGCATCAACGCCAAAGCCAACGGTACCTTGGGTAAACCCGGAGTTGAATTTGCTGATGATCGCGTGCGCCCAGGCTTCGGAGTAGCCGTTCGTATTGCCCTTGCCACTGTTGTAAGTGGGGGCGGTGCTGTCGCGGTTATCACGGTTGAAGTAGAAGTTACGGTTCAACACTGTAAGGCTGCTGCCTTCAATGAAGCCTTCTGGCTTGTCTTCAGCTTGTGCCGAAATAGCATAGCTTCCAGACAGCGCAGAAACTGCCGCCAAATACAGTGGTACTTTGATTTTCATCCGATGCTCCTTTGATTCACGGCAGTTTTTATTATGTTTACCGGCGCGGGTGTCGTTAGTTGTTCTGACCCGGCGGCGCGCCTAGCGTAGCGCGAGCTCATATTTGCAGGCCGAAGATAACGGGAGGGTGATAGGACAATTACAATTTCGTCATCTACCTGTTATTCGGCACCTTCGCACCGCGTGTTTGCCATCTCTGTTGCTTGTATCGAAATCATCGTGTCGGGTTGGGTTTCCCAGTATTTACGGGCATTACAAAGCTTTCTTACGAAATTGTAATTTTCTAGCCACCCCTCTGATAGCTACCGCTCATTAGAGTGCCATCACCTAATCAAGTGGGGCTTGGCAGCTGTTTCGGCGTTCTCGCCAAGCTTTATCGAAGTTTGTGCACGAGGACCATCAAAGTGCCCCGGTATAACCGCAATGTCTTACCCAAGACCCCCGTCTCGCCCTGGAAGATCGCTGCACTCTGTGCAGTCATCTCTGGGTTGATGGCGCCTGCAGCCCTTGCCCAAAGCATCAGCTTGCCCCAGGCGCTTTCGACGGCCATGGATGCCAACCCAGACCTGGCCGCGGCCAGGCAAGAAATTGGGATCGCTGATGGTGCTCGCAAGCAGGCCGGGCTTATCCCCAACCCCACAATCTCGTATGACGTGGAAGACACCCGTCGTAACACCAGCCAGACGACTGTCTCTCTCAGCCAGACCCTTGAGCTGGGCGGTAAGCGGGGGGCTCGTGTTGACGTCGCCACATACGGGCAGACCGCCGCACAGCTTGAGTTAGACCGTCGCGTTAACGGCCTGCGTGCAGATGTCGTCCAAGCCTTTTACGCCGCGTTGCGGGCCCAGACAGGTCTCGACCTGGCCAAGCAATCTCTCGAACTGACTGAGCGCGGTCTTCGCATCGTCGATGGCCGTGTTCGCGCAGGTAAGTCGTCCCCAGTGGAGGCGACCCGCGCTCAAGTGCAACTGGCCGAAGCCCAGCTGCAAGTTCGACGTGCAGAAACGGAAAAAGCGACCGCTTACCAACAGCTCGCTCAAATTACCGGGAGCTCAGTCACCGTGTTTGATCGACTCGAATCGCCAACCCTCTCCCCGGGCTTGCCACCTCGCACTGAAGATCTGCTGGCTAAGCTCGACCAAACAGCAGAAATGCGTCAGGCCGTGGTGCAGATAGACAAGAGCGATGCCTCGCTCGGCTCAGAGAAAGCTCAGCGTATCCCGAACCTTACTGTCAGTGTAGGTAGCCAGTACGACCGCTCTGTGCGCGAGCGGGTCAACACTGTGGGCCTGTCTATGCCTTTGCCGCTGTTCGATCGTAACCAGGGCAACATTCTTTCCGCTTCTCGTCGTGCAGATCAGGCCCGGGACCAGCGCAATGCTGTTGAGCTGCGCCTGCGCACCGAAACCCAAACCGCGTTGAACCAATGGTCCACCGCCATGCAGGAGGTCGAGTCCTACGACAAGACCATTCTGCCTTCAGCCCAACAAGCCGTAGAGACCGCAACCCGCGGCTTCGAGATGGGCAAATTCGGTTTCATCGAAGTGCTGGATGCCCAGCGCACCTTGATCGTCGCTCGTGGCCAATACCTCGAATCGTTGGCAGCGGCGACCAATGCGCGTGCGCAGGTGGAAAGGGTTTATGGCGAAGTCGGCTCAACCGCCGGCACTCGCTGAACGGGCCAAACATTTTCTTCGGCACACAGCCTTGAACAAGCCGGTGCCTACGATCAGCAGGAGTAGCAATGGATAACAAACGCAAGATCGCCCTCGCGGTAGCCGCTGTGGCAGCCCTCGGATTTGGCAGCCTTGCCTGGAACAACAGTTCCGGACAGCAGGCCGCCAGTACTGCCGAGCATGGCGCTAACGATGGCCATGGCGACGAAAAGAAAGCCGCATCTGCCGCCAAAGAGGAAGGTGATGAGGGCCATGGTGAAGAAGGCCACAGCGAAGAGGGCGGTGAAGAAGAGGGCAAGCTGACGCTCAGCGCTGAACAGATCAAGGCCGCTGGTGTTGCCCTGGAAGCTGCAGCGCCTCGTGACCTCGGTACCGTCGTGAGCTTCCCTGGCGAAATTCGCTTCGACGAAGATCGTACTGCCCACGTGGTTCCTCGTGTTCCTGGCGTTGTTGAGGCTGTCCAGGCCAACCTGGGCGAGACGGTCAAGAAAGGGCAAGTCCTCGCGGTAATCGCCAGCCAGCAGATCTCTGACCTGCGCAGCGAACAACAGGCCGCACAGCGTCGCGTCGAACTGGCGCGTGTGACCTTCGAACGTGAGAAGCAACTGTGGCAGGACAAGATCTCTGCAGAGCAAGACTACCTCCAAGCACGCCAAGCGCTGCAAGAAGCGGAGATCTCCTTGGCCAACGCCAAGCAGAAGGTCGGCGCAATCGGTGCCTCGGTTAACTCCGTTGGCGGTAATCGTTACGAGCTCCGCGCTCCCTTCGACGCCGTGGTAGTGGAGAAACACCTGACCGTCGGCGAAGTCGTCAGCGAGGCGACCAACGCCTTCATCCTTTCCGACCTGAATCAGGTCTGGGCGACCTTCGCAGTTCCGCCGACAGATCTGGGCAAGGTCACGACTGGCCGTGCAGTGAAAGTCTCTTCGCCTGACATGAACGTCGAGGTCGAAGGGAAGGTGGGTTATGTCGGCAGCCTGCTGGGCGAGCAAAACCGTGCAGCTACTGTCCGCGTCACCTTGACCAACCCCAACGGCGCCTGGCGTCCAGGCCTGTTCGTAAACATTGCGGTCACCTCCCAGACCGATCGAGTTGCCGTAGCGGTCCCTGAGCACGCTGTGCAGACCGTTGAAGACAAACCTTCGGTATTCGTACGCACCCCAGATGGCTTTGACACCCGCCCGGTAAAACTGGGTCGCCGCGACAATGGGTACGTGGAAATCATCGACGGTATTGAAGCCGGCGCCCAGGTAGCAACCAGTGGCAGCTTCACACTCAAGTCCGAGCTCGGCAAAGCTTCTGCCGAACACGGTCACTGATGCGAACTGACAGGATGATTTCTCATGTTTGAACGTATCATCAGATTCGCCATCGAGCAGCGCATCGTAGTAATGATCGCCGTTCTGATCATGGCGGGTATCGGTATCTACAGCTATCAAAAGCTGCCCATCGATGCGGTACCCGATATCACCAACGTCCAGGTGCAGATCAACACTGCAGCGCCTGGTTACTCGCCCTTGGAAACCGAACAACGGATCACGTTTCCAGTTGAAACGGCCATGGCCGGTCTCCCGGGCCTTCAGCAGACCCGTTCCCTGTCTCGCTCTGGCCTGTCTCAGGTCACCGTGATCTTCAAGGATGGCACTGACATCTTCTTTGCCCGCCAGTTGATCAACGAGCGGCTGCAGGTTGCGAAGGAACAGCTGCCAGAAGGTGTAGAGGCCGTCATGGGTCCGGTATCTACCGGCCTCGGCGAGATCTTCCTGTGGACTGTTGAAGCCGAAGATGGCGCGGTCAAAGAGGACGGTACGCCGTACACCCCGACCGACCTGCGCGTGATCCAGGACTGGATCATCAAGCCTCAGCTGCGTAACGTCCCGGGTGTGGCCGAGATCAATACCATCGGCGGTTATGCCAAGCAGTTCCTGGTTGCGCCGGATCCAAAGCGCCTGGCTACCTACAAGCTGACACTCAATGACCTGGTCGCAGCGTTGGAAAGTAACAACGCCAACGTCGGTGCCGGCTACATCGAGCGTAATGGTGAACAGTTGCTCATCCGTGCACCGGGTCAGGTAGGCAATATCGAAGACATCGCCAACATCGTGATCACCAGTGTGGATGGTGCACCGATTCGCATCAGCAGCGTTGCTGACGTCAGCATCGGTAAAGAGCTCCGTACAGGTGCTGCTACTGAGAACGGCCGCGAAGTCGTGCTCGGTACCGTGTTCATGCTGATTGGTGAAAACAGCCGCACCGTATCTCAAGCTGTCGCCGCCAAATTGGCGGACATCAACCGCACCCTGCCAAAGGGCGTGGTGGCTGTGACTGTTTACGACCGTACCAACCTGGTTGAAAAAGCCATCGCGACGGTGAAGAAGAACCTGGTGGAAGGCGCGATCCTGGTTATCGCCATTCTGTTCCTGTTCCTCGGCAACATCCGTGCGGCTCTGATCACCGCGATGGTGATTCCGCTGTCCATGCTGTTCACCTTCACAGGCATGTTCAACAACAAGGTCAGTGCCAACTTAATGAGTTTGGGGGCACTCGACTTCGGCATCATCGTCGACGGTGCCGTGGTTATTGTAGAAAACGCGATCCGTCGACTGGCTCATGCGCAACATAAGCATGGCCGCATGCTCACCAAAACCGAACGCTTCCACGAGGTCTTTGCCGCGGCGCGAGAAGCTCGCCGGCCGCTGATCTTCGGTCAGCTGATCATCATGGTGGTGTACCTGCCGATCTTCGCCCTCACCGGCGTCGAAGGCAAAATGTTCCACCCGATGGCCTTCACCGTTGTGATGGCGCTGCTGGGTGCAATGGTCCTGTCCGTTACCTTTGTTCCTGCAGCTATTGCCATGTTCGTCACTGGCAAGGTGAAGGAAGAGGAAGGCGTGGTCATGCGCACAGCTCGACTGCGCTATGAACCGGTTCTGCAATGGGTGCTGGGACATCGGAACATCGCTTTCTCGGCCGCAGTAGCCTTGGTCGTGCTCAGTGGTTTGCTGGCAAGTCGTATGGGTAGCGAGTTCATCCCAAGCCTCAGTGAGGGTGACTTTGCGATGCAGGCCATGCGTGTGCCTGGAACGAGCCTCACTCAATCTGTCGAGATGCAGCAGCGTCTGGAGAAAGCGGTGATTGCGCAGGTGCCTGAAGTTGAGCGGATGTTCGCACGCTCGGGTACCGCAGAAATTGCATCTGACCCGATGCCGCCGAACGCCTCTGACGCCTACATCATGCTCAAGCCTCAGGATCAGTGGCCTAACCCGAAGAAGCCTCGTGATGAGCTGATTGCTGAAGTGCAGAAGGCCGCAGCGGGTGTTCCAGGAAGCAACTACGAGTTGTCGCAGCCAATCCAACTGCGTTTCAACGAGCTGATTTCGGGCGTGCGTAGTGACGTCGCTGTGAAAGTCTTCGGCGATGACATGGACGTGCTCAACAACACCGCCAACAAGATCGCGGCAGCGCTCAAAGCGGTCCCGGGCTCATCGGAAGTGAAAGTTGAGCAGACATCCGGCCTGCCGGTGCTGACCATCAACATTGACCGCGAAAAAGCAGCACGCTACGGCCTGAACATCGCGGATGTTCAGAACTCGATCGCTATCGCCGTGGGTGGCCGTCAGGCCGGCACGCTGTATGAGGGCGACCGTCGGTTCGACATGGTAGTACGCCTACCAGAGACCGTTCGCACCGACGTAGCGGGTATGTCCAGCTTGCTGATCCCGGTACCTGCCAATGCGGCACAGGGTGCCAATCAGATCGGCTTCATCCCGCTGTCCCAGGTCGCCAATCTGGACCTGCAACTGGGCCCGAACCAAATCAGCCGCGAGAACGGCAAACGTCTGGTTATCGTCAGCGCCAACGTTCGAGGCCGCGATCTGGGGTCCTTCGTTGAGGAGGCGACCGCATCGCTGGACAAGAAGGTGCAAATCCCTGCGGGCTACTGGACGACTTGGGGGGGCCAGTTCGAGCAGCTGCAGTCGGCTGCCAAACGCCTGCAGATCGTTGTTCCAGTCGCCTTGCTGCTGGTCATGACCTTGTTGTTCCTGATGTTCAACAACCTGAAGGACGGCATGCTGGTCTTCACCGGTATTCCATTCGCACTCACCGGTGGTGTTGTGGCGTTGTGGCTGCGGGACATCCCACTGTCGATCTCGGCAGGTGTCGGCTTCATTGCACTGTCCGGCGTTGCAGTACTGAACGGCCTGGTGATGATTGCCTTCATCCGCGGGCTAAGGGAGGAGGGACGAACGCTCAGACAGGCAGTCGATGAAGGTGCATTGACCCGTCTGCGACCTGTTCTGATGACAGCCTTGGTAGCGTCCCTGGGCTTCATCCCGATGGCTTTGGCCACCGGCACCGGTGCCGAAGTTCAGCGGCCATTGGCGACGGTGGTGATTGGCGGGATCCTGTCCTCCACCGCACTGACCTTGCTGGTACTGCCTGCCCTGTATCACTGGGCACACCGCAAGGATGAAGACGGCGACGAGGCCGAAGTGGTTAGCTAACAGCCTCCGCTAAAGAGAAGCCCACAACACGTGTTGTGGGCTTTTTTGTTTAAAGTGAAGTAGATGCACTTACCTTTCAAAATTGTAAGTTTCTCGTCATGCCGGTGATGCCTATGCATTGCTAAGGTTACGCCCGAGAAGTTTTGAAATTGAGAGGGTTTTATGAAAAAGCTAATTATCGCTGCTGCACTTGTTGTTTTCTCGGTGGCTTCGCAGGCCAACACTTTCTCCGAGAGCAAGCAGCTTCAATACACCAAGGAACACCAGACCGCAGTGGCCAAGTACGCGGAGAAAAATGGCAAGCCAATGCCAGAGATTCAGGATTACAAATATGGCATGAAGATAGACGTTGCGAAATTCGTACGTCAGTCGCAGGACCCCCGTACCTGCCAGGTCTATCCACGGTTGATGACCTTCGAGGACTCCCAGGGCACGCTCAAGACTGTTCGTTACTCGATGTATTCGCAATGCATCAACAACAAGTAGTAAACGATTTGAACAGAACAATTAGAGAATTCATAAATGCCAGGCAGTGCCTGGCATTTTTTATTACGCCCGATACCCCATAGCTTCGAAATGTTAACGCCTGGGCTCGGGCAAACCGTGCAATAGATCTTAGCCAACCAACAGAGACGGCTCCCCAACTGCAGAGGGCAATTGGAAGCCTTGACCCCAGAAGGGACGAGTTATGAAGAGTTTGCTTGAACGCCCTGATGACCAAGCCGGGCATGAAGGTCATAGCCATGAGCATGGCGGCATTTTTGGAATGAACACAGAGCTGATTTTCGCGCTGATCTGTGGTGCTCTCCTGGGTGCCGGAGCTCTCGCAGGAAAACTTGGCCTGATTGATCGTCTGCCTCTGATTCTGTACGTGTCGGCCTACGTGTTCGGTGGATGGTTCACCACTAAGGAAGCGGTTACCAACATCCGTCAGAAACGCTTCGAGATCGACTCGCTGATGCTTCTCGCCGCAGTCGGTGCCGCGAGCATCGGCGCCTGGGCGGAGGGGGCTCTGCTGCTGTTCCTGTTCAGTCTGGGGCATTCCCTTGAAAGCTACGCGATGGGGCGGGCCAAGAAAGCGATTGAGGCACTGTCCAAGCTCGCACCAGCCACCGCGATCGTACGCAGAGCAAATGGCACGGTGGAGATGCCCGTGGAGCTGCTGGTTCCCGGTGACGTTGTCATCGTGCGCCCCAATGACCGCCTGCCGGCCGATGGTTTTGTAGTCGTAGGCTCCTCAAGTATCAACCAGGCGCCAGTAACCGGTGAGAGCGTCCCCGTGGGCCTTGTTTCTACCACTGTTGATCCGCAAGCGTGGATCGATGCAGCGCTTCAAAGCCTACCTCTGGCTGTGGGCCTTGGCGACACCGGTCTTCTTCACATTTGCAGGCAACATTCTGTGGACCTACCTGCTACCCGCGCTGCCAGCGTGGGCATTGCTGCTGTCTGCACGGGTCAGCGAAGTTGGCCCGAAGACCACCTGGGCTGCCGCTGCGAGCGCATTGGTGTTGCCAATCATCGGTGCGGGCATCATCTACGCCGGGGTACTAGAGGAGCGCCCTCAGAATCAGCGGGATGTGGTTCAAGCCTGGCTCAATGTGCAGTCTGCTCATTCCGCTCCCCTGATCTATCCTGGCCGCCGCTCATACTCGTCGGAGTTTTACAGCAGCGGGAAGTCCGAGAACATCAAGGATCCTGCCAAGTGGCCGCGGGATGGCTCGTTCTATCTGTCCAGGCGCTTGCGAGACAGCAAGGATGGTCTGCCCGCTGATCTAGCTTGCACATCGATCACCGAAGCGAACGCCAGCCAGCTCCTGCTGTGCCATTGGAAACGCCCCGCACAAGGTGCCGAGGGTCTGGCCGGAGAAAGCAATGCGGAAACGCCTCGCAAGAACGAAGGCTAAATTCCAAGCACAAAAAAGCCAGGTTTTACCCTGGCTTTTTTGTCGATTTCTTTCGTCATTTGAAGTCCTATTTAACCGCCGATTAATTGTCGGCTTGTTCCTTACCATCCTTGCTTTCTTTCTTTTGCTCTTGAGCGACTTGTTGTTTGTTCTGGTCCGAAGAGTCATCGCTCCATAGGCGAGCCTGTTCGGTTCGGAAGTTCTCGTTGAACTGTTTCGTTCGCTCGAAGCCGCCTTCAGCGTAAGCGGTACCCATGAGACCCAGCAGCAGGCTGCCAATAGCGATAGATTTGACAAATTTCATTGTGAACCTCGGTTCATACTAGGCCAACCTGATTAGCGGCCTTTGTTGGTTTGTAGTTTAGGAACGCGAAGCTAACGACAAGGTGAGTCAATAATTACAATTCCGTAATTTTGGCTGCAGATAGGATGCGTTAAATCTTCAAATCTGGAAGGATCATGTCTATCTCGGCACTGTCGAGGGCGACTTCGAATTTTCTCTTAAATTACAATTTTGATATCTAGCGCGTTAATTCAGCGCGGCGTTGTTGGCCGCCCTAGGAGATAGCCATGAATGACATAGAGCCCTGGGCAGTTGCTATCGGTGACTTTCGCCGCTGCACTGAAAAACTCACTGTCCAGCTCGATGAGCTGACCTCGCAGACGCGCACCTCCAGCGCTGTTCTGGAGAGGTCGAACGAACTGGTGGAGCAGGTGGACGCTGTCGGCCGGCAGATTCAGGAGGAGGTGCGAAAGGCGGAGAAGGCTTGGTCGAACGCGGAGGAGGTTGCCTTGCGCGCCGCTGCATCAGCGTATTCAGCTGCATGCCGCGGAGTCGACACCGCCATCCAGCCACTGATCTCGGAGCTTACAGCAGCGACAAAGGCGGCGGACGCCTCTATCCAGGAGCTCAAGCGGGCACCGGTGCTGGCCAAGCGTTATGTGATGGTGGTCGCCACGGCGTTCTTCATTCTGGCGCTGATCTGTGTCTACTCGACCATGCGCCTGATCGATGCCGCCGGCAGCGTAAGTGCTCAAGAGAAAGTGAATGCTCAGTACTTCTCACACCTGTGGAAAAACGCCAATCCTGACGAACAGAAGATTATTAAGTCGGTGATTCTGCGGTCGCCCATGGACCCTGTGGTCCTTCGGCACTGATGCATTGAGGCAAACAAAAGGCCCGTCGATTGACGGGCCTAATCGTGTCTGCGCAATTTAAGCGGCGGTCATTGCCGGCTGCATTTGCTGGGCTTCCGGAAAGTGAAGGTGGAACCAGGTGAAGTTTTCTTCGGTCACCTCCACGCTCGCCGATCCCTGGTGCAGACTCATGATCGACTGCACAATGGCCAAGCCAAGACCGGTACCGCCTTCGCTCCGTGCTCGGCTCTTGTCCACACGGTAGAACCGCTCAAACAAGTGCGCGTGGTGTTCCTTGGCAATACCACGGCCGGGGTTGCCGACACTCAACGTCGTACCGCTCGCACTATGCTGCACCTTAACGTAGACCGTGCGGCCGCGAGGGCAGTAACGGATCGCGTTCGAGACCAGATTCGAGACGGCACGTTGAACCATCAGGCGATTCCCGCGCACCACGTCATCACTGCCGGAGATCTGCAGCTGAATCTCGCCTTCTTCTGCTGAAATGCTGAAGAGATCGCACACTCGCTGAACCTCGTCGACCAAGGAGACGGATTCGAACTCCACCATTGATGCTGGATGACTGACCTGGGCCAAGAACAGCATGTCGGAAACCATGCGGCTCATGCGGTCCAGCTCTTCTGTGCACGACTCCAGAACCTCCCGGTACTCGGAAAGCGATCGTTCTCTGGTCAAGGCAACCTGGGCCTTGCCCATCAGGTTGGAAAGCGGTGCTCGAAGTTCGTGAGCAAGGTCGTCAGAAAACTGCGAGAGCTGCTGAACCCCATCATCCAGGCGAGCCAGCATGATGTTGATGCCGTCGGCGAGCATTTTGAGTTCTGCCGGCATCCCATCAGTTGGAAGGCGATGGTCGAGGCTCTCGGTTGAGATTTTCGAGGCGATCTTGAGGAACTTGGTCAGTGGTAGCAGGCCTCTGCGCACAGTCCACCAGCCAATGGCCAAGATCAGTGCGAGGATGACGGGGGACATCATCAAGGCCCAGGTCAGCAACGCATCGAGCAGCGCCTCACTGGATGACTGGTCCATGGTCATATAGACGCTGACCTCTGTTCCATCGCCCAAACGCATGATTCGAGAAGCACTCAGCAGAGGACGGTCCTGCGTATCACGCCATTCGTGCTCTTTGGGCTGGGCCGCCGGCTGAAACTTGTGCACCTCCAGATTGACCTGTTTCGAGCCAATCGAGAGCAGGGGAGTCTGATTCTGTGAGGTATCGAATATGCTCACATACAGGTTGTTGTGGCCCATGACCAAATCGACAAGCTGATGCGCATCCGCGTTGACGCCGGAGATGTCCGGGATGGTGGACAGGTTGTGAGCCATCCCCGCCATCTTTACTTCCAGGTCTGCTCTGGCATTTCTTTCCAGAGCCTTGCCTACCATCAGATAGCCAAAGGTGGCGAACAGAAGCAGCAACGCTGCGCTCATCAACCCAACTTTTAACCCCAGCTTTGCAGCCAGGCTGAATGGCCTCATGCGCGTTCCTCAAAAACGTACCCAACGCCACGAAGCGTGTGAATGAGCTTGGTTTCAAACGGGTCATCGATCTTCGAGCGCAAGCGCCGGATGGCTACATCGATGACATTGGTGTCGCAATCGAAATTCATATCCCAGACCAACGAGATGATCTGAGAGCGAGTCAGCGCTTCGCCCGTTCGGCTCATGAGCAGGTGCAGAAGCGCAAATTCCTTGGTGGTGAGATCGATGCGTGTGCCACCGCGGAAGACGCGATGGCGGACGGAGTCGAGTTCCAGATCGGCAATTTTCAGCGAGCTCTTCTCGACTAACTCATCACCACGGCGTTGCAGCGAACGGATGCGAGCAAGCAGCTCAGGGAATTCGAATGGCTTCACAAGGTAGTCATCCGCGCCGCCGTCCAAGCCCTTGAGCTTGTCATTGATGCGTCCGCGGGCGGTCAGCATGATGATGCGGACCCGGCTGGTCTTACGGATGGTTTCCAGCAGGTCCCAGCCGTCGATACCCGGGAGGTTCACGTCCAGGAGGACCAACGAATAGACATTAGTGTTGAACAAGTGCAGAGCATCTACACCGTTGTGCACGATATCTACGACATACCCGCTTTCGGATAGGCCCTGCTGAAGATATTCGGCAGTTTTAATTTCGTCTTCCACAACTAGAACGCGCATAACTTATCTCAAGGTGTGAGGAAGGAGTTGGCCTAATCCGCCAAGATTATGGTTGCAGGCTGTTCGAAAGTTTGGCTGAGGGTATGGCATGTGGTAGTCGCTACCTCTGTCCATACGCCGGGTCACCTGAGGACGCTTGAATCTTAACGCGAAGAAGCTGGCCGCGGCGAAATCCTACAAATTTGTAATGTAGCCGCAAGATTTCTGACAGTCATGCAGGCTCCACCCCTAAGCATAGCGGATTCTGGGGCCTGCGGCGGTGTATGACAGATTCGCCTGGCAGGTGGAATCGGCCAGGACAGGCAGCATTTCGGTCGTTAGCTTGCAAGGACTGGTACTGGCCTTGGATCGAGGGCGCCACGCAGGCAGACCCCATGCACGGCCGCAAACCGCAGCGCCTTTCTGCAAATTAGTTCACGTGGCGGCTCGATATTCTCTCGAATAATTATCTTACAATCTATTACATGTCCAAATTGTAATTGCACGATCATCTTGGTGTTAGCCTCCTTTGCTAGTTTAAGGGCAGCGGAAGAGGCATCGCTGCTTTGGAAATTGTCTCATTTCAAAGCAGCTTGGCAAGAGCACCGAGCAGTTGTTCGCGCCAGTGCATTCACCTGTAAACCATACGCTCCTTTGGTAGGTGAATTTTAGCGCCCCCCTACGGGCGCTTTTTTATTAAGGGACTTCTTATGAACACTACTGTATCAGCGATCGCCGTGTTTATGCTCTTTACATCACTAACAGCCAATGCCCAAAGCGGTATGGAGATCAATAAACACATCGAGCGTACTGCTAGAGAGGCTACAGCGGATTATGCTCAACGCGTAAAAAAGCCCATGCCTCAACTAGAAGACTACGCCTATGGCATGGACCTGGACGTTGGTAAGTTGGTGTATGTATCACCCAATGTGCGGTACTGCGGTAATGTAAGAAGCATGATGACCTACGAAGACTCGAAAGGCGAACTGCACATGGTTCGCTACCTGGTGAAGGGCGAGTGTGTTAATAGCCGTTAAGACTCATCAAGATGATCCCTGCGGCCACCGGATCATAGAAGCTCAATGCCGAACCGGCGCAGCAGTATGGCGAAGCCTCCGAAGCTGGCCATTGTGATGAGGATGCTGCTGATCAGTGTCGGCCAAAAGCCGAGCTTAGGTAGCAGCAATGGAAAAGCAATAAACATCGGCAGGGTCGGAAGCACGTACCAGAACGTGTACCAAGCATGGTTGGAGATCTTCTCCATGCTCTGGTTCTCTAAATAGAGCCAGACCAACGTCACGACCGTGACCAAGGGTAGGGCGGCGACCAAGCCGCCCAGCTTGTCGCTGCGTTTCGCCAGCTCTGACACGAGAATCACTATACCGGCAGTGAGTAGGTACTTCGTGATGATCCAGGCCATCGCTGAGCCTTCTGGAGGTTGTTGACGAGGGCAGGCGAAGCCATTCACCAACCCCCTTGAAGCGCTCCTGCCGTTTACGGCATCCCTCACCGCATTTTTTTTGCAACATCACCCTCAGCCAGGAGGGTGATGTGTTTGCATGGTGTTTACCGATCGGTCAGTGCGAGGGTGAGGGAACGCTCTCGTGGAAAGCTGCCCGCTCGATCTGGATGGTGCAGTGATGGATTTCGAATGCATCGCTGACAGCATCCACGACGGCCGCCAACACAGCATCCCCATCTGCAGAATCCCGAACCACTACGTGCGACGTCATCACGTTACTGCCACTGCTGACAGCCCACACGTGCAAGTCATGAACGTCCGTCACGCCATCTACTCCGAGGATGGTGGCCTCGATTGCCGTAACGTCGAGCCCCCTCGGGACACCCTCCATGAGGATCCCCAGGCTTTCGCGAAGCAACTGCCACGTCCGCGGCAGAACCCAAAGGCCGATCGCCACAGCGACAATCGTGTCGACCCAGGTCCAGCCGGTGAAGCGGATGATAAGTGCCGCGATGATTACGCCAAGCGAGCCGAGCATGTCGCTCCAAACTTCGAGGTAGGCTCCTTTGACGTTGAGGCTTTCGTTGCTCGCAGATGCCAGAAGGCGCATCGAAATTAGGTTGATGATCAGGCCGGCGATTGCGATCCACATCATCGCTCCGGTAGCGATCTCCGCCGGCATGAAGAAGCGCTGGTAGGCCTCATACAAGATGTACATCGCCACCAGGAAGAGCAGCACGGCGTTGAACGTCGAAGCCAGAATTTCCAGGCGCGCATAGCCGAAGGTTCTTTTCTGATCCGCCGGCCGCTTGGCTATCTGAAGTGCAATCAGTGAGATCGCCAAGGCGGCAGTATCTGTGAACATGTGAGATGCGTCCGACAGCAGCGCCAGGCTGCCGGTAATCCACGCACCGATCACTTCTGCAATCATGAAGCTGCCAGTCAAGCCGAGCGCCATGATTAGCTTCTTCTGATGCCCCTCGCGTACTGCAGCGCTGCCATGGTCATGATTTGAACCCACGTATTTCTCCTTGCGCAGGGTTGTGGTCTCGTTGGCCTTCCTGTCTACCTAGCCTTAGAGCGTCGCTTGGCCACACTGACTGCAAAATCTTGCTCCTGCACTCAGCAGCGAGCCGCAGGCGGTGCAACCACTCGATAGCGGTGTTCCGCAGTTTAGACAAAAGCGTGCTGACGGATCGTTGGCCGTCCGGCACTGCCTGCAGCCCTGCAGATCTTTGATGGGGGCAGGAGTGGGAGGGCGCCCGCCGTCATACACCTGATTACCGCCGTCGCAGCCCTGCTGCCGGCCATGGCGATCATATTGCTCGGCCCCATGTCCCCCGCTGTGGTGCTTGCCTCCACCGTGGTTTCCACGGCCATGGTGCCCGCCCAGGATGTTTTTGAAAAAGCTCATGGTATTCGCCCCTCATTGATGGGTGACATATTAACGAGCAAAAGTTGAAAATTATGTTCTGCTCGCGAGAAAGACTTGTAAGTTGAATTGAAAGTTCAAAATTAGCCTACGACAAAACGAAACCGTTTTGTTTGTGAAATTAAATTTATCTAGCTGAGCGGAGCATTGCTTTTGGTGGGTAGTATTCCCCTAATTTTGATCATAGCGTGATCAATGACAATCAAAACAGCAGTAATTGGATTTCTGTCAGCATTGTAATCCCGAGGTCATCGTGTCGTTATCAGGTCCCGGAAATAATGCGCTCAGCGAGATTCATTTCTCTTTTTATCCCTATGCCTCACACATACTAAGCGTCCCCAACGCCTAGGGGCCTAAGGCCTCTGACGCTCCGCACATTGCGCAATCGCTCAGCATCTGTCGACGGTTTGCCTTGTAGCTCCCGCTAACTCCATAGCTACCGCCATGGATAAGCAGCTTCCAGAGTTTGATAATGACACCTTCCAAATCCATTGTTCACACCCTGTTAAGCAAATGGATCTTTGCTATTCGCAATGCGCGGCAGAAAGGCATCAGTACTAATTTGCTAATCGGCCTGGTGACTTTTTGGTTACTGCTATTCGCGAACGCTGAGCTCTGGAACGTGCTCTGGAAGCTGGTATTCAAAACCGATGAAGTGAACTGGCAGCTAGCGGCTAGCCTCCCAGTCATAGTATTCGCATGGGTGTTTACCGTTCTGAGCTTGCTGTCATGGGGGCGGCTGGCCAAACCCATACTGTGCCTGGTACTGATCAGCGCGTCTTTTGCGAGTTACTTCATGAATGCCTACGGCATCGTGATCGATTACACAATGTTCACCAACGTTGTGGAGACCGACGTCGCTGAGGCAACCGAGCTGCTGAATTGGAAGCTCGGTCTTTGGGTCGCAATGGTTGGGGTGTTGCCCGTCTACCTGATTGCCCGGGTTCCCCTCCGGCGCAAGCCTTGGGCCAAAGCTTTGGTCAGCAGGTTCATTGCTCTGTCGCTCGCTCTGTTGACCTTATCTGGCATCGCGTTGAGTCAGTACCAGTCGTATGCCTCCTTGCTGCGCAACAATCGGGAGATCCGGCTGATTCTGGTACCTACCAACTTGTTTGCGGCTGGCCATGGGTACCTGAAGCGTCAGCTGGCCTCACCTAAAACGCTGACGGCCATTGGTACTGATGCGGTAGTTAATCGACAGGGTGCGGCTCGTAAACCCAGGCTGCTGGTACTGGCAGTAGGAGAGACCGCTCGCTCCGCCAACTTCTCCCTCAACGGCTACTCCCGTGAAACGAATCCGGAACTAGAAAAGCGAAATGTCATTAGCTTCACGAACGTGAGCTCCTGCGGTACCGCTACCGCGGTCTCGCTGCCATGCATGTTCCTGGACGTGGGTAAGGCCCAGTACAAAGATGGCTTGGCCAAGAGCCGAGAAGGGCTGCTCGACGTGCTTCAACGCGCTGGCATCAGTGTCATGTGGACTGACAACAACTCGGGGTGCAAAGGGGTCTGCGACAGGGTTCCCAACCACAAGGCTGCCTCTCACGCGGATTCCCAACTGTGCACCAGCGAGGAGTGTAAGGACGGGGTGCTGCTCACGGAGATGCAAGACTTCATCAAGCGCCAGGAAGGCGATGCTGTCCTGGTGCTCCACTACAAAGGCAGTCACGGCCCGGCCTACTACAAGCGCTACCCCTCGCAATTCAAGAAATTCGCACCGGTGTGCGAGACCAACGAGCTCGACAAATGTAAGCAGGAGGAGGTGGTCAATGCCTACGACAACTCAATCCTCTACACCGATTATGTGACTGCAAATCTCATCGATATCCTGGCGGCCAACACCAAGTTCGACACTGCGCTGATGTACGTTTCGGACCACGGCGAATCGCTGGGGGAGGGTGGGCTCTATCTACACGGGCTGCCTTACGCGATGGCTCCTGACGAGCAAACAAAGGTGCCGTTGGTACTTTGGATGTCTGACTCGCTCGCGAAGAGCGAAAAGGTCAACGTGGGTTGTTTGAAAGCTCAAACCACGTCACCGCTGAGCCACGACAACCTGTTCCACACCGTGCTCGGCATGATGAACGTCCAGACGTCTTCGTATCGCTCAGCGCTGGATTTCACTGCCCCTTGTAAGCCCTTTGTCGGAGGCTCTTATTCTGGCCTCTGAATGTTCGATGTGGACCGGATCATCGGCCAGGCGGTTCTGCACCAGCCTGCTTTGACAGCTGAGAGAAGCTGGACTAATTACATAGCTGCATTCAACAACCCAAGCGGAAAAGGAAGTTTTGCATGAGCATCAAGCCAGGCCCAAAGCGCACCAATGAAGATGGCACTCCGGACAAAAGGCAGCGAGTCACCCCTGAAAAGCAGAAGGACCATCCGGACCTGAAACCCCACAAGCACAAAAAGGGGGAGTAAGAAAAAAGCAGCTCTCGGGAGCTGCTTTTTTTTTGGGGCTGTGTGCAAACCCTCCCGACCGTCTCGCTGATCAATCGGACCGCGTCGTGAGTCTTCCGCTTGGCTTGATGGATTCTGAAGCTACCTCCGGATCGGTTATCCCTTCAGTGCGGACGACGAGACTGATATCCCAGAGCGTTGAGCTGATACTCGCTGACAGCCCGAAATTGTGATTCTGCGATTTGACGCAGGCGCTCAACCTCTTCGGCAGATGAGCCAGAAGCCTGCGCCTCGTGGTATTGCTTCATCGCATCCACTGCGTCGGTATACATGGGGTGGTCGGGGAGAAGAGCTGGCATCTTTTTCGTCATGTAGCGGCAGGTCCTCACTGGATAGTCGACGGTGGTTTACCTGCTTTGAGGAGCTGAAAATCAATGACCGCCTGATAGAGCGAATCTGCCAATGGGTGAAGACGCTGTACCTCAAGGTCTGGCAATCCAGCAGCCTCCGCTTCGTGGGCCTGTCGGATAGCTTCAAGCGCTTGCCTCATCAGTGGCTCACCAGCCTCGACCATTCCAATGAATGTGCGCTTCACAACATTTTGCTCCATTCAGCTGAAGATGAATTATAGGACACCGCGGCGTGGCAAGGCCCCGAGCAGCATAGGTGTTCGACGCCCGACTGAACGAATCAATGAGGAGCGCGCTGGCCTGGGGAGTGGCCAGGGCGCGTGTCGTAGCTACGTTGTAAACCACTTTTTTTCACTGTAAACCACTGTGGTTACAGTGAAAAAAAGTGGTTTACAACAGGCCTCCTCAGGCCTGAGTCAGCTCCAGCAGATCGCCCAGTTCCTCCCGGGCCATCTTCACTCTATCCATTCTGCGATAAGGATGATCAACCGGCATCCGGATAAGGGATTCGAACCAAGCCGAATCGAATTTGATGACTTCCTTGTGAATGTGCTCAAGCTCACCTCCGCGAGGCTGTGACACTACAAACTCCATGCTTTCAACCAAGCCGGACGCTTCACTGTCTTTGACGATTCGATGGCGGATGAAACTCATTTTGAGATCAAAATATGCCGCCTTCGAACCAGGCACCTTCTTCGATTCCAGCCGACCAGTGCTGCTGATTTCCGCCCCTGGCACCTCAGCGGCAATAGCTTTCACCAGCTCAGCATTTCCAATGACCTTCTGGCCAAACAGGCGGGTGGCGTCCGACATGTAAGCAAAGATCCATGGCACATTGCGAAGCGTCGCGCCGGTATAGAGGTAGCCACGCTCTCCCTTGTAACGCTGCAGCATGCCTCTCAACGCGTTCTCGGAAAGGACCAGTTGGGTCTCTTTCTCCAGGATGTAAACCACGCGATCGAACTGTTCGATCAATAGCTTGAGAATCTTCCGTGGGACGCCGTCAAACCTGGTTTTTCGTTCTGTTTTCTTGTGCTGGCGAGGCTGGAAGTACGGGCAATCGTTACGGGCCTCACTATCAAATGGAGCGATGCCGCGAATGCTCTTAGTAGCATGTTTCCCGAATGGGTTCTTCACGTTAGGCGGTAGCTCATACAGCCCAACCAGCTGGACAGGGTTGTCGCATGCCGGGCATACAGCAAACTGAGCTAGCTTGCCGGCACTTCCAGGCTGGTACCATGGATCTCTGCGGAAGGTCTCGGCCTCGAAACCTTCCTTGTCGATGATCTTGCTTTCTGTGTCTTCGATGCGGACCTTATAGACATCCATCTTTGCTGAAACCGTATCAATAGAGGGTCTCTGGATGGTAACGAGCGAGGATAGGCAGCAGTAGGCCTAACTGACCCTTTTGGTGGTCACCCACTGGTTTGAGGCCCGCCCAAAGCATGCCTGATCGACCTGGGCGGGCCCTAGAAACAACTAACCCCCTGGTGCGCAGTACAGGTCTGGGACCTGCCCGAGGCGTGGGGGCTATTCTTGGAGCGACAGTGACACCGGCTCCGGAGAAAATCAATTGGTTTGTAGAGCAGCCGGTCAGCTAAGGTCAAACCCAGATCCTAAAGGGGAGGCCGATAGCAGCTCAGTCAGCATCATCGGCACCTTCTTCATCTTCATCGGTATCCCCAACACTGAGCCAGTCGTGAAGGTTGTACCGCACGAAGTCTTCCGCATCGAGCATGGTAAAGTCTTGGAGCACCGTGACGTCTGCTCCACCGAAGTACAGCCCATCGTTGAGATTTCTGGCCACCCCGAGCAATTCATTCAGCTGGTCGTGCAGCTCATTTGCGCGCCTGGCGTGCTCTCGTTTGGTCAAAAACCGGAACACCACCTCGTAGGGCTCAGCCGGGTCGCGAATCTCGCCCTTGGGGTTGAAGGAAACCCAAGCACTAGCGAAAAATTGGTTGTTCTGATGGAGGAAATCGTCGACAAGCACGGCGATGCCCTTCATGCCGTCGTCACCTTGGTCTGCCTTCAGGCGGTTGACCAACTCGTCCGGCATCGCAATACGGTTGTAATGGTGGGACATCCAGTATGAGAAATACTGACCGTTTTCTTCGCTCAGCGTGATTACCGGATTTCGGTGGAGCGTCGGAAGCACGGCTCTCTTGGTCCACACACGCTTGTGAATCTTGAGCTCCAAAACCTGCTTTTCCGCGTGCTGCAGGTGCAGCGTACGTGGATTGAGGGCGTGCAGCTGCTTATCAAAGGCCTTTTTCTTTACCTTAACGGCAATCCACTCTATCCACGGCGCATCACAAAGGTTGCGTGCATGCACCGTGCAGGAATGGGAGGCCAACATCCAATAAGCTGGAGCCACCCCCTCGAATTGGCCTTTCAGGACCTCCTCGGATATGTGTTCAATCAAGGCGTCACCTGAGACGGTATCTCCTTGCAGCCAACCAGCAGCGCTAATGGCACTTACGATCTCTTGCTCAGGTGTATCAGCCATAATCAAACCAAATTCGAACCGCCCGATTTTTCTAACCTGGCGATGGTTTTGAGGTCCCTATCACGTAGCTGCTGCGCCTTGCCAGCCAACTCCGCAACCATTCCGTACACACCTTTAGCGCCATTTCGATTCCACGCTTCATCCGAAAGCGCATCCTGAATCAGGCGGCCATCGGCGGTTGGATAGAAAAGCACCCGATGCAGATACTGCGCTTCTTCGGCGTTAACTTGGCGCAACGCCTCAGTTAAAGCCGCAAGCCTCTCGGGAAAACCAGTGGCGGTTTTTCCAGTCCGCCAATTGTACACGGTCTGACGAGACACGTTGAAGATCTGCGCGATGGAGCTATCTGACAACTTGAAGTCGCTCCTAAGCTCCTCGATTAAGGCCGGCGCTACGTCTTCGGTAACATTGGCATCCTGGCTGGTGTCCACCTCGGTCCAGGCACCAGCATGCACGCCATGAAAGCTCATGCCTGCTGAGCCGATAAGTTGTGGATAGGGCAGGGAGGCAGTCCCAGGAGCGACTACTACCGAAACGGCCAGCATCGCTGTGAAAGCAATCGCCAATACAGGGTTTGCTGTCGTGCTACCTACACGCGGAGCAATTTCAGGGTTTTCCCAAGTAGAAGATCTGCTTACAGCAGCCCCGGTAGGATCAATCCATTGCCCATTCATTGCTGTAGTCATTTCGCCTTCCCCCAAACCTCAAAGGCATGATCTTTCGCGACTGTCCTAAAAGCAAAGTTAGCAGTCTTATGCAAACCGTCGAGTCTCGTGCAGATCTCCTCGGTTCCCAGTCGTTCGGCTAACTGCAGCGGCCAATGCGCATCCGTATCGAGAAGAGCACCATTTTCGCTAACAGGCACAAATGCACCTTGCAGAGGAGCACCATGCTTGGATGAATTCCTCGATTGCTTAGCAATTTCGAAAACCATGGCCGGCTCGACCAAATCTTCCGGTATCCACATACCAGTCTGCCGCCAGCATCTGATGTGCAGATACTCCGGATCTAGATGGTAGGTGGTAGTAGAGATTCCAAGCTGCTCCTTGGGGACTTTCCCATGCGCCGCTAGCTCATCGCATTTAAGTGGGAGCATGGCTTCCGGAAGGTAGTCGGCTAGGGTCTCACCTTCAGCTGGTTCAATTTTATCGACGTACCGCATCCCGATAGCGGTGATATCCAATGCACCTGCTTGCCCTACCAGCGCCTCAATGCACTCACGGAAAAGCGCTAAGTGGTTATCAAAATGAAGATAATTTGTGCTTTGCAGGATCATGTGATCCATGGCCAGCACGCACGCGTAGTCAGCATCCCGATTAAGGAACGCCCAAGAATTCGGTTCTCCGCTGTGCATCACTCCAGGCGGCACGCCCTTGACCATCTGGAAGAAGCCCGGGAGGGTCTGACGGATCGTGTGCTGAATGTCTGGGATCAGCTTTGGCAGCTTAAGAATCGGGGCAAATCTGATTACGCTCAACGCATAGATAAGCGGCGCCCTTGCTAAGACCCCTTCGCGTTCTGACATGTTAACTCCTCCACCGCGCCCAACGAGGGACCGGATTCTACATCATTTGACAAATCCTTTGACAAGAACTGTATAGCAGGGCCTTTCGATTTGACAAGCGGTCCCCGTGAGGGATGGAGTGCAGAAAACGCCTCCATCAGGAGCTTACTCGTCATTCCAGAAAAGCCTCTACAGACACCATCGCTAAGCCTCTGAGGAAGCACGAATTTTTAATCAGAGCTCTTCCTAGCAGTGAGAAGAAACTCAACGAATCGTCACCAGATAGCTCAATCCAGGGGAACGCTTGCTCTGATGGGGTGGTTCAGAAACGTGCTGTCTGGTCCAGATTTCTCATCTACGAAGAGCACGAAGAGCTCTTGGATCCAGAGTTTGAGGCCGTGATTGGCTGAATGGAGAGGTCGGAAAGAGGACGGGTGATCCAGTGAAGCACAAGCGCAGTCAGGAGGCTTGCGATGGTGTTCACTGAGATTGAGACGAGAGCATTCCGCATTTTGGAGAGTCCATTTTTTGAAGTGGACCTCTATTTAATGCGCATAAACTGTGTGTCACCACCACCCGCAGAAAATTTCGTCACGCCCCAGAATGGGAATTTGCATTCGGGGCGCACCACGATTCATCTCGTGCCAGAAGCCGCCTGCAGTGCAATCAATTGGCGAGCCAAGACTCGACTACCTCAGCGCCATACTCGTTTTTCCAGGCCTTAAGCGTACGCTGATTACCACCCTTGGTCTCAACAACCTCTCCGCTGTGTGGATTCTTGTAGACCTTTACTTCGCGTGGTTTCCGAGAGGTTTTTGGGGCCATATCAGTGGAAGCCACCGCTTGCGGATCGAGGATCAGCACCACTTGGCGCAGGCCGTAGCCATACTCGTTGAGCAAACTGCGCAGCTTCGTTTCAAATTCCATTTCCTGCTTCAGGGCAGAGTCATTTTTCAGCGCTTCCAGCTCCGCCAGTTGGGCTGCGAGCTGTTGTTCGAGCAGGCGGAATTCAGCGAGACGGGACATAAGATTCTCCAAAATGGGTTCGATGATTTTAGCAATCAAGAAAGAAAGCGTGCTAACTATCTTGATCCCACATGCCTGAATCGGCAATCACGAGGCTGAGCGATCGGTGTGGATAAAAACGTGATGGCTTCAGGATCGTCGATCTGGGCGGCTTCACTTGCGAGGTAATCGATCAGCTTTTTGCTTCTTACCCAAACGTACTGCCGGCAAGCCGCGTTTGGAATGGATGGCCCCGCAACGGGGCGAAACCTGGCCTCCCAAAGGTGCTTGAACGCCTCCCTGGTCGACTTCCCCAAATACACCGCAATCTCCGGTCCCAAGATATAGCCACGCCTGAATCTGTCGATGGCTTGAGGCTTAACCATCAATTGCGTACGCCGGCCTCGTTCGACAGCAGTGCTCCATAGCAGACCCAGTCGAACGAACGCGTATGCGCATTGTTCTTTGACGCCTAACAGCGCAGCAGCCTTGACTACCGACAGGCCGGGAAAGACCGGACTCTTGTTCTCAGCTCGGGCTTGTTGCCACGCTGCAAAATCTTGCGGCTTGAGTAACCACGCCCCTACCGCAACCGAGCCATTCTCAGCTGGGCCGTAAGCGCGAAGTTCACCTGCACGTATTGCCTGAACCAACTCGACCAACCCACCCCCCTTGGGCAGAGAATGCTTGGCCAAGTAGTTGATCGACACCAGGCTCTGGTCAGAGCTGGTAGGCAGCTTCTCATCAATCAATTCGTTGATCGAGCGGCAGTCAATCAGCCACCTTTCGCCTGGGCGCGGTTCTCCACCAAAGAACTGGAGGGTACCACCAGCTAGCAGCTGCCTAACCCGATTGCGACAGAGGCTTAGCAAAGTCGAGGTTTCTTTCATATCAGCCACGCCCTGGAGATGCTGCGAGATTGCCTTCAAATGATCCAGGTCCACGACCGTAAAGACTCGATCTTCATGGACCTTCTCCCGATAGGCGATTTGTCCCTCCTGATGAAGGCGTTTTATGACTGATACCCCGAGACCACAAGCTTCAGCAGCAGAATCGAACGACACCCAACGATGTCTCTCAATCGTCTCCTCACTCAAATTGCGATTTCGCTTCGCTAACGGTGCTTCCCACGCATGCTGCAGAAATGATTCGAACTCTCGACGAAGAAAGTCAAAACAAGAGTCATCCAGATCACGGTGGATGTCGTGGTATATCGGGCCGAACGATCTGCTGAGCGTCCAATGTTCGTTATCGGAATGGACTGCCTTGAGGCCACTCAGCAGTTCTCTGAATGCGAGAGGCCAGTTCATGAGAACCACGCCCGCCGCGTTTGCCATAAGCCGCGATATCTCTAGCGAACCCGAATCAGCAACCTTCAGCGGCTGGGTTCTTTCCGTAGGCAAACTTCTGACAGCGAGACGCGATGACAACTCGTGAAACTGTTCGTAGGTGAGGGCCGCCAATCCCGCGTCAGCTGGCAACGAGTCGGCGTAAAACCTATCTTCAAAGCCAGAGGTGAGCCAGGCGGCCGTATCACTCGCCGGCGCGATCTCAAAATTGGTCCCACTCAATGAGGTGCCACACGCTTGGCAACTATTCGCACTCATTGCGCTTGGATCGGTTTCCTTCAGACAGTTGGGGCACCGCCCGTGGAGTTCAGTGCCGTGGACAGAACACGTCGTAACCAGGGTCAAGCCCCAGCTTTCTCTCCAATAACCGGCTTCGCCCAAACAGATCGGACAGTAACGAGCGTGATGAGTCGTCCATAACTTGACCCCCTTGGGCCTTGGATCACGAAACTCAGCAGATACCGCAGGCCAGCTCAGTGGTCCTTCCATCATCTGCAGCCAGTCCGCAACATCGGTCTCGTCGGCTCGTGCAAAGGCGGTGAGCAGTTCCTTTCTGGGTAATCCGTTGGCTTTCGCCAGGCGCTGCAGGTACCCCAAAAGACTTTCGTCTTGGTGTGGTCGTGGGTTGATTAAAAGACCAAACATTCCTACACATCCATGAAATCGAAGACATAAAAATCAGGGGAGTAGAGCCGGGCCGATAAGCCCGGCCCTTGGCCGTCAGGTACTGCTCTCTTCGAACGTCTCAAACGGCTCCCGCTTCCCGAACAGAGGCTGGAAATTGAAGCTCGCACTGAAGGGGTTTCGATCCTCGGTGGCGTAGCTCCAAACCTCGTCTTCAAAAGCCTGGGCCAGCACAGGAAGTTCAATCCCGACAAGGTCCTGGACTTGAACCAGCCAAACAGCCCTGTCCACAATCTTGATGAGGTAGTCGATCAATCCATAGGAAGCCAGGTAGAAGCGTTTAATCATCGCTGGCTCTACAAAACTGATGGTTTGAACAGGCAGTTCGCCCTCGATTGCCTGCAACAACATCACGAAATGAAGAGACGTATTAGCGGAGAAGGTGAAGCGATCGTATGCCACCGTGGCCGAAAACCTGCGTCGCAGTTGCTCGTTTGCTAGCAGGAGATTTTCGGTGCGCTTCAGCCCAATCAGAACAAACGCGATACTGGTTTCATTCATCAGACTCTTGATCCAGTCTGCTGCCTCATACGCACCATTACGACGATAATCGACCAGGTGCTGCGCCTCATCGAGGACCAACATCTCCACGCCAAGGTTCTTCAGCAGCAGGACTACTCGCGCAAATTTAACCTCTGCCGAATGTCCTCGTGCCTCTGCGAAGGGATCCTTCAGCTCTGCCAAAATGGCTGCTGCCAGGTTCTTTTTGGTTGGAGACGAAGGCATCTCGACGAACAGAACTGTCCGCTTCTGTGGGTCATGGCTCTCCAATTCCTCCAATGACCGAATGTACTCCTTGACCAATGTGCTCTTGCCCACTCCGCTTGGACCTTGGATCAGCAACCCTTTACTTGCTCTGGTACGCCGACTATCGCCGTGGATATCGCCTAGTCGCGTCAACGCTCGCTCGACTTGAGGGCTGTGAATAAAACGATCGCGGAGCGTAAAGCTGTATTCACCATGCTCGTAGCATTCGTACAGATTGATGGCGTTCATGGCTTAGAACTCCCAGCAGGGCGACGAACCGAGACCTTGAAGGCTGCTGGCGGAATGTTAGGAATAGAGTCACCGGTCCATTCCACTTCAGCGAGTACCTTGGGTGGAGGCGTGCTTTCGGTCACTCGACCCTCCTTGTCGATTTTCGCTATGGCAGCTGCGCGTCGTTTTCTGAGCGTCTGCGAACGGCGGGCCTCGTCTGCATCTTCCATAATTTCCTGGTAGCACCTGTGCGTAGCCTCGAAGCTAGGCTGCTCATTATATTTTTCTCGCAGCGCTTTCTCGGCAGCCTTCCACACCTCCCTGCTCTTACCGGCCATTCGCTCATCTTTGGCGGGCACTTTGAAGAACAAGTTTCTGAAGCGGTCGTGAACCCAAACGTGCCCGGCTTCGTCTCGATAGCGGACGTTTACCTTTTCTCCGTCTGCCAAACGCATACGGAGCTCAGCAAGTTCCGTAGAGTGGTAGCCCACTTTGGCAACCTCGATGCCGTAATGGTGAACCTTCACCGAGGCCCGCTTGGCCAGAATGCACTCCAACGAGTCCAGGTCGACGGGAAGGCTGATGACATGGTTCGCCTCGCTAGTCCCCCAGACTTGAGCCGGTGTTCTGTTGTCCAGCCCCCGATGAGGAGTCTGGTGGTAACCATCGACGATCCATTTCACTACCACCGCCTCCAATTGAGGGAGCGTGAAACATGCATTCTTCTCCGAGTCGTAATCGCCACGCTGCTGGATATTCGAGAAGGTGGTACCCGGGAGGTTGTGGATAAGCCCCAGGTTCTGTGTGCTGAAAAAGCGTTCGACGGCACCTTTCCTTTGAGGGGCCCTTGAAGCGGGATACATGATCTCGATACCCAACTCGTTGAATCCCATGATGAGATCGCCCGCGTGAAATTCCGCTGCGTTGTCTGGGACTATTCGAGCCGGCAGCCCACGTGCCCACCATTCATTTCTCACTTTCGGAAAGCGCTTCAGCAATTCGGCTTTTGGACGGATTGAGCGTTCGATCACACGAAGCACGGTTTCCGTATTTGGCGCCGACAGGTGGAGCAAATATCCCATCACCATTCGAGAGAAGCGGTCGAGGACGATCGTCAGATAGGGGCGCCCAATGCACAGCCCCGAGGTTTCATCCACAAGCTGGACGTCCAACAAGGTGTGATCAATTTCCCAACGTTCCAAAATCTCATGGACACGTAGGACACCCGCCGCAACACGGTGCTTCTTGTCTGCTGCGTGTTTTCCGAGCCTCTCCTTATCCACAAGGTACGGATCCAGCTTGGCGATGTACCTTCGGACAGTCATTCCGCTTGGGATCTTGAGCTGATCCGAAGGCAAACGACTTTTGTTCCTCTCTTTTATCTGATCTTCGAATTCTGAAACGACCACGCTGACCGCTGGAATCGTATCCTGCAGGTAGGTTTTATTAATCACCCCTTCAAGAATAACTTCGAGCTCTCCCTGTATCGCGGCAGCCCGACCCTTTTTGGCATGCTGAGGGATAAGCTTTACTACGTTCTGGCCAATGTATTTGGCTGCCCAACGTCGAATAGTGGAAACCGAGGGTGCGCACGCATCCCCAATCTTTTTGGCGATATCTCTAAGTTTCTTGATCATGTCTTCGTCACCCGGTAGCTTGTATTTACCGCGCTTAGTTAGGTCGTCCAGATACTTGCGTCGACGCAATGCCTCATCTCCATGTTTTTTGGGGAAGCATGAAATATCTGGAGGGACGTTCCGCACATACGGAACCTTCCCAAGGTATGGCTGATCAGCGGAGATCTCGATCTCGCGCTTCTCGTAGGCCTCATAGAACTCCTTCTCGGATAGCTTCGTGGGCTCACCAAGCTCATCGAAAAAGAGCAGCTTCCGGTCAATAAGCCTCTTCTCAAGCACCATCAGTACGCCACGAACGATGACGACCAATTTCACCCTAAGGGAAAAGGTTTGCATGACGGTGCCCCCCTTGCAGGAAGACCGGGGAGTCAGTGTCAATTGACCTATCAAGGTCAATGCCCACCACCCCAAGGCCTAACAAGCGCCAGGCTTTCCCCTCACCAACCACGTAGAGCAGATCTGCAACGGTCATAGGCGGCCATTCGTTGAAGGTCGCCATTACCTCCTCCAACGCCTGATGCGAAAGCTCTGGACCGCGCCGGTGATACATCAGCCTTCTAAGATTGGTAGCCAGGGGTTCAGCTTCAATTAACTTTTCAGTGATCACCGAAAAGTTACGGGCAGTGGCGTTGAAGTAGCGCTCAGCGGCATCCAGTCGCTGCCTGACGCTGGCAATCTTCAGTCGGTCGTGAGGCTTCACTTCAAACCACCACTCGCGCCCATCCGCGAGGAAAACCTGTACGTCTGGGTAATATTTGAAGTAGCCCTGGAGCGATGGAACACGTTCCTCACTGGGCTGCGGGACGTAGCCGATGACCGCAGGAGACAGCTCAAGAAGCCGAAAAAGAGCGCCTTCGAGCTGGGACTCCCAGGGCACAGGCTTTTTATTTTTGAGCGATGGGAAGTAGCCGCGGTAATGGTTGGACCGCCGCGTGACCACCTTTCGTACTGTCATGAAACACCTCCGAAAATCTCGAAACGAGCGCCGACGCTGCGCCAAAAAATCAAGGCGCAGGGCGGGCGAAGTGAGGCCTTTCGACAGGCAACACTGTGCCGTCGAGTAACCTCGCTAAGGTCGAAAAAATGGGAGAGGATTGACAGTCGCTTCGAAAAAGCAGACATTGCGGGTTCTGAGGACGCAAGTCTGCTTCGCTAAGCGCGGTCAGTCCTCTCGGGATTGATCGCGTTTTTCTACATTTTCAGGTCTCCTTTTCTCTCATTGGTCATGACTCTCATGACTGATCAGAATCTAAAGCAATCGGCTTGCTCTCTTTATTTCTAAACGGCCACTTCGTGATCGCTGGAGCAATTTGGATCAGGTCTGAAGCTCTCGCTTCAAACAGCTGATTTGGCTGAAAATCTTCAGTGCAAAGCGGAAAAGTTGGTCATAGATCTTATTCCAACATCCCTTCGAAATCTACAAAAAATCCAAAATGGCAACTTCCACCAAATTCCATTTCCATACTAAATTGTTCAAATTAATACTTAACACGTACGCTTAATTAACTATTAAGGTGTTCAAATATTAGTTTTAAAGTCCTCTCAATCTCTCTGCTGCTCAGATCCGCCCGCCGACCCTCTCAGCACTTCCAGCGCCCCATCAAATCACTTCCTCAAATCCCCCCATCTGCATCATTTTCCAATGAGCGGAGTAGGGCGCCCCGGCAGGAATTCCAGGCAAAAAAAAGCCCGCGAAGGCGGGCTTGATGGTGACCGACAGGGGCCATGGTTGAAGCCCGGCCGGTCATCTATTTGTGAAAGCGTGCAGCTTTTCTGTGAACCTACACGGGGTCAGAAATCCAGGTTCGAAACCGCCAGCGCATTGCTCTCGATGAAGTCACGGCGAGGTTCGACCGCATCACCCATCAGGGTGTTGAAGATCTGGTCTGCGCCAATGGCGTCTTCGATGGTGACTTTCAGCATGCGGCGCACGCTTGGGTCCATGGTGGTTTCCCACAGCTGATCCGGGTTCATTTCACCCAGACCTTTGTAGCGCTGGATGGTGTGGCGCTTGGTGCTTTCGGCCATCAGCCAGTCGAGGGCTTCCTTGAACTCGGTGACCGCTTTCTTGCGCTCGCCACGCTGGATGTACGCGCCTTCGTCGAGCAGGGTGCTCAGTTGAGCGCCGAGGGTGACGACAGTCTTGTAGTCGTTGCTGCCGAAGAAGTCGCGGTTGAAGGTGACGTAGTTCGACAGGCCGTGGGAGATCAGCTCGACCTCTGGCAGCCAAACGCCACGTTCACGATCTTCACGCAGGCTGGCCTTGTAGACCAGGCCCGACTTCTCGACGGTGCGCAGACGCACTTCGTACTGAGCCAGCCAGTCCTGCATCTTGGCGTGGTCGCCGAGCATCTCCAGGCTCACCGCCGGCAGGTAGATGAAGTGTTCGGTCAGTTCCTGCGGGTACAGGCGCGACAGACGCTTGAGGGTCTTCATCACCATGCGGAAGTCGTTCACCAGACGCTCGAGCGCTTCACCGGAAATGCCCGGAGCCTCTTCGTTCAGGTGCAGGCTCGCATCTTCCAGGGCCGACTGCGTCATGTACTCTTCCATGGCGTCGTCGTCTTTGATGTATTGCTCTTGCTTGCCTTTCTTGACCTTGTACAGCGGCGGCTGGGCGATGTAGATGTAGCCGCGCTCGATCAGCTCCGGCAACTGACGGAAGAAGAAGGTCAGCAGCAGGGTACGGATGTGCGAACCGTCGACGTCAGCATCGGTCATGATGATGATGTTGTGATAGCGCAGCTTGTCGATGTTGTACTCTTCGCGACCGATACCGCAGCCGAGTGCAGTGATCAGCGTGCCCACTTCCTGGGACGAGATCATCTTGTCGAAGCGTGCTTTCTCGACGTTGAGGATCTTGCCCTTCAGCGGCAGGATCGCCTGGGTCTTGCGGTTACGTCCCTGCTTGGCAGAGCCGCCCGCGGAGTCACCTTCCACGAGGTACAGTTCGGACAGCGCAGGATCTTTTTCCTGGCAGTCAGCGAGCTTGCCCGGCAGACCGGCAATGTCCAGCGCGCCTTTACGGCGGGTCATCTCACGGGCCTTGCGCGCCGCTTCACGGGCACGGGCCGCGTCGATCATCTTGCCGACGACCAGCTTGGCTTCGTTCGGGTTTTCCAGCAGGAAGTCGGAGAAGTACTTGCCCATCTCCTGCTCGACCGCAGTCTTCACTTCGGAAGACACCAGCTTGTCTTTGGTCTGCGAGCTGAACTTCGGATCCGGCACTTTCACCGAGATGATCGCGGTCAGGCCTTCACGGGCATCGTCACCGGTGGTCGCGACTTTGTGCTTCTTCGCCAGACCTTCCTGCTCGATATAGTTGTTCAGGTTACGCGTCAGTGCGGAACGGAAACCCACCAGGTGAGTACCGCCGTCGCGCTGCGGAATGTTGTTGGTGAAGCACAACAGGTTCTCGTTGAAGCTGTCGTTCCATTGCAGGGCGATTTCCACGCCGATGCCGTCTTCACGCTGGATGTTGAAGTGGAACACCTGGTTGACCGCAGTCTTGTTGGTGTTCAGATATTCAACGAACGCACGCAGGCCGCCTTCGTACTTGAACAGCTCTTCCTTGCCGCTGCGCTCGTCCTTGAGGACGATGCCGACACCGGAGTTGAGGAAGGACAGTTCACGAATGCGCTTGGCCAGAATGTCCCAGCTGAAGTGAATGTTCTTGAAGGTTTCGCTGGAAGCCTTGAAGTGGATCTGGGTGCCAGTGGTTTCGCTGTCGCCAACGATCGCCATCGGCGCCTGAGGTACACCGTGGACGTAGGTCTGTTCCCAGATCTTGCCGCTGCGGCGTACGGTCAGTACCAGCTCTTCGGACAGTGCGTTCACTACCGATACACCTACACCGTGCAGACCGCCGGATACCTTGTAGGAGTTATCGTCGAACTTACCGCCAGCGTGGAGGACGGTCATGATGACCTCGGCGGCGGAAACGCCTTCCTCTTTGTGCACGTCTACCGGGATGCCACGGCCGTTGTCTTTGACGGTGATGGACTCATCCGGGTGGATGATGATGCTGATGTCGTCGCAGTGGCCGGCGAGGGCTTCGTCGATCGAGTTGTCGACCACCTCGAACACCATGTGGTGCAGACCGCTGCCATCGTCGGTGTCACCAATGTACATACCGGGACGTTTGCGTACGGCATCCAGGCCTTTCAGCACTTTAATGCTCGTTGAGTCGTACGTATTTTCTTCGCTCAATGCCTTCACTCCCGATGGTCGTGGGTCTGGGTGATACGGCCCTGTTCCACGTGGAACAGAGCGACTGGCGTTTCCGTCTGCCAGCCTTCCCTCAATAATTCGTGATCTACACAGGTGATGAAAACCTGGCAGCGTAAGTCTTCCAGCAAGCGGCACAGCGCGCGACGGTGACTCTCGTCCAGCTCGGACGGCAAGTCATCCACCAGATAAATACACTGGCCGCGTCGGGCCTGGCTCACTAGATGCCCCTGGGCAATTCGCAAGGCACAAACCACCAGCTTCTGCTGACCCCGGGACAAGATGTCCGCGGCGTTGTGTGCGCCCAATCTAAGGCGCAAGTCAGCGCGTTGCGGTCCGGCCTGGGTATGACCCATTTGCTGGTCCCGTTGCACGGAGCCAGCCAGTACGGCACTCAATTCCCGGTCCTTGTCCCAGCCTCGGTAATAGCTGAGCGTCAAACCTTCAAGCTCAACCAGTTCGCTCAAGGTTTGTTCAAAGACTGGTTTCAAGGCTTTGATGTAAGCGCGGCGGTATTCATCGATTTCAGCGCTGGCCTGGCACAGCTCCCTGTCCCAAACCGCTTGCGAAACGGCGTCAAGTGTACCATGCCGCAGCCAGGAGTTTCTCTGGCGCAAGGCCTTCTGCAAACGCTGCCAGGTCGCCATGAAACGCGGTTCGACGTGGAACACGCCCCAATCGAGAAACTGCCGGCGAATCTTCGGCGCACCCTCGAGCAGGCGGAAGCTGTCGGGGTTGATCAGTTGCAATGGCAGGATCTCTGCCAGTTGCGCGGCACTGCGAGCGTTCTGCCCGTCGATGCGGATCTGGAACTCGCCCTGACGGTCGCGAGATATCCCCAACGCACTGTGGCCACCCTCGGCCAGTTCGACCTGACCGAACACCGTGCAGGCGAGTTGCTCGTACTGGATGACCGGTAACAGCCGCGTGCTACGAAACGAACGGGCAAGCCCCAGCAGATGAATGGCTTCCAGAACACTGGTTTTGCCGCTGCCGTTGGCGCCGTAAAGAATGTTGATGCGGGGGGAGGGGGAGAAGGTCACCGGGTGCAGATTGCGCACCGCGGTGACCGAAACACGACTTAAGGACATCCAGGATCAGCTGATTACAGACGCATCGGCATGACAACATAAGCCGAGTCGTCATTGTCGGACTCTTGCACCAGCGCACTGCTGTTGGAGTCGGACAGGATCAGGCGAACCTGTTCGGTGGTCATCACGCCCAGCACGTCGAGCAGGTAGCTCACGTTGAAGCCGATTTCCAGCGAACCGCCGTTGTATTCAACGCCCACTTCTTCTTCCGCTTCTTCCTGCTCCGGGTTGTTGGCCTGGATCTTCAACTGACCGTTGGCCAGTTGCAGACGGATGCCGCGGTATTTCTCGTTAGACAGAATCGCAGTACGGCTGAACGCTTCACGCAGGGCCTGACGATCGCCCAGTACCAGCTTGTCACCACCCTTCGGCAGAACGCGCTCATAGTCCGGGAACTTGCCGTCGACCAGCTTCGAGGTGAAGGTGAATTCGCCGGTGGTGGCGCGGATGTGGTGTTGACCCAGAACGATGCTGACGTTGCCATCCGGTTCGGTGAGCAGACGCGCCAGTTCCAGAATGCCTTTGCGTGGCACGATCACCTGGTGACGATCCGGCTGACCGATATCGGCCTGCATCGAGCACATGGCCAGACGGTGACCGTCGGTTGCCACGGCGCGGATCACACCGGCCGAGACTTCCAGCAGCATGCCGTTGAGGTAGTAGCGCACGTCCTGCTGGGCCATGGCGAAGCTGGTGCGTTCGATCAGGCGACGCAGTTTGCTCTGCTCCAGGCTGCAGGTCAGCGAACCCGGGCCTTCTTCAACCGTCGGGAAATCATTGGCGGGCAGGGTCGACAGGGTGAAACGGCTACGGCCGGCCTTCACGACCAGCTTCTGCTCGTCGACCTTGATGTCGATCAGCGCGTCGTTGGGCAGGCTCTTGCAGATGTCCATCAGCTTGCGCGCAGGCACGGTGATGGAGCCGGTTTCAGCCGGCTCTTCGAGTTGCACGCGACCGACCAGCTCGACTTCCAGATCGGTACCGGTCAGCGACAGTTGCTGGCCATCGACGACCAACAGCACGTTGGACAGTACCGGCAAGGTCTGTCGGCGCTCGACGACGCCTGCGACCAGTTGCAGGGGTTTCAACAGGGCTTCGCGTTGAATGGTGAAATGCATGGTCTAGTCCCTTGCCTTAATAAGCTGCGCTGGAGTTCATCAAGTGGTCAGTGTACGCAGCAGGTTCTTGTAGTCCTCGCGGATGTCCGCGTCGGATTCCTTAAGTTCGTTGATCTTGCGGCAGGCGTGCAACACCGTCGTGTGGTCGCGACCACCAAACACATCGCCGATTTCCGGCAGGCTGTGGTTGGTCAGTTCCTTGGACAATGCCATGGCCACCTGACGCGGGCGTGCCACCGAGCGCGAACGGCGCTTGGACAGCAGGTCGGAAATCTTGATCTTGTAGTACTCGGCGACAGTGCGCTGAATGTTATCCACAGAGACCAGTTTGTCCTGCAGTGCCAACAAGTCTTTCAGGGATTCGCGGATCAACTCGATGGTGATGTCGCGGCCCATGAAGTGCGAGTGGGCGATCACGCGTTTCAGCGCGCCTTCCAGCTCACGGACGTTGGAACGAATTCGTTGGGCGATGAAGAACGCCGCATCGTGAGGCAACTCGACTTTGGCCTGGTCGGCCTTCTTCATCAAGATCGCCACACGGGTTTCCAGCTCCGGCGGCTCGACGGCAACCGTCAGGCCCCAACCGAAGCGGGATTTGAGGCGCTCTTCAAGGCCTTCAATTTCTTTCGGGTAGCGGTCACTGGTAAGAATGACCTGCTGGCCACCTTCAAGCAGGGCGTTGAAGGTGTGGAAAAACTCTTCCTGGGAACGCTCTTTACGGGCGAAGAACTGAATATCGTCGATCAGCAGAGCGTCCACCGAACGATAGAAACGCTTGAACTCGTTGATCGCGTTCAGTTGCAGCGCCTTGACCATGTCGGCCACGAAGCGCTCGGAATGCAGGTACACAACCTTGGCATTCGGGTTCTTCTTTAATAAATGGTTACCCACTGCGTGCATCAAGTGAGTTTTACCCAGGCCGACGCCGCCATAAAGGAACAGCGGGTTGTAACCGTGCTTGGGATTGTCCGCCACCTGCCAGGCTGCCGCGCGGGCGAGCTGGTTGGACTTGCCTTCGACGAAATTCTCGAAGGTGAAGGTGCGGTTCAGGTAACTGGTGTGCTTGAGCGCGCCTTCGACCTGAACGGTGCGCTGTTCGGCGCGAACCGGGGCCTGTTGCGAGGCCGCACCGGCCATCGGGTCAAAGCTGTCGCGGGACGGCTCTTCACTGACTTCCTCGGTTTTCTGCGTCGAGCGCTTGGCCGGAGCTGCACTTGGAGCGGGTGCTGGCGCACTGGCCGGCACGGTATTGGCCTGGGACACCTGCGCAGCGGCCAACGGCGCGTTCGGCGCGGCACGCGGTGCCGAGCTGCGTTTGCTGCCTATTAATAAGGAAAGCGCTGGCGCCATGCCGTTGCCGTGCTCATCCAGCAGTTCAAGGACGCGACCGAGGTACTTTTCGTTGACCCAGTCCAGCACAAAACGGTTCGGTGCGTAGACGCGCAACTCGTCGCCTTCGGCTTCGACCTGTAGTGGACGGATCCAGGTGTTGAATTGTTGGGCAGGCAGCTCCTCGCGCAAAAGCTCCACGCACTGCTGCCAAAGTTCCACTGACACGGATATCCCCTAAGTTGAAAGCCGGTGAGGCAAAAACAAGCGGCCATTGTAGCGGCGAGCCGTCCACTTATCCACATGCAGGTTGTGTGGTGACCATGATTAATCAATGCGTTAACCGGTAAAAAGGCGACCAACGGTGTGTGCATAAGCTCTGTGGATAACCGCCTCTGAGGGCACTGGACAACTGGGGGTGGAACTCGGTGGATAACCAGCCTGTGGATAACAGGCCATTCCACACACAGGTTATCCGACAGCGCAGCACAGGCTGAACACGGTTTTCCACTGTAGTTGTCATTCTCTGTACATCCCGCTCTACAAGGGCTGAAGTTGGTTATCCACAGAAGACGGCTGCCCTAGCTTTTACAAGCTTTACAGAAAAGCTTTAAATAATTCCCTTCTTTATTTTTATGTCTGGCAAACAGGATTTCGCTTCCGCAAGCTCCAGAGATCTATTTATAAGGAAACGCTGGTTGGAAATTGACCTGAGGGCTTGCTTTCTCTAGAATCCCCGGTCTCTTAAAACGGGGGCCATTCCGGCCCGTTGTGGACGAACCAGGTAACACGACATGAAACGTACTTTCCAACCAAGCACTATCAAACGCGCTCGTACCCACGGTTTCCGTGCTCGCATGGCTACCAAGAACGGTCGCGCTGTCCTGTCGCGTCGTCGCGCCAAAGGTCGTGCGCGTCTGGCAGTTTGATAATCCGGTACTGGAGGTGAGTCAGGACTTCAGTCGGGAAAAGCGTCTGCTTACCCCCCGGCATTTCAAGGCAGTCTTTGACTCCCCTACCGGCAAGGTTCCGGGGAAAAATCTCCTGCTCCTTGCGCGCAACAACGATCTTGATCACCCCCGTCTCGGGCTGGTTATCGGAAAAAAGAGCGTAAAGCTCTCCGTTGAGCGCAATCGCCTCAAACGTCTGATGCGCGAATCGTTCCGTCTGCACCAGGATTCTCTGGTCGGCTGGGATATCGTTATCGTCGCGCGCAAAGGTTTGGGCGACGTAGAAAACCCCGAATTGATTCAGCATTTCGGCAAACTCTGGAAGCGTCTGGCCCGTAACAAGCCAGTTCCAGCAGTCAAAACCGAAACTGTAGGGGTAGACAGTCCAGATGCGTAAACTGGCACTCGTTCCGATCCAGTTTTATCGCTACGCCATTAGTCCTTTGATGGCCAGTCACTGTCGTTTCTACCCCAGTTGTTCTTGCTACGCGTATGAAGCCATCGAAAATCATGGCCTTCTGCGCGGTGGCTGGCTGGCCTTTCGTCGTTTAGGTCGCTGTCATCCGTGGAATCCCGGTGGTTATGACCCGGTTCCACCTATCCCTACCTCCCGTTCTTCTTCGATGGCCGAGTAATCATGGATATCAAACGCACGATCCTGATCGTCGCCCTGGCAATCGTGTCCTACGTTATGGTTCTTAAATGGAACCAGGACTATGGCCAGGCTGCCCTGCCGACTCAGAATGTTGCTTCCAGTACGACTGCATCCGGTTTGCCGGACACCGTTCCTGGCAATAACGCTTCCGCCAGTGACGATATTCCGCGTGCCGCAAGCGACACCAGCGCACCTGTGGAAACCCCGGTCGCTGCCAGCAAGGATCTGATCCAGGTCAAAACCGACGTGCTCGATCTGGCGATCGATCCCCAGGGCGGTGACGTTGCTCAACTGACTTTGCCACTGTATCCACGTCGTCAGGATCGTCCTGATGTACCGTTCCAGCTGTTCGACAACGGCGGCGAACGTACTTATCTGGCACAAAGCGGCCTGATCGGCACCAACGGTCCGGACGCAAGCCCGGCCGGTCGTCCGGTTTACGCCTCGGAGAAGAAAAGTTATCAACTGGCTGACGGTCAGGACCAATTGGTCGTCGACCTGAAGTTCAGCAAGGACGGCGTCAACTACATCAAGCGTTTCACCCTGAAACGCGGCCTGTATGACGTAACCGTGACCTACCTTGTGGATAACCAGAGCGCTCAGCCTTGGTCGGGTTCGATGTTCGCCCAACTGAAGCGCGACGCCAGTGCCGACCCTTCGTCGACCACCGCCACCGGCACCGCGACTTACCTGGGCGCCGCCCTGTGGACAAGTTCCGAGCCGTACAAGAAAGTGTCCATGAAAGACATGGACAAAGGTCAGCTCAAGGAAACCGTCACCGGTGGCTGGGTAGCTTGGCTGCAACACTACTTCGTGACTGCATGGGTTGCGCCGAAGGGCGAAAACAACATTGTTCAGACGCGTAAGGACAGCAAAGGCAACTACATCATCGGTTACACCGGTCCTTCGCTGACCGCTGCACCGGGTGCCAAAGTTGAAACCAGCGCCATTCTGTACGCCGGGCCGAAAAGCCAGGCCGTACTGAAACAGTTATCCCCAGGTCTGGAACTGACAGTCGACTACGGCATTCTGTGGTTCATCGCTCAGCCGATCTTCTGGTTGCTGCAACACATCCACGCGATCGTGGGTAACTGGGGCTGGTCGATCATCTTCCTGACCATGCTGATCAAAGGGATCTTCTTCCCGCTGTCGGCTGCCAGCTACAAATCCATGGCGCGCATGCGTGCCGTAGCACCGAAACTGGCTGCACTGAAAGAGCAACATGGCGATGACCGGCAGAAAATGTCGCAAGCCATGATGGAGCTGTACAAGAAAGAGAAGATCAATCCGCTGGGCGGTTGCTTGCCGATCCTCGTGCAGATGCCGGTTTTCCTTTCGCTGTACTGGGTTCTGCTGGAAAGCGTGGAAATGCGCCAGGCGCCGTTCATGCTGTGGATCACCGACCTGTCCATCAAGGATCCGTTCTTCATCCTGCCGATCATCATGGGCGCGACCATGTTCATTCAGCAGCGTCTGAACCCGACTCCGCCGGATCCGATGCAGGCGAAGGTCATGAAAATGATGCCAATCATCTTCACCTTCTTCTTCCTGTGGTTCCCTGCTGGTCTGGTGCTGTACTGGGTTGTGAACAACTGCCTGTCGATTGCCCAACAGTGGTACATCACGCGTAAGATCGAAGCGGCGACGAAAAAAGCCGAGGCGTAACTTACTCTGTGGATAACACCACTCAAAACGCCCCCTAGTGGGGCGTTTTGCTATCTGCCACTTTTGTCTGGATACCGGTTTATGAGCGTACCTCGTGAAACCATCGCTGCTGTCGCCACCGCTCAAGGTCGCGGCGGTGTCGGCATCGTCCGTATTTCCGGGCCGTTGGCCAGCGTTGCAGCCAAAGCCATCAGCGGCCGTGAACTGAAACCGCGTTACGCGCATTACGGTCCGTTTTTCAATGCTGATCAGCAGGTGTTGGACGAAGGACTGGCCCTGTATTTCCCGGGACCAAACTCGTTCACTGGCGAAGATGTGCTGGAGTTGCAGGGGCACGGTGGCCCGATTGTTCTGGACATGTTGCTCAAGCGTTGCCTGGAACTGGGTTGCCGTCTGGCCCGCCCCGGTGAATTCAGCGAGCGCGCGTTCCTCAACGACAAACTCGACCTGGCTCAGGCCGAGGCGATTGCCGATCTGATCGAAGCCAGTTCTGCACAGGCTGCACGCAATGCCTTGCGCTCACTGCAAGGGGCGTTTTCCCAGCGTGTGCATAACCTCACCGAACAACTGATCGGTCTGCGCATCTACGTCGAAGCCGCCATCGACTTCCCGGAAGAGGAAATCGATTTCCTGGCCGACGGTCACGTACTGAGCATGCTCGACAAGGTACGTGAAGAGTTATCCACCGTGCTGCGTGAAGCCGGGCAGGGTGCCTTGTTGCGAGATGGCATGACGGTGGTGATCGCCGGTCGTCCAAATGCCGGCAAGTCCAGCCTGTTGAATGCCCTGGCTGGCCGCGAAGCCGCGATCGTGACTGAAATTGCCGGCACCACCCGGGATATCCTGCGCGAACATATCCACATCGACGGCATGCCGTTGCACGTTGTGGACACTGCAGGTCTGCGCGACACCGACGATCAGGTGGAAAAGATCGGCGTCGAGCGTGCGTTGAAAGCGATCACTGAAGCGGATCGGGTGCTGCTGGTAGTCGATGCCACCGCGCCGGAAGCTGCAGATCCGTTTGCTCTGTGGCCAGAATTCCTCGAAACCCGGCCGGATCCGGCCAAGGTCACCTTGATCCGCAACAAGGCTGACTTGACAGGTGAGGCAATTGCCCTGGAAGTCAGCGACGATGGCCACGTGACCATAAGCCTTAGCGCCAAAGCCGCCGGCGAAGGTCTGGAGTTGTTGCGCGAACACCTCAAGGCCTGCATGGGCTATGAGCAAACCTCGGAAAGCAGCTTCAGTGCCCGTCGCCGGCATTTGGAGGCTCTGCGCCATGCCAGTGCAGCGCTGGAACACGGGCGTGCGCAGCTGACGCTGGCCGGCGCAGGAGAGCTGCTGGCCGAAGATTTGCGTCAGGCGCAGCACTCTCTGGGTGAAATCACCGGGGCATTCAGCTCCGATGACCTGCTTGGCCGGATCTTTTCCAGCTTCTGCATCGGTAAATGACCAAAGGGGCTGTGGACAATTTATCCACAGCCTCTTTTCGTTTCACCAGTTGTAAGACACCGTACCGAGTAAGGTGCGATCTTCGCCCCAATAGCAACGGCCAGCATCGTTGCATCCCGACACATATTCCTTGTCGAACAGGTTCTTGGCGTTCAGGTCGACGCTCCAGTGCGTGTCGATCTGATAACCGATGGCCGCATCCACCAATGTGACATCGCCGGCATCCAGCTTGCCGTATAGCGAAGGCGAGGTGTAGGCGAAGGCACTGTCGAAGTAACGCACGCCGCCACCCACGTACAAACCTTTCAAATCGCCATCGAGGAAACGGTACTTGGTCCAGACCGACGCCTGATTACGTGGCACGCCGGTCATCTGGTGGCCTTTGACCAACGAGGTCGCCGCGTCTTTGGTAATCCGCGCGTCGGTGTAGGTGTACGCCGCAGTCACATTGAGGTTCTGGGTCAGATTGCTGTTGAGTTCCAGCTCCACGCCTTTGGAACGGCTTTCGCCGACCTGGCGATAGGTCGATGTGGTCGAGTCGAAGTAGGTGTCGTCCTTTTTCCGCAGGTCATACACCGACGCGGTGAACGCGGTATCCCAGCCGATCGGTTCGTACTTGAGGCCCACTTCGTATTGGCTGCTGGTGATCGGATCGAGCGGCGCGCCGGCATTGGATATCTGCTGCACCGGCACGAACGAGGTGGAATAGCTGACATACGGCGTCATGCCGTTGTCGAACTGGTACATCACGCCGCCCTGGTAGGTGAACTTCTTGTCCTCGGAACTGATGTTGCTGCCCTTGGCCACTTTGTCGCGGAAATCACTGTCGACCCAGTCCTGGCGCCCGCCGAGCAAGAACAACCAGTGGTCATATTTGCTCTGGATCTGGGCATAAACACCTTTCATCTGTTGTTCGAGCAGGGTGTTCTGCACCGCAATCGGTGTAGTCGGATCGCGCAAGTAAACCGGGTCGTAGATATCGATTGGCCCGACGATGCCAGCATTCCAGTCCTGATTGAACGAAGTGCGGTCGTAGCTGGCGCCGAACAGCACGGTGTTTTCCAGCTCGCCGACCTGGAATTTGCCTTCCAGTTGGTTATCCAGCGAATACACCATGGATTTGTTGAAGCGATCGTACGCGGTCATGTTCAGGCGCGTGCCGAACCCGGCGTTGTTCAGGTTGCCGGGCCAGGTCTCGTGGCGGGTGATTCGCGACTGCATGTAGCGCGAATTCTGGCGGAACTGCCAGTCATCGTTGAAGGAATGGCTGAACTCATAACCGGTGCTCCAGGTTTCCCGTTCGAAGGTGTTCCAGTCCGAATCACCAAGCATGGTGCCTTTGGATAGCTTGCCGTTGGGATTGCTCAGCAATGTGCCGGCCGCCGGCAGACCCAGTTCCATATTGGTGTGATCTTTCTGGTAGTTGGCCAGCAGGGTCAGGGTGTTGAAGTCGTCGAAATTCAGGGTCAGCGACGGGGCGATGTAAATGCGGTCATCCGGTACGTGATCGGTCTGGGTGTCTGACTTGCGTCCGAGCATCACCACTCGTCCCAACACATTGCCGCTGTCGTTGAGTGGCCCGGACACATCGATGCCAATCTGCCGGCGATTATTCGAGCCATAACCCAGTTGCACTTCGCCGCGTGGAGCTGCGGTCGGCCGCTTGCTCACCAGATTCACCAGGCCGCCCGGTGCGTTTTCCCCATAGAGCAAGGACGATGGTCCGCGGAAAATTTCCACGCGCTCCAAACCGTAAGGTTCGGTGCTGGTGTCATAACGGTTGCCTTGCACGCGAAGTCCATCGCGCAACAGGCCGTAGCCGTAATCGGTGGCGTTGAAACCACGAATGAAAAACAGATCGCCGGCCAGGCTGTCGCCCGCTGCAAACGGTGGGGCGAAGATGCCGGGAACGTAGCCGAGTACCTCGGTGAGCGTCTGAGATTTCTGATCTTTCATGCGCTGGGCGGTCACCACCGATACCGAACGCGGCGTTTCCGACAACGGCGTGCTGGTTTTCGTACCGATCCGGCTGTTCTGCGCCCTATAGCCGACGTCGGCGGCGTAATCCAGATCCATCGGATTGGCCAATTGCCCGTTGATGTTGGTCGGGGCCAGCTCCAGCAAATCACCATTGGGCAGCGCCTGCAGAATGTAGCTACCCGGCGCTTGGGGTACGGCTTGCAAACCTGAGCCTTGCAGCAGTTGGGCGAATCCCTGTTCGACGGTGAAGTTGCCGTTCAGTCCGGTACTGCGTAAACGGTTGGTCTGCTGCGGCGAGAACGACAGAATCACGTTTGCAGTGGAGGCGAATTGGCTCAAAGCATTGTCCAGCGGGCCGGCAACAATGGTGTAGCGCTGCGCGACCGTTGCCGCGAAGGCGTTATTGGTCATTGCCAGGCAGGACGCGGCACTGGTCATCAGTAGGCTGTAGGCAATGCAGTGGTGGGAAAAACGCTGACGGAACGTGGGAAGACGCATGTGTGGATAAGCCCTGAAGGTGGCGAAGAGCCGCGTTTATCGCGATTACCTGAAGGGCCGGGTCAGGACAAAAAAAGATAACCCTGCTTTCGATTTTTTTCCCCAGGAGATTTTCAATCAGACGCTATGGCTGATCGAGACCCAGTAACGGGTGAAGTAGCGGACGTTGATCGGTAACAAGGCCTGAAGATTGGCCAGCACGGCATCGGTGGAATCGAGCCGAAAGGTGCCGGATACGCGTAGATCCCAGGCACGACTATCGCAGTGCATAACACCGCTGCGATAACGCCCCAGCTCTTCGATTACCTCGCCCAGCCGCGCATCGAGCACAATCAGCTGGCCATTGGTCCAGGCCACTGCCGAGGATTCGAAGGGTTGAATGAGCCCGATATGCCGACTATCGAAATCCGCACCTTCGCCTGCTTTCAAGATCATCGCGCGCGTTGATTGATCAGCGGGTTGCACGCTGACCCGATCTTCCAGTACGCCAACCCGCGTTGAGCCCGACAACTTATGCACAGAAAAACGGGTACCCAACGCTTGAATTCGGCCATCCCCGGTTTCGACCAAAAACGGCCGCTGATCGCCGAGCTTGCCGGTCTGAATGAGGACTTCACCCGAGCGCAAACGAATCAGCCGTTGCGTTGCGTCGAAAGACACATCGATGGCCGTATCGGTATTGAGCTGGATCTGGCTGCCATCCGCCAATGAGATGTTGCGACGCTGGCCAACGCCGGTTTTGTAATCAGCCCAGGCATTTCCAAGGGAGGTATGTTGTTGGGCGTTCCAGCCAAGGATCCCCGTCCCTGTCGCGAGCAGTAATAATTTCAGGATCTGGCGCCTTTGTTGGCCGGTATTCAGTGCGCGACGTTTCAAATCCAGCGGCAAAGTGCCGAGCTGACGCTGCAGTTGTTCCATCTGGTTCCAGGCCGCCAGATGCGCTGGATCACTATCTATCCACAGCTGCCAGGCTTTTTGATCGGCGAGAGTCGGCGGATCGGCCTGAAACTGCACGTACCAACTGGCAGCCGCTTCGAAAACCTTGCGGTTCGGTGCAGTGGGCATCAACGCTGCGCCATGATCAGGGCACATTCCGTCAGGGCGCGGATCATGTGCTTCTTTACTGTGGTCAGGGAAACCTGCAACTGCGCAGCGATCTGTTGATAAGTCAAACCGTCGATCTGCGAAAGCATGAAGATCTTCTGGGTTCGCGCGCCCAGACCGGCCAAGGCTTTATCCACAGCGATCAGGGTTTCGATGATCAGCGCCTTGTCTTCTTCGCTGATGGCGGTGGCTTCTGGTCGAGCAGCCAAGGTCTGCAAGTAGACAACTTCGATGGCCTGTCTTCGATAGCGATCAATGACGAGGCCGCGTGCAATGGTCGCCAGATAATCCCGCGGTTCGCGAATCTGCGACGCATTACGTGCCGCGAGGATCCGCACGAAAGTGTCATGCGCGACATCGGCAGCATCGCAGGCGTCGTGCAGTTTGCCCTTGAGCCATCCATACAGCCACGAATGGTGTTGCTCGTAGATTTGCTCGATCGCAGCATGATGGGCGGGTAGGGACATGGGAGAAACTGACGAGTTAATGATAATGGCTATTATTAGCCTCTGTTACGTTCTCTCACAATAGCCCCGTCACATCCCACCATCGACTTCATGCTCGTCTCCGATCTCTCGGTGGCGTTTTACTGCGTCCTGAAAAAACCGTCTGGTTGAATTTCTGTGGATTAAGCCCTGTGAATAACTGCCACTGAGGTCAGTTGATAACAGGGCGTGAAAACTGGATATAACTACCTCTGTGGATAACCACCCCATTCATCCACAGGCTTAAACCGGTTATCCAAGGGCCTCCTGAGGACCTGATAACAGGGTTTTGAAACCCTGTACACATTGAATAATAAGGCCTGTAGCAATCTATCCACAGAAAGGTCGGTCAGTAAGAATAAGCATTAAAACAAAGGTTTTATAAATTTCTCTCTTTTTTATTCTTTTAACCTCGAGTTCTCCACAGCTGGTTAAATTTTGTGCAAAGGGTTCTTTAGGAAGGGCGAAGTCCCTATACTTGTCGACCAGGTCCAGAAACCTGATCTCAAACTATTCCTGAATACCTACTTAAGCAGGCACGAGGTGCGTGGTGGATTTCCCTTCCCGTTTTGAAGTGATCGTCATCGGCGGCGGTCATGCCGGTACCGAGGCAGCACTGGCCTCAGCACGTATGGGGGCAAAAACCCTGTTGCTGACGCATAACGTGGAAACCCTCGGTGCCATGAGCTGCAACCCGGCCATCGGTGGCATTGGCAAAAGCCATCTGGTCAAGGAAATCGACGCCCTCGGCGGCGCGATGGCCATGGCTACCGATCTGGGCGGCATCCAGTTTCGCGTATTGAACAGCCGCAAAGGTCCGGCCGTACGGGCGACCCGTGCGCAAGCCGACCGCATTCTGTACAAGGCCGCTGTCCGCGAAATTCTGGAAAACCAACCGAACCTGTGGATATTTCAACAGGCCGCTGACGACCTGATCGTCGAGCAAGAGCAGGTACGTGGTGTTGTCACGCAAATGGGTCTGCGGTTTTTCGCCGATTCCGTGGTATTGACCACTGGTACCTTCCTCGGTGGACTTATCCACATCGGTTTGCAGAATTTCTCCGGCGGTCGTGCCGGTGACCCGCCGTCGATTGCCCTGGCACATCGTCTGCGTGAACTGCCGCTGCGTGTTGGTCGCCTGAAAACTGGTACGCCACCGCGCATTGACGGCAAGTCTGTGGATTTCTCGGTGATGACCGAGCAACCGGGCGACACGCCGATCCCGGTCATGTCGTTCATGGGCAACAAGGAACAGCATCCGCGCCAGGTCAGTTGCTGGATTACCCACACCAACGCCCGCACCCACGAAATCATCGCGGCGAACCTCGACCGTTCGCCGATGTATTCCGCCGCCGGCGAAATCGAGGGCATCGGCCCGCGCTACTGCCCGTCGATCGAAGACAAGATCCATCGTTTTGCCGACAAGGAAAGCCATCAGGTGTTCATCGAGCCGGAAGGCCTGACCACCCATGAGCTGTACCCGAACGGGATATCCACAAGCTTGCCGTTCGACGTGCAATTGCAGATCGTGCAATCGATCCGCGGCATGGAAAACGCGCACATCGTGCGTCCGGGTTATGCGATCGAGTACGACTACTTCGACCCGCGTGACCTGAAATACAGCCTGGAAACCAAAGTCATCGGCGGTCTGTTCTTCGCTGGTCAGATCAACGGCACCACCGGTTACGAAGAAGCCGGTGCGCAAGGTTTGCTCGCCGGGGCCAACGCCGCGCTGCGTGCCAAGGGCAAAGAAGCCTGGTGCCCGCGTCGCGATGAGGCGTACATCGGCGTGCTGGTCGACGACCTGATCACCCTCGGTACCCAAGAGCCGTACCGCATGTTCACTTCCCGTGCCGAGTACCGCCTGATTCTGCGCGAGGACAACGCCGACCTGCGTTTGACCGAAAAAGGTCGTGAACTGGGTCTGGTCGATGACGCGCGTTGGGAGGCCTTCTGCAAGAAACGCGAAAGCATCGAACTCGAAGAGCAGCGCCTGAAGAGCACCTGGGTTCGCCCGGGCACCCAGCAGGGCGATGCGATTGCGGAAAAATTCGGCACGCCGCTGACTCACGAATACAACTTGCTCAACCTCTTGAGCCGTCCGGAAATCGACTACGCTGGTCTGGTCGAAGTGACCGGGCAGGGCGCTGAAGATCCACAGGTCGCCGAACAGGTTGAAATCAAGACCAAATACGCCGGTTACATCGACCGTCAACAGGACGAAATCGCCCGTCTGCGCGCCAGTGAAGACACGAAATTGCCTGTGGATATCGATTACACCAACATTTCCGGTCTCTCCAAGGAGATTCAGAGCAAGCTCGGTGCCACGCGTCCGGAGACGCTCGGCCAGGCTTCGCGGATCCCGGGCGTGACCCCGGCAGCGATTTCGCTGTTGATGATTCATTTGAAAAAACGCGGCGCGGGCCGTCAGTTGGAGCAAAGCGCTTGAGTTCTAAGGTCACTTCGCAACACGCCGAAGAGTTATCCACAGGAGCCCGCGAGCTCGGTGTCAATCTCAGCGCAGCCCAGCACGAATTGCTGCTGGGTTACCTGGCCCTGTTGATCAAATGGAACCAGGCCTACAACCTGACTGCAGTGCGCGATCCTGATGAAATGGTTTCGCGGCATCTGCTCGATAGCTTGAGCGTGATGTCGTTCATCGAAAACGGCCGTTGGCTCGATGTTGGCAGTGGCGGCGGCATGCCCGGCATTCCGCTGGCGATCCTGTATCCGGACTCGCAAGTGACCTGTCTGGACAGCAACGGCAAGAAAACCCGCTTCCTGACTCAGGTCAAACTCGAACTCAAACTGGATAACCTGCAAGTTATCCACAGTCGCGTCGAAGCCTTCCAGCCTGCCCAGCCATTCAACGGGATCATTTCCCGGGCTTTCAGCAGTATGGAGAACTTCACCAACTGGACTCGCCACCTCGGCGATGCCGACACGCGCTGGCTGGCAATGAAGGGCGTTCATCCGGCCGATGAGCTGGTAGCATTGCCGGCAGACTTCAAACTCGATAGCGAACACGCCCTGGCCGTACCCGGTTGCCAAGGCCAACGCCATCTGCTGATACTGCGCCGCACGGCATGATTGGGAACACAAGCAAGAATGGCTAAGGTATTCGCGATAGCGAACCAGAAGGGTGGTGTGGGCAAGACCACCACCTGCATCAACCTCGCAGCATCCCTGGTCGCGACCAAGCGCCGGGTGCTGTTGATCGATCTCGATCCACAGGGCAACGCCACCATGGGTAGCGGTGTGGATAAACATGGCCTGGAGAACTCGGTCTACGACCTGCTGATCGGCGAATGCGATCTGGCCCAGGCCATGCACTACTCCGAGCACGGCGGTTATCAATTGCTGCCGGCCAACCGCGACCTGACCGCGGCAGAAGTGGTGCTGCTGGAAATGCAGATGAAGGAAAGCCGTCTGCGCAGCGCGCTGGCGCCGATCCGTGAAAACTACGATTACATTTTGATCGACTGCCCGCCGTCGCTGTCAATGCTCACATTGAACGCACTGGTCGCTGCTGACGGGGTGATTATCCCCATGCAGTGCGAATACTTTGCGCTCGAAGGCTTGAGCGACCTTGTGGATAACATCAAGCGCATCGCCGAACTGCTGAACCCCAACCTCAAGGTCGAAGGTCTGCTGCGCACCATGTACGACCCGCGGCTGAGCCTGATGAACGATGTTTCGGCGCAGCTCAAGGAACACTTTGGCGAGCAGCTGTACGACACGGTGATCCCGCGCAACATCCGCCTGGCCGAAGCACCGAGCTACGGTATGCCGGCACTGGCCTACGACAAGCAATCGCGCGGCGCGCTGGCTTATTTGGCCCTGGCGGGCGAGATGGTTCGCCGTCAGCGCAAAAATTCACGCATCGCCGCTGCCCAGCCAACTTAAGGAATCCCCATGGCCGTCAAGAAACGAGGTCTCGGACGTGGACTGGATGCACTGCTGAGTGGTCCGACCGTCAGCGCGCTGGAAGAACAGGCGGCGCAGGCCGATACCCGTGAACTGCAGCACCTGCCGCTGGATCTGCTGCAGCGTGGCAAATACCAGCCACGCCGCGACATGGATCCGCAAGCGCTGGAAGAGCTGGCGCAGTCGATCAAGGCACAAGGCGTGATGCAGCCGATCGTGGTGCGCCCGATTGGCGGTGGCCGCTTCGAAATCATCGCCGGTGAACGCCGCTGGCGCGCCAGCCAGCAGGCCGGCCAGGAAACCATCCCGGCGATGGTCCGTGATGTGCCGGATGAGACCGCGATCGCCATTGCGCTGATCGAGAACATCCAGCGTGAAGACCTGAACCCGATTGAGGAAGCCGTCGCCTTGCAGCGACTGCAGCAGGAATTCCAGCTCACTCAACAACAGGTTGCCGAGGCTGTGGGTAAGTCCCGCGTGACTGTGGCTAACCTGTTGCGACTTATTGCACTGCCGGAAGTCATCAAGACCATGCTGTCCCACGGTGACCTGGAAATGGGTCATGCCCGTGCTTTGCTCGGTCTGCCGGACAACCAGCAGGTGGAAGGGGCGCGACATGTTGTCGCACGCGGCCTGACTGTGCGCCAAACCGAGGCACTGGTTCGTCAGTGGTTGAGTGGCAAACCGGAGCCTGTGGAAGCGGCCAAACCCGACCCGGATATCGCCCGGCTCGAACAGCGTCTGGCCGAGCGCCTAGGCTCTGCGGTGCAGATTCGCCACGGCAAGAAGGGAAAAGGTCAGTTGGTCATCGGTTACAACTCCCTCGATGAGCTTCAAGGTGTGCTCGCACACATCCGCTGAAACATTTCCTCATGTAGCGCGCAGTCGGAAATCACTACCTGACAGTTGAATAGGGGCAGAACCGCCCCTATACTCTGCGCGCATTTTGTCGGCACAAATTATGCCAAGTTATTGAATTCTGGCAGCCGACCATTGGAGAGCAAACGTGATGGAAACCCGCAAGCCAAACCGCCTGCCGTTCCATCGCCTGGCGGTTTTTCCGGTGTTGATGGCTCAATTTGTCATTTTGCTCATTGCCGCTTTGGCGCTCTGGCAATGGCACGGAGTCGTTGCCGGATACTCGGGACTTTGCGGAGGCCTGATAGCCTTGCTGCCCAATGTTTATTTCGCTCACAAGGCATTTCGGTTTTCCGGCGCCCGAGCAGCCCAGTCCATCGTCCGGTCATTTTATGCCGGCGAGGCAGGCAAACTGATTTTGACGGCAGTGCTGTTTGCACTGGTGTTTGCAGGTGTGAAGCCATTGGCGCCGATCGCAGTATTCGGCGCTTTCGTGCTGACTCAGTCGGTCAGCTGGTTCGCTCCCCTGCTGATGAGAACAAGACTTTCGAGACCTTAGGGCGTTTGAGGCAACCATGGCAGAAACAACCGCTTCGGGCTATATCCAGCACCACTTGCAGAACCTGACCTTCGGTCAGCTACCTAACGGCGGCTGGGGCTTTGCCCATACCGCAGCAGAAGCCAAGGAAATGGGCTTCTGGGCTTTCCACGTCGATACCCTCGGCTGGTCGGTCGCGCTGGGTCTGATCTTCGTTTTCCTTTTCCGCATGGCGGCAAAGAAAGCGACTTCGGGTCAGCCAGGTGCTTTGCAGAACTTCGTTGAAGTATTGGTCGAATTCGTCGATGGCAGCGTGAAAGACAGCTTCCATGGCCGTAGCCCGGTGATCGCACCGCTGGCACTGACCATCTTCGTCTGGGTGTTCCTGATGAACGCCGTCGACCTGGTACCGGTCGACTGGATTCCTCAGCTGGCCATCCTGATCACCGGCGACCACCACATCCCGTTCCGTGCCGTGTCGACTACCGACCCGAACGCGACCCTGGGCATGGCGTTCTCGGTTTTCGCACTGATCATTTTCTATAGCATCAAGGTCAAGGGCATCGGCGGCTTCATCGGCGAACTGACCCTGCACCCGTTCGGCAGCAAGAACATCTTCGTTCAGGCCCTGCTGATCCCGGTGAACTTCCTGCTGGAATTCGTGACCCTGATCGCCAAGCCGATCTCTCTGGCCCTGCGTCTGTTCGGCAACATGTATGCCGGCGAGCTGGTGTTCATTCTGATCGCTGTGATGTTCGGCAGCGGCCTGCTCTGGCTGAGTGGCCTGGGCGTTGTTCTGCAGTGGGCGTGGGCTGTGTTCCACATCCTGATCATCACCCTGCAGGCGTTCATCTTCATGATGCTGACCATCGTCTACCTGTCGATGGCGCACGAAGAAAACCATTAAGAGCAGCCTCGGCTGATCTGATGTCCCTCCCGGTCAAACGGGAGGGGGCTCTTAACCGGGCCTCTGAAACGATTTGTTTTACCGCTTTAATCTAAAAAACCTAAACCATACGACGTAAAAGTCGGGAGGAAAGATGGAAACTGTAGTTGGTCTAACCGCTATCGCTGTTGCACTGTTGATCGGCCTGGGCGCACTGGGTACCGCAATTGGTTTCGGCCTGCTGGGCGGCAAGTTCCTGGAAGGCGCAGCGCGTCAGCCAGAAATGGTTCCAATGCTGCAAGTTAAAATGTTCATCGTTGCCGGTCTGCTCGACGCCGTAACCATGATCGGTGTTGGTATCGCTCTGTTCTTCACCTTTGCGAACCCGTTCGTTGGTCAGATCGCTGGCTAATTACCCGGATTCTTCCGAGTAATTTGGTGTGATGGACAACGTAACTGCGAGGTGTTGGCGTGAACATTAATGCGACCCTGATTGGCCAGTCCGTTGCGTTCCTGATTTTTGTACTGTTCTGCATGAAGTTCGTATGGCCTCCGGTCATCGCTGCTCTGCACGAACGTCAAAAGAAGATCGCTGATGGTCTGGACGCTGCCAGCCGTGCAGCTCGCGACCTGGAGTTGGCCCAAGAGAAAGCGGGTCAGCAACTGCGCGAAGCGAAAGCTCAGGCAGCTGAAATCATCGAGCAAGCCAAGAAACGCGGTAACCAGATCGTTGAAGAGGCTGTTGAAAAAGCCCGTATCGACGCTGACCGTGTGAAGGTTCAGGCTCAAGCCGAGATCGAACAGGAACTGAACAGTGTCAAAGACAAGCTGCGCGCCCAAGTGGGCTTGCTGGCTGTCGGCGGCGCCGAGAAGATCCTGGGTGCCACAATCGATCAAAACGCGCACGCAGAGCTGGTTAACCAACTGGCTGCTGAAATCTAAGCGAGGGCGATCATGGCAGAACTGACCACGTTGGCCCGACCTTACGCTAAGGCGGCCTTCGAGCACGCTCAGGCCCACCAGCAACTGGCCAATTGGTCAGCCATGCTCGGCCTGGCTGCAGCGGTGTCGCAAGACGACACCATGCAGCGCGTGCTCAAGGCCCCGCGACTGACGAGCGCAGAAAAGGCCGCCACGTTCATTGACGTGTGCGGCGACAAGTTTGATGCCAAGGCACAGAACTTCATCAATGTCGTTGCCGAAAACGACCGTCTCCCGCTTCTGCCGGAGATCGCCGCTCTGTTCGACCTGTACAAGGCCGAACAAGAGAAGTCGGTAGACGTTGAAGTGACCAGTGCTTTCGCATTGAACCAAGAACAGCAAGACAAACTCGCCAAGGTTCTCAGTGCACGACTCAACCGGGAAGTGCGCCTGCAAGTTGCGGAGGATGCTGCCCTTATAGGGGGTGTCGTTATCCGCGCCGGCGACCTGGTTATCGATGGCTCGATTCGCGGCAAAATCGCGAAACTTGCCGAAGCATTGAAATCTTGAGTTTGAAGGGGCAGCAGAGCAATGCAGCAACTCAATCCTTCCGAAATAAGTGAAATTATCAAGGGCCGCATCGACAAGCTCGATGTGACCTCCCAAGCCCGTAACGAAGGCACTGTCGTCAGCGTATCTGACGGCATCGTGCGGATTCACGGTCTGGCCGACGTCATGTACGGCGAGATGATCGAGTTTCCGGGCGGCGTCTACGGTATGGCCCTCAACCTGGAGCAAGACTCCGTAGGTGCCGTTGTACTGGGCGCATACACCAGTCTGGCTGAAGGCATGAGCGCCAAGTGCACCGGCCGCATCCTCGAAGTTCCGGTTGGTAAGGAACTGCTGGGTCGCGTAGTCGATGCACTGGGTAACCCTGTTGACGGCAAAGGTCCACTGGGCAACACCTTGACCGACGCGGTCGAGAAAGTTGCACCGGGCGTGATCTGGCGTAAGTCGGTAGACCAGCCTGTACAGACTGGCTACAAGGCTGTCGATGCCATGATCCCTGTCGGCCGTGGCCAGCGTGAGCTGATCATCGGTGACCGTCAGATCGGTAAAACCGCTCTGGCGATCGACGCGATCATCAACCAGAAAGACAGCGGCATTTTCTGCGTCTACGTAGCGATCGGTCAGAAGCAATCGACCATCGCCAACGTGGTTCGCAAGCTGGAAGAAAACGGCGCCCTGGCCAACACGATCATCGTGGCTGCCAGTGCTTCGGAATCTCCTGCGCTGCAATTCCTGGCACCGTACTCCGGTTGCACCATGGGTGAATTCTTCCGCGACCGCGGTGAAGACGCGCTGATCGTTTATGACGATCTGTCCAAGCAAGCAGTGGCTTACCGCCAGATTTCCCTGCTGCTGCGCCGTCCACCAGGCCGTGAAGCTTACCCAGGCGACGTGTTCTACCTCCACTCCCGTCTGCTGGAGCGCGCATCCCGCGTTTCGGAAGAATACGTAGAGAAGTTCACCAACGGCGCAGTGACCGGCAAAACCGGTTCCCTGACCGCACTGCCGATCATCGAAACCCAGGCTGGCGACGTTTCCGCGTTCGTTCCGACCAACGTGATTTCCATCACCGACGGTCAGATCTTCCTGGAATCGGCCATGTTCAACTCGGGCATCCGCCCTGCAGTGAACGCCGGTGTTTCGGTATCCCGTGTGGGTGGTGCCGCTCAGACCAAGATCATCAAGAAGCTGTCCGGTGGTATCCGTACCGCTCTGGCTCAGTACCGTGAACTGGCGGCATTCGCCCAGTTCGCTTCTGACCTGGACGAAGCGACCCGTAAGCAACTTGAGCATGGTCAGCGCGTTACCGAGCTGATGAAGCAGAAGCAATACGCACCAATGTCGATCGCTGACATGGCGCTGTCGCTGTATGCCGCTGAGCGTGGGTTCCTGACTGACATTGAAATCGCCAAGATCGGCAGCTTCGAACAAGCGCTGATTGCTTTCTTCAACCGCGATCACGCCGATTTGATGGCCAAGATCAACGTTAAAGGTGACTTCAATGACGAAATCGACGCTGGCATGAAAGCCGGTATCGAGAAGTTCAAGGCCACCCAAACCTGGTAAGCCGCAGCGGGAGCCGCAAGGCTCCCGCTTGCTAACCTGATAGGTGTTACATGGCAGGCGCAAAAGAGATTCGCAGTAAGATTGCGAGCATCAAAAGCACGCAAAAAATTACCAGCGCCATGGAAAAAGTGGCGGTGAGCAAAATGCGCAAGGCACAAATGCGCATGGCAGCCAGCCGTCCTTATGCGGAGCGTATCCGCCAGGTAATTGGGCATCTGGCCAACGCCAACCCGGAATACCGCCACCCGTTCATGATCGACCGTGAAGTAAAGCGCGTCGGTTATGTCGTCGTGAGCAGTGACCGTGGTTTGTGCGGTGGCTTGAACACCAACCTGTTCAAGGCCCTGGTCAAGGACATGGCGGTAAACCGCGAAAACGGCGTCGAGATTGATCTGTGTGTAGTCGGTAGCAAGGGTGCGGCCTTTTTCCGTAACTTCGGCGGTAACGTCGTTGCAGCTATCAGCCACCTGGGTGAAGAGCCGTCGATCAATGATTTGATCGGCAGCGTCAAGGTGATGCTGGATGCCTACCTGGAGGGCCGTATCGATCGCCTGTCCGTGGTATCCAACAAGTTCATCAACACCATGACACAACAGCCTACCGTGGAGCAGTTGATTCCACTGGTGGCAACCCCGGATCAAGAACTCAAGCACCACTGGGACTACCTCTACGAACCAGACGCCAAAGAGCTGCTTGACGGCTTGATGGTGCGCTACGTGGAGTCGCAGGTGTACCAGGCGGTGGTCGAGAACAACGCGGCTGAACAAGCTGCGCGGATGATCGCGATGAAGAACGCTACCGACAACGCCGGTGATTTGATCAGCGATTTGCAGCTGATCTACAACAAGGCGCGTCAGGCTGCGATCACCCAAGAGATCTCGGAAATCGTCGGCGGCGCTGCCGCGGTTTAACGGTTCAAATATTCAGAGGATCCAGCTATGAGTAGCGGACGTATCGTTCAAATCATCGGCGCCGTTATCGACGTGGAATTTCCACGCGACAGCGTACCGAGCATCTACAACGCGCTGAAAGTAGTCAGCGCGGCCGAAACCACTCTGGAAGTTCAGCAGCAGCTGGGCGACGGCGTGGTTCGCACCATTGCGATGGGTTCCACCGAGGGCTTGAAGCGCGGTCTGGAAGTTACCGATTCCGGCGCAGCCATTTCCGTACCGGTCGGTAAAGCGACTCTGGGCCGGATCATGGACGTTCTGGGTAACCCGATCGACGAAGCCGGTCCAATCGACACCGAAGAGCGCTGGGGCATTCACCGCGCAGCACCTTCGTTCGCTGAACAAGCAGGCGGCAACGACCTGCTGGAAACCGGCATCAAGGTTATCGACCTGGTTTGCCCGTTCGCCAAAGGCGGTAAAGTCGGTCTGTTCGGTGGTGCCGGTGTAGGCAAAACCGTAAACATGATGGAGCTGATCCGTAACATCGCCATCGAGCACAGCGGTTATTCCGTGTTCGCCGGTGTGGGTGAGCGTACTCGTGAGGGTAACGACTTCTACCACGAGATGAAGGACTCCAACGTTCTGGACAAAGTGGCACTGGTTTACGGTCAGATGAACGAGCCGCCGGGAAACCGTCTGCGCGTAGCTCTGACCGGCCTGACCATGGCCGAGAAGTTCCGTGACGAAGGTAACGACGTTCTGCTGTTCGTCGACAACATCTATCGTTACACCCTGGCCGGTACCGAAGTATCCGCACTGCTGGGCCGTATGCCTTCGGCAGTAGGTTACCAGCCGACCCTGGCCGAAGAGATGGGCGTTCTGCAAGAACGTATCACTTCGACCAAAGAAGGTTCGATCACCTCGATCCAAGCGGTATACGTACCTGCGGACGACTTGACCGACCCGTCGCCAGCGACCACCTTCGCCCACTTGGACGCCACCGTCGTTCTGTCCCGTGACATCGCTTCCCTGGGTATCTACCCAGCGGTAGATCCACTGGATTCGACTTCGCGCCAGCTGGATCCGAACGTAATCGGTCAGGACCACTACGACACCGCTCGCGGCGTTCAGTACGTTCTGCAACGTTACAAAGAGCTGAAAGACATCATCGCGATCCTGGGTATGGACGAGCTGTCGGAAGCCGACAAACAGTTGGTTAACCGTGCTCGTAAGATCCAGCGCTTCTTGTCGCAGCCGTTCTTCGTGGCTGAAGTCTTCACCGGTGCTTCGGGTAAATACGTTTCCCTGAAAGACACCATTGCTGGCTTCAAAGGCATCCTCAACGGTGACTACGACCACCTGCCAGAACAAGCGTTCTACATGGTTGGCGGCATCGAAGAAGCGATCGAGAAAGCCAAGAAACTGTAATCCCGGCGCCCGGCAACGGGCGCTAATTTAGGTTGAGGCAATCAGATGGCTATGACAGTCCATTGCGATATCGTCAGCGCGGAAGGGGAAATCTTTTCCGGCCTGGTCGAGATGGTGATTGCGCACGGTGCACTGGGTGATCTTGGTATCGCTCTGGGTCACGCGCCGCTGATCACTAATCTGAAGCCAGGTCCGATCCGCCTGATCAAGCAAGGCGGGGAAGCCGAGGTGTTCTACATCTCCGGTGGTTTCCTCGAGGTTCAGCCGAACATGGTCAAGGTGCTTGCCGATACCGTGCAACGTGCCGCCGACCTGGATGAAGCTCAAGCCCAGGCAGCTCTCAAGGCTGCCGAAGCTGCTCTGCACGAGAAGAGCGCAGATTTCGACTACGGAGCTGCGTCCGCACGTCTGGCCGAGGCTGCAGCTCAGCTGCGCACCGTCCAGCAGATCCGCAAGAAGTTTGGCGGTTAATCCGTCAGCCACTTGTTGTGCGATTGATAAAAAAGGGTAGCCTCGGCTACCCTTTTTTCTTTTCCGATTTTAACAACCCGGTCGCAGTTGCTGACCACCCAGGATTGGTAGCCAGTCATGTCTCTCGAAATCGTTATCCTCGCGGCCGGTCAAGGCACCCGTATGCGTTCGGCGTTGCCGAAAGTGCTGCACCCGGTTGCCGGCAATTCCATGCTTGGGCATGTTATCCACAGCGCACGGCAGCTTGCTCCACAGCACATTCATGTGGTGATCGGCCACGGTGCCGATGCGGTGCGTGAGCGTCTGGCGGCTGACGATCTGAATTTCGTGCTGCAGGACAAGCAATTGGGCACGGGTCATGCCACCGCCCAGGCTGTTCCGTTCATCACCGCCGATACCGTACTGATTCTCTACGGCGATGTGCCGCTGATTGAAGTCGAGACTCTGCAGCGTCTGCTCAAGCACGTTGTTCCCGGGCAGATGGGTTTGCTCACTGTCGAACTGGACGACCCGACCGGTTATGGCCGCATCGTGCGTGACGCTGACGGCAAGGTTGCCGCCATCGTTGAGCATAAGGACGCCAGCGAAGCCCAGCGCGCAATCACCGAAGGCAACACCGGCATTCTCGCCGTCCCGGCCAATCGCCTGGCCGACTGGATGAGCCGCCTGTCGAACAACAACGCGCAGGGCGAGTATTACCTGACCGACGTGATCGAAATGGCGGTTAACGACGGCTTGGTGGTGGCTACCGAGCAACCGCACGACCCGATGGAAGTGCAGGGCGCCAATGATCGTAAGCAACTGGCGGAACTGGAGCGGCATTACCAGTTGCGCGCCGGCCGCCGGCTGATGGCGCAAGGCGTGACCCTGCGTGACCCGGCGCGTTTCGATGTGCGTGGCGAAGTCACCGTCGGTCGCGATGTGCTGATCGACATCAACGTGATTCTCGAAGGTAATGTTGTCATCGAGGACGACGTGGTGATCGGCCCGAACTGCGTGATCAAGGACAGCACCCTGCGCAAAGGCGTGGTGATCAAAGCCAACAGCCACATCGAAGGTGCGGTGCTGGGTGAAGGCAGCGATGCCGGTCCGTTCGCCCGTCTGCGTCCGGGCACGGTGCTCGAAGCACGCGCGCATGTGGGTAACTTTGTCGAACTGAAAAACGCGCGCATGGGTGAGGGCGCCAAGGCCGGGCATCTGACCTATCTGGGCGACGCGGAAATCGGCGCCCGCACCAACATTGGCGCGGGCACCATTACCTGCAACTACGATGGCGCCAACAAGTGGAAAACCGTGTTGGGCGAGGACGTGTTCATCGGCTCCAACAACTCGTTGGTCGCACCTGTGGATATCTCGTCCGGGGCAACCACCGCGGCTGGTTCGACCATCACCCAGAATGTGGATAACGCCCAGTTGGCCGTTGGTCGGGCGCGGCAGAAAAATATCGACGGCTGGAAGCGGCCGGAGAAGATCAAGAAGAGTTGAGTTATCCACAGCTGCACTTAATGCTTGAATCCAAATGTGGGAGCGGGCTTGCTCGCGAATGCGGTGTTTCAGTTTCACATTTCAGTGACTGACCCTCCGCATTCGCGACCAAGCCCGCTCCCATATTCGTCTGTGTCGTTTCTAAAAGTTTCGATCTGTCGCTTGACGATTTATGGCCGATAGGTTTTGATTGCTTCCGTTATCTTTCGAATCGAAACTTAAGCCGCCATGTCGAAACGCAACACACCCCAGCGCCGACACAATATCCTCGCCTTGCTCAATGAGCAGGGCGAAGTCAGCGTGGATGAACTGGCCAAGCGCTTCGAAACCTCGGAAGTTACGATCCGCAAGGATCTGGCTGCGCTGGAAAGCCATGGTCTGTTGCTGCGCCGTTACGGCGGGGCGATCACCATGCCGCAGGAATTGGTCGCTGAACCGGGCCAAAGCGTTTCAAAGTACAAACAGGCGATTGCCCGCGCCGCCGTCAAACGTATACGCGAGCATGCCCGCATCATCATCGACAGCGGCAGCACCACTGCGGCGATGATTCCCGAGCTTGGCCAGCAGCCGGGTCTGGTGGTGATGACCAACTCCCTGCACGTGGCCAACGCCTTGAGCGAACTCGAACACGAGCCGGTGCTGCTGATGACCGGCGGCACCTGGGATCCGCATTCGGAGTCCTTCCAGGGCCAGGTGGCCGAGCAGGTACTACGCTCTTACGACTTCGACCAGTTGTTCATCGGCGCCGATGGCATCGATCTGGTGCGCGGTACCACCACGTTCAACGAGTTGCTCGGTCTGAGCCGGGTGATGGCGGATGTGGCGCGGGAAGTGATCGTGATGGTCGAGGCCGACAAGATCGGTCGCAAGATTCCCAACCTGGAGCTGCCGTGGAGCAGCGTCCATACCCTCATTACCGATGATCGCCTGCCTGAAGATGCGCGCGATCAGATTCAGGCCCGCGGTATCAGCGTGATTTGCGCGGCTGTCAGTCAGGAGAAATAAGCATGTGTGGAATTGTCGGCGCAGTAGCTGAACGTAATATCACCGCCATCCTGCTTGAAGGCCTCAAGCGCCTTGAATACCGCGGCTATGACAGCGCCGGTGTGGCAGTTTTCACCAACGATGAAAAGCTCGAGCGCATGCGCCGTCCGGGCAAGGTCAGCGAGCTGGAAGCGGCGCTGGCCGCACAGCCGCTGGTCGGCCGTCTCGGTATCGCCCACACCCGTTGGGCGACCCACGGTGCACCGTGCGAGCGTAACGCGCACCCGCATTTCTCCGGTGATATCGCTGTGGTGCACAACGGCATCATCGAGAATCACGAAGCCCTGCGTGAGCAACTGAAAGCGCTGGGTTACGTGTTCACTTCGGACACCGACACCGAAGTCATCGCGCACCTGCTGAGCCATAAACTCAAGGATCAGCCTGACCTGACTGTTGCGCTGAAAGCCACCGTCAAGGAACTGCACGGCGCCTACGGTCTGGCCGTGATCAACGCACAACAGCCGGATCGTCTGGTTGCCGCACGCAGTGGCAGCCCGTTGGTGATCGGTCTGGGCCTGGGTGAGAACTTCCTCGCGTCCGACCAATTGGCCCTGCGTCAGGTCACTGACCGCTTCATGTACCTGGAAGAAGGCGATATCGCCGAAATTCGCCGCGATAACGTGCAGATCTGGGACGTCAACGGCAACGCCGTCGAGCGCCAGACCGTGCAATACAGCGATGGTGCCGAAGCCGCCGACAAGGGCGAGTTCCGTCATTACATGCTCAAGGAAATCCACGAACAGCCGGTCGTGGTGCAGCGTACCCTCGAGGGTCGTCTGAGCAACAATCAAGTGCTGGTGCAGGCCTTCGGTCCACAGGCTGCCGAACTGTTCGCCAAAGTGCGCAATGTGCAGATTGTCGCCTGCGGTACCAGCTACCACGCCGGTATGGTCGCGCGTTACTGGCTCGAAGAACTGGCCGGTATTCCGTGCCAGGTCGAAGTCGCCAGTGAGTTCCGCTACCGCAAGGTGGTGGTGCAGCCGGATACCCTGTTCGTCACCATCTCGCAGTCCGGCGAAACCGCCGACACCCTGGCCGCGCTGCGCAACGCCAAAGAGCTGGGCTTCCTCGCCAGCCTGGCGATCTGCAACGTCGGCATCAGCTCGCTGGTGCGTGAATCCGACCTGACGCTGCTGACCCAGGCCGGTCGCGAAATCGGCGTAGCCTCGACCAAGGCGTTCACCACGCAACTGGTCGGCCTGTTGCTGCTGACCCTGTCGCTGGGTCAGGTACGCGGCACCCTCGGCAAAGGCGTTGAAGCCACGCTGGTGGAAGAGTTGCGTCGCCTGCCGACCCGTCTGGGCGAAGCGCTGGCGATGGACAGCACCGTGGAAAAAATCGCCGAGCTGTTCGCCGAGAAGAACCACACCCTGTTCCTCGGCCGTGGCGCGCAGTTCCCGGTCGCAATGGAGGGCGCCTTGAAACTCAAGGAAATCTCCTACATCCACGCCGAAGCCTATCCGGCTGGGGAACTGAAGCACGGCCCTCTGGCGCTTGTGGATAACGACATGCCGGTGGTTACCGTGGCGCCAAACAACGAACTGCTGGAGAAGCTCAAGTCCAACCTGCAGGAAGTCCGCGCCCGTGGTGGTGAACTGATCGTATTCGCTGACGAGAAAGCCGGGATGACCAACGGCGAAGGCACCCATGTGGTGCAGATGCCGCACATCCACGACATTCTTTCGCCGATCCTCTACACCATCCCTCTGCAGTTGCTGTCGTACTACGTCGCCGTGCTCAAGGGCACCGACGTCGACCAGCCGCGCAATCTGGCGAAGTCGGTGACGGTGGAATAAGTTATCCACAGCTGACATTGACCCGCTGGTTTTGAACAATAAAGATTGACACAAAACAATAAAGTTTGACACTCATGAACATAGATTGACACAAGGCTCAAACCCCCGTATCTACGGGGGTTTTTCTTTTCCAGGCTTTCCCTTTGGTCTGGATTCATCGCTTCAACTCTCTGCGGGTGTAGTCTAGAAAATGCTTTGAATATGGCCGCTACGGCGGTCGTGTTCTTCTACGACTTTTCTCGGCGTGAGGTGAAGCGGTCCGCATCGACTGAGGAGGCGTGGGTTGCGAGGTCGTAAGTTTGCATCACAGCAGGACATTGAACGGCACATTGCAAATGGATTTGGCGAAGGCGCCGGGGCAAGCTACGTGCCTTGGCTGCGGGTACAAGATGTCCCGTCGATAGGTCGTTCGCACAAGATCCAAGGTGTGAAGATCGAGAGGATTCATCACCTACTGTCAGACCTCGAGCGTTCGTACTTCCTTGTGTGTGAATTTTCTGAAGACGTCGTGGATATCCGTGAGCAATATCCGTTACTACCCACAGAGCGCGCGCAAGCGATAGCGTCGGCAATAGATGTACGTTATCCCAGATACCCTAGAACGACACTGCCCTATGTAATGACAACAGATTTCCTGTTAACCGTTAAGGACTTGAGCGGAAACTTTAAGTCGGTAGCTAGAACGGTGAAGTATCGATCCGACCTAGTTGGCAAAGGAAGCAACCGCACGCTTGAAAAACTTGAGATTGAAAAGCGCTTTTGGCAAAGCCAAGGTGTTGATTGGAAAATCGTCACAGACGAATTTTTTACACGAGATTTGATAAAAAATCTTGGACTAATCAGAAAATACTCGAAGCTCCCTCGTGACCTAATGAAAGTCCCTTTGCATTCGAATTTTATCGAGTGCCTAGCAAATAGCCGAGAATATTCGTGGACTTTGGCCACCTGTCTAAGAAAAATAGCGTCCCTTCTGTCCATTTCCTATCTAGACGCTCAGGCAATTTTCTTCCATCTGGTTTGGAACAAGGTACTGAAAATAGATTTGATTAACACTCCTCTCCACCTTACTGGTCTAGTTCCTGAATTCGAAGTTTTCCAGATCCCTGTCCAAGGATCGTTGAAGGAGAAAATGTCATGACTGTCCTCGTTAATGAGGTTTTTGAGCCTGTTACCGATCTGTCGGTCATCGCTACGATAGCTAGGCTCATTTACCAAGATGAAACGCATGACTTGGCTGTGGTGATAGACCTAACAGACCCACCCCGGCAGCCCTACGCCATTGGTCTCGAAGAGTTGCGTCGTTCGTTGGCGTCTGGTCACACGAAACCAGCAGCCATTACCACACCCGAGTTTATGCTTGTGCTTGAGGACCAGCTGGATGAGAGAGCCAAGCAAGGCCGGGACGAAAAGTGGGCTGTCATAGCCCCTCTGCTAGATCCTGAATATCTAGGACGAATATTTGTACGGGGAGAGTTAGGCCGGCTTGTTACCAAACGGGCGTCAGAGCTCGGAATTCAGCGAAAAACGATCTATCGGCTTCTTTACCGATATTGGTTTTATGGTCAAGTTCGAAACTCATTACTTAATAATTACTCGGCGGTAGGTGTTGCCGATAGAAAATATGATCCGAGTAGGCCTCCGGGGCGAAAACCTACGTTTCAAGGCGTTCTCACTGCGCCTTCAAAGATGCTCAGTGCGGTTGATAAACGATGCATACGAGTTGGATATGCCCTTTATGTAAAAGATAAGAAATCTTCTATTTCGAGCGCATATGACGAAATGTTGAGAAGATTCTACTCGGTTCGAGACATCTCTAAAAACAGTGAAGAAGAGCTTCGTTTGCTACCTAGCTTAGAGCTGCCCAGCCTGAGGCAATTCAGATATTGGGGACAGATTTTTTTCGACGAAATTGAAACCGAGCGTGGCCGTAAAGGGTTGAGGAAGTGGTTAAAGGACTGCCGTCCGCTTTCAGGTACCGTTCGCGATTGGCTGCGTGGACCGTGTCATCAGTTCGAAATCGACGCAACTATTGCCGATATTTATTTGGTCAATAGCTACTCTAGACGGATGCTCATTGGCCGGCCCGTAGTTTATATCGTTGTGGATAGTTTCTCCGGAATGATTGTTGGCCTCTATGTAGGATTGGAAGGTCCCAGTTGGAACGGGGCGAGGCAAGCGCTGTTCAACGCGTTTACCCCCAAAGTCGAGTTCTGCGCTCAGAACGGCGTTGAAATCAATTCAGATGATTGGAATTGTCACCACCTGCCCCACCAGATTTACGCCGACAGGGGAGAGATGTTGTCACTGGCAGCAGAGGGGCTATCGTCAGGCTTGGGAATTGAGATGGGCACGGCTCCGCCTTATCGGCCTGATTGGAAGCCTATGGTAGAAAGTCGGTTTGGCATTTTGAATGATTTGACGGGTATCAGATGGCTACCTGGCGGGGTAGCTGCGCGAGACAAAGAGCGAGGCGAGCGAGATTACCGGCTCGATGCCACGCTAAACCTCAAAGAGTTCACCCAGATCCTCATCAATTGCGTGCTCCACTATAACCGGCACCATCGACAGCCTGACCGACTGACTCAGGCGATGATGAATGACGGTGTTGAACCTACGCCCAACGGGATATGGAATTGGGCCTGCGAAAACGACCTGATCGAATCCAACAAACGTCCCGACGAGCTGGTTTACCTCCATCTCTTGCCGCGCGAGCGCGCGACCGTTCAAAAGGGCGGCGTGATGTTTCGCGGCATGCACTACGTTTGTGATATGGCCATAGAGAAAGATTGGTTTGCCAAGGCTCGCAAAGGGGGCGTTTGGTCAATAGAGTGTTGGTTCGATCCGAACTCTGCGGCGCACATCTGGATCCAGGGAGAGGCCAAGCAGTTTATCCGCTGTGATCTTCGACGATCGGATGCCGGTTACGCGAATTACCGCTCGGACGAGATTTTTGATCTGCTCGAAGCCTATCGCCAAAAACCGCCTACTCACCGGCGAGCCGAGCTGGAAAGCCGTGTGCAGCTTAGCGATCAGGTCCACCAGATCATCAGCCATGCGCTCGCAGAACGAAAATTGGAACCTGCTCCGCCCACCAAGGCAGAGGCCACTGGAAACATCCGCGAGAACCGCGCAGAAGAACGTCTCCGTGAGCGTGAAAATGCGGCTGTTCCTGAAGGCGTCAGGGCGGAGCCAGCTTCACTTCAATCTGAATCGACACCGAAAGCGCATGACTCATATGCCGGCGAGCGCACTGCGCAAGTTATCGATTTGCTCAAAAGAATTCGGCCAGGACAGGCAAAATGAAAGGTGCGCAGACGTTTGCCAATTACGTCAAACAGGACATAAGTGAGTATGCGGGCAATCCGCTTATCGAAGCTTTGCCTCCTATATTGTCGGAGGCGGCGGCTATTGAGCTGATCTCGAATTTTCCTCAGCCGGTGGATCCGAAAGAGCTGACCCTCGAAGGATCCACTCGAATTCACTGTATCGACCGATTAAGAACCGTGGTACAGCCGTTTTTGTTACACCTGGAACTGGAGGCCCTGTTTTCACTGCTCATCCGTCGAGGGTATGTTGGGCGTAACCCGATGTCGCCCGCTACCGTCCGGCATTTGCATTCTTTATCGGGGGCTCAGCGTTACCACGATGCGTTCAAGTCCACTGCCGAAACGTTTACCGTCGTCGGCCTGAGTGGCATTGGCAAGTCGACGGCACTCCACGCCATTTTGAGCCTTTATCCACAGACAATCCGTCATGAGCGCTATGAGGGAAAGCAGTTTGTTCATACCCAAATCACTTGGCTGAAGCTTGACTGCCCTCGGGATGGATCGCTGGCTGGATTTTGCCAGCAGTTTTTTTATGCGGTTGGTGACGCTCTAGGAGACAAGGACTATCACAAGCGCTACAGGCATCGAAACATCAATGATGCGCTGCAACAGATGGAGCAGGTGGCCAGCACGTTTTTCATCGGCGCCTTGTTAATCGACGAGCTGCAAAACCTCCACTTGGCGAAAACCGGTGGTAAGGAGAGCATGCTGAATTTCTTTCTTCACTTGGTTAACAACATTGGTATCCCGGTCGTTTTCAGTGGCACGAACTCTACGATTAGCTTGTTCTCAGAAGCCATGCGGACTGCCCGCCGAGTCTGTGGTGCCGGTACGCTGGAATTCAAACGATTCGAAAAAGAGGATGAGGAGTGGCGGTTGTTAGTCGAAAATCTCTGGAGCTATCAGTGGTGCAAGCAGACTGCTGAGCTGACTGACGAGATTTTCGACACGCTGTATGAGCACACTCAAGGCGTCACAGATTTCCTGGTCAAGCTGCTGGTATTGAGTCAGCGTTATGCGGTCCAGAGTGGCTCGGAGTGTTTGACTGCCGAGGTCCTGGTGAAGGTAAGCAACTCAAAAATGCAGATTCTAAAGCCAGCCCTTTCAGCTCTGCGTAGCCGAGATCCGAAGCGGATGCGGCAGTTCGACGATTTGCTGCCGATTGAGCATCAGCTGAGCGAAATGATGGTCTTCGACGGTTTGGCACGAGAGGATCGCCTCGCCTTGCTTCGAAGCGTTGTGTCCCGTGAGAAGCCGGCAGACCAATCTCCAACCATTCTTGCGAAGGATCACCCATCGCCGATTGCAACTGGTGTGGAAAACTCAGAGGCTAAAGCCCTAAGCGAACAGGACGCTCCCCTCGATGCTCTGCGAGCTGCGGGCTGGCTCAACGAGGACTTGTTTGAGTTCTCACCGATGTATCACAAAGCGTGAGTCGGGGGGTGGCGAAGTGCACCTTAAACTCCATTTCTTCCCCACGGCGTTCCCCGATGAGACGCTGCACAGCGTGATATCTCGCTATGCCCGTCTTTGTGGTGTTCGTAATTGCCAAGCAGCATTTGCCGGTCTGAAATCGGCGGCAGCATTTTCGCAAAATGTTGCATTCCCAAGTCATTTAGGGGAGTTTGTCGACGCGCTACCCAGCGGTACCGAGCTATCGATAGCCGAGGTCCTCATGCGGCACACGCTATTTCCCTACTATGCGCCGTTTTTGACTATGAGCCAGGTAGTACACGCTCGGACGCTGATGACTGCCGATGGGAAGGGTTTGATGTTGAAGCTGGGCGTCAACGCGAGCCGTATTGGATTCGCCTCCCGAGTGCGGTTATGCCCAGAATGTATCGCCCAAGATCAGGCCCAACGGGGAGTTGCTTACTGGCACAGGGTCCACATGCTTCCAGGCGTGCTGGTATGTCCGCATCACGGCACGTCACTTAGTGTCCTTGATCCTCGCTGGTCCAGCCGCAGCTCTCGACAACTCAATCTGCCGGGTGATGAGAATGTGCAAGCACACACGGTACGTCTCGATACACCGTCGCTGAGCATGCCGCCGCTTCACGAAATAGCGTTGCGCTCACTTCAGGTCATCGAGTCTGAAGTCAGTGCTTTGTCAGCGGAGGCGGTGCGCTACACGCTTTTACAAAGGGCAACGCAGCTTAACCTTGCCTCTGATAACCATCGCTTGCACCTGCACATGCTGGCGCAGCACATGGCCGATTTTTTTGCCGCACTCCCGCGAGAATGGGAATTTTCCATACTCGGAGAAGTTCGTGCAGGTACACCCGCCTCATGGGTCACGAAGCTGCTTCGTACGTCAATAACCTCCCACCATCCGCTCAAATACATTTTATTGGCCGGTGCTCTGGGCATTGACATGGTGAGCTTGCTGCATGGTCAACGCCCGGTGAAACAGGCGGTGGAGTGTGGTCCGATAGCTCACATTCAACTTCACACGCGCCTTTCTCGGGTGATGCCTGGTGAAGGCCTGGACTGTTCGTCAGCCGCTGTGTGGAAACATGCTCTTGAGGGAGCTGATGCCAAAAAGATCGCTGCCGTTCTAGGCGTTTCATTGGCGTATGTCTATCGTCACATCCGAAATGTAGCCGGCGGGCAAGGTGCTTGGAGGGAGGCACGATTTCGCATTGAGCTATGCGCAAGACGCACGGCTTTCGAGGCTGATTATCGCTTTTACAAAGCACATGCATGCAGGGGGTATGCGTGGCTGTATCGCCACGATAGGCAGTGGCTTTCGGAGTCAACTTTAAACCCAAGCCCCCATCGTACGCCCCGTCTAAATAGCGCCGAAATGTTCGCTGCCCTCGATGCGAGACTGGCCGGCGAAGTCCGTCAGTGTGCTGAAGCGCTTTATGCTCTTGCGGGTAAGCCTGTCCGCATCTCGCGTACCAGAATTGGCCGGGAGCTTCATGTTCTGTCTCGCTTCGAAAAGCAGCTCTGCAAGCTTCCTCTCTGTGCAGCAATGCTCGACAAAGTATGTGAATCAATCGAAGGCTTTCACGATAGGCGTCTGCGATGGGCTAGACGCAAATTGCTCTCGGAGAGCAAGCCTATATCACGTTCTTCGCTCTACAGGGTCGCGAGCATTCGGCCCACGCTGTAATCCAGCCACCCATTCCCTTGATCTAAAAAAGTTCTGAATTTAATTCAACGTAAACACATTATTTTTCTATTAATGAAAATTTGCACCTTCCAGAATAGCTACGGCATACGCTGGATGACCACGATCAGCAAGTAAAACGTACTAACCCGCGATCAACAGAAATAGTTTTGCAATCGCCATGGGCTGACCTGCGCGGGTTATCGATACGTGTTTTGTATTCAAGAGTACGATCGCGGCAGGGCTTAGATGAATTCACTACGATTAAAAGTTGAGCGGCTGGGTATCATTTGCAAATCGATACCGGATACAGAATTTGACGGGTTGCATATATACTGCCCCCGGATGCATATTCTCTTCGAGCCCTACCTTTAATCGGTAAATGATGTCTGATCTATTGTTTTTCCCCGTGTCGATGCCGGATGAAATGCTGCACTCTCGTCTCACCCGATATCACTATCTGTCAGGCAACAGAACCGCGACAGAAACCTACCGCGATTTGTTCGCATCGAAACCCTTTTGCATTGGTGGCATCGTACCCAATCAGATCGAGAGGCTCGCCCACAGACTGCCGGGGCAATCGGAGAGCAATCTCGCAGAGCTGATCAGTAGCAATACCACTTTTCCTGCTTACCGACCTTTTCTTGGGGTTAAGCAGGGTCCGGAGAACAACGTAGGACCGCTGGGTTATGACGGGGTGGTACGGGTGCCCCGCAGAGAAGAGTCCACCCATGGCAAGGCTAAGATTTGTCCTACCTGCGTTCAGGAGGATTTGATTGATCGGGGTTCTGCCTACTGGCATCGATCTCACCAAATACCCGGTGTTGCCGTCTGTTGGCGTCATGGCGACGCATTGATCCATGCCTGCCCCGAGTGCTCTCGCCCGTTCTACCGAAAATTGAAGCTACTTCCCAATCTGACTGAGCCATGCGCATGCGGTTGGAGCCTCTTAAACAGCGCAGCGACTCGCAAGGGCTCAAAATTGGAACAGAAAGTCGCCCTGTTCGCACACGATATCTTGCAACGCAATATTCCTCCGATAGGCAGTACGGTATTAAGTTCTTGCTACGTCCGCCAATGCAAGAAACGCGGATATATTTTCGGAAAAAATGCAGGTATCGCAAAACTATTCGACAGCATCCAAAGCGCTTACGGCGATGAGCTTTTGTCGCAGATTGATCCAGCCTATAACACCGGTAAGCATGAGCAATGGATCCGGCTAAAATCAGACAAAGGTCAGCTAAATATGCCGCTCGCGCGACATTTGATCATTGCTCTTCATTTGTTTTCCAGTGCAGATGACTTTGAAGAGGCTCTGAAGAATGAGTCTATTCTGCTGAGTGCCTCTGTTTCTCCGCGAGCGTCCAAAGTCGAAGAATCGCATCCTAGCCAAAAAACTAGGTATCGCCAAAAAATTGAGTTGCTTTTAGCGCTACGTAACGACGCCGATGTCGAGTACCTCTGGAAGAAGGCGTACAAACCTACGCAATGGATTCTAGAGCATGATAACGCATGGTTAATGGCAAAACTCCGTGCACCTAAAAAAGTTGCAGTTACGGTCGAAAAGTCTGTCGACTCAAGAGACGGCGCGTATGCGGCCCTTATCGAAGCGGGCGTAGATGAGCTATATAAAGTTACGAAAGATCCGAAGAGAGTGAACATTCGGAATTTGCAATCGCTACTCCCAGGTTCGTTACCTCATGAGCTGGATCTACGCAAGCAGAGGTTCCCCCTTACTTATCAACAGATAAAGATTCATCAAGAGTCAGTATGGCATTTCCGTCTAAGAACTTTGGTATGGACTGTCTCTGAACTCATCCGGATGAAGCTCCCGGTGAATTACTCGACGGTAAGATTGACTTCAGCGGTAGCAAGCAAGGTTTTCCTGGTATTTTCCAGTTTCTTCGAGTGGGATCTGACAAGCCTGGAAAAAACCGGAGTCGACGCGGAGGCCTTGCTCAGATCTACCGGCGTATCGAGGAATTGGGAGGGGCCACCGGTTCCAATAAGCTTTTGAGGTCATCTGTGTTCCGTCAGCGTCTGCCATCCTTTGGTGATAACAAAAATGCCATCTGGCTTGAAAGCGTAAACGCGGAGTAGGGTTCACCTTTCACATTAGTAACCTTCGCGGCAGCTTTCTGAAAGCTTTCACTTGTTACTCTTTAACTCAGAAAATTGAGCTTAGGAGAAAATCATGAAAGCAATGACAGCAGTGAAAGCGTTTTGCGCCGCTTCGATTTTGACCTTATCTTCATTAGCCATGGCTGAAGGAGGCGGTGACCGCGTGTATGGTCGGATGATGCAAGAAAACCAACAGGCGATGGAGCAATATGCCTTAAGAAATGGTAAGGCCGTCCCTGAAGTTGTTCATTATGAATATGGTATGAACCTCGATATTCAGAAGGTGGTCAGTGTCACACAGGCCAACAAAAACTGTAGTGTTGCGCCTACGCGCATGACCTATGAAGATTCGGCGGGCAAGCTTAATACCGTGGAATACAAGATTATGGGTACCGACTGCCCACATGGAAGTTAGCCCCTTAAGGTCATGTCTACATCAGATCATTCATTTACGCTTTTTAAGCATGCTTGCTGGTCGCTGACATAGAAGTAATTTTCAGGTCACGCTGGAGTTATCTTTTGTATGAAATTATGTCTGCCGGCACGTAGAGGGAATTCCTATGTGCCGGTGGCTTTTTATAATGATAAAAATATTTCATAAAGAAACTCTGCCAAGCTAAAGCCTGGAGTGTTAAATGAACAATAAAAGCTTTTATGGTCTTTCTCTCATTGCCCTTGGCATGAGCATGGGGCAAGTTGCAGTGGCTGTTGAGCCAAAACCTGAGGGATTCATTGAGGGAAGCACCTTTAGCCTTCTCAATCGTAATCTCTATTTCAATCGTGACTATCGAAAGGGCCAGTCAAGTCCTACAGGCAATGGCTACGCTGAAGAATGGGCTCATGGGATTATTGGACGTTTTGATTCGGGCTTTACCCAAGGCACCGTCGGATTCGGCATTGATGCATTTGCAATGGTAGGACTCAAGCTTGATTCGGGTGATGGGCGCTCGGGGACTCGAAGCTCAGTGGATGTCATGCCCTACAACAGCAAAGGCCAACCTGAAGACTCTTACTCAAAAGTAGGCGGAGCCGCGAAGGCTCGCTTTATGGATACGGTGGTCAAAGTAGGAGACGTATTTCCATCCACACCTGTCGTGGCGTATGGCGATTCTCGACTGCTGCCAGAGAGCTTTAGGGGGGCAACGTTCACCAATACCAGCATTAAAGACCTGACCATTCAGGGGGGCCGGCTGCATGCGATGAGCCAACCCAATTCGAGCAGCATGCGTGACGGCTTTTCGACTTTCTATGCCGGTGCTGTTGATGCTCCGTGGATTGCTTACCTTGGGGGCGATTACACCGTTAATGAGCATGTTGGTGTGAGTCTTTACGCCAGCCAATTTAAGGATGTTTGGAATCAGTATTACGCAGGCACTTCCTTGAGCTACCCGCTCTCAGAGAGCGTCGCGTTGATCGGTGGATTTAATTATTACCGCGCGGTCGACGAGGGTAAAAAACTCCTAGACAGCTTTGATAACAATATCTGGAGTGGCAAAGCCGGGGTCAAATTCGGCGTCCACACGGTGACCGTTGGCTATCAGCGCAGCAACGGCAATGACGACTTTGATTACCTGCGCCAATCGGACTCGATTTTTCTGGATAACTCCATCCAGTACAGCGACTTCAACTCACCGAAAGAGCAATCCTTGCAGCTACGCTATGACCTGGATATGCAAGCTTTTGGCATTCCGGGCCTAAGCTTCATGACTCGCTACGCGAAGGGGTGGGACGCTGATTATTCCAACGCGAACAGCGTGTACATGCGTCGCGGAGCAGATGGAGCGCCCTTGCAAGACCAAAAGCGGTGGGAGCGAGACATTGAGGCTAAGTACATCATCCAGTCAGGCTCTCTGAAGGACATGTCACTGCGTGTTCGCCAAGCAACCACACGTGCTACCGATTTCGAATCTGATTTGGACGAGGTCCGACTGATTGTCGAGTACCCACTGCAACTACTTTAACGAGCAATAACCTGCGGCACCAATTGTTCGACTACCAGGTACACCCCGTCTCCTTGTTTCTCCTTTGGTTTGGGAGGCGGCTTAGGCGCCCTAGTGGCGCCTTTTTTTATGTGGATTGACATAAGGGCGGGACGTTCTGTTGTCAGTACCTGTGTTCGCCCCGCTAAACCTGCCATCTAGGATCTTTTGATCCGTTGACAGGCAACTCCATTCATAACTGAGACTGAAGGTGCAGAGTCATCGTCGATGTTCACTTCGACTGCGTGCGCATCGTTTAGTTGAGGGCGTTATAGCGTGGGGCTGAGGGGAACAGCAGGAGAGGCGGCCAACAGTAGCTCATTGTCTTGGCGTGTTGCTGAGCGCGAAATGGACAGTATTGTCCCGCTGCATGGCTATGTCGCTAACCATGCAGGGACAGGATTGAGGGGCTAGATTATTTTCCGGGGTATTCAGCAATGACCTGGTCTGCGCCTGCTTTGGACAAGCCGATGACCTTATAAGCGTCATGTTTCCCGTCCACTTCCATTCCTGGGGAGCCGGCCGGCATGCCTGGAACGGCAATCCCAAGCAGGTCATCACGTTTGCTTATCGCAATGATTTGCTCGGCGGGCACGTGACCTTCAACAAACTTTCCATTGATCATTGCTGTGTGGCAGGACGAGAGTCGTGGAGCAACACCGAGATCCTGCTTGACCGCGCTCATGTTGGTTTCTACATGATCAACGACGGTGAAGCCGTTAGCTTCAAGGTGCTTGATCCACTTCTTGCAGCATCCACAGTTAGCGTCACGATGGACGTCGATCGTCAACGACTCTGTTGCATGACCAGTTGAACTGATAAACAGAGCCGCAAATGCAGCGAGGCGAAGTGCCCGACCGGGACGAAGAAAGTTATTTCGCATGGGTATGTTCCTTCCCATCAGCGTGGGTATGAGTTTTTGGCTGAGTGGCCGGAGTTGCAGGGGCGTCATGTGAAGCCTCCACAGCTTGAGGATGGGCGTGTTCGGTACTTTCATCCTGAGAAGGCGCTGCGGCCGCCTCATGGGCATGAGCGCTGTTTTTCTCGCCATGATGGTCGCCTGCCTCGGCTATCTCTTCGGCTGCACCCGCATCATGATGCCCCGCGATAGCCCCTTTTTGGCCCTCATGCTGGCCTTCATGGTTATGCATTTTGCTCTCGCCGCCACCGTGTTGATGACCACCGCTGCTGGTTGCTAGAGCTTTGTATTGCTCTGCATCCAATGAAGGCAATTGCTGGAGAAAAGCGACCATTCCCCATATGTAGGGATCGGCCATGCTTTTACCCCAAGCGGGCATGCCTGTGGATTTGATTCCATGCTTGATGATCCAGAAAGCTGCGGCAGGGTTTCCATCAACGCCCAGTTTTGAAAGATTTGGAGGTGCAGGGTAAAGGCTATTGCTTAACTCGGTTCCTGCAATACCCGGAGCCAGATGGCAACCGATGCACATAGAGTTGTAGTTGCCAGCACCTGCGCGGATGAGAGCTTCTTCGCTCAGGTCGGGGACTTTAATGTCGCGTGAGCGCACTTCGATCGAGCGGTCCCGAGCGGTGGAAAGTAGGGCTAAAACGGGATCGGAATGTGGTTCATCCGCCCCAACATTGATCACACCAAAATAAACCACGCCGGCACCTGTTATTGCGGCAACCACCCCGGCAGCAGTCAATGTTTTCAATGTTCTTTTCATGTCAGGCTCTTAAAACCACATCCGAATACCGGCGACAAATCGCGCCTCGTTCGCATCCTCCCCTTCATCGCTGGCCAGGTCTGCCGTATTGCCGTAGGAGCGGCTCCAGCTAACCCCGATGTAAGGGGCAAATTGGCGAACAATCTCATAACGCAATCGGAGCCCTACTTCGGTGTTTGCCAATCCAGACCCAATGCCGCGCTGAGGATCATTTTTTCCGTAAAAATTGGCTTCGGCCGTCGGCTGCAAGATCAGGCGATTGGTCAGCAGAATGTCATAGTCGCCTTCCAATCGAGCAGCGGTTTGACCGTTCTCACCGATGTAGGCAGTCGCTTCGGCCTCGAAGTTATAGAGGGCCATGCCCTGAATGCCAAGTGCGGCCCAGGTTTGAGGAGACCCTGGTTTGAAATCTTGTCGTACACCGGTGACGACGTCCCACCATGGTCCGATGGAGTGCCCCCAGAGCGCGGATAATTCAGCGCTCTCCGTCACGCCATTGGTACGTTCGCCTTCCGAGCGCAACCACAGTCGATCAACGTCACCGCCGATCCATCCTTTTGCATCCCAGGCCAATGCACTACCGTTGTCAGCATCCTGGTACTCAAATTTATCCAGTAGCATGAAGGAGTTGAGTTTTTTGTCGTGGACACCATGACCAGCGACATCTGGAAAGGCGGCTGCACGGTCGGCGTCGGTAAGTACGGGGACTGGGGTTCGACTGGTCGCAGTCGCCCCTCCATCCATACTTTCCATTCCGTCCATTTGCCCGTCATCCATATTCATCTTGCTGTGATCCATTGCCGCCATCTTGCTATGGTCCATAGCTCCCATTGAGCCGTGGTCCATCTTGGAGTGATCCATCTCTTCAGCGGCGTGAACCACGACAAAGAAAGCAGGACTGGTAGAGACTGCCAGTGCTATCAACGTTGGGCATAAAAACTTACTGGTCATGATCTCAATCTGCCTTTTTGGTTTTTTGGTCATGATCCATCGACTCATGGCTCATCTTGCTGTGATCCATTGATCCGTGATCGGGCTTTGATTCGTTTGTCGCAGTTGCAGGCTTGCTCGTTGCTTCCGCAGGAGTAGCAGGTGAATGAACACTACTATCTTCGACTGCCAGCGCCACGGACGAGAGTCCACCCATCAAGCCGACGGCAAAGAGGCAACCGACCAGCGATTTACGATTTAGGTATGTGCTCACAGATCGTCTCCTTTACTCATCAACCCGTACTTCACGGAACATGCCCATTTCCATATGGAAAAGCAGGTGGCAGTGATAGGCCCAGCGACCTAAGGCATCGGCGGTGACTCGATAGCTGCGCTTGGTACCTGGTGGCATGTCGATTGTGTGCTTGCGCACCATGAACTTGCCGTTTTCATCTTCAAGGTCGCTCCACATTCCGTGAAGGTGAATGGGGTGCGTCATCATGGTGTCGTTTACCAAGGTGATGCGAAGACGCTCCCCATACTTGAGACGAAGGGGCTCAGCGTCAGAAAATTTGATGCCGTTGAAGGACCAGGAAAACTTTTCCATGTGACCGGTCAAATGCAGCTCAATGGTGCGATTGGGCTCGCGGCCATCAGGGTCCTGGAAAGTGCTTTTCAGGTCTGAATAGGTGAGGACTCGACGACCATTGTTCCGCAAACCGATGCCTGGATCGTTTAGCTTTGGCGTCGGGGTCATGGCTTGCATATCAACCAAGGGGTTGTTGGTTTCGGAGGCTGGGTGAGTCTGCATTTCTCCACCCATACTACCCATGCCAGCCATCCCCGACATATCACCACCGCCCATTCCTGCCATCTTGCTGTGGTCCATGCCGGCCATGTTGGACATATCGCCTTTGTCCATGCCCGCCATCTTGCTGTGATCCATACCAGCCATGTTGGCCATGTCGCCTTTGTCCATACCAGCCATCTTGCTGTGATCCATACCAGCCATGCTAGTCATATCACCGCCGTCCATGCCGGTCATCCCGGTCATGTCACTTTGGTCCATGCCCGCCATCTTGCTGTGATCAATGCCAGCCATGCCGGACATGTCGCCGCTGCCCATACCAGCCATGCTGCCATGGTCCATACCAGCCATACCGCCCATTCCCATGTCATCCATGGACAAAAGAGGCCTGGGGTCGATCGCAGGCACTTGTGCCTTTAATCCTTCGCGAACTGCGAGGGTTCCGCGTGCATACCCGGTTCTGTCCATAGACTGGGCGAAGATGGTGTAAGCCTCTTCACTGGCGGGCTCAACTATCACGTCATACGTTTCAGCTACGGCGATGCGGAATTCGTCGACGCTGACCGGTTTGACGTGTTGGCCGTCGGCGGCCACAACGGTCATTTTCAAGCCAGGAATTCGAACGTCGAAATAGCTCATCGCCGAGCCGTTAATAAAACGAAGGCGCAGCTTCTCACCCGTTTTGAAAATACCGGTCCAGTTACCGTTGGGCGCCTGGCCATTCATGAGGTAGGTGTAAGTATCTCCACTGACGTCTGCGAGGTCAGTGGGGTTCATTTTCATTTCTGCCCACATCTTTCGGTCGGCTACGGCAGATGACCAGCCTTGCTTGCTGACATCGTCGATGAAATCGCCAACGGTACGTTTGTGGTGGTTGTAGTAGTCAGATTGCTTCTTAAGCTTCGCCATGACGCGACTAGGATCTTCATCGGTCCAGTCAGTCAACATCACCACGTAGTCGCGGTTGTATTGAAAAGGTTCAGGTTCTTTCGAGTCGATAACGATTGGCCCGTAAACGCCTGCCTGCTCCTGTAAGCCCGAGTGGCTGTGATACCAATACGTACCGTTCTGATGGACCTTGAATTTGTACTCGTACATACCGTCGGGTGCGATGCCATGGAAACTTAATCCGGGTACGCCGTCCATATTGGCCGGCAGGATGATCCCGTGCCAATGGATGGAAGTGTCCTGGTCCAAGCGATTTTTCACACGCAGTGTGACTGTCTCTCCTTCGCGCCAACGCAGCAAGGGTCCTGGCAATGATCCATTGATGGTCATGGCCGTGCGCGGCGAGCCGGTGATGTTTACAGGGGTTTCACCAATAAACAGATCAAATTCGTTGCCGGTTAGGACGCTCGGCAGGCCTGGACTGGTCACTGCCCATACAGGAGTGCGCCACAGACCAAGGCCGCCAAGGATGCCGCCGGCGGCTAGGCCTTTAACGAATGTCCGTCTAGAGGTTTTGGAATGCATGCCGTTTATTTCCAATCAGTCAAAAGGGAGCCGTTCAAAACAACCCGTGAGTTGGCAAGATGAGCTTCGCTTACCGTTAAAAAGACGAATATTTACAGCAAGCGAGCTCAGAAATTGCCACATCTAAACCACCTTAGTGATTACATTTCTGTCAGCTTGGCCGCGTGCCTAATCGTTCAGCAGTTTTTATGATCCATCGCTTTGGCTTTGCTCTCAGCGACAGGCGGTTGAGAGCTCTGCGTTTGAGCTACCTGGTACGATTCCACCGAATTATTCCTGGCCAATTCCATACGTGCGAAAGTCCGATCACCACCGCCCTCAGCCATAGCCAAAGATGAAATGGTCAGAGCAGCGATGACGAACAAGGATTTGATAGTGTTCATTTTGGGTTTCCTCAGATCAGTACTGGCCGCCCCTGAATCCAATCGTGCATTGATTCGTAGCGGGTGAGCATTAGGCTCAATAGGACTATAAGACTCACCCGCTGTCGGGAAGCTTAGGCCAATATTACAGTTGCGTCAGGTTGCGATATTTCTCTTGAAGAACACCGTATTTAGTCCTTAAGGTCTCGGTCTTCCAGCGCGCATCGATATTTACTCACTAACAATATCAACGGGCGAACCTTTGTAGGTTTTCGTTACTCAAGGTGACTACGTCTTTGAACCTCTACTGGTCGGAGATGTGAATACCGGAGGTATCGCGTAGCACATTAAGTGAGCTTGTTGAGGATTATTGCTTGAGTATTAGTTTCGAAAAAGCGGTCGGCGTAGCGGAAAGAGCTTTGAATCTTCGTAGCCAAAGAGCCGAAATCCTGAGTAACAACATCGCAAATGCTGATACGCCGAACTACAAGGCCCGAGATTTAGATTTTTCTACTGTGCTCGCCCGCGAAATAGAAAAAACACCTGCCACTCTATTTTCTTTGGAAACGACAAATGTAAAACACATTGCCGGAATAGAATCCGTCAGTGATATTTATGGAGTTAGTTTGCTTTACAGTACACCGGCTCAACCTGCCATTGACCAAAATACTGTCGATCAGCAGGTTGAGGTCGCAAAGTACACAGAAAATGGAATACGTTTCGACGCCGCTTTTACTCGGTTGAATGGAGCATTCAAAGGTTTGCTCAAAGCTCTGCGAGGTGATTAGTAGCGCAAGGGCTTGCGAGCGGTAATTGTGGCCGACGTGGCTGCTTCGGTATTCCCTGAGGGGTTAACCAAGGGGAGCCCCTGTATACGGGGCCCTGACCATGGAAAGGTGCCAGCATTCAAGCGCTGATCTGGGAAGGAAAACCCAACGCCTCTACAGCTTTACGAATCTGCTCTGGGCTTTCGCTGCTTTCAACACTTACCTTACCGGCTGACCGATCCACGGAAACTGTAGCTTCGTTGTCCAGTGACTGAATCGCTTTGGTAATTTTGCTGACGCAACTGCCGCAACCAATGCCTGATACATCTAAGACGAACATGGTTATTCCTCTCGTGCTGAGCGGTCTCTTTTCACCGCACCGACAGCATCAACGTTGACACGATGGCAAGGTCAACAGCTATATGTTTCGGGTTGTGAGCGTCATTGATGGGTATTTGCGCAGACTTAACCAGCCGTTTGCATTTGACCTGACCAACCATTTGCAGCGTATTCGACCAGTACGCTTCTTTTGGCCATGGCCGGCAAAGAACGGCCAGAGGCGGACATTACAGCTCCTCTCGTTCCTCGCTCGCACTTGAAGCCTCTTTCCTGCCAGGGACTGTAGATGCTCTCTCCGTTCTTTGATCTTGTATAGGTATAGGGGGTATGCCTATCATGCACAATACATAGGTAGGGGGGGATCCCATGGGCCATATTGCAGCAAACAAAGAAAATCTTCTCAACCGCGTAAAACGCATAGCCGGACAAATCCAAGCCGTTGAACGGGCATTGGAATCGGATCTCGATTGCGCAAAAACACTACACCTTGTTGCTGCCACTCGCGGAGCAATCAACGGCTTAATGGAGGAAATCATCGAGGACCACGCGCGGGAGCATGTCGCGAACCCTGCGCTCAGCGAAGAAGAGCGTAACAAGGGCGTCGAAGAGCTTCTTGAAGCCATTCGCCGTTACGCCAAGTGAACGCATCTAGGTACACACTCATGAGCAGCACCAACATCAATTACACACACGACCACGTGTTCCTTGGCTCAGCGCACGACGAAAATGCCAAGCGTACGCTTTGGGTTGTGGCACTGACGGTGGTGATGATGGTTGGCGAGATCACCGCCGGCTATATTACGGGTTCGATGGCGTTACTGGCCGATGGCTTCCACATGGCAACCCATGCCGGCGCATTGGGCATCGCGGCCGCCGCTTACGGATACGCAAAACGCCATGCTTCCAGCCAGCGCTACAGTTTCGGTACCGGAAAGGTTGGAGACTTGGGCGGATTCGCCTCGGCACTGATTCTCGGTATGGTCTCCCTGGGAATTGGCATTGAGTCTGTCATGCGCCTCTTGCAGCCAACGGAAGTTCAGTTCGGCACCGCTACGCTCATCGCGATTGTCGGATTGATCGTCAACATTGTCAGTGCCTTACTGCTGGGCCACGGGCACAGTCATGGGCACGATCACGATCACGATCACGATCACGGCCATGCCCATCACGGGAACGACAACAACCTGAAATCGGCCTACGTTCACGTAATTGCAGACGCGCTGACTTCGGTTCTGGCCATTGCTGCACTGCTCGCCGGCCGGTATCTCGGCTGGGTTTGGCTAGACCCGGTTATGGGCATTGTCGGCGCCATTGTTATCGCGCGCTGGGCATGGACCTTGATGGGGGCCACCGCAGGAATACTACTGGATCAGACAGACGCACACGTTGCCGAGGAAATCCGCGAACTGATTGAGAAACCGGGGGATGCCACTATCACGGACTTGCACGTCTGGCGGATTGGACCGCAAGCCCATGCGGCCATCGTCAGCGTCCTTGGTGAGGCCACTGCGAACGCCGATAGAATTCGTGAACGTCTCAAGCCGGTCCACGAAGTCAGCCATCTAACGGTCGAGTTTCGACCTGTCTGATTCAGCGGCTCCCCACCATTGTCTCCAAAGGAACCCGCAATGCCTCCAGGGAAACGTGAACTGGCACGAATCGAACGTCGGTTGATGACCACGCTCACCGAAGCGTGCGAAACAGCCAAAGGTGAAATCGAAGGCTTTACCTGGCTCACTCATGCCGCTGACCTGAGCGCATTGGCTGAAACCCTGAAGGTAATCTGGGTGTTCGAAACCCAGGCTGACAGAAAGCGCGCCCAGGTTAACGCTAAGGCGCGCATCTTTGAGTTGACGGCCTTAGCGCTGAATGAGGCCAACATCGAGCTGATCCCTTCAGACCTTAACGTCCGCTTCGACTCTGAGGAGGAGTGTCAGCGAACTCACGGAGGTGACTGGAACACCCGCCTGACTCAATCACGTGTGTCCAAAGGTGGCTGACAATGGCTAAAGAAATCGAGAATCCCTGCATCTCAGTTTGCCAACTCAGTGGTGATCTGTGTGTGAGCTGTGGGCGAAGCAAGGAAGACATCAGAAAATGGAAACGCATGAAGCGGCCTGAAAAAATGGCCGCTGTGCAAAGGGCGAATGTGCGCTTGAAGGGACTGAAGAAAGCACATGGGTAGTCACTTGCCCAGGTTTACCGCTTTGGGTCGTTATGAGCCCCTCAGCTTTGATGTCTGGTTGGTCAAATTCTCAATCGCTGATCAGTCAAATGCGAATGACTGGTCAGGTCGTATGCAAACGCATGGCAAGTGCGCTGCAATTTTGCAGCTCAGTCAATTCGGGTATTTCTCAGTCTCAATGCATTGAAAACTACAGATGCAGAACTGACGCTCATGGCTATGGCAGCGATCATTGGCGACAGAAGATGTCCCGTCAGTGGATAGAGCAAGCCTGCGGCAAGAGGAATGCCCATTGAGTTGTAAAGAAAGGCGAAACCCAAATTTTGCCGCATGTTTTTTACTGTTGCGACCGAAAGAGCCCGTGCTCGTAAAATTCCCATCAGGTCACCTTTTACCAGCGTGAGTTGCGCGCTATTCATCGCTACGTCAGTCCCTGTCCCCATGGCAATGCCCACATCTGCTCGGGCCAGAGCTGGTGCATCGTTGATACCGTCACCGGCCATGGCGACCTTCCGGCCGTATTGCTGAAGGTCTGCGACCAGACGCTCCTTGTCCTGAGGTTTCACTTCACCATGGACTTCTTCAATCCCCATCTCCCTGGCGACTGCCCGAGCGGTGGATAGCCCGTCGCCAGTTGCCATGATGATTTTGATGTCATCAGCCTTGAGTTTGGTGACTGCTTCTTTGGAGGTCGGCTTAATTGGATCTGATACTGCCAACAACCCCGCCAATGCCCCGTCGACTGCGAGGTAGATGATGCTAATGCCATCACGTCGCAACGCCTCAGCACGCTCTTGTAGGGGAGTGGCGCTTACGCCTACGGCTTCCATCAATGCGGTGTTCCCCAGCTCGATCTTCTTACCATCAACGATCCCACTGACCCCAATACCTGAACCAGACTCGAAAGACTCTGGCTTGGTGAGCTTAATGTTCTTAGTTCGGGCGTGATCGACGATTGCATGAGCCAAGGGATGTTCGCTGCCCTGATCAAGACTGGCAGCAAGCTGGAGAACATCGTGGGGATTGAAACTGGGTGTGGCCTCCACACTGTGAAACACTGGCCGTCCCTCTGTCAGGGTGCCGGTCTTATCGACAATCAGCGTGTCGATCTTGCAAAGGTTTTCGATGGCGCTGGCATCCCTGAACAGCACCCCCATGCTGGCCGCTTTACCCGTCGAAACCATGATCGACATGGGCGTAGCAAGACCTAGCGCACAGGGACAAGCGATGATCAGCACAGCAACAGCGTTGATCAGACCAAACACCCAACTGGGCTCAGGGCCAAAAAGCCCCCAGCCGACAAATGTCAGTATCGCAATCGCGATAACACCCATCACAAAGTAGCCAGCAATCGAGTCGGCCATTCGTTGCATTGGTGCTTTGGACCGCTGAGCCCGAGCGACCATCTGTACTATCTGTGACAGCATGGTCTCGGCGCCGACCTTCTGCGCCTCCATTACCAAGCTGCCATGTGTATTGAGCGTGGCACCGATCAGACTATCTCCAGCTCTCTTCATTACCGGCACTGGTTCGCCAGTAAGCATGGACTCATCCACCGCACTTTCACCTTCCAGTACTGAGCCATCAACTGGAACCTTTTCACCGGGTCTGACCCGTAGATGGTCTCCAAGGTGGACATGGGTGAGAGGAATGTCTTCTTCCTGTCCATCGGTATTGATCCGGCGTGCTGTCTTGGGCGACAGGCCGAGAAGGGACTTGATGGCGGCGGAGGTTTGCGATCGTGCTTTGAGCTCAAGAATCTGCCCAAGCAAGGTGAGTGAGATGATGACCGCTGCGGCTTCGAAGTAGACGCCGATGCGTCCATCTTGCATGAAGGTGGCCGGAAAGCTTTGAGGTAAGAGCGTTGCCATGACGCTGTAAAGGTATGCTGCGGCGGTACCCAACCCAATCAGTGTCCACATATTTGGACTGCGATTTCTAATAGAGGCTATGCCTCTGACAAAAAAAGGCCAACCTGCCCACAAGGTCACCGGTGTCGCCAGAGCCAGCTCGATCCAGTTTTGGATCGGGCCATGGAAAAGTTGTAACGTGTGTCCCGCCATGGCGAGCAAGGTCACTATCACGGTTAATGGCAGCGACCACCAAAAGCGGCGGGCGAAATCCCGGAGTTCAGGATTTTCTTCTTCATCGAGCGCGGGCATGACCGGCTCTAATGTCATGCCACATTTAGGGCAGTTGCCGGGTCCGGGCTGACGTATTTCCGGGTGCATCGGACAGGTAAACTCAGTGCCTGTTTGTACCGCAGACTCTGGAGTGGTGACACGGGATTCGGCGCTCGAAACATTACTGCTGAAGCGTTCAGGATCAGCTCGAAACTTCTCCTGGCATTTCAGGCTACAGAATTGATACTTCTGTCCCTGATAAGACTCACCAAATTTACTTGATGAAGTGACTGCCATTCCGCACACCGGGTCACGTAGATCATCGTCATTTAGCGGAGCAGCATGGGCGTGACTGTGGTCGTGGTGGCTCGATATGTTAGGCATGGCTATTTCCCTTCTTTGTCCTTGTGGGTTGCTGCCTGATCGCCATGGCGATGTCCAAAAAAATGCATCAATGGACAGATCAACAGAATCAGATAAGGCCAAAATGGATAAACGTGGCTGAAATGCTCCCGCAACACGTAGAAGGCACCAATCGCAATGAGCATGATTAGTACAACGCCTGTTTTGCGCCTCCAAAATGGTGCGGTGGTGTTTCCATCCAGACGCTGATGGTTACTCATGATCTAAGCCTCACTGTGTACTCTGCAACAGAGCGTAGCCAACTCCTGTGTCGAAGCGGTGGGAGAAGCCGGCTTAGGCTTATTTCAGGTCAAACTGACCGACCATTCCCGATTGGTAATGTCCGGGCACATTGCAGGCAAACTGAAGGCCTGTGCTGTCGTTGAAGGTCCAGATCAGTTCTTGGGTTGAGCCAGGCTCAATCAGGACGCTATTCGGGTCGTTGTGCTCCATTCCGACCATCTTCATTCCGCCCATGCTGTGGCTCATACCGCTCATCGTTTTCCCGGTACCGGTGGGGTTAAGCGTCCCGTTCTGGAACATGCTCGCCATTTCTTTTTGGTGTGCTGCATGAGCAGCGGCTTTGCCGATGTTGAACTCGTGCAGCAGCGAACCCTCATTGCGAAGGACAAATCGAATGGTTTCACCAGGCTTTACGTTGATGCTTTCAGGTTTGAAGAAAATATCGCCCATCTCGACCTCCACCGTACGGGTAACCTCAGAGGCGACTCCAGGCTGGCCGATGTCCTCTTTCCCATGCCCTGCGCTGGCCATAGCCGTAGCACCGAAGAGTAGAGTGATTGCCGCGATGACAGGGGTAACGAGCTTAATTTTCATAGTGACCTCGAGAGTAAGAGGAGTGGGAGCACTGGCTATGCTAAAGACACGGAGCTGCCAGTTAACTGACCTGAACACTACATTTCTGTCAGTTTTCAAAAAAGCACGGCGTCCAAACGACGCCGTATTTAACGTTACTGTTCAAAAAGCCCCTTGGAAGCCGTTTTTCACTGATGATTCTCTGAAAGCATCAATTTGTGCTCGCGCTGCATTTGGTTCAAAACGTCATCGACGATTTTGTCGTGCTTTTCCATCCAGGCGAGATGCTGCTGAGGTGACATTGAGGCGTCTGGATGATCTTTATGGAGTTGACTCATGAGCTCTCCCAGCATCTTCATATGCTCGGTCATGTGGACATGACGCTGACCTTCAGGGGCGTTTTCAGCTTGTATCAGGACAGCCTCTGCCTTGTTGCGCAGACCCTCCATGCGCTCTATCACCCGGTCTCCGCCACTTTCAGCCCATACAGAAGCTGAGACGAGTATTGAGCTCACAAAAAACAGAATTTTCAGGCGATTCATGGGGCAACTCCTTATGGAATTGTTTTCCGGCTCCCAAACGGTTCATGTTAAAGAGTCGGTCGAGCACCAGGAAGTACTCATGCTTGAACCCTAGACAGCGCTCGCTGACATCTACCTGAAGCCAATATTACTTTTCTGTCAGTTGCTGGTTGGCTGCCGGTTTTCGTTGCAGACTCCGCTTCATCACTATCAGAGAACGACCTCATGAGACTTCTTGTCGCTGAAGACGAACCAAAAATAGGTATCTATTTGCAGCAAGGACTCACCGAGGCGGGGTTCAATGTTGATCGTTTTACTAATGGAAAAGAGGCGCTTCAGCACGCTTTGAGCGAAGCGTATGACCTGTTGATTCTCGACGTCATGATGCCTGGATTGGATGGCTGGGAAGTTCTGCAGAAGGTTCGCGCTTCCGGGAAAGACGTCCCCGTGCTCTTTCTCACAGCGAGAGACCGCGTTGAAGATCGAGTTAAAGGACTTGAACTCGGCGCAGATGACTACCTGATCAAACCCTTCGCATTTTCTGAATTGCTTGCTCGAGTCAGAACGTTGCTGCGTCGCGGTAACAGCGCGCCTTCGCAAACCTACATGAAATTGGCTGATCTGGAAGTGGACCTCCTCAAGCGTCGAGCCATTCGTGGAGGCAAGCGAATTGACCTTACGGCCAAAGAGTTCGCGTTGCTTGAGCTATTGCTGCGACGTCGTGGGGAGGTGCTGCCAAAGTCACTTATCGCTTCCCAGGTTTGGGATATGAACTTCGATAGCGACACCAACGTTATCGAGGTTGCGGTTAGACGGTTGAGGGCCAAGATAGATGACGACTTTGAGGTCAAGTTGATTCATACCTCGAGGGGAATGGGTTACATGCTAGACGCGCCTGATTCGGAGTCGGAATGAATCGGATGTCCCTGACAACTCGCATGAGTCTGATGTTCATGCTCGCGGTAACGGCCGTGCTTACGGTCGCCGGACTTAGTTTCAACAACCTCAGTCGGCATCACTTTAAGATGCTGGATCAGCAGGCATTGAACGAAAAGCTCCACTCGACCCAGAGAATTTTGTCGGGGTTGAACACCATCGATCAATTCAGCGAATTTAAGCCTGAGTTGGAAGCGCTGCTGGGTGCTCACCGTGATTTGACGGCCCTAATAATCGATGGTGAAGGCAAGCTGCTGTTCGCAGATCCCGGTCCGGTAGATATTCCGAAGGAGTTCCGCACAACCACAAACAACAACGTCTGGGAGTGGCGGGAGCAAGAGCAGATGTTCCGTGGCGTGACAGCACAAGCCGTTGTAACGGGGCAAGACAAGCCGTTGACAGTCATTTTGATCTTTGACGTTACTCAGCATATGTCTTTTTTCGAGACGCTTGAGCGCTGGTTTTGGATAGGGCTGGTAATTAGCGCGTTGGTCAGTGCGGCGCTTGGCTGGATGGTAGCAAGCAGTGGCATGCGGCCTATTCGCCAGGTCACGCGGGTCGCCGCCTCTATGTCAGCAAAATCACTAAAAGAGCGCATCCCTTTAGCGCCTGTTCCTAAAGAACTTCAGCAAATGGTGCTGTCCTTTAACGCAATGCTGTCCAGACTCGACGATGCATTTGTCCGGTTATCGAATTTTTCCGCAGACATTGCCCACGAACTACGGACTCCTGTAAGCAACTTGATGACCCACACCGAAGTCGTGCTTTCAAGAAAAAGGGATATAGAAGACTACGAAGACAACCTGTACTCAAATCTTGATGACTTGAAGCGTATGAGTCGGATGATTGATGACATGCTATTTCTGGCGAAGTCAGACAATGGTCTGATCACCCACGAGAACAAACCAATAGATTTGGTGGAAGTCGTGGAGAAACTGCTTGAATACTACCGTCTTTTGGCAGATGAGCGAGGGATAGAACTGAAGGTTTCAGGAAGGGGCAGCGTCCGAGGCGATGTCCTTATGCTCCACAGAGCTATATCTAACCTGCTCTCTAATGCGCTTCGCTACACCTCGGAAGGGAAGATGATCAGTGTCGAAATCCTCCAGAAGGAGATGTCGATATTGGTCGTCGTGGAGAACCAGGGTGAACCCATTGCCCCCGAACATCTTGAAAAGCTCTTCGATCGTTTTTATCGCGTGGACCCAGCGCGCAGGGAAGGAAGCCCAAGCAACGCAGGGCTAGGTTTGTCGATTACCCGATCAATTATTGAGGCGCATGATGGCAAAATCTGGTGTACGTCAAGTGACGGTAAAACGGCCTTTCATCTCGAGTTTCCTAGTGTTGACTTGCAGGTCAGCTGAGCAATGCCGCATTTGTGATCAACGGCGTTAGCGCGACTTGGGCCTGCATCCAGTTTCGTAATTTTTTGAATGAGTGAATACCCCAGTATTTGCGGCGTGCGGTCTCGTTTCTAAGACTTGTGACCTTCGCCAATTCGATCCCAAACAGCGTGTCAAGCTGACTGAAATGTAATCGAACAGTTTGCGTTCGTGTGGCATCGTGTTCTTGCACTGTGACGTTGGGGCTTAGCGAGATGTTCGTGTTCAACCTGCACTAGAGATGGAAGCTCCGAGTTAACCATCAGTGGTTTTAAATTGAAAATTACAAACTAGTTCTTCCCAAACAAACCTCAAATCAACAGCTCTTGCTGTGAGGAGTCTTGCATGTCATTCCTTAAAACTACGACCGTAGCTGTTGCACTTACTGCTGGTTTGCTTCTGAGTGCCGTAGCTCAAGCACATCCAAAGCTCCTTTCTTCCACTCCGGCGGAAGGCTCGGATGCGGCGGCCCCTTCGAAAATTGAACTGCACTTTTCCGAGAATCTCACCACTCAGTTTTCCGGTGCAAAACTGATCATGACCGATATGCCTGGCATGCCGAACTCTCCAATGGGTGTAAAGGCCGCCGTCGCTGCTGGCGGTGATCCGAAAACGATGGTGATTACGCCGGCTGCACCTCTGACGACCGGTACCTACAAAGTTGAATGGCGTGCAGTTTCCTCGGACACCCACCCGATCACCGGCAACTTTTCCTTCAAAGTGAAATGATCCATGAGCGACTCAATAAATATTGTGGTTCGCTTTGCTCTCTATTTTGACCTGATGTTGTTATTTGGATTGGCCATATTTGGCTTGTACAGTCTCAGGGGAAAAGAAAGGGTATCGGGCACGGTCTTGAATTTTGAGTCGCTTCTTTACGGTACTTCTGTTGCAGGTGTAGCTCTGTCCCTTGCCTCGATGTTGTTGCTTGCGAAAGCAATGAGCGGTGTATCGGAGCTTATGGAGCTACATCACCACATTTTTGAAATGGTCATCATGGGCACCGACGTTGGGTTGACCTGGATGGTCCGAATAGCCGCCTTGGTTGGGGCAATTATGGGCGTCGCGTTGAATAAACGATTTCCGACACCCAGCCTCTGGATCGTCACCGTGTGTGGAGCAATCGCGTTGGCCACGCTAGCCTGGACAGGGCACGGTGCCATGGACGAAGGCAGCCGCCGCTACTGGCATTTTCTGAGCGATATTTTCCATTTATTAGCGGCAGGTGGCTGGTTGGGTGCTCTAGCGGCCTTCGCTCTACTGCTGCGGTTGAAATCGCTGAAGGGCGAGGAGGAAGCACGAATTCTTGCCCGCGTGCTGACTGGCTTTGAGTCGGCCGGCGGTGTGATTGTTGCGATCATAAGCGTAACGGGAGTCGTGAATTACCTTTTCATCGTCGGTCCAAACCTTGATGAGGTCATGCTGAGTACCTATGGTCAGCTGCTGTTTTTGAAGATCCTGCTCTTTGCCGGGATGATCGTTTTAGCCACACTGAACCGCTTTCACTTAAGCCCGCAGTTGGAGCGCTCAGTTCGCAATGGTCAATACTCTGTAGCGGTTAATGCCTTGCGCCGCAGCATGAAATTCGAATTCCTGATGGCAATCCTCATCATCTGTCTGGTCGCATGGTTAGGCACGCTAAGTCCTGAAATGGAAATGAGCGCGCAATAGAGGTTTCTGGCAGCTAACCAAGAAGCCGGGAACGGGATTGTTAGCACCATTTCTACTGGCTACACTTCAGTCCATGACACGCTATGTACGGTTTTGCCTGATATTCCTGATTAGCTTGGCGCTTCCCCTCAGTGGGATGGCGGGTGTTCAGGCGCCGACAGAGCCGTGTCCCATGCAAACCATGGGCATGGCGATGATGGACGGCATGGGCCAAGACTGCTGCCATGACATGAAAAGTCCCACCGAGCATGGTAAACCCTGCAAGCCGGGCCAGGAGTGTAAGACCGGCGGCATGCTGCAAGTCTCTATCATCAAGCCTCTGGTCCCCCTATCTAGCCCCCTCGAAGCGTCCATCTCCATAGACTCCCATCCTGTCCAAACCCCTTCAGGGGTATGGCGACCGCCCCGCATTTGATTCCTGTACCACACTGAGCCTCATTCCGCGTTAGCGGGATGGCATATCTGCGTGCATGTCTGATGAAGCGCGCAGTGGATCATCACAGGAATCGTGAACATGAACTCCAAGTGCTATTGCACAGGGTGGTCCCTCGTGGCCGGCCTGGCGGCAAGCGTACTGGCATTGCCGAGTCTCGCTGCCGCATTGACACTCGATGAAGCTTTGCAGCTGGCTGAAAACAATGCGCCGTCGCTGACTGCACAAGACGCGAAAATTCAGGCTGCCAGTAGTGCGGCCATCCCCGCTGGTGAACTACCCGATCCCAAGTTGCTGCTAGGCGTACAGAACTACCCCATTGGGGGGCCGGATCGCTGGAGCATCGACCAAGACTTCATGACTATGCGAATGGTCGGAGTCAGTCAGGAGATGCCCAGCAGCGCCAAGCGCAAAGCCCGAATCGAGGTCGCTGATGCGGCCATTGAACGCGCCGCCGCTGAGCGCCGGGTCGAACGTCTAAAGGTTCGTCAGGCCACGGCGTTGGCCTGGATCAACAGCTACTCGGTTGAGCGTAAAGACACTCTGTTCCAGGACCTCTACAAAGAAAACCGTCTGCTGGCCGATACCGTCCGGGCACAAATTGCCGGCGGCCGCGCTCAACCTGCTGATGCAGTAACGCCCAAACAGGAAGCGGCACAACTGGAAGAGCAGCAGGACGATCTGATTCGTCAGAGAGCGCAGGCCCGAGCTGCCCTGAAGCGCTGGATTGGACCAGCCGCCAATGACAAACCTGTGGGCAGCTTGCCTGAATGGCCTGTCGAAGCCTCTGACTACTCTCATAAGCTGCAACATCATCCAGAATTGGCAGCTTTTGCGCCAATGACCCGCGAAGCGCAAGCCAAGGTCCGTGAAGCCGAAGCGGAAAAACAGTCGGATTGGAGCTGGGAAGTCGACTATCAGAATCGCGGCCGACAGTTCGGCGACATGGTCAGTGTGCAATTTTCCTGGGATCTACCACTGTTTCCTGACTCTCGGCAAAACCCCAAAATTGCGGCCAAGCACGCTGAACTCAACCAGCTAGAGGCCGAGCGGGAAGCCCTGTCACGCAAGCGTACCCAGCAACTGGAGGACGAGCTGGCCGATTATGAACGCTTGAATCGTGCCGTTCGCCGAACCCAGGACAGTCTGCTGCCTCTGGCCAAGGAGAAGGTCGAGCTCAGCATGGCCAGCTACCGCGCCGGCAAAGGCGATTTGAACTCCGTCGTGGCTGCTCGGCGCGAGCTTATCGAAGCCCGTCTCAAGCAGATTGATGTTGAAGAGCAGCGTGCTCTCACCAGCGCTCGCCTGTATTTCGCCTATGGGGAGTCCGCTCAATGATCTCTAGAACACGGAAAGGGGTATTTGTTGTCAGCATCTCAGTTGCTTTGGGGGTTGCCGGTGGTTACTGGTTGGCCCAACCGGGGGTGAGCTCGGTACCGGATGCAGCACCGCAGCAGAAGCCTGAGTCATCAGTCGATCGCAAAGTTCTGTATTGGTACGACCCCATGTACCCACAACAGAAATTCGATAAGCCGGGTAAGTCGCCCTTCATGGACATGCAAATGGTCCCTCAGTACGCGGATAGCAAGGGGGACAGTGACACTGTTCGCATTGATCCAAGCCTGACCCAGAACCTCGGTGTGCGACTGGCTACCGTCAGTCGAGGTGTGTTTGCTTCGAGTCTGGACGTTGTCGGAGTGTTGGCTTTCAACGAACGGGACGTCGCCGTCATTCAAGCCCGTACGGCGGGTTTCGTCGAGCGCGTGTATGCCCATGCTCCTGGCGACGTGATCAAAGCCAATGCCGCCATGGCGGATATCCTTGTACCTGAGTGGGCTGCGGCTCAGGAGGAGTTTCTCGCACTCAAGCGCAGTGGCGATACAGGCTTGCTGGCCGTGGCTCGCCAGCGCTTGCGGCTCACCGGGATGCCGGCGGCATCGATTGCTCAAGTAGAGCGCAGTGGCAAAGTCCAACCAAACTTTACCCTCACCAGCCCTATTAGTGGTGTGCTGCAAGAGCTCAATGTGCGCGAGGGTATGACGGTGGCCGCCGGCGAGACACTGGCACGCGTTAATGGTTTGAGTAGCGTCTGGCTGGCCCTGGCCGTTCCGGAGACTGAATCTGGATCGATCCTCATGGGGCAAACGGCAGAGGCGCATTTGCCCGCGTTCCCTGGGGTTGTGCTCAAGGGCGTCGTCAGCGCGATTCTTCCGGAAACCAATCCGGATAGCCGCACCCTTCGCGTACGCGTCGAGTTACCCAACCCAGAAGGCCTTCTCAGGCCGGGTATGACCGCACGAGTGAGCCTCAATCGTTCAACGGAGCAAAGTGTGTTGTGGGTGCCGAGCGAGGCCGTCATTCGCACCGGTCGACGTGCTCTGGTGATGCTTGCTGAAGACGCTGGCCGCTATCGTCCTGTTGAAGTGTTGATCGGGCAGGAAAACGATGACAAGACGGCGATCTTGAAAGGTCTGGAAGAGGGCCAGAAGGTGGTTACCTCTGGCCAGTTCCTGCTCGACTCGGAGGCCAGTCTCAAGGGCATCGTTGCAAGCTCGGAGGAAGAGTCACCACCCAGCGCAGCAGTCTCCAGTTTTCATGAAGCGGATGGGCAGATCGTTGAGATCAACGACAAAGAAGTCACGCTCGCCCATGGTCCTTTCAAAACGCTGGGCATGCCTGGCATGACGATGACGTTCCCGCTCGCCAATCCGGCGCTGATGCAGGGCCTCAAAACGGGCGACAAGGTCCGGATTGCTGTTAGTCAAACCGACGATGGCTTGCGTGTTGAGCGTCTAGAGAAATCAGGGGGCCAGCTATGATTGCTGCTCTGATTCGGTGGTCAGTAGCCAACCGATTCCTGGTGCTACTGGCGACACTGTTTGTCACGGCTTGGGGCATCTGGTCGGTACAGAGCACGCCCATTGATGCGCTGCCGGATCTCTCCGATGTTCAGGTGATCATCCGCACCCCGTATCCGGGACAGGCACCGCAGATTGTCGAGAACCAGGTGACCTATCCGTTGGCCACCACCATGCTTTCGGTGCCTGGCGCCAAGACCGTGCGCGGCTACTCCTTCTTTGGTGACAGCTTTGTCTATGTGCTGTTCGAAGACGGTACTGACTTGTATTGGGCCCGCTCGCGGGTGTTGGAGTACCTGAGCCAAATACAAAGTCGCTTGCCAGCCAGCGCCAAACCGGCGTTGGGGCCAGATGCGACAGGCGTTGGCTGGATTTTCCAGTACGCGCTGGTAGATCGCAGTGGCGGACACGATCTGGCGCAACTTCGTGCACTTCAGGACTGGTTCCTCAAGTTCGAACTCAAGACTCTGCCCAACGTTGCCGAGGTGGCCACCGTGGGTGGGATGGTCAAGCAGTACCAGGTGCAGCTTGATCCACTCAAATTGGCCAGCCTCGGTATCACGCAGGCCGAGGTGACCGAAGCGATCGGCAAGGCCAATCAGGAAACCGGTGGCGCCGTCCTGGAAATGGCAGAGACCGAGTTCATTGTGCGGGCTTCCGGCTACTTGAAAACGCTCAATGATTTTCGGGCGATCCCACTCAAGCTGGGATCGGGCGGTGTGCCGGTGACCCTTGGCGATGTCTCCACGATCCAATTGGGTCCGGAAATGCGGCGTGGCATCACCGAACTCGACGGCAAAGGCGAGACGGTCGGCGGCGTGGTAATTCTGCGCAGCGGCAAGAACGCCCGCGAAACCATTGCGGCGGTCAAGACCAAACTCGACGAGTTGAAAAGCAGCTTGCCGGCGGGGGTAGAAATTGTCACCACCTACGACCGCAGCAAGCTGATCGACCGCGCCGTGGAAAATCTCAGCCACAAGCTAATCGAAGAGTTCATCGTCGTCGCGTTGGTGTGTGGCATCTTCCTCTGGCACCTGCGTTCATCTCTGGTGGCAATCATCTCCCTGCCGGTGGGGGTGCTGATCGCCTTCATCGTGATGCGTTATCAAGGGATCAACGCCAACATCATGTCCCTGGGCGGAATTGCCATCGCCATCGGTGCCATGGTCGACGCTGCCGTGGTGATGATTGAAAACGCGCACAAGAAGGTTGAGGCTTGGCACATGGCCAATCCGGGGGAGGAACTGAAGGACGAACGTCATTGGCACGTGATGACCGAAGCGGCGGCTGAAGTTGGACCAGCACTGTTCTTCTGTTTGTTGATCATCACCCTATCGTTCATTCCGGTGTTCACCCTGCAAGCCCAAGAGGGGCGGCTATTCGGCCCGCTGGCTTTCACCAAGACCTACGCCATGGCCGCAGCGGCGGGATTGTCAGTGACCTTGGTGCCTGTGTTGATGGGCTACTGGATTCGGGGACGAATTCCCAGTGAACAACAGAACCCGTTGAACCGCTGGCTGATCCGGATCTACCAGCCGGCTCTGGATGCAGTCTTGCGACGACCGAAGACCACGCTGTTGGTCGCGTTGCTAGTTTTTATCAGCGCACTATGGCCAATGTCGCGCTTGGGTGGCGAGTTTCTTCCGCCTTTGGACGAAGGCGACCTGCTCTATATGCCTTCGGCTCTGCCGGGATTGTCGGCGCAGAAAGCGGCGCAACTGCTGCAACAGACCGACCGCCTGATCAAGACCGTGCCGGAGGTCGAACATGTCTTTGGTAAAGCCGGTCGTGCTGAAACTGCCACCGACCCGGCGCCGTTGGAGATGTTCGAAACCACCATCCAGTTCAAGCCACAGGAGCATTGGCGCCCAGGCATGACTCAGGAAAAACTGGTGGAAGAGCTGGACCGAGTGGTGCGAGTTCCTGGGCTGACCAATATCTGGATACCACCAATTCGCAACCGAATAGACATGCTGGCTACGGGGATCAAAAGTCCTATTGGTGTAAAGATTGCCGGCACCAACCTGACAGAAATCGATTCTGCGACTCAGGCAGTCGAGCGAGTGGCTAAGGGCGTACCGGGTGTCAGTTCGGCTTTGGCCGAGCGATTAACCGGTGGGCGTTACATCGACGTGGATATTGACCGAAAAGCCGCCGCCCGCTACGGACTGAATATCGCCGATGTGCAATCCATCGTGGCCGGTGCTATCGGCGGTGAGAACGTCGGGGAGACCATTGAAGGGCTCGCACGTTTCCCGATCAACGTGCGTTACCCTCGGGAGTGGCGTGACTCGCTCGGCGCCCTGGAGCAGTTGCCGATCTACACCCCGCTAGGGAGCCAGATCACCCTCGCCACTGTGGCGAAGGTCAAGGTCAGCGACGGCCCACCGATGCTCAAGAGCGAGAATGCACGGCCCTCCGGTTGGGTATACATCGACGTGCGTGGCCGGGACATTGCCTCGATAGTCGCCGACCTGCGTCGGGTCGTCAGTGAACAGGTCAAGTTGCAGCCCGGCATGAGCCTGAGTTACTCAGGGCAGTTCGAGTTTCTCGAAAGGGCCAACGCACGACTCAAATTGGTGGTGCCTGCCACGCTGTTGATCATCTTCGTGCTGCTCTACCTGACTTTTGCCCGCTTCGATGAGGCCCTGCTGATCATGGCCACTCTGCCATTCGCCCTGACTGGCGGGGCATGGTTCCTCTATCTGTTGGGGTTCAACCTGTCGGTCGCCACCGGGGTCGGCTTCATCGCCTTGGCCGGTGTTTCTGCCGAATTTGGCGTGATCATGCTGCTCTACCTGAAAAATGCCTGGGCCGAGCGTCAAGACCTCGGTGACAACACAGAACGCGGGTTGATGGCCGCGATTCGTGAAGGCGCTGTGCAGCGCGTTCGACCCAAGGCCATGACCGTTGCGGTGGTTATCGCTGGTTTGTTACCAATACTTTTGGGAAGCGGTACCGGCAGCGAGGTGATGAGCCGCATTGCCGCCCCGATGATTGGAGGTATGGTTACGGCGCCCTTGCTATCGCTGTTTGTGATCCCGGCGGCCTATCACCTCATGCGTCGTCGACACTTGTCCGTTGAGCCCGGCAAGCACTGACGCGTAAAAATGCATACAAAAGGGGCTGCGCTTGCAGCCTCTTTTGAGCTGCACAGCCCGTTTTCATCGGTCCTACACGCGGTATGTATCGAAATTAGCAAGTTTATGTCTTTTGCATAAACTCGCTAATTTCGATACATACGCTGTGGTCAGTGCCGTTACCCACCTGCACTTGCCAGAAAAACGAACGCTGCCGCCACTGCGTTTCGATGAGCCACAAACAGCATCCTGCTCAAAGCCGACTCAGCATTCGTCACCCTCAGATCACTCTTGAAATCGAGGCGAATGACCTTAATATGATCTTATCTTGCCATCATCGTTTTCAATCATGGATGTTCTCTGGGGTAGGTCGGAATGGCAGAACAAGAAGACGCTAAACCCGCAAGCGGGCGCTTCAACACAAATGATGAGACGAAGCGGATCGTATGGACACAGACCGCTGGTCATTGTGAACTGTGCGGCACGGATCTGACGTTCGATTATCGTGCCGGCAAGCCAATGAAATGGGGCGAAGTGGCGCATATCCTGCCCGCCAGCCCCAAAGGTCCTCGGGGACGCGCGGATCATGATGCTGAGGCGCACACGAACGATACTGCTAACCTGATGCTCCTATGCCCAGGCTGTCATGACAAAATTGATCGTGACGCAGACGGTTATCCTGAAAATGATTTGAGTGGTTTACACCAAGCATACCTAGAGCGCATCCGAATCGCCGCAACGACCCCTGATGGTGGCAGAGCGATTCCTCTCATTGTCCAGAGTCAGCATTTCCAGACGATCAACGATATTCCCGTTCGCGATCTGTTGACTGCGATGTCTGCGGAGGGATTAACCGCCTTCGATCAAGGCATCAAAATTGCCTTCCCTGCGCCCGGACCGCGCGGCAGGGACACTGCCTATTGGCAGAACGTCAAAGACAGCATCCAGTATGAGCTGGAGCAGCAACTCAAGCGTCGCGGCGGCACCTATGGCGACTCGCCCGCGCTAGCAGTAGTAGGCTTGGCCGATATCCCAGCTTTGATGATGTTGGGCCAGAGCATCGGCGATCGTTCCAAACGCTTAATCTTCTCTTTTCACCGCGAGCATCTTTTGCGCTGGCCCGATCAGTCTGCTGAGCCGCCCAGTTTTCTGTTTACGCCTCCACCCAACGGCGATGGTCCACTGGCGTTGGTGCTCTCCATTTCTGCGCAAGTTCCAGTTCGCGACGTTTCCGACGCTCTACCCGGTGCACGTATTGCAGAGCTGTCGATCCCAGAGCCAAGCTATGCGATGGTACAAAACCGTCGGGTGATTCATGCCTTTCGTGACGCACTTCAAATACGACTGAGCCAGCTTGAAGCTTCGACTCCTGACCCTATTCACGTCTTCGCCGCTATTCCTGCGGCATTGGCCATCGAGTTTGGCGCGTTGCTCACAACGCAGCATCAACATACGTACCTGATCTTCGATCGGGACAAAGAAAACCAAGATCGGTTTACGCAAACACTGCAATTGGGCTCGGTGGCCCAGGAGGCTAGGTAAATGCTGTTGAGCAACGAACAGACCAAGCGCAGCAGTTGGGAATATTTTCTGCTTCGCGCTGCGCGGGAAATCTCGCTGTCGGAAGCGCAGTACGAAAAAATTAATGACCGCTACTCCCAACTGGAAAAAATCCTCTCGGCTTCCGACAACCCGCTGCTCGCTGAGGCCCATATCTTTGTGCAAGGCTCGATGCGGCTGAAAACGACCATCAAGCCAATCCCCGGCGCGCCTGCGGATCTGGACACCATTGATGCGGACGCGATTATCTGGCTCCCTCACGCTCAAGGCGCTGGTGCGAAGGAAGTTCTAGAAGCGATTGAGCAGCGTTTTAGGGAAGGCTCCCGCGTTCAGGAAGAAGTTAAGCAATTACGTCGTGGCATCCGGATCGTTTATGCCGACGAAAATCCAGGTTTCCACATTGATGTCACGCCTGCCCGCGCGATCAACGGAAATGGCGAAGCAAACGGCGAGGGTAAGCTGGAGGTTCCGGATCGGGTCACAGGGTGGAAAGCAAGCAGCCCTATCCCTTACTCGAACTGGTTGCAGGTTGCTTCTGCCCAGGAAATCTCTCTGGAAAGCTTGGTAGTTGCCAAAAACCAGCGGATGCTCGATGCCGCGACACAAGATCCATTGCCGCATTATCAGGATTACATCGATCAAGATCCCCTGCGTGCGACCATTAAGCTGCTCAAGCGGCATCGCGATGAATGGGCCATCAACACAAGGAGCGCTGATACTCGCCCCATATCTGTGGTCATTACCACTTTGGCTACTCACGCATACCTGGATGTCGTAAAGGAATCGCAGTCGAAGCCTTTGGCTCCGCTCGATGCAATTTTGGAAATCGTTCGCAGAATGCCGCAGCACATCGCGCATAGAGGTAACGATTGCTTTGTCTGCAACCCTGCCGATAACGGCGAAAACTTTGCAGAAAAGTGGAATCGACCAGGCGAGGGGCAAGGCTATCGTCAAGCATTTGCCAAGTGGCATGCGGACGCCAGTGCATCCGTATCATTGGGTTTGGAAAGTTTTGAATCCAATGATTCCTTTGCCGAGGCAGTGAAAAAGAATTTCGGTATTGCGCCGGCGTTAATCACGGCAGTGAACAATGAAATCCCTGCGAATTGGACGATGCCCGGTCGACCGGATGGCACTACTCGAAACTCTGCTTCGATGGGTTCGCTCTTCGGAGGGGCTAGCGGTGGCGGAACCTCTCAGTCGAGCGTAAAGCCAGTTGGACGCCTTGGCTGATCCTATTAAGACGCCATTGCAGCGCGGAATCGCCGCACTGCGAAACACCCTAGGTCAGGATGCTGCCGATGCATTGCTCCAGCCCGCACCCATGCGGGCTGACGAAGCGGCGTGCTTTTACTTCCCCTTGCCCATCGATTACACGGGGCAGGAGCGGCGACTGCGTATTGGTTTCCCCTCCAACTTTCCCCGTGGGCTCTTGCGCCTAAACGTCGAACCCTCTCCATGGCTGGTTTGGCCGCATGCCACCAAGTCGGGGCTTTGCCTTCATGGCTTTCAGGAACGCCCCATCATGGGCTCCCCGGAGGTCGTGGTAGAGGACAGCCTTGCTCGCTTGGCCCAGATCGTTTCGTTGTCCAAGATGGGATCAAGCCAGGCAACGCGCGATATCGAATTTCAGAATGAGATCACTACCTACTGGTCGTTTCAGCATGGTCAGTCATTCCAGAACCTCTTACTGTTGGATCGACCTCAGACTGCCTCGCAGTTGTTTGCGCTCAGCGATCCGCGCCGAGCTGTGCCATCCGGTCAGGAAACGGTTTGGTTAGCATCGAACGTAGCTGCACTCAAAGGACATTACCGACGGGTTGTCGGGCGCTCCGCTGTCATTCGCGCGGCCGAAACTCCCGGTTTTTACGTCAAGCTTCAGACTTATCCGGACATACGCACCCCGGATCCCGAAGATTTATTGCTGTGGCTCACGCCACACCTTCAACCAGACGATGCCGAGCAATTGCTGGCATGGTTTGAGCTGCATGGAACGTTGCCGAGTCGATGGATTGTTCTCGAGCTTCCAGGAGGGGCAGATGCTCCAACATATTGCCTCAATGTGCGGTCGCTCGGCGTACAGCAGGAGCGGGGGGCAAAGTTTGGCTTGCGTACAGCGCGCCGTCGGCCAGCTATCGCAAATGCACATCCTCCGGCGCTCGTCCGAGCAACTGCCCTGGACGTGCTTGATCGAGCGTCCATTCTATCCCGCGATATAAGTGGCACTGCACAGCACCTTGAAAATGCTCGAGTCGTTTTTGTTGGCGTTGGCTCATTAGGCAGTGCGGTGGCAATACAATTGGCACGATCCGGTGTCGGCCACCTAACCCTCATCGATCCTGACACTTTGGTGTCAGCCAATCTGGGGAGGCACGTACTGGGAGCGGATAGCCTAGGGAGACTGAAAGCCTCAGCGTTGAGGGACAAGATTCTGTTAGATCTTCCGACGACAGAATGTACCGCTTATGCGACTTTTGCCGAAGTGGTGATGAGCAGCAAACCAGAAGTGTTTGATAACGCAGATCTGGTGGTGATCACGACAGCAGACTGGCAGTCGGAGGTCACTGTATGGCGAGCCAAATCAAGCGGCGCTCCTTGGGGGCTTTTACAAGCCTGGAGCGAACCGTATACACAGGTAGGCCATGCTCTATTCGCACCAGCCGGCACCTTTGATGGCCGTCAGTTGTTCACGGACGTCGGCGATTTTCTGCATAGATTTACAGAGTGGCCGGGAGGCGGTGTTGTTCCACTGCCCGCGTGTGGCGAGAGCTTCATCCCAGGCGGCTCGCTGGGAATGACCAATATCGCCTCCATGGTGTCGCACACGGCCTTACGCGCATTGACCGGCAACATCGCCACTGCATCTTGGGTCAGCAGCATTTACAGACCTGAAGATGTGCTGAGCCTAGGAGGCCAATACCATGGGCCCAAGCTGCCAGAGGGGGCGCAGCAGATCCTACTCGAGCGCGGATGGCCGGAAGATAAGGACGAAACGGTATGACGGATATCGCATGGCGCTGGCGATGGCCGGAGGTGAATTCCGAGCTGTTGGTGTCCCAAGCTGTCGCGGACATCTTGGATAGCCATCGGCAGGGCCTTTTTGGCGTGGAGCGAGGGGGACAGTTATTCGTCAACCCGGTTGATCCGAAAGGGTTGCTGCTGGCCTTGGCCACGTTGCCTCATCGCGCCGATCGGTCAGGCTGGTCTTGGCTAGAGTTGGATGCGGAGCGGTGCCGTCAGGAGATCCAGGCTGCCAACGAACAAGGGTTACGTCTGGTGGGCTATTGGCATACGCACCCCCAATCCGTTCCGGTGATCTCTCCGGCAGACATCGGAAGTTTCTCCAAATTTGCTGCACGTTACACGCAGGATCTGCCGCACCCAATAGCCATTATTGTCGGCAAGTCCGAAAAACCAGAAGGTATCAAGGCGTGGTCGTTCAGGGACGGCAGATATGTTGAGGCAACCTGGGTCAGATGAGCTTCAAGTCCGTGCGGTGGAACGCAGGTCAGCGTTTACCTTTACCCGCTAGCATTAGTGCGAAGAGCTCTGCCTGAAAGCGGGCATCATCCAATGCGTTATGGTTCGGTTCGCTGAGTGGCTTCAGCGCAGCGGTCATCTTGGATGATTTTGTTTCCTGCCAGCTGCACCCTACAGCTCCCATGAAATAGGCCTTCATGTCGATAGCTGTAAAACCAAAGGGGTTGGTTTCCAGGTATTTGTGGAAGTAGTAATTGACGAATGACCAGTCAAACGGTGCATTGAGTCCTACGAAAATGACTTTTTGCCCCGTTTGGCAGGACGATTTCAGCCACTGATCAAATGTCAGCATCGCCTGTTGCGGAGCAAGGCCCTCGCTCTCCAGCTTCTCCAGACTCAGCCCCGATACTGCCAGCGCTTCGGGGTCGTGTTTCGGACTGTCAGGCCGTAGTTCAAGATAGATGGACGTTTCAGGTTGGGCTACAAGACAAGCTCCAATGGAAAGCAGACTGTATTCGCCTGGTATAGGCCCAGAAGTCTCGACGTCGACGGAAACATAAAGCTCATCAGGGTGCATGTCATATCCTTTTGTGTAGTTACCTGATTACGCTCAGGCTCTTAGCCATGTGAAGGTGGAAAGGCAGGTATAGCCATTGCCCATTTTTTGCTGTTTCACTCGCTATCCGGGCTTCGAGCAGCGGCAGTGCCTGTCTACCAGCGGATTGCGCGTTCCTTTGGTCAGCTCTGGGCCCAAGCATAATGATGTGTGTCATTCTCTGATGGCGGATGAGGGCCGGACGATCATGAGTGAAACTGAGCGCTGGATAGTCAAATGCCAGAAAACTGAGGACGGTACTGGCGACATCATCATTGATCTGCCTCAAGAGTTGCTTGACCAAATGAGGTTAGGTGTTGGGGACGACCTGGAGCTAACGGTATTAAATGGCACATTAGTCCTGACGCCCGTGCGCAACTCAACATCGGTGCGGCCCATGTTTGCTGGCGCCCTGCGTCAGGATGCCTATCATGCTTACCGCATGCGTCTGGAGACGCTTCTTCATATCTCTGTCAATGCTTCGGATCTGGACATTCACGACATGATAGTAGCTGGCTTCTCGGTCAGCCTGATCAAAATGCTTTGTGATGATGGAACCCTCTCCAACGAAGAACGCGACAGAATCATTCACCCCAAAACGCTCAAAACAAAACTGTCAGCCAATCAGCTTTTAACGTTGCATGAGAGTGATCGCCTGTTCCGGTTTGCACATGTTACTGCTATGGCCGAGGTGATCTTCGGTGACAAAGGGAAGGCTAAACAATGGCTTTCCAAACCCAAAGCCCGTTTTTTGGGAGAAAGCCCATCGGCGATGGTCACTACAACCTTTGGCACACATCTAGTTGAAGAAATGCTGATTCAAGTGTCTGAGGGCATGTCATTTTGATTCAGTCGCAGCCAAACGGCTTCTACCGCTCCTTGAGTACCATGGATTCATGCGCCTATACCGGCGTCGCCTTGCCGAATACGGCATGCACGGGCATCCATGAAGCACTAGGTCACCCACATTGGCACCTACCGCTAGGTAGGGATCACGCGCGCCAATGGCATAGCTGGGTACTGGCGCAAACCACTTTATCCGGTGACAGCTCGATAGAAATCATCCCGTTCAGTGAGAGGAAGGGAGAAGACGGAACAGCCATGAGATCACCCTGCTGCTATCCGTCGGCATCGGAACCTGGTGATCCGCTGGGAGCTAAGCTGAATGATGCTTCTCGTTCGAATCGGTTTTTTTGATCGGCAGGAGGTACAAATGAATTTGGCAGATTATGTTTCAGTGCTTTCTGCGGGTGAGAAAATAGATGGTTGCCAACTTACCACCTCAGATGCTGTGGACCTCGCCAGTCTGCATTTTCCTTCCAGTGCCTATTGTCTTGTTGCTGATTGGGCAATATTGGATCTCGACATTACACCACGTCAGCGAAAAGCCATTACGGATAGACAGCTAATACCTGCTCTCGTTTACGCTTTGACTGTTATCCAAGACAGTCAAGGCCGCTTCCCGCCTGGTGATTGGGTCCGAACATCGCTGGGTGTTTCCTTAACCCACAACTACTTATTTAGAACAAAAAACACAGTTTATGTGCTGATGGGGACCGGTCGAAGGTTGCGCACGGATTTAGACATCGCACTCAGCCTGTGCTGAAAAACGCTATTCCCACACAGGTGAGTGACTGGTCGCGCTCACATAATATTTCGGCCTGTATGAACGCTCTCGCTGTTGTGTCAATCTATGTTGTTACCAATCGAGCCCCGTATTTGAAGTGCGACCTGTCTGTGTCAATCTATGTTGCTGTTGCCTTTACCCCGAATCATCCTACAGACCCCGATTTACGGGAGGGGCTGAGTCAAACTATGTTGTTGGTAACCACCCGCAAAAATCGCAGCCTTGGCTGCGATTTTTGTATCTGAATCGAGGACATCCATGGACCGTTTCCAGGAAATGCAGATCTTCGCCACCGTGGCCCAGGAGCAGGGCTTCTCGGCAGCGGCGCGGCGTCTTGGCTTGTCCGCCGCCAGTGTCACTCGCGCGGTTGCAGCGCTGGAGCAGCGTATCGGCACGCAGTTGCTGATCCGTACCACACGCAGTGTGCATCTGAGCGAAGCGGGTCAGCGTTATCTGGAAGACTGTCGGAGAATTCTCGCCGAGGTGCAGGAAGCCGAGGATTCGGCGGCGGGCAGTCATGCCCAGCCGCGTGGGCAATTGACGGTGACCGCGCCGGTGTTGTTCGGTGAGTTGTTTGTCACGCCCCTGATGACCAGTTATCTGACGCAGTATCCAGATGTTTCGATTAATGCGCTGTTGGTCGATCGGGTGGTGAGCATGGTCGAGGAGGGCATCGATGTCGCGGTGCGCATTGGTGAGTTGCCGGACAGCAATCAGCATGCAATCCGGGTCGGCGAAGTGCGGCGGGTGATCTGTGGTTCGCCGGCCTATCTGGCTCGACACGGCCGTCCCGCGCATCCGCAGGCGCTGGCCGGCGCGCCAGTGGTGGCAACCTCAGCCATCGGCCAGTTGCGCAACTGGCCGTTTGTGGATCAGGGCGAAGCGCTTAGCGTGCGGCCTGAACCAAGGCTGGTGGTCACCGCCAACCAGGCGGCGATTACTGCGGCCTGCCTGGGGTTGGGGCTGACCCGGGTGCTGTCTTATCAGGTCGCCAGCAAAATCGCGACCGGTGAGCTGGAAATCGTCCTCGCCGAATTTGAACTGCCGCCACTGCCGATCCATGTGGTGTATCAGGGCGGGCGCAAAGCGCCAGCGCGGGTGCGCAGTTTTGTCGACCACGCGGTGAAGGTGCTGCGAGAACATCCGGCGCTGCAGAACGCGGCGTTATTTCATGCAGTGAAATAATTGATTGCGATTGCTGGTGATTCTGTTGATTTGAAGAAGGGTGGAAGATGGCCTCCATCGGCGCTGCCATCCCGAACGGCGCCCTCTCCAGCGGAGTCGACCATGCAAGCGATCAAACTCTACAACTTTCCACGTTCCGGCCACGCCCATCGGGTAGAGCTGATGCTGTCCCTGCTGCAGTTGCCGACCGAATTGATCCTGGTCGATCTGGCCAAGGGCGAGCACAAGCAGGCGCCGTATCTGGCAATCAACAGTTTTGGCCAGGTGCCGGCGATTGACGACAGCGGTGTGGTGCTGGCCGACTCCAACGCGATTCTGGTGTATCTGGCGCTCAAGTACGGCAATGGCCGCTGGCTGCCGACCGATCCGGTCGGCGCGGCGCAGGTGCAGCGCTGGTTGTCGGCCGCTGCAGGGCCGATTGCTTTCGGACCTGCTGCTGCACGATTGGTGACGGTGTTTGGCGCACAGTTGAATGCTGAAGAAGCGATTACCCGTGCGCACAACCTGCTCAAAGTGATGGAGGTGGAACTGGGCAAGACCCCGTATCTGGCCGGCAGCGAGCCGACCATCGCCGACGTGTCCGCCTACAGCTACATCGCCCATGCGCCGGAAGGCAACGTGTCGCTGGACGACTACGCCAACGTGCGTGCCTGGCTGGCGCGTATCGAAGCCTTGCCCGGTTTTGTCGGCATGCCGCGCACGGTCGCCGGTCTGCAAAAGACTGCCTGAGAGGTCGGCCCGATCTGATCGAGTTATCCACAATGCGCCGGCGGCGCGGGGAGATGCGTGATGGAACGTTCACCGTGGCACGCTGGCGAGCAACAACTGCAGGCCCATGTCGGCGTTGCCGAGCGCATGGAGGCCTTCGGCCGAAAAGTGATTCGTGACTGGATGCCGGATCAGCACCGCGCCTTTTATGAGCAGTTACCGTTCATGCTGTACGGCGCGGTCGATACCGACGGGCGTCCTTGGGCCAGTGTGCTCGAAGGCGCGCCGGGATTTGCGCATTCGCCTGATCCCGAGCATCTGCATTTCGCCAGCCAACCCGCTGCCGATGATCCGGCGCAATTGCGCAATGGCGAGCCGATCGGGTTGCTCGGCATTGAGTTGCATACCCGCCGCCGCAATCGCCTCAACGGTCATGTCGACAATCTGACCGTGCAGGGTTTCGAGGTGAGCGTGGATCAGGCTTTCGGCAACTGTCCGCAATACATTCAACTGCGCCAGTTCCAGCGCGTGCCGCTGGGCGATCCGCAGACGCGGCCAGCGCAGCACGACGACGGTCTTGATGACGCAGCCAGAGCCATGATCGAAAGCGCCGATACCTTCTTCGTCGCCAGTTACGTCGATGTGGACGGACAACGTGCGGTGGATGTTTCCCATCGTGGCGGGCAGGCCGGGTTTGTCCGGGTTGAAGGTAATCGTCTGACCATCCCGGATTTTGCCGGCAATCTGCACTTCAACACCCTCGGCAACCTGCTGCTCAATCCCAAGGCCGGCCTGCTGTTCATCGACTTTTCCACAGGCGATGTGCTGCAACTGAGCGGGCGGACCGAAATCATCCTCGACGGGCCGCAGATCGAAGCGTTCCAGGGCGCCGAGCGCCTGTGGACATTCGAGGTAGAGAAACTGGTGCGGCGCCCGGCGGCACTGGCCCTGCGCTGGCGCTTCGACGGCATGTCGCCCACCAGTCTGCTGACCGGCACCTGGGCCCAGGCCGATGCACGCTTGCAGGCCAAAGCGCTGGGTGACCGCTGGCGGCCGCTGCGGGTGACCCGCATCGAAAGGGAGAGCCAGCACATCCGCTCGATCTATCTGCAACCGGACGATGGCGCAGGGATGCCGGTGTTTCAGGCTGGCCAGCATCTGCCGTTGCGCTTCACTCTGGATGGTGAAACGCATATTCGCACTTATAGCCTGTCGAGTGCGCCATCGGATGATTTCCTGCGCATCAGTGTGAAACGCGAGGGCCTGGTTTCAGGCCATTTGCACCAGCAGATCCGGGGCGGCGATGTTCTTGAGGCACGGGCGCCACAGGGGCACTTCACGGTGGCGCCGCTGGAACACCGGCCGCTGGTGCTGCTGGCGGCGGGGGTTGGTATCACGCCGTTGCTGTCGATGCTGCGCGAGGTGGTATATCAAGGCCTGCGCACCCGCGGGATCCGGCCGACGTGGTTGCTGCAGAGTTCGCGCAGCCTGGCCGATCAGCCGTTTCGCGAGGAAATCGATCGCGTGCTGGAAAGTGCTGGCGATGCGGTACGGGTGATTCGCCTGCTCAGTCAGCCGGAGGCCGACGTGCATGAAGGCGAAGATTTCGACCGCCATGGGCGCATTGATCGGGCACTGCTGCGTGATCTGCTGGAGGTCGAGGATTACGACCAGATCGATTTTGCTGTCTGTGGCCCCGGCGCTTTTACCCAAAGTGTCTACGACAGTCTGCGCGAGCTGGACATTCGCGACGCACGGATCCATGCCGAGACCTTCGGCCCGTCGACGCTCAAGCGCCAGCCGGACCCGGATGCGGCGGTCATCGAGCAACCACCGGCCGCCATCACGTCAGTGCCGGTGATGTTCGAGCGTTCTGCCAAAGAGGCGCGCTGGCAGCCGGACGGCGGCAGTCTGCTGGAGCTCGCAGAAAGCCGTGGCCTGCGCCCCGAGTTCAGTTGCCGGGGAGGTTCGTGCGGCACCTGCAAGACACGTCTGGTCAGTGGCGCGGTGAATTATCCACAGCCCCCGGCAGACCTGCCGGAAGCGGGGCAGGTGCTGATTTGCTGCGCGGTGCCGGCGCAGAGTGAGCAATTGCTGGTGCTGGATCTTTAAGCTTCGTGATGTAACGGGTTCACCAATGGGGCGATGAACTGATTGACGTAGGTGTGCGTAACCTTGTGGTTTCGGGCTTTGAGGTGGTTGTACGTACGGGTTCACTCGTGTCCTCAAAACTCTCGACATCTCGCGCCATTGCTGTCCTGACATTTCTTGCGCTGTGTTCGACCAATTGCAAACTCGCCTCGCGCCAGCCGATCCAACTCCATTCGCCGACATTGCGAGTTGCCGGGAATTTTCCGCTGCGTTCGAATTTGTCGATCAGGTCAGCCAGGCTTTGAGGATTATTCAAATCAAAGTAGGCCATGAAATCGCGCCCGATTTCACGGAACACTGCAATATCACTCCCCATGACCGGCAGCCCGCGTTTCATTGCCTCTACAAGTGGCAGACCGAAACCTTCCACGAAAGAAGGAAACACCAGGGAGCTGGCATGCGCGTAGGCATATTCAAGGCTGGTGTCACTCAGGTTGTTGAACATGAACAGACGCTGATTCAACTCTGGATGATTGCGTATTCGATTGGATAGTTCGTCAGACTTCCAGCCTACATGTCCTGCGATGCACAGTTTTGCATTCGAGCCACTTGCCCATGCGCGGTCGAAAGCATCCAACAAGTAAGCATGATTCTTGCGCGGCTCGATGGTACTGACCATCAGAAACACAGGCTCAGGGGAGTTAAAAATTCGTTGCAGGCAAGGGTCAACGATTACGTTCTCGCTGTGCAGATCCAGCTCCGCCCCCAGGTAAAAGTAATCGAACCAACGTTTTTCGGTTTGTACTTTCCCGATCCGGCGTTGCACTTCTGACCGTACTTCGTCACGCACGGTGGCAGAAATCGTGATATAGCCATCAGCGGTGCGGACGATCCAGTCGAACCACTCACTGAATACCTGCGCTGGGCGCGCCTCGTAGAAGTGCGGATGAGTCACAGGGATCAGATCGTAGATCACCGCGATTACACCGACACCCTCATGTTTGAGCTGTTCGACGTGAGGAAAAATATCTGAATGCCAAGAGGAGTCGAGCAACACCAGCTGATCGCCTGGTTGATGGCGCACCGGTGCACAACGTTTCAGCAGTTGGAAGCGGCTTACTTTTCTGAAAACCCGCAAGGAAATGCCGAATGTGCCGAAGGCGGTCAAACGATAAGAAAAATAAATCAGTTTTTTCGCCGATTGCGAGGTGCACTTGGCGCCGAGTCGTTGCTGCCATTGCCAGAAACGATGCGACAGGCGCTCCAGCCGATCACCGAATGCAGCGAGAGTATTCAACACCGGTGTGGTGAAGGGGGCAAGATGAAGAACCTGGTAAAGTTTGCCGTTGAGCAGCACTACCGGAATGCACTCGAAGCCTTGGGCATTCGGAGGCAACTGATTGATGACGTTTCGCACCACCCGCTGAATCCCCGAATTGAGTTTCGGGTGGTTGAATACATGGGTACATTCCACCATTAATCGGGTCATAGAGCGCGCTCCGTATTCGCCAATTCGGCGCTGCGGGTAATCGATGTCTTGGCACTCAGCCACGAGCAATCGACGAAGTCTTCGATACCGGTGATGCCTACTGCGTCACCGGGAGCGATATTGAAGGTGATGTCTTGCAGCGCCCAATGTTGGTAGTGACGCCGCGAAGCATACGGGACCAACCATTCGACCAGATGGCTCCAGCGCGAGGGGTATTGCTTGTAGACCTTGCCCAGGCCTGTCACACGCACATGCCCCATCAGACGCCCTCCACCATGTCGCTCGCATTCACAACAGGTGCGGGCGGGAGTTGCGCGACGGTTTTTCGCAAGTCAGCGATGAGAGGTTTGAAGGCCTGAACGACGGATACGCTGCGGAACGTGAATTTGAAAACGGCTACTGGTGGAATCGCGCCAATGGCGACGGTTGCGCCTCTGTCTTGTGGCTGCGGCAGGGCAAGACTGTCCGGTGTCATGCGGTGGTATGTCGAAGCCGCGTTCAGCAGCTCCCAATCCGCGTCAACTCCCAGCGGGGGTGTCCGGATATGTTGTCCCGCGGATCCATGAAAATCCGTGACGAACAGACGATTTTTCAAACAGCGACCCCTTGGTCTTTAACTTTCGCCACTTCCTGCAGGCTTTAAGGGAAGGTCTGTCAGATCGAAGGAAAAAATCGACAAGACGACAGGCGAAATAGTTGTTGTAGTTGTTTGTTACCAATCTGTGCCAATTGCAAAGTAATTTCAACACTCCAAACCGTGACCGGTCAGTTCTCATCAGCGTAGACACATTTATTCTGTTCCGGAGGTTCACGAACGTTCGTCGGATGTGTTTAGAATGCGCTTCGTCGCGATTTTCCAGGTTCACCAGGATTGCCGCGTCACAAGGTAAAACCGACCACTAAAAACAAGAACAAAGACGGGCTGGAAGATGCAGGACGAGTGTCGGCATGCCGACCACGATTCAGCGCTTCGCCGTCATGGATTGAAGCAGCCGGGATGGCGGCTTCATCGTGGGATGCCATGAACTTCATTCTTTACTCGGACGTCAACGACCGTTCCATCAGCCAGAGTCTCGGGCGTCCCGAATACAGTTACTACTTCGTGCTCAAGGCTTATCGCCCAGTGCTGGAAAGCCTTGGGCGGGTGCATGTGGTGTCCGCCATCACCGAGGTTGATCCGCTCTTTCGCCAATTGCGCGAGGCGGGCGAAGACAGCCTGTTTCTCTCCTTCACCCCGCCGCAAAATACGCCGACCGATCTCGAGTGTCCGACCCTGTGTGTGGTTGCCTGGGAGTTCGATTCGATCCCGGACGAGATCTGGGACAACGATCCGCGCCACGACTGGACGCTGATGCTGGCCCGACAAGGGCGGGTGATTACTCTGTCCAGCCATACTGCCCGGGCGATTCGCCGGGCGCTGGGCGAGGACTTTCCGGTACTGGTGTTGCCGACACCATTGTGGGAGAACTTTGCGGCGATTCGTCAGCAGCAAGTTCCGGCGCCGGTCAATCCAGGCACGCCGCTGGCGATCAAGGGCTGCATTTTCGACAGCCGTACGCTGGCGCTCTCAGCCGATGACCTGCTGCCCAAACCACTGACCGCCGAGCAACTGGCCGCGATCGAGGCACAGCGACCTCCTCCGCTGACCTTCAAACGGCGCCTGGTCATCGCCCGGCACTACCTGCGCCAGTGGCGCCTGGATGCAGGCCGCGAACAGCAACAGCCGCGGGTGAAGTTTCTGCATCACTGGTATTGGGAGGGACTGCGTGATCTTTTCTCACGCAGGGCGCATGCCTGGCTGGAGCGACAGCTGCCGAGTATCGCCGGTCCACAGGCGGTGGCAGTGGTCGAACCGCCGCCGCTGGATCTGCCGGACACCACGTCGGTGGTCGACACCACGGTCGACGGTGTGGTCTACGTCACCGTATTCAACCCCAAAGATGGCCGCAAGAACTGGCATCAACTGATCACCGCGTTTTGCTGGGCGTTTCGGGAAACGGCCGATGCCACGTTGGTATTGAAAATCACCCAGAACGACCTCGCGTCTTACTACAGCGAATTAATGACCCTGTTGGCGCAGCTCTCACCCTTTGCCTGCAGGGTGGTGGTGTTGCACGGTTATCTGGATGACGCCCAGTACACCCGGCTTTATGCCGCTGCCAGTTACTACGTCAACGCCTCGCGCTGTGAGGGCCTGTGTCTGCCATTGATGGAGTTCATGTCCAGTGGCAAACCGGTAATCGCTCCGGACCACACGGCCATGGAAGACTACATCGACGACAGCGTCGCCTTCGTGATCAAGTCCAGCGAAGAACCCGCCATCTGGCCGCAGGACTCGCGGCTGATTTACCGCACCCTGCGCCACCGCCCGGATTGGGCTTCACTGAAACAAGCCTACGAGGACAGCTACCGCATGGCCAAAGACCAGCCGGAGCGGTACCGGCAGATGTCGGCGGCAGCGGTCGAGCGCATGCATGACTACTGCGCTTTTGCCCCCGTGCAAACGCGCATGGCGGAATTTTTCGGGCTTGCACCGCATCCCGCCAATGCTGCGTCAGTGACGGAAAACGCCTCATGCTGATCATCATTCATTCGGAAACCAACCAGCACACCATTGCACAGAATCTGGGGCGCTCGGAGTACAGCTATTACTTCGTGCTCAAGGAATATCGCCCGGTACTCGAGCGTCTCGGACGCGTGGTGGAAGTGGCCGATCCGCTGACCGAAGTCGACGCGCTTTACGAGGAATGCCGGGCCAGTGGCGAGCCGTGCGTCTTCCTGTCGTTCTCGCCGCCCCATCGCACGCCGGTACACCTGATGTGTCCGACTTTGCCGGTGTTTGCGTGGGAGTTCAGCACCATCCCCAATGAGCCGTTTGCCGGTGAGCCGCGCAACGACTGGCGCACGGTGCTGCAGGCTTGCGGAGCGGCGATCACCCATTCCAGCTACACCGTTAACGCGGTGCGCGAGGCAATGGACAGCGATTACCCGATCGTCGCGGTGCCTGCGCCGGTATGGGATCGCTTTGCCGCCCGCGGTGCGCCGTTGCAGGGCCAGCCACCGAATGGACCGGTACGGTTGAAGATCAAGGGATTGGTGGCCGACAGTCGCAAACTTGACTTGAACGCATTCGCCCCCCGGCCTTTGCGCACGGGCAAGGGACTCGATTTTCATGCGCCGGTCAGGGAGCAGGAGTTGCTGCTCGACGGCGTGGTCTACACCTCAGTGTTCAATCCCGGCGATGGGCGCAAGAACTGGGAGGACATGCTCAGTGCATTCTGCGTGACGTTCCGCGAGGTCGAGGACGCAACGCTCGTGCTGAAACTGACGCACCACGATGCCGAAGAAGCGCTGAGCGACATCCTCCACCACCTGTACAAGAATCAGTCCTACCGCTGCCGGATCGTGCTGATCTACGGCTACCTCGCGGACGCCGATTATGAGCGCCTGGTGCAGGCGACCCGCTATGTGGTCAACACGTCCTACGGCGAGGGCCAGTGCCTGCCGTTGATGGAATTCATGTCCTGCGGCAAACCGGCGGTGGCGCCGCGTACGACGGCAATGATCGATTACCTGAGTGCCGACAACGCCTTTCTGATCGACTCCACCGACGAGCTCACGGCCTGGCCGCATGACCCGCGCAAGGCCTTCCGCACCCTGCGTTATGTGACTAACTGGACGTCGTTGTGCACGGCCTATCGCGCCAGCTATGCGGTCGCCAAAGACGATCCGCAACGTTATGCACAGATGGCCGCTCAGGCGGTGAGCAGCCTGCAGGATTTCTGCAGTCAGGCAGTGGCCGAGCAGCGGTTGCAGGTGTTTCTGGGGCAGTTGTTCGAACGCCGGTTCGCCTCAGACCCCGAGATGCGCGGGGCATGAACAGCAAGCGGATCATGGACATCGAGGTACTGCGCGCGATCGCGGTGCTCGGTGTGCTGTTTCATCACCTGCAGGGCAGCCTGTTCACCGACACCGTGCCGCTGCTGCAAACAGTCCACCATTGGGCGCAGTCCTGGTGGGGCGTTGACCTGTTTTTTGCGATCTCCGGATTTGTCATCGCCCGCAGCCTGATCCCCGTGCTGCAAGGCTGCACGAGCCGTCGGCAGTGCTGGGAGCAGACACGCAATTTCTGGCTGCGCCGGGCCTTTCGTTTGTTGCCCTCGGCCTGGCTGTGGCTGGCGCTGATGTTGCTGGCCTGTGTCTTGCTCAATCGCTCAGGTGCGTTCGGCACGCTGCACGCCAACCTGCAGGCGACACTGGCCGGGGTGTTGCAGTACGCCAATTTCCGTTTTGCCGACAGTTTCTTTCAGTACGAATACGGCAGCAGTTTCGTCTACTGGAGCCTGGCGCTGGAGGAGCAGTTCTACTTGCTGTTCCCGCTGCTGATTGTCGTGTGTCGCCGACATCTGGGCTGGGTATTGCTGGCGCTGGTCGCGGTGCAACTGTTCACGTTGCGCACCCCCTTGCTGATGGTGGTGCGCACCGATGCCCTGGCCCTCGGCGTATTGCTGGCGATGTGGAGCGCGCAGCCGGGTTATTCCCATTGGGAACCGAGGTTCCTGCGGCGGCCGTGGGCCGGCGTTTCGGTACTGATTGTGCTGGCGTTGCTGCTGAGTTACATGGCCACCGACCGCTTCACGTTCGCCTCTTACCGCATCGGCTCGATCGCCATGCTCAGCGCGCTGCTGGTGTGGATTGCCTCGTACAACCGCGATTACCTGCTGCCGCGCGGAAGGTTGCAACGGCTGATGGCGTGGATCGGCAGCCGTTCCTACGGCATCTACCTGATCCATATTCCGGCCTATCTGCTGGTCCGTGAATTGATCTTCCGCTTGCAGGACGCGGGGCTGCCCAGTCCGGCCGGGCACCCGATTCTCACGGTGCTGATCGCCGGCGGTCTGATCGCGCTGCTCAGCGAATTGAATTACCGATTCATCGAAATGCCGATGCGCAATCGCGGCGCCGCGCTGGTGCGCCGCCTCGGTACGTCGCGAACCGCCGTCCCATCCTCTGGAGCTACCTCATGCTGAGCCTTTTGAAGAAACTCACGGCAACGTCTCCCGCACCGGTTGCTGTGCCATCTGCCGCCGACAAGGTTGATCCGTACATGCTCGGCCTGTACGACGCAAAGCTCAGTGGCTGGTTCAATCAGGAGACCGACGAGCTGTTCACAGGCTTTCGGGTGAGCGCCGATGACACGTTGCTCGATGTCGGCTGTGGCGACGGCGGTAATGTGCATTTCTGCGGCATGCGCGGGGCGAAGATCATCATTGCCGACATCGACGCGGCCAAAGTCGAGGCCACCCGCCAGCGTCTGAGCGATACCCCGGCACGCAGCGTCGAATGCCACGTGACCGACTGCAACCCGCTGCCGATTGCCGATGCCACCGCCACCCGCGTGGTCTCCACCGAAGTCATCGAGCATGTCGACGATCCGGCGCAATTTCTCGCCGAACTGGTACGGGTCGGCAAGCCGGGAGCGCTGTACCTGCTGAGCGTGCCGCATCCCAGCTCGGAAGATTTGCAGAAAGACATTGCCTCGCCGGATTATTTCCAGAAACCCAACCACATTCGCATCATCAGTGAAGAGCAGTTCAAGGCGATGGTCAGTGACGCCGGGCTGGAGATCATCAGCCACAGCCAGTACGGTTTTTACTGGTCGATGTGGATGCTGCTGTTCTGGGAAGCCAAGGTCGATTTCAGCAACCCCGATCATCCGTTGCTCGAGCATTGGGCCAACACCTGGCAAGCGGTGCTCGATTCGCCCCGTGGTGCACAGATCAAGCAGGCGCTGGACGCGGTGGTGGCGAAGAGTCAGGTGATCATTGCCCGCAAGCCCTGAGTGCTTTTGTGTAACCTTGCAGCCTGATGTCTCAGGGATCTGCAAGGTATGCGCGTTATCGTCGGGTTGTCGGCCATGCTGGCGGTGTTGTTGCTCTGTGCTTGTGAACGACAGGACGCAGCGCCACTCGATCAGCAACTCTACGTCTGGCAACGGCAATGGACGCCCGCCCATGAGCTCGCGCTGAAAGACAGCCGCAGCGACTTTTCGACCCTGCGCGTGTTGGCCTTGCAGGCATTCCCCAGTGACGGCTGGCATCGGGCGCGGATCGATGCGCCGTTGCTCAAGCACGATGGCCGGCCTCTGATCGCGGTGATTCGTCTCGACGGTCAGCTCAAAAGTCTGGATCAGTCGCAGGTCACGGCGCAGATTCTTCAGGTTGTCGCCGACTGGCAGGCGCAGGGACTGACCCTGAGTGGCGTCGAGATCGATCATGACGCGGGTAATGCGCGTCTGCCGGAATACATCGAGTTCCTCACACATCTGCGTTCCGCGTTGCCCGCATCGTTGCCGCTGAGCATCACCGCGCTGCCGGCGTGGCTCGGCAGTTCACAGCTGCCGGCGTTGTTGGCCACAGTCGACAGCAGCGTGCTGCAGGTGCACGCCGTCAGCGATCCGCGACGCGGCTTGTTCGACCCCGAGCAGGCTCGGCGCTGGGCCAGCGCCTGGGGCAAAATCAGCAGCAAACCGTTCTATCTGGCGCTGCCGGCCTATGGCGTGGCGCTGCTGCCGGATGCCGACGGTGCCCCGGTGGTGGAAAGCGAAGTACCGATCGAACGTGAAGGGCAACGCCGGGAACTGCTCGCCGATCCGTTGCAACTGAGCCGACTTGCAAAAGCGCTGCGCGAGGACCCGCCGGAACATCTGGCCGGGCTGATCTGGTTTCGCCTGCCGCTGGCCAATGATCGTCGGGCCTGGAGCCTGACCACGTTGCGCGCCGTGGCCCGCGGCGATGCGTTGAGCAGCCAACTCGGCCTGACGTTCAGCGACCACAATGGCCTGCAGGACATCGCCCTGCGCAATGTCGGAAACCTCGACAGTGCCTGGCCCACGCGCATCATCGTCAAGGCCAGCGCTTGCGAAGGCGCCGATGCGCTTGCCGGTTACTCGTTGCAACAGAGCGCGGATCTGCTTACCTTCACCCGCCTGCGCGACGGTCGTTTGCCGGCGGGTGGACAACGCGCCATCGGTTGGGCGCGCTGTGCATTTATTGATCAAGGAGGTTCGCATGTTGACCCGTAACTGGCCCCGCCATCTGCTCTGCCTGAGCCTCAGCCTGCCGCTGGGTTCGGCGTTGGCCTGCGGCCCGGACTTCCCGATGCGCCTGCTCGACAATCGCGGGCAAACCCTGGCCGATTTGCCGGAGGGCAACTTCAACTTCGAGATCAGCCGCCTCGGCAAGACCATTGCCGGGCTGAAGAACGTCACCGCTGCGACGCACAATCCCGACGACATGTACGGCGACGCAAGCGAGCCTGCTGCGCTGCGCGAAAAAGCCGAGCAGGTCGGTCTGAGCGCCGAACAACAGGCGCTGGTCAAGCAACTGCGTGGCCTGAGCGATGCGCGTCAGGTCGAGGCGCAGGGCGCCAGTCTGCCGGCGGAAATCCGTTTGTACGTGGCCGGCGCGGTGGCGTTTGCCACTGGCGATCATCCGCTGGCGATCGAATACTTCAACAAAGTGCTGGCACTGCCGGCCGATCAGCGTCCGCTGCGCAGTACCTGGGCGGCGTATTCCCTCGGGCGTGCCTGGTTTGCCACGAGTGCCGAGGCGGGCGATGTCATCGAAGTGCTGGAGGATGCACGCGCAGCCTTCCGTCAGGCTCGACAACTGAGCATCGATGGTTTCAGCGATCCGCTGGAGCTGGGGGTTGCCAGCCTCGGTGAAGAGGCGCGAGTGCTGCGCAACGCCGGTGACTGGAACGGCGCCATCGAATTGTATGAAGCGCAGAACCTGCACGGTTCGGCCGTGGGTTACACCTCGCTGAAACAACTGATGAATGAGCTGGCCGAACTGCCCGAGCCGCAACTGGCCAAGTTGCTGGAGCGCAAAGCCGTGCAGCAACTGGTTACCGCTTCGTTGATCAGCCGCATGGGTTGGTCATTCGACGAGCAACCGCCGAATGAGAAGAAACTGATCAAGCTGCTGCAGGACAGCACCCGTGGCAGCCTGGAAAACGCCGATCGACTGGCGGCCATGAACTATCAACAAGGTGATTACGCCAGCGCCAAAGCCTTCCTTGAAAACGCCGGTGACGGCGGACTGGCGTGGTGGCTGCGGGCCAAACTGGCGGTGCGTGACGGCGATAAAAATGCCGCAGCTGCCGCCTATGCCAAAGCTGCGCAGGCGTTCCCGCAGAGCGAAGATTGGGGTTACCGGCGCACCCCTGACTGGGACTTCGAAACCGTCCAGCCGAAATGCCGGGTCGAGGGCGAAAGTGCGATTCTGGCGCTGCAACGTGGCGAATACCTGCAAGCGTTCGTGCAGTTGTATCGCAGCAACGGCATTTATTGGTTCGACGCGGCGACGGTGGCCGAGCGCGTGCTGACCGTCGATGAGCTCAAACGCTATGTCGATGACAACGTGCCGGCGCCACCCGCGCTGACCCAGCAGCAGCGCGACAACTACGTGCCGCTGCCGGTCGCCGCCAGCCTGCGCAATCTGCTGGGGCGACGCTTGCTGCGTGAAGGGCATTACGAGGAAGCGGTCGGCTATTTCGACAATCCCGATCTGCAGCACAAGGCCCGTCTGTACGGCGAGCAACGGATGAAGGCTGACGCTGCGTGGTGGCCGACCAGACGCGCCAGCGCCTTGTACAACGCGGCGTGGACCGCGCGTGAATGGGGCATGGACATTCTCGGTTACGAGATGGCGCCGGACTACGCCACGTTTGGCGGCAACTACAGCCTGGAAAACACCGAGCTGAAAGTCGGGCCGCTGGTGGCCGAGGCTGAAGTCCAGCGCCAGAAGGCCAGTGAAGCGCAGCCGGATGAGCGTTATCACTACCGTTTTGTCGCCACCGCGCTGGCCAGCCGGGCCGCCGATAATTTGCCGCACACCAGTCAGGCGTTTGCGGCGGTGTTGTGTAACGCTGCGGGTTTCAACAGCAGCCTGGAAGAGCAGAGCGCGCTGTATCGACGCTACGTCAATGAAGGCCCGTACGTGCCGTGGGCGGTGGACTTCGGTAATCAGTGCCCCTATCCGGATTTCGAAAACGCCGACAAGCGTTACGTCACCCAGGTGACCGACGCTGTGCGCAATTCGTTGCGTCCGTACAAGTGGCCGGTGGTCGGTGTCCTGCTGTTAATCAGTGCTGGCGTGCTGGTGTTGTTCAGTCGTCGGCGCAAGTCCCGCAAACCCTAGGCCTGCTGAATAAACGTCAGGCGTACGGCGAAGCCGATCAACAGGCTGCCGAACAGCCATTGCTGAACGCGTTGGGCGGTTGGACTGTGTTGCAGCCAACGGCCCAGCGCCGCGCCGGTCAGGGCATAGGCACTGTCGAACAGCAGCCCGATGCCCACCAGCAACCCGCCGAGGGTGGCAAACTGGGTCAGCACCGCTGCGCCGTCATTGACGATGAATTGCGGCAACAGCACCGAGCAGAACAGCAAGGCCTTGGGGTTGAGCAGATTGGTCAGCAGGCCACGGCGAATCGCCTCGCGCCATTGTCCTTGGGTGTCAGTCACGGCAGCCGTATTCAGGTTCGGCAGCAAGCTGCTGCGCAAGCATTGAATGCCGATCCACAGCAAGTACGCCGCACCAGCCAGGCGCACCAGATCAAACGTCCACGGCGCCGCCTTGAACAGCGCCGCCAGACCCAATGCCGCCAATGCCACGTGACAGCCCCGGGCGATCGCCAAGCCAACGGCGGTTGCCAGCGCCGCACCGCGACCCTGGCGGGCACCGGTTTGCAGCAACAGAATCATGTCCGGGCCGGGCAACAGGAAGACCACCGCCAATGCCAGAAAAAACAGCCAGAAACTCGTCATGTCGCAGCCCTTTCGTTATCGATTCGGTGAGCAAAGTCTATGGCGCAAGGGCGGGGCAGGTGCTTGCGAAGTCAGCTTCAAAAACCCTTGCGATTGGCATAACCTGCTTTCTTTTTGTGCCTTGACCAGCAGGATCTGCCAAAGATGAAACTCGACGCTTTTGATCGCAAGATTCTCGCTGCCTTGCAGCGCAACGGACGGCTGAGCAATGTCGAGCTGGCGGACGAGATCGGCCTGTCGGCGTCACCTTGCTTGCGCCGGGTGCGGATGCTGGAGGAGGCCGGGGTGATTCGTGGCTACCAGGCCAACCTCGATCGCGATGAAGTGGGACTGGGGCTGACGGTGTTTGTCGGGGTCAAGGTCGAGCGCCACAACGATGAGCAGGCCGAAGCCTTTTACACAGCGGTCACGGCGCTGCCGGAAGTGATCTCGGCGTTTCTGGTGTCGGGGGAGTCGGACTTTCTGTTGCAGGTGGTGGTGCCGGACCTGCGCGCATACGACCGCTTTCTCAGCGGCTGCCTGCTGAAGCTGCCGGGGGTGAGTGACATTCGCAGCAACTTTGCGATTCACACGGTGAAGACGCCGGGGGCGTTGCCGTTGGGGCATCTTCCGCTGTAGAGCGGGTTGCTCCCACATTCGACCGCAATCCTCCAGCAGGAACACGGTCAACTGTGGGAGCTGGCTTGCCAGCGATAGCGGTGTGTCAGCGATCGCAATGGTTACAGGACTGACGCCATCGCTGGCAAGCCAGCTCCCACAGGGTTCGGGTGACCATCTACATCTGCGTCGCCATCCCCTCGACATTCATCGCCGCCTGACGCAGCGCCTCGGAGCGGGTCGGGTGCGGATGGCAGGTTAGCGCGATGTCTTCGGCTGACGCGCTGAACTCCATAGCCACGCAGTATTCACCGATCATTTCACTGACGCTCGGTCCGACCAGGTGCACGCCGAGGATCTCGTCCGTGCGTTCGTCGGCGAGGACTTTGGCGAAGCCTTCGGTCTCATGGTTGATCTTGGCCCGGCTGTTGGCGGTGAACGGGAATTTACCGACTTTATAGGTGCGCCCTTCAGCCTTGAGCTGCTCCTCGGTCTTGCCGACGCTGGCCAGCTCGGGCCGGGTGTAGATGACATTGGGGATCAGCCCGTAATTGACCTCGCCGGCCTTGCCGACGATCTGTTCCACGCAGGCCATCGCTTCGTCTTCGGCCTTGTGCGCAAGCATCGGGCCTGACGTCACGTCACCGATCACCCACACGCCGGTTGCCTCGGTGCGGTGCTGGCGGTTGGCGAGCATGCCGCGCTTGTCGGTGCTCAGGCCGACGTTCTCCAGGCCCAGGCCTTTGGTGTACGGGCGCCGGCCGATCGCGACCAGCACGTAGTCGGCTTCCAGCAATTCGGCGCTGCCACCGGCGGCGGGTTCGACGCTGAGCTGCACACCGTTGACCGAGGGGGTGGCGCTGGTGACCTTCGAGCTCAATTTGAAGCTGATGCCTTGCTTGCTCAGCGCACGCTGGAGGGTTTTGCCGGCCTCGCCATCAACACCCGGGCAGATGCGGTCGAGGTATTCGACCACGGTCACCTGGGCGCCGAGACGCCGCCAGACCGAGCCCAGTTCCAGGCCGATCACCCCGGCGCCAATCACCACCAGATGCTTGGGTACTTCACTCAGCGACAGCGCGCCGGTGGAGTCGAGGATGCGTTTGTTGTCGATCTCGACGCCGGGCAGGGGCGTAGGTTCGGAGCCGGTGGCGATGATGATGTCCTTGGCGCTCAGCTCGGTCTTGTTGCCTTGCTCGTCGGTCACCATGACTTTGCCCGGGCCGTCGATGTGGCCCCAGCCCTTGATCCAGTCGACCTTGTTCTTGCGAAACAGAAACTCGATGCCTTTGGTCAGGCCGCTCACGCTTTCGTCTTTCTGTTTCATCATTTGCGCGAGGTTGAGCGTGGGTTTGACCTCGATGCCGAGGTTGGCGAATTCCGCACCCATGGCCGCGTCGTACAACTCCGAGGCGTGCAACAAGGCTTTGGACGGCATGCAGCCGACATTCAGGCAGGTGCCGCCGAGGGTGGCGCGGCCTTCCACGCAGGCTGCCTTCAGGCCCAGCTGGCCGGCGCGGATCGCTGCGTTATAACCACCGGGGCCGCCGCCCAGAATGACCACGTCGTAGTTGCTCATGCTGTTGCTCCTCGTTGGGGATGCGGATCGCTAAAAGTAGTCGGTCGATAAAATTACGAACGTAATATGTGCGTTTCCGGACATTTCGGTCAAGGCTTCAGGCAACCGACAGGTTGCGCATCTTTAGATAAGCGAATTTGTGTACGAATATTTCACGCTTTTCGTTATATCGTAACGATAAGACCGGTGAATCAATGGCTTTGGGGTGATATGCAAGTCGATCTGGATGTCGATGGCACGCAAGTGACCGGGTTGCCGCGCTTTCAACAAGCGTCCACGCAGGGGCGACGTTTGCGTCGTCTGGCCATCGGTCTCGGCGGATTGGCCGGGGCAGGGTGGCTGCTGGCGCTGTTTGTCGAACTGTTTGCCGCGCAATCGATATGGCCGGCCTTGTTGGTGAATTTGGGCGCGGCTTTGCTGGTGTTGGTCGCCGGCTTGCAGTCGGCGTGGTGGGTGACGCAATGGCGTGCAGGGGTGATTGACCCGCAGGTATCGGTGGCGCTGACCGAGGAGCTGGAGCCAGTAGCGCCAGATGGCTGGTACGAACGGCTGCTGGAGCGATTGAGTCAGCGTGGTCTGCACCTGCTCGGTCAGATTGGTGCGGCCACGTTGTGGCTGGGCGGCTGGTCAGTGCTGATTGTGCTCGCCATCGGGCAGGTGTGGAATCTGGCATTGCCTGCCGCTGCGGTCGGGTTGTCGGCCACGGTGGGCGCGGCGCTGATGTTGCTGCTGGGTTTCGGCCTGCTGGTGCTGGAGCGGCAACTGGCTCAGGAGAGTCCGGCGCAATGGCCGGAAGCCGGGTCTCTCGCGCAACTGGCGCGGGTGGCGATCATCAGTCTGGTGCTGGGCGCGTTGTGCCTGCTGTTCGCCAGCGAGGCGTCGGTGTGGCCAGTACGGCTTGCGGTGTTGATCGGGATCTTGCCGGCATTCGTCGCGATCGAGTTGCTATTGCGCGCAGTTCTGTCGGTGTTCAGCCCTCGACGCGAGCAGCTCGAACCGACCCTGCTGGCGCGCAGTTTTGTTGCCGATATGCTGCGCTGGCCACCGCAGCCGTTGCTCGCCTTGCAGCATGAACTGCACAACCGGTTCGGCATCGATCTGCGCCAGATCTGGGCGTTCAGCTATATGCGCCGGGCCTTCCTGCCGGTGCTGGTGCTGGTCGCTGCGGTCGGCTGGTTACTGACCGGTATCCACGAAATCCCGCTGCAGGGGCGAGGTATCTACGAGCGCTTCGGCAAACCGGTGCAAGTGTTCGGCCCCGGATTGCATGCCGGTCTGCCGTGGCCATTGGGCCGTGTATTGAGCGTCGAGAATGGCGTGGTGCACGAGTTGGCAACCAGCGTCGGCGATGCTCCCGCGCCAACCCAGGCTGAGCCTGCCGAAGGCCCGGCACCGATGACCGCCAACCGCTTGTGGGATGCCAGCCACGTCAATGACAAATCCCAGGTGATCGCCAGCAGCCGTGGCGATCAGCAGAGCTTTCAGATCGTCAACATGGACGTGCGCTTCGTCTATCGCATCGGCCTGCGGGATCAGGACGCCTTGGCCGCTACTTACAACAACGCTGATGTGCCGACGCTGATCCGCAGTACCGCCAGCCGGATTCTGGTGCACGATTTTGCCTCGCGCACCCTCGACGGTTTGCTCGGTGCTGACCGGGTAGGGCTGGGCGAAGAAATCGGCCGCGCAGTGCAAGGTGATCTACAGAAACTCGACAGCGGTGTTGAGATTCTCGCCACCGTGGTCGAAGCAATTCATCCACCCGCCGGCGCCGCCAATGCTTATCACGGCGTGCAAGCCGCGCAGATCGGCGCGCAGGCGTTGATCTCCCGTGAGCGCGGTGCTGCGGCAGAGGCCAGTAACCAGGCGCAGTTGCAGGCCAGTCTCGCCCGCGATCAGGCCATTGCCAGCGCCCGTGAAATCAACGCCACCGCGCAGGCGGCGGATCTGAAATTCAAGGCTGAGCAGAAAGCCTATGCCAGCGCTGGCCAGGCGTTCGTGCTCGAGCAATATCTGAGTCAGCTCAGCCTGGGTCTGAACAAGGCCAAATTGTTGGTACTCGACCACCGTTTAGGCGGCAGCAGCAATGCGCCGACCATCGATCTGCGTACGTTCACGCTGCCGGCTGATCCGACGCCTGCGCGCACCACCGCTCAACCAGGAGTTGCCCCTTGAGCCAGTCGCACACTCACGATTCCCATGACCACAGCGGCCACGATCACGGCCACGCCGGGCATCACCATCACCACGGTGCGCCGGAAGAGGCGGGGCCATTCCCGTGGCGGCGCATGGGCTGGGCGTTGTTGCTGGTGGGGTTTGCCATCGCGGCGGCAAGCCTGGTCCAGGTGCGCTCGGGCGAGGCCACCGTCATCACTCGTTTCGGTAATCCGTCGCGGGTACTGCTTGAGCCTGGTTTGAGCTGGCGCTGGCCGGCGCCGTTCGAAGCGGCGATCCCGGTGGATCTGCGCCTGCGTACCACCTCGAGTGGTTTGCAGGATGTCGGCACCCGCGACGGTTTGCGCATCATCGTTCAGGCTTACGTGGCGTGGCAGGTGCAGGACGACCCGGACAATGTGCAGCGTTTCATGCGCGCGGTGCAGAACCAGCCGGACGAAGCGGCGCGGCAGATTCGCACCTTTGTCGGTTCGGCGCTGGAAACCACCGCCAGCAGTTTCGACCTGGCGGATCTGGTGAATACCGATGCCAGCAAAGTGCGTATCGCCGATTTCGAAGCGCAACTGCGTCAGCAGATCGACCAGCAACTGCTCGCCACCTACGGTGTGCGTGTGGTGCAGGTGGGCATCGAACGCCTGACCTTGCCTTCGGTCACGCTCACGGCCACGGTTGATCGGATGCGCGCCGAGCGTGAAACAATCGCCACCGAACGCACCGCCATCGGCAAGCGGGAAGCTGCACAAATTCGTTCTGCGGCCGAGCGCGATGCGCGAATTGTCCAGGCCGATGCTACGGTGAAAGCGGCAGAAATCGAAGCACAGTCGCGGGTCGAAGCCGCACAAATCTATGGTCGTGCGTACGCTGGCTCACCGCAGCTGTACAACCTGCTGCGCTCACTCGATACCCTTGGCACCATCGTTACGCCGGACACCAAGCTGATCCTCCGTACCGACGCCGCGCCATTCCGCGTTCTGGTAGACGGCCCGCCGAATGTCGAAAACAAGTCCGGATCGCAGCCATGAGTGATGAAGTTCCACGTGGAACACATTCGTTGAGCAGTCCGTGGATTCAGGCCGGACGCCTGGCGTTTTTCGCCTTATATGCGGTGACGGTATTGGCTGCGTTGGCGTGGGCGTTTTCCAATGTGCGGCAGATTGATCCGCAAAATCGCGCGGTGGTCTTACACTTTGGCGCACTGCAACGCGTCCAGAATGCCGGGCTGTTGCTGGCCTGGCCGCAGCCGTTCGAGCAGGTGGTTTTGCTGCCGGCAGCGGATCGGGTCATCGAGCGCCGAGTGGAAAACCTGCTGCGTAGCAGTGAGGCGATCAAGGCTGATCGTGTAGCAACCTTCGCCACGCCACTGAGCGATGCAATGGCCGGTTCCGGCTATCTGCTGACCGGCGACGCCGGCGTGGTGCAACTGGATGTGCGGGTGTTTTACAAAGTCAGCGATCCCTATGACTTCGTGCTGCAGGGTGATCATGTGCTGCCAGCACTGGATCGGCTGGTCACCCGCAGCGCTGTGGCCCTGACCGCCGCACGGGATCTGGATACGATTCTGGTCGCTCGGCCGGAGTTGATCGGCGCCGACAATCAAGCGGCTGAACGTCGTGAGCGACTGCGCGGTGATCTGGTGCAAGGCATCAACAAGCGCTTGGCTGAATTGAAGACGAGCGGGCAGGGCATCGGCATCGAAGTGGCGCGGGTCGACGTTCAGTCGAGTCTGCCGGATCCGGCGGTCAGTGCCTTTAATGCGGTGTTGACCGCCAGTCAGCAGGCCGACAAAGCCGTCGCCAATGCACGCACCGAGGCGGAAAAACTCACCCAAACCGCCAACGAACAAGCCGACCGTACTCTGCAAGTGGCCCATGCTCAGGCCGGCGAACGGCTGGCAAAAGCCTCTGCCGACACTGCCACGGTGATGAGCCTGGCCAAGGCGCAACAACAGGGCACCGACCCGCAGATGCTCCTGCGGCTATACCGCGAACGCATGCCGAAAATTCTTGGTCAGGCCGGTTCGGTGACCACGGTCGATCCGAAAGACGATTCCCGCCTGATCATTCAGGGAGCCAGTAAATGACTGCGACCACTGCCGCACCGAGCCTGTTGTCCTCGGCCGAACAGCGCCGCGCCGCACGGCAATTGACCCTGGCGATGCTCGCCCTTGGTTTGCTCGGCCTCGGTCTACTCTGGCGCTGGCTGTTACCGGAGCAAACCGGTGTCAGTCAGTTGCTGCTGGGTTTCGCCTCCTTATTAGTAGCGGTGCCGGTGATGCGCTCTGCTTGGTACAGCTTGCGTTATCCGAGCCTGCACGGCATCACCGATCAACTGATTGCTTTGGCGATGCTCGGTGCGTGGGCGACTGGCGATCTGCTGACCGCCGTGTTGCTGCCGATCATCATGATCTTCGGCCACGTGCTGGAAGAGCGCAGCGTGATCGGTTCGCAGGAAGCGATCCACGCCCTCGGCCAATTGACCCGCAGCCACGCCCGCAAGATTCAAGCGGACGGCTTGATCATTGAAGTCGACAACGGCACCCTCCAACCCGGTGACACGGTCGAGGTGCGCGCCGGGGATCGTGTGCCCGCGGATGGTCGGGTGTTGTTCGGCCAAGCCAGCCTCGACACGGCGTCGATTACCGGCGAGTCGGTGCCAGTGGAAACGGCAGTGGGCATGACGGTGTTTGGCGGGGCGATCAACCTCGATGGCTTGCTGCGCATTGAGGTGACCCGCACCGGCGATCAATCGACGCTGGGCAAAGTCATCGCGCTGATGCAGAACGCCGAACGCTCGAAACCGCCGATCACCCGTCTGCTTGAACGTTATGCCGGCAGCTACATGGTGCTGGTGTTGCTGTTGGCGGCGGTGACGTGGTTTGTCACCCATGACGCGCAAGCGATGCTCGCGGTGCTGGTAGCCGCATGTCCTTGCGCTTTGGTGCTGTCGGCACCGGCCACGGCAATTGCCGGAGTGGCGGTGGCGGCGCGCCACGGCATTCTGATTCGCAGTTCGGCGTTTCTTGAGGAGTTGGCAGATCTCACTTCACTGGTGGTCGACAAGACCGGCACGCTGACTTACGGCACCTTGCGTTTACAATCGATCAGCAGCCCGCGTCTGGATCAGGCCTCGGTGATGGCGCTGGCCGCCAGTCTCGGTGCGGCCAGCAGTCATCCTGTCAGCCGGGCGTTGGCGGGGCTGGTCAGTCAGGAGCAGAGCCTGCCGCTGACGGACATTCACGAGCGTCAGGGCCTCGGGGTCGTGGCCATGACCGCGCAGGGCGAGGCGGCGCTGGGGCGTCCCGAACTGTTCGCGCAACTGGGCATCGTCACTACCATCGTTCCCGAGCACGACGGGCCGATTGCCGGATTGGCACTGAACGGCGAATTTGTCGCCTGGCTGTTGCTGGCCGACAGCGTCAAACCGGAAGCGCGCTTTGCCCTCGCTGAATTGCGCGAACTGGGGCTGGGTCGCCAGTTGCTGTTGACCGGCGACCGCCAGAGTGTTGCGCAGACCCTGGCCCGCGTGGTCGGCCTGCAAGAGGTGGAAGCGCAGGCGCTGCCTGAGGACAAGCTCAACCGCGTGCTCAAGGAAATCGACAACGGTTTCCGGCCGATGGTGGTGGGTGACGGCATCAATGATTCGCTGGCGCTCAAGGCCGGGGTGGTGGGTGTGGCGATGGGCGCCGGCGGTGCCGACATCGCGCTGGCCTCGGCGGATATCGTGTTGATCGGCAGCGATCTGCGCCGTCTGGGCACCTGTGTGCGGTTGAGTCGTCAGTGCCGTCGAACCTTGCAGGTCAACGTGATCATCGGTCTAGGCTGGACCCTGGCGATCGTGGTGTTTGCGGCATTCGGCTGGCTCGGCGCGGCCGGAGCGATGATCGCCGCGCTGCTGCACAACCTCAGCACGCTGCTGGTGTTGGGCAATGCCGGACGGCTGCTGCGGTTTCAGGAGCCATTGCTCAAGCTCAAGGATGATCACTGAAGTGAGTTTCAGCGAACTGTGCGCCGAATAGGCAGTCATCTATGGAGAGGGCGCACACTTCACGCCGTTACCTGGGCTAAAGCAGTAGTGGGTGCATGACGGCATGCAGGAGCGCCTGGAACGATAGTCTCGGCTAATTAAATCGATAGCCTGCTATTTTTCAAGGATGGTCTACCCTCAGATCTGACGTCTGAAACAAGGGGGATTTTCCATGCTCGCGCAACTTCCACCGGCCTTACAGAATCTGCAGCTTCCGCTTCGCTTGCGACTCTGGGATGGCCATGAGTTCAACCTGGGGCCGACGCCCAGTGTCACCATTGTGGTCAAGGACCCGACGATGGTCACCCAGTTCACCCATCCGAGTCTCGACGCGCTGGGGGCGGCGTTTGTCGAAGGCAGGCTGGAACTGGAGGGCTCGATCAGCGAGGTCATCCGGGTCTGCGACGAATTGAGCAGCGCCTTGCTCGATGAAGACGAAAGCGCGCAGCCAGTGCGTGCGGTGCACGACAAGGAAACCGACGCCAAAGCCATTTCCTATCACTACGACCTGTCCAACGCGTTCTATCAGCTGTGGCTGGACAGCGACATGGCGTATTCCTGCGCGTATTTCGAAACCGGCAGCGAAACTCTGGAACAGGCACAGCAGGCCAAGTTCCGACATCTGTGTCGCAAACTGCGTTTGCAGCCCGGTGATTATCTGCTGGATGTCGGTTGCGGCTGGGGTGGTCTGGCGCGTTACGCCGCGCGTGAATTCGGCGCCAAAGTGTTCGGCATCACCCTGAGCAAAGAACAGCTGGAACTGGCCCGGGAGCGGGTCAAGGCCGAGGGCCTGGAAGATCAGGTTGAGCTGCAATTGCTCGACTACCGCGATCTGCCGCAGGACGGGCGTTTCGACAAGGTAGTCAGCGTCGGCATGTTCGAACACGTCGGTCACGCCAACCTCGCTGAATACTGCAAAGTCCTGTTTGGTGCAGTGAAGGAGGGCGGTCTGGTGATGAATCACGGCATCACCGCCAAACACACCGATGGTCGTCCGGTAGGACGCGGTGCTGGCGACTTCATCGAGAAATACGTGTTCCCCAACGGCGAGCTGCCGCACCTGGCGATGATCTCGGCTGAGATCAGCGAAGCCGGGCTGGAGATCGTCGACGTGGAAAGCCTGCGTTTGCACTACGCGCGCACACTCGACCATTGGAGCGAGCGGCTGGAGGACAACCTCGAAGCCGCCGGGAAACTGGTGCCGGATCAGGCCTTGCGCATCTGGCGGCTGTATCTGGCCGGGTGTGCCTATGCGTTCGCCCGTGGCTGGATCAACCTGCACCAGATTCTTGCGGTGAAGGCGCATCCGGATGGCAGCCATGAACTGCCCTGGACCCGCGACGACATTTATCACCCCTGAGGCCTGACGACCGTTCGCTCGTTCGAGCGAGCGGCCGGTTAAAGAATCGGTGAAATAAGCCGGGCGATCCGCATGCCGAGCTGTTGCAGGCGGTGGATCTCCCGGCTTTCTTCTTTGGCGACTTCATAAGCCTGCTCGAAATCATCGTTGAGCATGCGTTTCACGTGGGCGGCGAATTCGCTGTCGACGGTCAGCAGCATCACTTCGAAATTCAGCCGGAACGAACGGTTGTCCAGATTGGCGCTGCCGATGGCGCTGATTTCGCTGTCGATCAGTACCACTTTCTGATGCAGGAACCCCGGCTCGTAGCGGAACACCCGCACGCCAGCGCGCACCGCTTCGAATGCATACAGGCTGGACGCGGCGTAGACGATGCGGTGATCGGGACGCGAGGGTAGCAGCAGGCGCACGTCGACGCCGCGCAGCACCGCCAGGCGCAACGCGGCGAACACGGCTTCATCGGGAATGAAGTAGGGGCTGGTGATCCACACTCGTTCCGTCGCCGCGTGGATGGCTTCGACGAAGAACAGTGAACAGGTTTCGTAGGCATCCGCCGGGCCGCTCGCCAGCAATTGGCAGAGCACGCCATCTTCCGGGTAGACATCCGGCAGGATCAGCGGTGGCAACGTCCGTGCTGCCCAGAACCAGTCCTCGGCAAACGACTCCTGCATGCAGGCCACCACCGGCCCGCGCACCTGAACATGGGTATCGCGCCACGGCGCCAGGGGCGGTTTCTCGCCCATGTATTCATCGCCGACGTTATGCCCGCCGACGAAGCCGAGTACGCCATCGACCACGACGATTTTGCGGTGGTTGCGGAAATTCACCTGGAAGCGATTGAGCCAGCCGCTGCGTGTGGCGAAGGCTTTGACCTCGACACCGCCATCGCGCAGCGCCTGCACATAACTGTGGGGCAGGGCGTGGCTGCCGATGCGGTCGTAGAGCAGATGAATTGCCACACCTTCCGCGGCCTTCTTCAGTAACAGGTCGCGCAGGCGCTGCCCGAGGCGGTCGTCATGGATGATGAAAAACTGTACCAGTACGGCTTCGCGCGCTTGATCGATGGCGTGGAAGATCGCCTCAAAGGTCGCGTGGCCATTCACCAGCAGTTGCACCTGGTTGTTCGCCAGGCACGGCATGCGTCCCAGTTTGGGCATGGCGCGCAGCGAGGCGTAGGCCTTCGAGGCGCGGGCGGTGAGGGCTTCTTCGACCCATGGGCGCCAGTTCAACTCGGAGATCGCCTGACGCATCTGTTCGTTGGCCTGACGCCGCGCCTTGATATAGCCGTCGAAGGTGCTGCGGCCGAAAACCAGATAAGGGATGAGGGTCAGGTAGGGAATGAAAATAAGCGACAATGCCCAGGCGATCGAGCCTTGGGCGGTGCGTACGGTCAGCACCGCGTGGATGGCGGCGATCAAGCCGAGGCTATGTATCAGGGCGATCAGATAACCGAAAATGTGCGGTCCAAAATAATCCATGGGGCAGCCTTGCTCCTGAAGACTCAATGCGTAACAGACCATGTTCCGAGGCGAATGTCGCTATTTAATTGGTGCATGAACCGAAGCAATCGGCCGACGTCTAACGGCCACTACTGATCAGGAGTTTTTCGATGAACGTTCGTCTGCTGGGTTTGGCGCTGGGCCTGGGTTTGGCAATGCCGGTGGTAGCGCAGGCGCAAATGCTGCAGCCGGGGCTGTGGGAAATGACCTCGAGCAACGTCAAGGTCGATGACCAGCCCATGGATGTGCAATCGATCCTTGGCCAGTTGCAAGGCCAGATGACCCCGCAGCAGCGTGCGGCGCTGGAAAAGAACGGAATCAACATCGGCGGCAAGGGCATTCGTGCCTGCCTGACGCCGCAGCAAGTGGCGACCAACGATATTCCCTTGGCCGATCCGCAGTCAGGCTGCAAACAGCAGATCACCGAGCGCACCGACAACCAGTGGAAATTCCGCTTCAGCTGCCCGAAAGCGCAAGGCACCGGGGTTGCCACGTTCCTCAGTGATCGTGAGTTCACCACGGTGGCCAACGGCACGTTCAACGCCATAGGGATCAACCAGAAGGGCAGTCTGGAAACCCGTGCGGTGTGGCTGGGTCAGGATTGCGGCACCGTGAAGCCAAGAGCTTAAAAGCTTCGCGAGCAAGCTCGCTCCCATAGGCACAAGGTGAGTCCTGTGGGAGCGGGCTTGCTCGCGAAGGCGTCTTGGTTTTCACCGCATGAATCGCAGCGCCAGCCCCTGACATCCTTCGTTGATACGCTGCTCCCGCCAGGCAATCTGCCCCGACACCAACGTGGTATTCACCCGATAGCGAAAAGTCTTGTCAGCGAACGGCGTCCAGCCGCACTGTGACAGAATCGGTTGCCGTGACACTTCAAGAGCCGCTGGCTCAACCAGCACCAGATCCGCCCAATACCCCTCGCGCAAATAACCCCGATCCGGAATCGCAAACAGATCCGCCACGCGATGGCTGGTCTTCGCCACCAACGTGGTGATCGGCAGCACGCCATCGGCCACCAGCTCAAGTAGCGCTGGCAACGCATGTTGCACCAGTGGCAAACCGGACGGCGCTTCGGCATACGGGCGCTGTTTTTCCGCCCAGGTATGTGGCGCGTGATCGCTGCCGATCACATCCAGTCGATTGCTCAGCAGCGCCGCGCGCAAAGCATCGCGGTCGGCTTGGGTCTTGATCGCCGGATTGCACTTGATCAGGTTGCCGAGGGCCGGATAGTCGCGGTCATCGAATAGCAGATGATGCAGGCAGACTTCGGCCGTGATGTGTTTCTGGGCGAGCGGCTTGTCCTCGAACAACTCGAGTTCGCGAGCGGTGGTCAGATGCAAAACGTGCAGGCGGGTGCCGTGACGTCTGGCCAGTTCCACCGCCAGCGAAGAGGAGCGGTAGCAAGCCTCGGCATCGCGAATCAGTGCATGGATATTCGCTGGCAGGTGTTCGCCGAGGCGTTCGCGCAGACGTGCTGCATTGGCCTCGATGCTCGGCGTGTGTTCGCAATGCGCCAGCAGTATTGTCGGCACTTCGGCGAATAAACGCTCGAGAGTCCTCGGATCGTCCACCAACATGTTGCCGGTGGACGCGCCCATGAACACTTTGACCCCGGCCACTTCGCAGGGGTTGAGTGCGGCGACGGTGTCGAGGTTGTCCCGGCTCACACCGAAATGAAAGCCGTAGTTGGCCACAGAGTTGATTGCCGCCCGACGCTTTTTATCCGCCAGTGCTTCGAGGGTGAGGGTGGCCGGTCGGGTGTTGGGCATGTCCATGAAACTGGTGATGCCGCCCGCCACCGCTGCGCGCGATTCGGTGTGGATGCAGCCCTTGGCCGGCACCCCCGGCTCGCGAAAATGCACCTGATCATCAATCATCCCCGGCAACAGCCATTGGCCATTGGCGTCGATTTCCACACGGACATTTTCACCGTCGATGCTGCGCGCGATCTTGACGATGCGGCCATGGCTGACCAGCAGATCACCGTCGAACTCGCGTCCTTCATTGACCAGTCTGGCGTTGCGAATCAGCACGCTGCTCATGATTCAGAACTCGTTCTGCAAGGCTTTGTAGCCGCGTACCAGATCGACATTGGTGCGTGCCACGTCTTCGGAAAACTCCGAGGCGCTGACACTCACCGGCGGGAACTGCGAGAGGTCGGTATTGGGGCCGATGCGGGTGGTGGAGGGTACGTAGAACGCACCCGGCAAATCGCGGCCATCGACCACCGAGTTGTGCCGCACCACACAGCCGTCACCGACCACGCAATTGAACAGCACGCTGTTGAAGCCGATGAACACCCGGTCGCCGACTACGCACGGGCCGTGCACGATCGAGCGGTGAGCGATCGAGGTGAATTCGCCGATGGTCACCGCGGCGCCGGATTTGGAATGGATCACCACGCCGTCCTGGATGTTCGAATTGGCGCCGATGGTGATCGGCTCCATCGCACCTGAAGCGTCTACTTCATCGGCGCGGATCACTGCGTAGGGGCCGACGAAGACGTTCTCGCCAATGACCACCTTGCCGCAGATGATCGCGGTTTTGTCGACGTAGGCCGACTCGGCAATTTGCGGCAGATCGCCGGAAGGATTCTTGCGGATCATGGTTGGCTCAGCGCGTTGTAAAGAGTGTTGAGGTTGTATTCGAACAGTCCGGTAAAGGTGCTGGCCGGGCCACTGGCGGCGAGGGCATCGGAGTAAAGGGTGCCGCCGATGTGTGCGCCGCTTTCGTCGGCGATCTGCTTGAGCAGGCGCGCGTCCTTGATGTTTTCCATGAACACCGCTTTGACCTTGGCCTGACGGATTTGGGTAATCAGTGCGGCGACTTCGGCGGCTGACGGTTCACGCTCTGTGGACAGACCTTGCGGCGCCATGAAGTCGATGCCGTAGGCCTGCCCGAGATAACCGAAGGCATCGTGGCTGGTGACGATCTTGCGATTGCCCGGTGGCAGCGAGCCGAGCTTGGCCTTGGCTTCGGCGAGCAGGGCGTAGATCTGTTTCAGGTAGGTCTGGCTGTTGCGTTGGTAGTCGGCCTTGTTCGCCGGATCAGCGGCGATCAGCGCCTTGGTGATGTTGGCGATGTACAGTTCGGTATTGGCCAGGTTGTGCCAGGCGTGCGGGTCGGGAATGGTCTCGCCGTCTTCCACCAGCGAGCGTGGAATTACGCCATGACTGGCATTGATGACGGGGGCTTTGGTCTCGGTGCTGGTCACCAGGCGATCGAGCCATGGCTCGAAACCCAGGCCATTCTTGATAATCAGTTTGGCTTTGAGCAGCGCTTTGGCATCATCAGGCGTCGGTTCATAGGTGTGTGCGTCGGCGTCCGGGCCGACCATGTTGGTGATCTGGATATGCTCGCCACCCACCTGGTGAACCATGTCGGCGAGGATGCTGAAGCTGGTGACCACCGGCAATTTTTCCGCCGCCGATAACGACATCGACAGCAGCAAGCTGAACAACACGAGTAGAGCGCGCATCGGGAAACACCTCATTGGGATGTGAGCAAAGGCGGGCGGCGCAACAAGCCGTGCACCGGCCCGAACACCACGGACAGCAGATAACCGATACCCGCGACCAGCACGATCGCCGGACCGCTCGGCAGCGAGTAGTAGAACGAGATCAACAATCCGCACCACACCGAGAGGCAGCCGATAAGCGCCGAGATGGCAATCAGGCTCGGCAGGCGACGACTCCAGAACCGTGATGCGGCGGCGGGCAGCATCATCAGGCCGACCATCATCAAGGCGCCGATGGCCTGGAAACCGATTACCAGATTGAGCACCACCAATGTCAGGAACACGCCGTGGGCGAGGGGGCCGAGGCGGCTGACGGTTTGCATGAATAACGGGTCGAGGGTGTCGAGCAGCAGCGGTTTGTAGATGAGCGCCATGGCAATCAGGCTAAAGGTCGAGACCCATAACATGCCGTGGAGAGTAGGGCCGTCGACCGCCAGTGCCGAGCCGAACAACAGGTGCAGCAAGTCGAGACGCTTGCCGGCGATGCCAAGAATCAGCACGCCACTGGCGAGCGAGATCGGGTAGATCGCGGCGAGGCTGGCGTCTTCGCGCAGGCCGGTGCAACGGGTAATCCAGGCGGCGAGACCGGCCATGCCCAGGCCGGCGCCCAGACCACCGAAGGTCAGCGCGGGCAGACTCAGACCGGCGAACCAGAAGCCCAATGCCGCGCCGGGAAGGATGCCGTGGGCAACGGCGTCACCGATCAGGCTCATACGCCGCAGGATCAGAAACACGCCGAGCGGCGCCGTGCTACAGGCCAATACCAGTCCGCCGAGCAGCGCTCGGCGCATGAACACGAACTCGCTGAACGGTTGCCAGAGGTGGGCGACGGTGAGCATCAGGCCACCTGCATATTGGGTGTTTGCTGGATCAGTTCGGCACTGGGTCCGAACAGGCATTCGCGGTTTTTGATCAGCAGTGTCTGCGGGATGTGTTGGCGGACGGCGGCGAGGTCATGGCAGACCATCAGCAGTGTTCGTCCTTCGGAATGCCAGGCGTGGATGTGTTGCCAGAGCAATTGTTGGCCCAGTTCATCGAGTGCGGCGTGGGGTTCGTCAAGGAGCAGCAATGGGGCGTCGGTCAGACTCAAGCGGGCGAGCAGGGCGCGCTGCAACTCGCCACCGGAAAGGGCCATCAGCGGACGTTTTTCCAATCCGCTCAAGTGCCAATTTTCCAGGGCGTTGACGAGTCGTTGTGCGCGCAGTTGCGTCGACAATCGACGCCCCCAGAAACCCGCGGCCACCAGCTCTTCGAGGCTGATGGGGAACTGTCGGTCGAGGTGTTGCTGTTGCGGCAGGAACGCCAAACCGCCCTGACGTGGAACACCCAGTGCGACCTTTCCTGATAACGGCTTCTGCAATCCGGCGATGACTTTCAGCAGGCAGCTTTTACCGCAGCCGTTGGCGCCGATGATGGCGCAGAGGCTGCCGCGTTCCAGCGAGAGGGTCAGTGGCGAAGTCAGTGGTTGGCCGGGTGCGCCCCAACTCAGGGTGTGGCAACGGATCATTGGAGTTCTCGATGCCAGTGGCTTTCGGCGACCGCGTCGTGGGCGTGCAGGCTTTCGGCGTGGATCACCCGCAGGTGGAAGCCACTGACCCCGGGGGAGCGACGCAGAGCCAGATTGAGTCGTCGCGCGGCGTCTTCGCAAAACATCAGGTTCTGCCCATTGGCCAACGCGAAGGCTTGCTCGTCGGCGCGCTTCACGGCAGTTTGCACGGCGGTGCCGAGCGCCGCTTCGGCGTCATTGATGATCACACTCAGGGGAAGCTCGTCGATGAACTCGTCGAGGTGCATATGCAATTGCGCGGTGCTGCGTTGGCTGTGCGGGGTGGCGACAATGCCTTGGCTTGATCCTAACCAGGCCAAAACTTCGGCATGTTGCAGTGGCTTGTTGGCGAAATCATCGATGAATTGCTGCTGAATCAACTGTCGCGCCAGCGCTGCTGAGCAGGGGCAAGTTGAGGAGTAGGGCACCTCGATTTTCAGTTCCACGTGGAACACTTGGTTTTTCAGACTCGCTGAAATGCTCACTGGGTAGCTCTTCCAACCCGCTAGAGGGCTGACTAACGCAGGCCTTTTCAGCAGCACTTCGCAGTGGATTTTCAGGTAGGCGCTGTTGGATAAACCGTCATGGCTGACCAGAAATTCCTCGAGAACCTGGCGCAATAAGAAGGGAGAGAGGTCCTGCCGCTCAAGTGCCGCCAATGCGAGATATAGCCGCGACATGTGAATGCCGCGCGCTTCGCCATCATCGAGACTCACGCCTGCATCTGCTTTTGCGCTCAGACGTTGGCCTTGCAATAAAACAGGCAGAGCAATGCCGCACATTCCCACCCAATCAAGCGGTAACGCCTGCCGAGCGGCTTGAGTCGCAATATCCGGAAGTGTCAGCGAATTCATGTTCGGAACCATCGTGTTGATTGAATTAGATGTTACATTATAACAATTCAAATCACGATGCCTTTTTCATGAACAGGCTTTCATATGCACCGACGTCATCTGCTCAACCTGCTTCTGGCCAGCACGGCCTTGGCTTTTCCCTTCACCGTTTCGGCCACACAAATTTGCAATGCACGCCTCTGGCGTTCGGATGACAAGCTCAGATTGGTGTTCGATCTGAGCGGTCCGGTGCGCTACAAAACCTTTTTGCTGAGCGCTCCAGAACGCTTGATCATCGACCTTTCCGGGGCGAGTTTGAGTAGCGATCTCAGTCAATTGAAGCTTGCCAATACTGCGATTCGTTCGATTCGAACAGGGCACTTTGGTCAAGGTGATACACGGATCGTTCTCGACCTGCACCATCCGGTGTTATTGAACAGCTTCCTTTTGGCGCCTCAAGATGGCCAAGGGCACCGCTTGGTGCTTGATCTGGTAAACGCCAAACAGGCATCAAGTCCGGCAATGGTTCCACGTGAAACACCCTCGAATCAGGCTCACCCCAAGCGCGACATCATCGTTGTCGTTGATCCCGGGCACGGCGGGAAAGACCCAGGTGCGGTTGGCCCCAAGGGTGAGCGAGAAAAAGATGTGGTTCTTGCCATCGCTCAATTGCTCGCCAAACGCCTGAAAAGGGAGAAAGGCTTCGACGTAAAACTGGTGCGCAATGACGACTTCTTCGTGCAGCTGCGCAAGCGTGTGGACATCGCACGTCAGCATAAGGCCGACATGTTTATCTCGGTGCACGCCGATGCGGCGCCGCGTCTTACCGCGTCGGGAGCATCTGTATATTGCTTGTCTGAAGGTGGTGCGACGTCAGCAACTGCACGCTTCATGGCACAGCGAGAGAACGGCGCGGATCTGCTGGGCGCGACCAGTCTGCTCAACCTTAAGGACAAAGATCCGATGCTCGCCGGCGTGATTCTCGACATGTCGATGAACGCTACCATTGCCGCCAGTCTACAGCTGGGCAGCACCGTTCTCGGCAGTCTGGCGGGCATTACCACGCTGCATCAGAAGCGCGTGGAGCAGGCAGGGTTTGCCGTGCTGAAGTCGCCGGACGTGCCGTCGATTCTGGTGGAAACCGGCTTCATTTCCAACGCCCGTGACAGCCAGCGCTTGGTCACGCCTCGACATCAGCAGGCCGTGGCGGATGGTTTATTCGAAGGGCTGCAGCGTTACTTCCAGAAGAATCCGCCAGTAGATAGCTACATCGCCTGGCAGCAGGAGCAGCAAGAAGCGCAGGTTTAGCAGCCGGTGATCCGACTGCAGGTGAACTTGGCGCTGCTGCCGCCAGAGCTGGAAAAGCGATTGATCGTCGTCCAGCCGACGCGACGGGTGTAGCCGACCCAGGCTTCGCCGTCAGAGGCGAGCCCGGTGAAGAACGTCAGCTGGCCGAAACGACTGTTGGTCTGTGCCCAGTAGCGATTGCCGTCCTTTTCAAAGCCACGCAGGTAAATCGTGCTGCCCACCGTGTTTACGCTGTAGGTATTGCCCTGCGCATCGATGCAGGCCAGCAGATTGGCGCTGCGTGTGCAGTTGGCGAGCGGGGGAATTTTCCCCCAGGCGTTGGCCATCGACAGCAATACGAGACTCAGCAGCGAGCATTTCAGGGCAATTTTCATCTCGGTATCCGATGGGCAGTTTACGTGCAGCTTCCAGCGCTTTATCGGTTTGGGCAAGAGCGGGGCTGGCTTATTTATATAGTTATACTATAACATAAATTTGAATTGAGCCTGAGCTCGCCGATTGCAAGCGTCTGCTTCTGCCAAAGCGCTGTTTTGAAGCCCAAGAACGCGGTGCGCTACGCCAAAACACGCCAAAACACGCCAAAACGCACATCGGCCACAACCTGATGAGGATTATCCAATGTCATCTCCACTTCCCGTGACCGTTCTATCGGGCTTTCTCGGCGCCGGAAAAAGTACACTTTTGAATTACGTACTACGTAATCGAGAAGGTTTGCGCGTTGCGGTCATCGTTAACGATATGAGCGAAATCAACATTGATGGCAGCGAAGTCCAGCGCGATGTCAGCCTTAACCGTGCGGAAGAAAAGCTGGTGGAGATGAGTAACGGTTGTATCTGCTGTACGTTACGCGAAGACTTGCTCGAAGAAGTAAGCAAACTCGCCCGCGAAGGAAGATTCGATTACCTGCTCATCGAATCCACCGGAATTTCCGAACCACTGCCGGTCGCCGAGACGTTTACCTTCCGCGATGAGCAGGGCCAGAGCCTTGCTGACGTCGCGCGGCTCGACACCATGGTGACGGTAGTCGACGGCGTGAATTTCCTCCTCGACTATCAGGCTGCCGAGAGCCTCGCGTCCCGAGGCGAGGCCCTGGGCGATGAAGATGAACGCTCGATCACCGATCTGCTGATCGAACAAATCGAGTTCGCCGATGTACTGCTGATCAGCAAGATCGACCTCATCAGCCGCCAGGAGCGCGAAGAGCTGATGGCCATCCTCAAACGCCTCAACGCCGAGGCGGAAATCATCCCGATGGTGATGGGCGAGGTGCCGCTGGAGCAGATCCTCAACACCGGGCGTTTCGATTTCGAGAAAGCCGCTCAGGCCCCTGGCTGGTTGCAGGAATTGCGCGGTGAGCACGTGCCGGAAACCACGGAATACGGCATCGCCTCGACGGCCTACCGCGCACGCCGGCCGTTCCATCCGCAGCGCTTTTTCGACTTCATCGATCGCCCATGGCCGAACGGCAAACTGCTGCGCTCCAAAGGCTTCTTCTGGCTCGCCAGCAAACCCAGCGACGCAGGCAGTTGGTCGCAGGCCGGCGGTTTGATGCGCCATGGTTTCGCCGGTCGCTGGTGGCGTTTCGTGCCGAAAAACCAATGGCCGCAGGATCAGGAAAGTACCGCAGCGATCATGGAGAACTGGACACCGAGCGTTGGAGATTGTCGTCAGGAGCTGGTATTCATCGGCCAGAACATCGACTTCGTACAGCTCAAGTCGGAGCTCGACGCCTGCCTGCTGACTGATGAAGAAATGGCCATTGGCGCAGATGGTTGGCGCAGGCTGCCGGACCCGTTCGGCCCTTGGCACGAAGAGGCCGCCTGATGCTTGCGCTCAAACTGCAGCAAAACCGGGCGCGCCATCAGCATCAGGGGGTGACGCCGAAAACGCTGACGCGAATCCTCGAAGACGACGTCAATCTCGCGGTCTGGCAGCGCCAACTGCCGCTGCACATCGCCGATTTCGCAGAGTTGCTGCTGTCGCTCAACGAGCCTTTGGCGGAATCACTGTGCATCGAATTGCCGAATGAAGACGCCGACCCTGATCTGCAAGGACTGGCCGCCGGGTTCCGTGATCTGCAAGGCTACGAGGGCTTCATCACGGACCTGCAATGGCTGGTGAGTGCCTTCGCCTGTCTGCTGGGCGCTCGCCGCATCGGTTTGCGCCTGCGGGTGTTGGACAAAGCCATGTGCCCACGCTTCCATGTCGATCATGTGCCGGTGCGCTTGATTACAACCTACGGCGGGATCGGCAGTCAGTGGCTCAAGGAAGGCGTGATGGATCGCGAGCAATTGGGCCAGGCAAACGCTGAGCCACACGGCATGAGCCAAATCCAGCAACTCAAGCGTGGTGATGTGGCGCTATTGAAAGGCGAGAAGTGGCACGGCAATGAAGGCTACGGTCTGATTCATCGCTCCCCGCAACCGGCGCCGGGTGAGCGACGTCTGCTGCTGACCCTCGACTGGCTCGGCTGACGGCTCAAGGTTTGAGCCACTTGCCCTGGCTCTGGCCTTCGCAGTACGGCTGCAAATACGCCGCGTCGGAGGCGACGCCGTAATAGTGGATATCCTGGCGATAGGGCATATTGGCGACTTGCGCGTTGCTGCACACGCCGAACGCGCCGCTCGGGCATTGATCGACGTACTGCACCTCGACTTTCTGCCCGGCCAGGGTCGGTTGGCAGAAGCCGTCGCTGAACAGCTTCTCGGGAATATTGCGGTTCTGCTGGCAGACTTTGACGTCGAGTCGCTCGCCCTGGCTGTGTACCACGCAAGCCTGGGCCCATGCTTCGCTCGACAGCAGCATCAACAGCAACGACCATCCCATCCAACGCATGTCCAATCCCCTCAGAAAACGCCCAGTCATGTTGCAGAACATTCCTACCCATGTCATCGCCGGCCCTTTGGGCGCCGGCAAGACCAGCCTGATTCGCCAGCTCATGGCCCAACGGCCGGATGGCGAGCGATGGGCGGTGCTGATCAACGAGTTCGGTCAGATCGGCCTCGATGCTGCGTTACTGACCCGCGACGCCGATGGTATCGCACTGGGCGAAGTCGCCGGAGGGTGTCTGTGTTGCGTGAATGGAGCGCCGTTTCAGATCGGCCTCGGCCGTTTGCTGCGCAAGGCCAGGCCGGATCGGCTGCTCATCGAGCCGTCCGGACTGGGCCATCCGGCGCAGTTGCTCAAGCAGTTAGGCGAGGCGCCGTGGTTGGGTGTGCTGGCGCTGCAGCCCTGTGTGTTAGTGCTGGATGCCCAGGCGCTGGCCGCCGGGAAAGCCTTGCCGCCCGCTCAGCAGGAGGCTTTGGGCAGCGCCGGTCTGCTGTTGCTGAACAAGGCAGAAAGTCTGGATGAGGCTGTGCGGCAGACCATCGCCGAGCGTTTGCCGGCAGTCAAACTGATCTGGACGCAGCAGGCGCAACTGTCTTTACGCGAGTTGCCGGGTGTCACGGCGCAAGCAATGGCGGGTGTGGATAACCTCGTCGTGCCGCAGGGGGCGGGACCGATTCCGGCGCTCTGGAGTGACCCGGCATCGCCGATCTGCCTGAGTCAGGCACAGGAGGGCGGTTGGAGCATCGGCTGGCGTTGGCACCCTGGACAGACGTTCGATACGCAACGTCTGAGCCAATGGCTGCAGAGCCTGGACTGGCGGCGGGCCAAACTGGTTATCCACAGCGCCGAGGGCTGGGTGTCGGCCAATGCGGTGGATAACGCCGAACTGGATTGGCAACCGAGTGAGTGGCGACGGGATTCACGTATAGAGCTGATCTTTGCCGATGCACAACGTATCGATGCTTTGCAGTCAGGCCTGACGCAATGCCGGGTGCAGGCGGGTTAGCTCAAGGCTTCCACTTGTTATGTTCCTGCCGCCACTGGCTCAGTTCGATTACTTCGGCCCGTGGGCGGGTAACTTCGACCACCGGCGGCGTATCGTCGAACGGCGCCGGGTAGGGCGCCAGTTCGATCTGTGCGCTGTGCGCGCCAAACTGGGTAATGGTGCCGTTGTGCCGGGTTTCGCCGGTCACGGTGAACTCGAAGTTATAGACCCGGGCCAGGCGCCGCCGCCCGCTGGCATCCTTGATCAAACCGATTTTTTTCAACGCGACGTTACCGTCCAGCAGTTCGACGCCGACGTTGATGCAATGCTGCTTGACCCGCTCCAGCGCCCGCTCGCGCAAGCCGTGGTTGTGCCATAACCATGCGCCGGCAGCGGCGAACAGCATCAGCACGAAGATGTTTTCGAGGGTCAGCATCAACAGGAAACTCCAAAAGATAAGCTCAGCTTAACTGCGTCGCCGGTCTGTCGTACAGGCTGTGTTTCATCGCATACTGCGCGGCTTGAATTTCAATCGTTTTACGGAATAACCCGAATGAAACGTACGCCTCATCTGCTCGCCATTCAGTCCCATGTGGTCTTCGGCCACGCCGGCAACAGCGCCGCCGTGTTTCCGATGCAGCGGGTCGGGGTGAATGTCTGGCCGCTCAACACCGTGCAGTTTTCCAATCACACCCAGTACGGGCAGTGGGCCGGTGAAGTGCTGGCGCCGCACCAGATCCCCGAACTGGTCGAAGGCATTGCCGCCATTGGCGAGCTGGGCAACTGCGACGCCGTGCTTTCCGGTTATCTGGGCAGCGCGGCGCAGGGCCGGGCGATTCTCAGTGGCGTCGAGCGCATCAAGTCGGTCAATCCGAAGGCGTTGTACCTGTGCGACCCGGTGATGGGCCATCCGGAGAAGGGCTGCAGTGTGCCGGCAGAAGTCAGCGATTTCCTGCTGGAGGAAGCCGCTGCGGTGGCGGACATCATGTGCCCGAACCAACTGGAGCTGGACAGCTTCTCCGGGCGCAAGCCGCAGTCGCTGTTCGATTGCCTGGCGATGGCTCGGGCGTTGCTGGCACGTGGGCCGAAAGCGGTGCTGGTCAAGCATCTGGATTATCCGGGCAAGCCGGCGGACGGTTTCGAGATGTTGTTGGTGACCGCTGATGAAAGCTGGCACCTGCGCCGTCCGCTGCTGGCGTTTCCGCGTCAGCCAGTGGGTGTCGGCGATCTGACGTCCGGGCTGTTCCTCGCGCGGGTGCTGCTCGGTGACAGCCTGGTGGCGGCGTTCGAATTCACCGCAGCGGCGGTGCATGAAGTGCTGCTGGAGACCCAGGCCTGCGCCAGTTACGAGCTGCAACTGGTGCGAGCGCAGGACCGGATTGCGCATCCGCGGGTGAAGTTCGAGGCGACGGCGATCAGTCTGTAAGACCGCATTACGTCCATTCGCGAGCAAGCCCGCTCCCACGTTCGACTGCATTCCCATGGGAGGACTGCGATTCAATGTGGGAGCGGGCTTGCTCGCGAAGGCGATCTGTAAAGCGACATCATTCCAAAGGGCTGATCAGGCGTCGCCCTTGATCTCCTGATAGCGCTTTTCCAGCTCCTGGCGAATCTGCCGGCGCTGCTGCGCCTGCATGTAGCGACGCTTGTCTTCGCTGTTCTGCGGTTGCAGCGGCGGCACGGGGGCCGGTTTGCGCTGGTCATCCACCGCAACCATGGTGAAGAAGCAGCTGTTGGTGTGGCGCACCGAGCGCTCGCGGATGTTCTCGGTCACCACTTTGATGCCGACCTCCATCGAGGTGTTGCCGGTGTAGTTGACCGACGCGAGGAAGGTCACCAGTTCGCCGACATGGATCGGCTCGCGGAAAATCACCTGATCCACCGACAGCGTTACCACGTAACGGCCGGCATAGCGGCTCGCGCAGGCGTAGGCCACTTCGTCGAGGTATTTGAGCAGGGTACCGCCGTGGACATTGCCAGAGAAGTTGGCCATGTCGGGGGTCATCAGTACCGTCATCGACAGTTGGGCGTTTCCGGGTTCCATAACGTTCTCACGGATCAAGGCTGGATGGCTGGACGCACCTCTGCGGGTGCCTGGTGGCTTTTTCAAAAGCACCGTTATCGGGACGCCAGACGACTGGCTGCCGTCACGCCGCGACCGATCTGTTTCCTTATATTGCACCGCCTTCCAGCCGGAAGTCGCGGTGTTAACCTGCAAAAGGCCCTGCCCAAGGGCAATTCCTACACGAAAAGCGGATTTTTACCCAACTCGCTCAGACCTTTCTGATGTCTGACGGCGGGTCACGTCATACAAGGAGCCCACACCATGCATGCCATCAGCTTTATTCAGGACCTGGCAGTGATCATGTTGGTCGCAGGTGTGGTCACCGTGCTGTTTCACCGCTTCAAGCAGCCGGTGGTGCTCGGTTACATCGTCGCCGGTTTCATCATCGGCCCGCACACACCGCCGTTCGGCCTGATCCACGACGAAGAAACCATCAAGACCCTCGCCGAGCTGGGGGTGATTTTCCTGATGTTCTGCCTCGGGCTGGAATTCAGTCTGCGCAAGTTGTTCAAGGTTGGCGCCACGGCGTTTATCGCGGCATTCCTCGAAATCGTCCTGATGATCTGGATCGGCTACGAGATCGGTCGCTGGTTCGACTGGAACACCATGGACTCGCTGTTCCTCGGCGCAATCCTCGCCATCTCCTCAACCACCATCATCGTCAAGGCGCTCAACGACCTGAAGATGAAGAACGAGCGCTTTGCGCAACTGATCTTCGGCGTACTGATCGTCGAGGACATCCTCGGCATTGGCATCATCGCCTTGCTGTCGAGCATCGCAGTCAGCGGCACGGTCAGCTCCGGCGAAGTGTTCTCCACGGTCGGCAAACTGTCGCTGTTCATGATCGTCGCGCTGGTGGTCGGCATTCTGCTGGTGCCGCGTCTGCTGGCGTATGTCGCCAAATTCGAAAGCAACGAGATGCTGCTGATTACCGTGCTGGGCTTGTGTTTCGGCTTCTGCCTGCTGGTGGTCAAGCTCGAATACAGCATGGTGCTCGGCGCCTTCCTGATCGGCGCGATCATGGCCGAGTCGCGGCAGTTGCTGAAGATCGAACGGCTGATCGAGCCGGTTCGCGACCTGTTCAGTGCAATCTTCTTCGTCGCCATCGGCCTGATGCTCGATCCGATGATCCTGCTGCAATACGCGTGGCCGATTGCAGTAATTACCGTGGCGGTGGTGCTCGGCAAGATGTTGTCCTGCGGCCTCGGGGCGTTTATCGCCGGCAATGACGGACGCACCTCACTGCGTGTGGGGATGGGGCTGTCACAGATTGGCGAATTTTCCTTCATCATCGCCGCGCTCGGGATGACGCTGCAGGTCACCAGCAACTTTCTTTATCCCGTTGCGGTGGCGGTTTCGGTGATCACCACGCTGCTGACGCCGTATCTGATCCGTGCGGCCGATCCGCTGTCGATCAAGCTCTCGGCAGCGGTGCCCAAGCGTCTGGGCCGGGTGTTCGGCATGTATGGCGAATGGCTGCGCAGCATTCAACCGCAAGGCGAGGGCGCGATGCTGGCGGCGATGATCCGGCGGATCCTGTTGCAGGTCGGGGTCAATCTGGCGCTGGTGATCGCGATCTTCTTCAGCGGCGCGTTCTTCGCCGGACGGTTGTCGGTGTGGATGCAGGACTGGATCACTGACCCGAGCTGGCAGAAGGCGTTGATCTGGGGCGGGGCACTGCTGCTGTCGCTGCCGTTCCTGATTGCGGCGTATCGCAAGCTCAAGGCGTTGTCGATGCTGTTGGCGGAGATGGGTGTGAAGCCGGAGATGGCCGGGCGTCACACGCAGCGAGTGCGTCGGGTGATCTCCGAAGTGATCCCGATCCTCTCGCTGCTGGTGATCTTCCTGCTGTTGGCAGCCTTGTCGGCCAGTATTCTGCCGACCAACAAGTTGCTGGTGCTGGTCGCCGTGGTCGCGGCCGCCGTGGCGGCGCTGCTCTGGCGCTGGTTCATCCGCGTGCACACGCGGATGCAGGTGGCCCTGCTGGAAACCCTCGACAACCACAAGGAGTCGTCGGGGCACTGACCGACCCGGGCGTCTGGCGAATCAGCTCTCCAGCCAGACATCCCGCGCCCAATGCCACACCGATTCCCAGGACTCTTCGGTGATCAGCTCTTCTTCGCCGGACCACAGCACCACGGTGCCGTCTTCTTCGACGCAGTAGTAGTTGTCGCCGTCCTGGCAGATCGGGATCAGGTCGCGCGGTACGCCAGCGTCCCAGGCATTGGCCGCGACATCCGGCAAGTAGGTGTGTGATTGCGGGTCGGTGACGGTCACCGGCTCGAGGCTGCCGTACACCACGTCGCTGACGGTCAGCAGAAACTCTTTGAAGACGAACGGGATGTTGATGAAGAGTTCTTCTTCGATCTCCACCAATTGGTCTTCGTCGGGCAACTCCAGGGGAACCGGTACGGGTTCGTTGGCTTCGCGCAGTTGTTCGATGATTTCTTCCACGTCCGGGATCCTCTTGCTTGAATGGCGCGGTTTATATGGGCCGGTTTATACAGTAGCTCGCTATAGATGCAACCGTGAAATAGAAAACCCCGGCCGAGGCCGGGGTTTTTATTACCACATGCGTAACGCGATGGGGATCAGCCGTTCTGGCGGATACCGGCCACCAGCCAAGGCTGGTTTTCGCCCTGTGGACGTTCCATGTTCCAGCTTTCGCTGAACACTTCGCCCTGGTCGAAACGCGAGGTCTTCGACACGCCGCTGAAGGTCAGGGTGGCGATGGTCTTGTCGGCACGATCATCCACGCCGTCCAGCTGCACCTGCAGGTTGTCGATGTAGGTCGACTGGAAGCCGTCGCCCAGGTCCGCACGCTCACGCTTGAGGAAGTCGAGCATTTGCGGGGTCACGAACTCGGCGATCTTGTCCATTTCGTTGGCGTCCCAGTGCTGCTGCAGCGACTGGAAGTGGCTGCGCGCAGCGGCAAGGAAGTTCTGCTCGTTGAACCAGGCCGGTGCGTTGATCACCGGACGAGCGGCAACCGGCGCGGCCGAACCACCGAAGATCGAACCCATGGCGGCAGGCTTCTGCTCGAACACTTCACGCTGCATCGGCGCGCCGGCCGGAGCCAGGTGCTCCTGCTGCTTGCGTCGACGCGCAGCGATGAAGCGGAAGATCACGAACGCGATCACGGCCATGATCAGGATGTCGAAGATCTGCATGCCCTGGAAGCCGCCGCCCATGAACATGGACGCGAGCAAGCCACCGGCGGCGATACCGGCCAGAGGGCCAAGCCATTTCGAAGCGCCGCCAGCCTTGGCCGCGGCACCGGCAGCGCCGGCAGCACCAGCGGTCGCTGCTGCGCCGCCCATGCCTGGGGAAGAAGGAGCCATCTGGCTGGTCTGGTGCGTCGGCGCAGCGCCGGCGCTTTTGCCACCACCAAAGCGCTTGGCGTTGGCGTCGAGGCTCATCGTCAGGCCGATGCACAACGCCATGGCGATGCTAAGAAAACGTTTCATAAAGGGAATTCCCGTTTGTGGAGACACGCGCGCCATGTTGCACAGCTGAAGTGTTACTGGCTAGCGAGAGAGTGTTTCGGGCTTTTGCCTGACAGCTTAGGTTCAGCTCCATCGAAGCAATAAGGCCATGTACTTTTGTCTGTAGGAAAATGGGATAGGTTCAGCGGGAAACCTGCTTATCGACGCAACGCCAGCATTACCACACCGGCGGTGATCAGGCCGATGCCGCCCCATTGGCGCAGGTCGAGTTTCTCGCCCAGCAGGATCACGCCGAGCACCGCCACCAGTACCACGCTGAGCTTGTCCACTGGCGCGACTAGCGAAGCCGGGCCGACTTTCAGCGCGCGGAAGTAACACAGCCACGATGCGCCGGTACCCAGGCCAGATAACAGCAGGAACAAGTAGCTCTTGGCGGAAATTGATCCCAATGACTGATATTGGCCCGTCGCGTACAAAATCAAGGCCAGGCTGACCAGGACCACGATGGTGCGCAGCAGGGTAGCGAAGTCGGAATTGACGTTTTCGATGCCGATCTTGGCGAAGATCGCCGTCAGCGCGGCAAAAGTTGCCGAGAGCAGGGCCCAGAATGTCCAGGAAGAGAAGAAGCCTGAGCCCATGCAAATATCCTTGTTAGATCATCCAACGCCGACCCCTGTGGGAGCGAGCCTGCTCGCGAAAGCCACACTGCGGTTTATCAGATCAACCACGGTGATGTCATTCGCGAGCAGGCTCGCTCCCACGGAAAAGCGAAACCGGCGTCAGATCGCTTCCAGCTTGGCGTATCCCAGCATCAGCCACTTGCTGCCTTCGCTGAAGTTCACCTGCACCCGCGCCTGCGCGCCGGAACCTTCGAAGTTGAGGATCACGCCGTCGCCGAAGATCGAATGTCGTACCGCCTGACCGAGGCTGAAGCCGGTTTCCGGGATCTCGCTACCGCTGAACAGGTTGCTGCCGCTCATCGACTGGTTGCCGCCGAACGGACGGCTGACGCTGTTCGACAGGCGCACTTCCTGAATCAGACCCTTCGGCACTTCACGGACGAAACGCGAGACCTTGTTGTAGGTTTCGCTGCCGTACAGGCGCCGGGTTTCAGCATAGGTCATCACCAGATTCTGCATGGCACGGGTGATGCCCACATAGGCCAGGCGGCGCTCTTCTTCAAGGCGACCCGGTTCTTCCAGGCTCATCTTGTGCGGGAACAGGCCTTCTTCCATGCCCACCAGGAACACGTAAGGGAATTCCAGGCCTTTGGCGCTGTGCAAGGTCATCAGCTGAATGCTGTCTTCGTGCTCGTCGGCTTGAGTGTCGCCGGCTTCCAGCGACGCGTGGCCAAGGAATGCCGCCAGTGGCGTCAGCTCTTCGTCGTCTTCGGTGTTTTCGAAGTTGCGCGCGGCGCTGACCAGTTCCTCAAGGTTTTCCACCCGGGCCTGGCCTTTCTCGCCTTTTTCCGCTTCGTGATAGGCGATCAGTCCCGATTGCTCGATGACGGTCTGGGTCATCAAGTGCAGCGGCATCTCCATGCACTTGGCGGCAAGGTTCTCGATCAGCTCGATAAACGCACCCAAGGCGCCGGCAGCACGACCGGTCAGGCCTTTATTGGCGACCAGTTGGCGCATCGCTTCCCACATCGACACATCGCTGTGGCGTGCATGGTCGCGGATCGCTTCGACGGTTTTCTCGCCAATGCCACGGGCCGGGACGTTGATCACCCGCTCCAGCGCGGCGTCGTTGCCACGGCCTTCGAGCAAGCGTAGGTAAGCCATGGCGTTCTTGATTTCCGCGCGTTCGAAGAAGCGCTGGCCGCCATAGATGCGGTACGGAATGCGCTCGCGCAGCAAGGCTTCTTCGAGAACGCGCGATTGGGCGTTGGAGCGGTAGAGAATCGCGATATCGCTCCGAGCCAGGCCGGTTTTCAGCGCGCTTTCGATGGTTTCGACAACGTAGCGTGCTTCGTCGTGTTCGTTGAACGCGGCGTACAGGTTGATCGCTTCACCATCGCCACCGTCGGTCCACAGCTCTTTGCCGAGACGTCCGGTGTTGTTGGCGATCAGGGCGTTGGCCGCCTTGAGGATGCCGGCGGTGGAGCGGTAGTTCTGCTCGAGACGAATGGTCACCGAGTCCGGGAAGTCGGACGAGTACTGATGAATGTTCTCGATTTTCGCCCCGCGCCAGCCGTAGATCGACTGGTCGTCGTCGCCGACCACCATCAGGCTGTCGCCGCCCTTGCCCAATAGGCGCAACCAGGCGTACTGCACGGCGTTGGTGTCCTGGAACTCGTCGACGAGGATATGACGGAAGCGCTTCTGATAGTGCGCCAGCAGACCCGGGTGATCACGCCACAAGTCGAGGGCGCGTAGCAGCAGTTCGGAGAAGTCGATGACGCCGGCGCGCTGGCAGGCCGCCTCGTAAGCTTCGTAAATGCCGCGCATGGTCGCCAGGTACAGGTCGCCGCTGGCCTGAATGTGTTGCGGACGCAGACCTTCGTCTTTCTGCCCGTTGATGAACCACTGGGCCTGACGGGCCGGCCAGCGTTGTTCGTCCAGCCCCAGCTCGCGGATCACCCGCTTGACCAGCCGCTGCTGGTCGTCGCTGTCGAGAATCTGGAACGTCTGGCTCAAACCGGCTTCCTGCCAGTGCGCCCGCAGCAAGCGGTGCGCCAGGCCGTGGAAGGTGCCGACCCACATGCCGGCCGGGTTGATACCCAGCAACTGCTCGATGCGATGACGCATCTCGGCAGCGGCCTTGTTGGTGAAGGTCACCGACAGAATGGAGTGGGGCGAGGCGTTTTCGACCTGGATCAACCAGGCGATACGGTGCACCAGCACTCGGGTTTTACCGGAACCGGCACCGGCCAGGACCAACTGACGGCCAACGGGGGCTGCTACGGCCTGGCGTTGGGCATCGTTGAGGGAGTTCAGCAGAAGGGAGAGATCATCGCGCATCGGGGCATTCTAGGGTGCGCCGCAGGCCCGGGCAAACCGAGCTTAGCATTAGCCGATGAAAGTGCCGCCGATGACGACCGGTCGGTCACTGGCTACAGGCTTCGGCCCGCCTCCCTCTGCGGGTTTTGCCGGTGATCGGACGGCGGAAAGTTTCCGGCAAATTATGATCTGGAGCAGTTTGGCAACGGGGTTGGCTTGTGTATGCTCCGTCCACGTTTCGGGCCCATGCTCACTCTTATAAGAACAACAACATTGCACAAGACCCTCAGCTCAGACCTGTCGGGCCCCTCTGTGGAACCCCGGGTCATCCGCAAGCATTACGCCGTCGAAATGGCGGTCGAACGCACGCGCCTGCTGTATCAGGGCTCGCTGCTGCCGACGATGTTCATGTTACTCAATGGTCTGGTCTGCGCCGCTTTGCTCTGGAGCCCGCAGCGCTATTTCGTGGTCAGCATCTGGCTGGTCTGGTTGTTGTCGCTGGTGGCACTGCGGGTGATTCAGGTCGCGGCGTTCGATTCGGCGATCCCGGACCGTCAGGCTCAGCCGATCTGGTTTCGCATGTTCCTGCTCGGCTCGACCATGACCGGTCTGACCCTGGCCGGTGCCGGCATCGCCCTGGTGCCCGCCGACAACTTCATGCAGCAAGCCTGGGTGTTCGGCCTGATCGGTGCCGCGACGTTATCGGCCAGCGTTGCCTACGCCGTCAGCCTGCCGGCGTTTCTGTCCTTTACCTTGCCGTGCCTGCTGCCGGCGATCGGCTACCTGTTCTGGGGCGGTGATGAGCAGGCGCGCGGTTGGGGCTGGCTTGGGCTGATTCTGCTCGGTTCGCTGAGCGTGGTCGCCTGGCAGGTCAATCGGCTGATTGATCGCGGCTTGCTGCGGCGCTTTCAGAATCAGCACTTGATCGAACACCTGCAGCAAGCGCAGAACCGCAGCGAGCAGCTCAATCAGGCGCTGGCCAAGGAGATCGAACAGCGGCGCTGTGCCGAGGGCCAATTGCGTGAAGCACAGATCGAGCTGGAAGATCGCGTGGCCCAGCGCAGCCGCGAGCTGGACGTGGCCAATCAGGCGCTGAGCAAAAGCGAAGCCCGGCTGGCCCTGGCGTTGAAGGCCAGTGAGCTGGGGCTGTGGGACTGGAATCTGCAGACCGACGAAGTCCATCACACGCAGATTCAGGAGTTGTTCGGCCTCGCGCCTGAATACGTCACGGCGATCCTGCGCGACCTCAAGCCACGCCTGCACCCGGAGGATGTGCCAGGGCTCAAGCAGGCGCTGATCGAACACCTGAAAGGGCGCACCGAGGACTATCAGATCGAATACCGCGTACGTCACGGCGACGGTCATTGGGTGTGGATCGAAGACCGCGGTCGCGCCGTGGAGCGCAGTGACAGTGGGCGGGTGATCCGCATGGTCGGCACCCGGCGCGACATCAGCGCGAGCAAAAGCCTCGAAGAACAGCAGCGACTGGCGGCCACGGTGTTCGAAGCGGCCAGCGAAGGTATCGTCATTCTTGATCCGAACTACGCCTTGATCGCGATCAATCAGGCGTTCAGCCGCGTCACCGGTTATGACATCGAAGACATGCTCGGGCGCAATGTCGTCGAGCTGCCGTGCAGCCGCGACGCCCGCCGGCATTACGTTTCGATCCGCCACGCGCTGGAGCAGCACGGCAGTTGGCAGGGCGAACTGGTGGAAACCCGCAAGAACGGCGAGCTGTATCCGCAGTGGCTGCAACTCAACGCGGTGCGCGACAGTCGAGGAAATGTCAGCCATATCGTCGGCTTCTTCGCCGATCTATCGGCGCGGCGCGAATCAGAAGAGCGCATGCGCTTCTTGGCGCATTACGATGAGCTGACCGGGCTGGCCAATCGCTCGCTGTTCCGCGAACGCCTGCACGAAGCCCATCAGCGCGTGCGTCAGGGCGGGCGCCGCAGTCTGGCGCTGCTGCACATCAATCTCGATCGCTTCAAGCTGCTCAACGACAGCCTCGGCCACGAGGTGGCGGATCAGTTGTTGCAGAAAATGGCCCGGCGGCTGGTGAGCGCCTTGCCGGAAGCCGACACCATCGCCCGATTGTCCGGTGACGAGTTTGCCGTGCTGTTCGATGCCTACGGCAACCTGTCGAGCCTGGCGCGGGTCGCTACGCGGCTGTCGAGCAAGCTGCGTCTGCCGCTGACGGTCGAAGGGCATGAACTGGTGGTCAGTGCCTCGATGGGCATCAGCATGCTGCCGGACAACGCCCGGGAAATCTCTGCGCTGGTCAGTCAGTCGAACATGGCCATGCAACACGCCAAGCATCTGGGCGGCAACAATTTCCAGTTCTACACCGACAGCCTGCAGGCCAGCACCCTTGAGCGCCTGCAACTGGAAAACCAGCTGCGCAAAGCCATCGAAGACAAGCAGCTCAAGGTGTTCTACCAGCCGAAGCTGTGTCTGCAAACCGGGCGCCTGAATGCGGCGGAAGCGCTGGTGCGCTGGGATCATCCAAGCATGGGCCGGGTGCCGCCGGGGGACTTCATTGGTTTGGCCGAGGAAACCGGACTGATCGGCCCGATCGGCGAATTTGTACTGCGCCAGGCCTGCTGGCAGGCGTGCGAGTGGCAGCGGCAAGGGCTGGAGCCGATTCGGGTATCGGTGAACCTGTCGGTGCATCAACTGCGTCAGGGCAAACTGGTCAGTCTGGTGCGCCAGGTGCTGGAGGAAACCGGGCTGGCGCCGCACTACCTCGAACTGGAACTCACCGAGAGCCAGTTGCTCGACAGCGTCGAACACATCATCGCGACCTTCCAGCAGTTGCGCGATCTGGGGGTGAAGCTGGCAATCGATGATTTCGGCACCGGCTATTCGTCGCTGAGTTACCTCAAGCGAATTCCGGTGGATTACGTGAAGATCGATCAGGCATTCATTCGCGGGCTGGGGCAGGGCAGTGAGGATGCGGCGATCACCCGGGCGATCATCGCCATGGCGCACGGGCTGTCGTTGAAAGTGGTGGCTGAAGGCGTCGAGCGGCAAGAACAGCTGGAATTTTTACGTGCTGAACGCTGCGACGAAGTGCAGGGGTATCTGATCAGTCGCCCGGTGGAGGCTGAGCGTCTGGCTGGGCTTTTGCGCGAACAGGGAAATCCGCTTTAAGGGCTACATGCACTCCATCGCGCCTGATACGGGGACATGGAGTTACGCATTGAGCAGGCAAAAAGCCAATTCATGTAGTATAACTACAAGCGTGCTACATCCTTGCCCATAAGAAGAGTCCAGCCCATTGAATCTGCTGCAACACATCGCCCAGTCACGTCACCTGTTACGCAAGTCGGAGCTCAAGGTCGCCGACCACGTGCTGCTTGACCCTGCGGCGGTGATGCACAGTTCCATGGCCGACCTGGCCCACAGCGTCGGTATCAGCGAGCCGACCATCGTGCGTTTTTGCCGGGCCATCGGCTGCTCCGGGTTTCAGGATCTCAAGCTGAAACTGGCGCAAAGCCTGGCCGCCGGTGCCAGCTTCGGCCAGTTCGCGATCCATGAGGACGACTCGGTCGCCGACTACAGCCTGAAAATTTTCGACACCACCCTGCACACCCTGATGGAGGTTCGCGAGAAGCTCGATCCGGTGGAATTGCAGCGCGCGGTGACGCTTATGTCTCAGGCGCAGCGTGTCGAGTTCTATGGCTTTGGTGCGTCGGGCGCGGTGGCGGCGGATGCGCAGCACAAGTTCTTCCGTTTGCTGCTGACCGCGGCGGCGTATTCCGACCCGCACATGCAGGCGATGTCGGCGGTGACGTTGAAGCCGACCGACGTGGCGATCTGCATTTCCCAGTCCGGGCGCTCCAAGGATCTGCTGATCACCGCCAACCTGGTGCGCGAGAGCGGCGCATCGTTGATCACCCTGTGCCCGAGCCAGACACCGCTGGCTGAGCTGTCGACCGTCAACCTGGCGATCGATGTGCACGAAGACACCGAAATCTATACACCGCTGACCTCGCGCATCGCCCATCTGGTGGTGATCGACGTGCTGGCGATGGGCGTGGCCATGGCGCGCGGGCCGAGTCTGGTCAACCACCTGAAGAGCGTGAAGCGCAGCCTGCGCAGCTTGCGGCTATCCCCCAAGGCCGTGAAAGCCCTGGATGACTGAAGTCATCTAAGGTCGTTCCGACCTTAATCGCGAGCAGGCTCGCTCCCACATTTGATCTCGGTGTGACACAAAATTTGTGCTCACAGAAGATCCACTGTGGGAGCGAGCCTGCTCGCGAAGGCGTCCTCAATAGCACCGCACTTTTCAAAACTTTCATCGCACTGTCATCCCCGCGCAGCCAAACCGTCATCCCTCCCGCCTATCGTGAAACTCCCGTACTCGCCTTGGGAGACTCGAAATGGCTCAGCCCTACGAAGAACGCAACAGCGCCGCGAAAACCCGTCGTCAGCAGGAAGACCAGCGCCGCATGGAATTCCGTCGCGCGATCGAAGATCGCTTCGAACTCCGTCAGCTTCAGGCTGAAATCGGTGGTTTTCCCGAGGAACTCGAACTTAATCACTGGCAGGCAGCGCCCGCAGCTTCCCGTCGAAGCGTTCAACCAGCGCGCTGATCTGCACCCGTTCGCTGCGGATAAACGCCAGGAAGGCGTGCGCCACCGGTGACAGGCGTTTGGCCTTGGCTTGCACCAGGCACCAGCTGCGAAACAGCGGCAACTCTTCGACCGGCAGCTCGACCAGGCCGCCGGTCGCCAGCTCCAGGTTTAGGGCGTGGCGCGTCAACAGCGCCAGGCCCAGACCCGCCACCACGCATTCGCGCTGGGCTTCGGCCGAGGCCACTTCCTGAGTCTGGGTGAAGTGCACGCGTTTCTCCTTGAAATACTCTTCACAGGCCAGTCGCGTGCCCGAACCGGGTTCGCGGATCAGCAGTGTGTAAGGCTCAAGATCCTGCAGGCGCAGCGGCCCCATGTGTGCCAACGGATGGTCCGGACGCGCGACAGCGACAATCGGATTATTGAGAAACGGCAGGAACTCCAGGCCCATGTCCTGCGGCACCATCGACATGATCACCAGATCATCGCGGTTGTCCGAGAGGCGGCGGATCACCTGACCGCGGTTGACCACGGTCAGTTGCAGGTTCACTTCCGGATGCTGGCGCTTGAACGCGGCGAACAGGTGCGGCACGAAGTATTTGGCGCTGGATTCCACGGCCAGTTTCAACTGGCCCTGCAGCGAGCCCTGCATGTCCGACAGCTGCATGTCGAGGTTTTCCAGGCGCCCGAAGATGTCCCGGCTGGCACGCTGCAGGGCTTCGGCGGCCTCGGTCATGTAGAGTTTTTTGCCGACATAATCGAATAATGGTTGCCCGATCAGCTCTTCCAGCTGACGAATCTGTAGGCTGACGGCCGGTTGTGTCAGAGACATTTCATCGGCTGCGCGGCTGTAGGAACGTAAATCACACACTTCGTTGAAAATCTGCAATTGTCGTAATGTCATACGCATCAAGGACTTACGCATTTTTTATGGGCTCTGACGGCAGGCTGATGGTTTAACTATAAGTCTTTGCTTATGCCTGACCCAATTTTTATTCATTTTTGTTAATCCCTTGTGAGGGCTAGTGTGGGGCTGCGACTAAATTGAAACATTTAGTCACGCGTCGACCTGGGTCTAGCAGGTCGTGGTGCCACCGGCTCAAGGGAATTTCCAAGTGATAAAAAAGATCCTGATCGCCAACCGTGGTGAGATTGCCGTACGAATCGTGCGGGCCTGCGCCGAGATGGGCATTCGCTCGGTAGCGATTTTTTCCGACGCCGACCGCCATGCCTTGCATGTGAAGCGTGCGGACGAAGCCCACAGCATCGGTGCCGAGCCACTGGCCGGTTACCTCAACCCGCGCAAGCTGGTGAACCTGGCGGTGGAAACCGGTTGCGATGCCTTGCACCCCGGTTACGGCTTCCTGTCGGAAAACGCTGAGCTGGCAGACATCTGCGCCGAACGCGGAATCAAATTCATCGGCCCGTCGGCAGAAGTCATTCGCCGCATGGGCGACAAGACCGAAGCCCGGCGCAGCATGATCAAGGCCGGTGTGCCGGTCACCCCGGGCACCGAAGGCAACGTGTCGGGTATCGAAGAAGCCCTGACCGAGGGCGACCGCATCGGTTACCCGGTGATGCTCAAGGCCACCTCCGGTGGTGGCGGGCGCGGCATTCGTCGCTGCAACAGCCGCGAAGAACTCGAGCAGAACTTCCCTCGGGTGATCTCCGAAGCGACCAAGGCTTTCGGTTCGGCGGAAGTGTTCCTGGAAAAATGCATCGTTAACCCGAAACACATCGAGGCGCAGATCCTCGGCGACAGCTTCGGCAACGTCGTGCACTTGTTCGAGCGTGACTGCTCGATCCAGCGCCGCAACCAGAAGCTCATCGAAATCGCCCCGAGCCCGCAACTGACCCCGGAACAGCGCGCCTACATCGGCGACCTTTCGGTGCGTGCGGCCAAGGCTGTGGGCTACGAGAACGCCGGCACCGTGGAGTTCCTGCTCGCCGAGGGCGAGGTGTACTTCATGGAGATGAACACCCGGGTGCAGGTGGAACACACCATCACCGAAGAAATCACCGGGATCGATATCGTCCGCGAACAGATCCGCATCGCCTCCGGCCTGCCGCTGTCGGTGAAGCAGGAAGACATTCAGCATCGTGGTTTCGCGTTGCAGTTCCGCATCAACGCCGAAGACCCGAAAAACAACTTCCTGCCGAGCTTCGGCAAGATCACTCGTTACTACGCCCCTGGCGGCCCGGGCGTGCGCACTGATACAGCGATCTACACCGGTTACACCATTCCGCCGTTCTACGACTCGATGTGCCTGAAACTGGTGGTCTGGGCGTTGACCTGGGAAGAGGCAATGGACCGTGGCTTGCGGGCGCTGGACGATATGCGACTGCAAGGCGTGAAGACCACCGCCGCGTACTACCAGGAAATCCTGCGCAACCCGGAATTCCGTAGCGGCCAGTTCAATACCAGCTTCGTGGAAAGCCACCCGGAACTGACCAACTACTCGATCAAGCGCAAACCCGAAGAGCTGGCCCTGGCCATCGCCGCCGCCATCGCCGCCCACGCAGGCCTGTGAGGAAAACAACAATGTCCAAGAAAATTTTCGTAACCGACACCATCCTGCGCGACGCTCACCAATCGCTGCTCGCCACTCGCATGCGCACCGAAGACATGCTGCCGATCTGCGACAAGCTCGACAAAGTCGGCTACTGGTCGCTGGAGTGCTGGGGCGGCGCGACGTTCGACGCCTGCGTGCGCTTTCTGAAAGAAGACCCGTGGGAGCGCCTGCGCCAACTGCGCGCCGCGCTGCCCAACACCCGTCTGCAAATGCTTCTGCGCGGGCAGAACCTGCTCGGCTATCGCCACTACAGCGACGACGTGGTTAAAGCTTTCGTCGCCAAGGCTGCGGTCAACGGCATCGACGTGTTCCGCATCTTCGACGCGATGAACGACGTGCGTAACCTGCGCGTGGCCATCGAAGCGGTGAAGGCTGCTGGCAAACACGCCCAGGGCACCATCGCTTATACCACCAGCCCGGTGCACACCATCGACGCGTTTGTGGCGCAAGCCAAGCAGATGGAAGCCATGGGTTGCGACTCGGTGGCGATCAAGGACATGGCCGGTCTGCTCACGCCATACGCCACCGGTGAACTGGTCCGTGCGTTGAAAGCCGAGCAGTCGCTGCCGGTGTTCATCCATTCGCATGACACGGCGGGTCTGGCGGCGATGTGCCAATTGAAGGCCATCGAAAACGGTGCCGATCACATTGATACCGCGATCTCCAGCTTCGCCTCGGGCACCAGCCATCCAGGCACCGAGTCGATGGTCGCAGCGCTCAAGGGCACCGAGTACGACACCGGTCTGAACCTGGAGCTGCTGCAGGAAATCGGTCTGTACTTCTACGCCGTGCGCAAGAAGTACCACCAGTTCGAAAGCGAGTTCACCGCCGTCGATACCCGCGTGCAAGTCAACCAGGTACCGGGCGGGATGATCTCCAACCTCGCCAACCAACTGAAAGAGCAGGGCGCACTGAACCGCATGGCCGAAGTGCTGGCGGAAATCCCGCGGGTGCGTGAAGACCTTGGTTTCCCGCCACTGGTGACCCCGACTTCGCAGATCGTCGGCACCCAGGCGTTCTTCAACGTGCTGGCCGGCGAGCGTTACAAGACCATCACCAACGAAGTGAAGCTGTACCTGCAGGGCGGTTACGGCAAAGCGCCGGGCGTGGTTAACGAAAAACTGCGTCGTCAGGCCATCGGCAGCGAAGAGGTGATCGACGTACGTCCGGCCGATCTGCTCAAGCCGGAGATGACCAAGCTGCGTGCCGACATTGGCGCACTGGCCAAGTCTGAAGAAGACGTGCTGACTTTCGCCATGTTCCCGGACATCGGCCGCAAATTCCTCGAAGAGCGTGCCGCCGGCACCCTCGTTCCGGAAGTGCTGTTGCCGATCCCTGAGGCCGGCGGTGTGGCGAAGGCCGGTGGCGAAGGCGTACCGACCGAGTTTGTCATCGACGTCCACGGCGAAACCTACCGCGTCGACATCACCGGTGTCGGCGTGAAGGCCGAAGGCAAGCGTCACTTCTACCTGTCCATCGATGGCATGCCGGAAGAAGTGGTGTTCGAACCGCTCAACGAATTTGTCGGCGGTGGCAGCAGCAAACGCAAACAAGCATCGGCACCGGGCCACGTCAGCACCACCATGCCGGGCAACATCGTCGATGTGCTGGTCAAGGAAGGCGACACCGTCAAGGCCGGTCAGGCGGTGCTGATCACCGAAGCGATGAAGATGGAAACCGAAGTCCAGGCAGCGATTGCCGGCAAGGTCACCGCCATCCATGTGGCCAAGGGCGACCGGGTGAATCCTGGCGAAATCCTGATCGAGATCGAAGGCTGAGATAACTGCCGCGATTCAACGTTTTAAACCTCGGGGGGGCATGTGCTCCCCTTTTTTTTCGCCTGCAATATGCTGTTCTTTGTAGGGGCTGCCGCAGGCCCGGGCCTGCGGCAGCTACACGTCGCTTTGTGTCAGAACGCCATGCGCCACTGGCCCATCACGCCGTAACTGCGGCTGTCGCTACCGGCCTCGCCAGTGAGCCCAACGCCCAGAGTGTTACGGGCGGACAGGGTCAGATCCAGACCGGCGTCCAGCGTGAAGCTGTTGCGATCCATCTCGGCCCCGGCGACTGCAAAGCTTTTGCCACCCTTGACCAGTTGCTGGCGCGTTTCGTTATCGAGCTCGCCGTAGGTATGTTTCACGCTGGCGCTGAGACGTGGCGTCAACTGCATGCCGTTGGCCAGGTGACTGGTTTTCGCCAGGCGCAGGCCGACGGTGCTGCTCGGGTTCGCCCGGGTCTGCCCCTGAACCTTGAGCGCCGCATCGCCACCTTTCTCGGTGTAACCATCACGCTGGTAGCGTTGATAACCGACGCTGGCGAACGGTTCGAAGCTGACGTTGCCACGTCCCAGGTTGTAGCCGACTTCGGCAAACACCTGCTGGGTGCTGGCGTCATAGCTGCTCTTGAGGCGATCACTGAAACCATTGAAGGCAACGCGACGTTTGCCACTGCCGTCATGACTGCCGTACGAGGCGCCCAGGCTCAGGGCGAACGGGCCGTCCTGTCGCTGGGCGTAGGCGCCGAGGTACCAACTGTCGAGATCGCCGTCGAACTGCCGGGCATCGAAGCGGCTTTGCGCTTTTGCGCCCATCAGGCCGACATGCCACTGTTCGTCGAATTGCCAGTCGGCCCCCAGGACCAAACCGTGGGTGGAGTGTTTGAGGGCACTGTCGTAATCACGATCGACCTTGCCGCCATGTCCCAGAGCTTGCAGCCAGACTCGCCCGGGATCATCAGCTTTACGATTGTCCAGCTGATGCATCGCCGAGAGCATGCTGGTGCTGACCGGAGCGGCGCTGCTCAGAGTGGCTTTGGCGAGGTTGGCGTTGCTGCCGGCGGCAAGTTGTTCGAGTGCCAGACTCGCTGTTGGTGTGCTGGCGTCGAGCAGGGCGCTGATGGCGGTATTTGATGGCGAGGCAGGCGTTACGGGCTGCGCTGGTTGGGGCAATGTCTCAGGCTCTTGCGGTTGCTGCGGTTGCTGCGGTTGCTGCGGTGGAACGGAATTTTCTTCAAGGCTTTTTGCGAGTTTCTGAGCATTCGTGCTGTTTGCCAGATGCTCCAGAGGCCTGTCTTGCAAAGGCTCAACCGGCATCTCTTGATCGGGTGTCCGATGCTCTGCATTGCTGGAAGAGCTGCTCGCCAATGGTTGGATGGCAGTTTGGGCTGGACTTGGATTGATAACTTCTTCAATCGTGGGGAGGCCGCCCGACTCGACGGGCGGCTTTGGCTTTGTTTTACGCGGCTTTTTGGGCTTGGGTTCTACTGCAGTTTCGACGACCGGAATCTCCGGCTGTTGGGCGATGGAAACGTTGCTCCATCCGATTGCCAGTGCAATCGCCACGGCGAGTTGGAGGGGGCGAAGCTGGTAGTGTCCGGGCATGAGTCGGGCCTCTCTGGATAGGAGACCCCACTCTATTTTTGCTGCAAAAAATCCGATGTCGGCTGCTTCTCGCAGCCTTGCAGGCGACATCGGAGCTTCACCGTAGAAAAGGATCGCAAGTCCTGCGATCGGTGGTTTTACACGAACCCGGCGGGGCCTTTTCCTACACCAGATCCAGACGCCGCCGGCTGTTCAACGATCAGAAACTCATCTGCCACTGCCCGATCAACCCGTGATTGCGACTGTTGCTGCCGATCTCGCCGCTGTAGCCGACACTCAATGTATGCCGTGCGGAGATCCCCAGATCCAGCCCGGCTTCGAGCATCAGGCTGTCGCGATCCAGCGAACTGCCATCGACATTGAATGCGCTGCCGCCGACCACAAATGCCTGACGCGTAGAGCTGCTGACATCGCCGTAGGTGTGTTTCCAGCCAGCGGCCATGCGTGGGGTCAGGCTCATGCCGTTGTCGAGGCTGCTCAGATGCGCCAGGCGCAGGCCGAAGGTGCTGCTGAAGTTGTCCTGGCTCTGGCTGTCGACGTCGAGTGCGGCGGCGCCACCTTTTTCCTGGTAGCGGTCGCGGTGGTAGCTCTGGTAGCCGAGGCTGGCGAACGGCTCGGCGCTGAGGCGACCGCTGCCCATGGTGTAGCCGAGTTCGGCGAAGGCTTGCTGGCTGTCGGCGTCGTAATCGCCTTTGGGCCGATCACTGAAACCATTGAACGCCACCGTGCGTTTGCTTTCGCCCTGATGGCCACTGTAGGCGGCGCCGAGGCGCAGGGAGTACGGGCCGCTCTGACGCAGTGCGTAGACGCCGGCGTGCCAGCTCTCGACGTTGCCATCGACGCCGGTCGCGTCCAGATCAGTCTTTGAATAACCGCCGAGTACGCCGAGGCGCCACTGCGGATTCAGTGCCCAGTCGGCACCCAGTACGCTGCCCTTGGTGCGTTGCTCCAGGCCGTTGTTGCCGTGCTCGCCGTCGAGCTTGCCGTAGCCGCCGATGGCTTGCAGCCACAGGCGTCCGCGCGCGTTCGGGTCATTCAGATTGCGCGCTTCCGACGGTACGCCGTTGGCCGCCAGCACCGGGGTGTCGCGTTGATCAACGCCAACCATCAACCCCGGGCTGCCGCCCATTTGCTGCATCGCCGACAGCATGCTGTTGCCCACCTGACTGCTGGCGCCGAGCGTGGCGCTGGTCAGGTTGGCGTTGCTGGCGCCGGCCAGTTGCTCGATCGCCGCGCCGGCCGTGCTTTGGGTGGTGTTGAGCAAGGCGTTGTACAGCGCGTTGTTCTTGCCCATCGTGGCCAGGCTGTTGGCCGCGTTGCTGCCGTTGCCGGTCGCCGCGAACTGATTGAAGGCCACGTCATTGCGGGTGTAGGTCAGGTCGACTTGTGTCGGTGTATAGGCCAGCGTCGGCGTGAGGAACGCGTAGTGGCTGGTGACGTTGCCGAAGGTGCCGTTGACGTTGGCGGCTTGCAGCACGGTGTAATGGCTCTGCCACGGATAAGTGCCGCTGCCGGGGTTCACCGCCAGGGTCGCACCGTTGAGGCTGGCGGTGCCGCCGACCTGAACCGGGGCGCTGCTGCCATCGGCGTTGACGCCGTAGACGAGGGTCGAGCCGCTGCCCATATTCAAGTCATGGACGATGGTTGCGCGACCCAGGCCGGTGTCGGTACGCAGCGTGCCGTTGACGTTGAGATTGCCCACCGAGCCGCCACCGGCATACACACCGCCGGCGTCTACGGTCAGGCTGCCGGCAATGCCGCCCTGGTTGACCAGGGTCGCGCCATTGCGCACCGCGCCGCCATCGCTGAAATCGCCGCTGCCGGTGAGTGTCCACGCACCTTGCCTGACCTCCAGCCATTCGAAATTGCGGCTGGCGCCGAAGCTGCCGCCCGCCGCATCGTCCATCACCACCCGGTCGTACCCGCTGCCGCCATCGACCACGCCGACGAAGCGACTGCCGTTGCGCAGGGTCAGGCTGTCGTTGCCGCCACCGAGGTCGAGTGCCAGGCCGTTGCTGCCGCTGATGGTGCCGCCGTTGATCACGTTGTCGGCGAATTCGCCGACGAACTTCACGCCGAAGCCGTCGAGGCCTTGAATGGTGCCGTAGTTCTCCAGCGTGGTGGCTGCCAGCCCCGAACCACCGCTGCCGTCGTCCACCAGAATCGCGCTGTTGGCGCCGCTGATCAGTGCGTTGCTCGCGTTGAGAATGTAGCCGCCGCCGAGGGCGATGCCTTCGCTGCCGTTGGCGAATCCGCCCTTGTCCACGCCACCCGCACCGACGCCCTGAATGGTGCCGTAGTTTTCGATGTGGGCGATCTTGTCGATGTCCACGCCATCACCGTCACCGTTCGCCTGCAAGCCTGAGTAAGCACCGGTGATGGTGCCGTGGTTGATCACCGTACCATCGCCGTCGGAACCGAATCCGGAACCATTGCGTCCGGTGATCTGCCCATAGTTGACCAGCGTCGCACCGAGGTCGGTGGTGATGCCATGGCGGCCGCCGGAAATCACCCCGTAGTTGGTCACGCTGACACCGCTGGCCGAGTCGATGTCGACGCCATCGAACTTCTCATCGGCGTTGTGCGAGTCGCCGGTGGAGATCTCACCGTAGTTGGTAATCGTCGCGTTGGCGCCGGTCTTCATGCCGTCGCTGGCATCGCCACGAATCAGTCCGCCAGCGCGGTTGATGAGGGTGGTTTTGACCCCGTTGCTGCGCAGCGCATCGAGGTCCAGGCCTTGGCCGGTGGTCGAGCGAATCACGCCGCTGTTGTCGATCAACAGACTGCCGCTGACGAAGTTACTGTCTATACGCAAGGCGTCATTGGCGCCGAGAATCTGCCCGCCGCTGCGGTTGAAGATCTGGTAATTACGCGCCTGGGTCAGGTCACCACTGCTGTCGATGGCCCGGCCACCGCTGGAAACGATTTTCCCGGCGTTATCGATGACCACACCGGCGCCACTGGTGCCGTCCTTCAGGCTCACCGCCTTGCCGCTGTTGGTGATGCTGCCCGGTGCCGAGATCGTCAGCGTGTCACTGCCGCCAAGGGTTTGCGCGGCAGTAGTGGCAGTGTCGATCTGCACGGTCTTGCCGTGGGCGGTGCCGGCGGTGATCAGCAGAACGGCAGCGAGGGACAAGCGCTGAGGCGGGAAGGTCATGGGTGGAGGGCCTTTTTGTTATAAGCGGGCCGTCCTGTATAGCGATGGGGTTTTACAAAATGATGTCGGAAGGTGACCAGCATTACTTGGTGCATATGATCTTAAACACAGTCGCATCTGCATTTTGTTGCATATTGCACCGGGCCATCTTAGCCGAGGTGCAATATATTGCATCTTTGAGCAATAAAATCCCTGCTTAAATGCATTTAAATACAGCTGGGCTTGACTGACGTATCAGATCCTTTCGAACGCTTGCGTGAAGATGCCCAGCGTCTGGCGGCGCTCCCCGACATATTGACGGCGAGCGGTTTGCCCGACAGAACGATGAACCACCCGGGAATCCATCTGAAAAATCTGGAGCAACGTTTGAAAGAGTGGGATCTGAAATGAGCATGACGGTAGCCGAGCGCACGGTGCTCATCGAAAACATTCAAGAGGCGCTGGCCCAAGGGACACTGGAGATCGGTGAAGCGGTTCGTCGTCTACGCGTGGAAGTGACCGGTCTGCATCAAACCCAGTTTGCCAGGATGTGCAAAATATCGGTTCGCACGCTGGTGCATATCGAGCATGGCGAGGGCAATCAGACATTGAAATCGTTGAATGCGGTGTTTCGTCCGTTTGGACTGAAAATGGGCGTGGTGCGGGTCCGACGAGAGATCAATTGAACCCCGACGCTGGCGCAAGGTGCTGATTAGCCTAGCTACGCCGCACATAAGCCTTGCCGTAATACCGCTCCATGCGCGCCTGGATCAGCTCCAGACCGATCGACATCAGCCAGTAAATGATCGCCGCCGTGGTCAACATCTCGATGTAGCGGTAGCTCGAGCGGCCGTAGGACTGCGCCAGAAACATCACTTCCCAGACGCCCATCACCGAGATCAGTGACGAGTCCTTGAGCATCGAGATGAACTGGTTGGTGGTTGGCGGAATAATCGTGCGCATCGCCTGGGGCAGGGTGATGCGCCAGAAGATCACGCTCTCGCGCATGCCCAGCGCCAGCGAAGCTTCACGCTGGCCATAGGGCACGCCGAGGATGCCGGCGCGGAAAATCTCGCTGAGGTACGCGCCGTAGTTGAGTGACAGGGCAATGATCCCGGCTACCATTGCGCCGGGTACGACACCCAGTTGCGGCAGGCCGAGGTAGATCAACAGGATCTGGATCAGCAGCGGCGTGCCGCGAAAGAACGAGGTGTAGAAACTGGCAATCCCGAACGCCACGGCGCTTTTCGACAGGCGCGCGAGGGCGGTGACGAAGCCCAGCAAGGACGAGGCGACGATCGCGCAGGCGCAGAGAAACAGGGTCAGTGCCGCGCCCTGTAGAAAGCCGTTGGGCGCCAGGTGCACGCCGAGCAGATTCGGCAGCTTGTCGAGGATGATCGAGAGCTTCAGATCGAAGCTGAGGAAAAAACCGGCAAACAGGCTGAACATCGCCGCCCAGGTCAGGTACAGGCGCGTGCGGAAACCGAGCAGCCGTTGCAGGCGCGATTCAGCCACCGGTTGCGGCGGCTGTGGAGGTGTCGGGAAGGCAGTCATTGGCTGATATCGGCGCCGATCCATTTCTGCGACAGCTTGCTCAGCGTGCCGTCCTGCTTGAGTTGCGCAAACACCTCGCGCACTTTGGCGTCCCACTCGGCATCACCCTTTTCGATGGCCACCGAGTTAGGTTCCGAGTACAGCGGCGCGCCCGCCAGTTTGAAACGCTGATCCTGATTCAGGCGCGGCTGCGCGGTCACCAGATTGGTGAGGATGGCGTCCAGGCGCACACCGGCGCCCAGGCCCAGATCCTGGAAGGCGACATTGTCGGTATCGTACGGAGCGATCTGCACATCCTCGAACGGGTACTCCAGACGCGTGTCTTCGGCGCCTTCGATGACCAGATTCTTGTTCAGATAGCTTTCGTAGCTGCTGGCGCTGGTCAGGCCGACCTTTTTGCCGCTCAGGTCCTTGGCGCCGTGGATGCGATCGTCCTTGGCGTTGACCACGATCACGGCGGGCGAGGCGTAGTACTCGACCGGGAAATCGAACACTTCGGCGCGGGCCTTGCTCGGGGTCATGGAGCAGATGCAGATGTCATAGCGCCCGCTCCAGCGGCCGGCAGCGATCACGTCCCAGGATGGCGTTTCGAGGCGCAGCTTGACCCCCAGCTTGTCCGCAACGGCTTTGGCGACGTCCACGTCGAAGCCGTCGAGCTGATTCTGCTCATTGAGAAACGAGAAGGGTGGGTAGCTTTCCATCAGCACGCCGACCAGTTGTTTTTTCTGTTCGACGCGATCAAGTGTGGCGCCGCCGAAGGCTTGAGTGGACGCGGCCAGAATCGTCAGGCCCAGGGCCAGTAGCGGTTGAAGTTTCACAGTCGACACCTGAAAAAAAGGGGTTGTTATTAACCGAATGGTGCGTATTAAATAGTTATAAGAACTACTCTGGTAGTGAGTAATTTTCATAAGCATATGAGCGAAAAGCATATGGGCACAGCAAGCACGGTAATTCTCGATGGCGGCATGGGCCGTGAGTTGCAACGCGCCGGGGCGCCGTTTCGGCAGCCCGAGTGGTCGGCGCTGGCCCTGATCGAAGCACCGCAAGCTGTCGAAGCGGTGCACGCCGCCTACATCGCCAGCGGCGCCAATGTGATCACCAGCAACAGCTATGCGGTCGTGCCGTTTCACATCGGCGAGGCGCGGTTTGCCGCTGAAGGTCAGGCACTGGCGGCGTTGGCCGGAGAGCTGGCGCAGCGTGCGGTGCAGGCCTCGGGCAAAGCGGTGCGAGTGGCCGGTTCGTTGCCGCCGCTGTTCGGCTCCTATCGCCCGGATCTGTTCGAAGCGGCGCGGGTGAACGAATTGCTGACGCCACTGGTAACCGGCCTGGCGCCACATGTCGACCTGTGGCTGGCGGAAACCCAGAGCTCGATCATCGAGGCGCGTTCCATTCGCGCCAGTCTGCCGCAGGACGGCAAACCGTTCTGGCTGTCGTTTACTTTGAAGGATGAAGACACCGACGAGGTGCCACGTCTGCGTTCCGGCGAACCGGTGGCCGAAGCAGCGGCGGTGGCGGCGGAATTGGGCGTCGAGACGCTGCTGTTCAACTGCAGCCAGCCGGAAGTGATCGGTGCGGCGATTGATGCGGCGCGCGATACCTTCGAACGCCTGGGTGTGCAGATTCACATCGGCGCGTATGCCAACGCGTTTCCACCGCAACCGAAAGAGGCGACCGCCAACGACGGCCTCGACCCGTTGCGCGACGATCTGGATCCGCCGGGGTATCTGCACTGGGCGAAGGATTGGCAGCAGCGGGGCGCCAGCCATTTGGGCGGTTGCTGCGGGATCGGGCCGGAACACATCGCGGTGTTGGCGCAGAAACTGGTGTAAATAAGCATCAAAAGATCGCAGTCAGCGGCAGCTCAGCTACACCCTGTAGGAGTTGCCGCAGGCTGCGATCTTTTACATTTACAGACTCAGGAACGGCACTCGACCAAACCTTTCACCTGCCCGGTCGGCGTCTGGTTGGCATCGCTCAACCACTGCTCGAACCCTGTCGCAATCTCCGGCCACTCCGAATCCACAATCGAATACCACGCGGTATCGCGGTTCTGGCCCTTGACCACCATGTGCTGGCGGAACACGCCTTCGAAGCTGAAACCCAGACGTTCGGCGGCGTATTTGGAGCGGGCGTTGCCGTTGTTGCACTTCCACTCCAGGCGACGATAGCCCTGTTCGAAGGCGTATTTGGCCAACAGGTAAACCGCTTCGGTACTCTTCGGTGAACGTTGCATCGGCGCACCGAAGGTGACGTGGCCGATCTCGATGCGCCCCTGCGCCGGGACGATCGACATCAGGCTCAGAATGCCTTGCACCTCGCCCGTGACGCGGTCAATCACGCTGAAGAAATAGGGATCGCTGCTGGCCGCATGGTTGTTCAACCAGTCATTGAAAACGCTGCGCTCGGGGAACGGCCCATAGGGCAAGTAATCCCACAGCTTCGGGTCGGCGCCGGGGCCTTCGAGGGCGTTGAACAACTCGTCGCCGTGGCGCGCCGGGTCGAGGCGTTCCAGGCGGATGAAGCGGCCTTCGAGCAAGGTGGCGGTGGGGGCGGGGACGCCTTTCCAGTCGGCAAGTGCAGTGGGCATGTACGCGGCTCCTTAAATGGCTTTGCGAAACTGGATGAATCCCGGGCGCTCGGCGATGCGCTCGTAGAGCTGAATCGCGGTGGCATTGGTTTCGTGGGTCAGCCAATGCACTTTGCAGCAACCGTCGGCCTTGGCAGTGGCGTAGACGTGTTCGATCAGCAAGCGACCGACGCCGGTGCCACGAGTCTCCGGCGCCACCAGCAGGTCCTGCAGGTAGCAGGAGTTTTCGATGCTCCAATTGGAGCGGTGATAAATGAAATGCACCATGCCCACTGCTTTGCCGTCAGCCCAGGCGAGGGCGGCGTGGGTCGGCTCGCTCGGGTCGAGGAAACGCTGCCAGGTGCTCTGCGTGACGGCGTCCGGCAACTCGGTATTGTAGAAGCGCAGGTAGGCCTGCCACAGCGGCAACCAGGCGGCGTGATCACCGGCGGTCACCGGGCGGATCTGGATCTGACTCATGCTGATTTCCTTAACGCATCAAGTGGGCGAGGGTTCGGTCGGCGATGTCGGGGCTGGCAGCCAGGCCTTCGCGCACGCTGGCAATGTCTTCGGCGCTGCGGTTCTGGCTGAGCTTGCGCTTGCCTTCGAGGCGGTCGATGGGAATGGCGAAACCGACGATCGCCTTGAGCATGCCGTCGATGTAGTCGGCCGGCGCATCGTCGACCTTCCATGGTTGTGCGCGACCGGCTTCATGGCGATCAGTCAGCGTGCTGACGATGTCGAGCAGGCGCCCGCCGTCGCTGAAGGTTTCGGCGTGGCCGTAGGCGTGCACGGCGACGTAGTTCCAGGTCGGCACGACTTTGCCGTGCTCGGCCTTGCTTGGGTAAAACCCCGGGCTGACGTAGGCGTCGGGACCGGCAAATATCAGCATCGCTTCAGCGCCGTCGCGCAGGTCTTTCCATTGCGGATTGGCTTTGGCCAGGTGCCCGTACAGCGTGCCGTTCGGGCCCTGTTCGCGGTGCAGCAGCACCGGTACATGGCTGGCTTGCAGGCCGTTTTCACCGTGGCTCACCAGAATCGCGAGGCGAGTGGCGAGGATCAGTTCGTGCAGTTGCGACAGTTCGTCGATGGCAAAGGCGCGGGGCGTGTACATGGAGAGATTTTCCTTGGCGAATGCCTGCATCCTAGGCAGGCTATTGGTCTGTTGTAAGAGCCATTGATGAGCAATTTCATAGGTCCATTGTCATGCCCGAATCGCCCACGCTGTCCATGCCGTTCAATCCGGCCGGTATCGAGCTCGACCGCCGTCAGGGTTTGAGCCGCCAGCTCTATCAGGCGCTACGTCTGCGCGTGCTGGACGGGCGTCTGGCCAGTGGCACGCGGCTGCCGGCCAGCCGTGATCTGGCGACGGCGTTGGCGATTTCCCGCAACAGCGTGGTGCGCGCCTACGATCAGCTGTACGCCGAAGGCTTCATCGAAGGCCGGGTCGGGGACGGCACGTATGTCGCCCAGTTGCCGCACAGCGCATTGCCCACCAAAAAACTATCCACAAAAGTATCCACAGGGTTTTCAACAAGCTTACCCACAGCCTTATCCACAAATTGGCTGGATTTACCTGTGGTTCCATCCAGTAAAGTTATCCACAGCGACGCAATTCAGCGGGTTGAAACCAATCATCTGGCCCTGCCACCCAGTGGTCCGCCGCGTGCTTTTCGGGTCGGCGTTCCAGCCTTCGATCTGTTCCCGTTTGACGTCTGGGCCAAGCTGAACGCGGCTTTCTGGCGCAAGCCGGATTTGCAGCAGTTGTGTTATGGCGATCCGGCGGGCGATGCGCGGTTGCGCGGGATGATCGCGGCCTATTTGCGCAGCTCACGGGGCATGCAGTGCACGGCTGAGCAAATTGTGATCACCAGTGGCGCACAGCAGGGCATAAGCCTTTGTGCACAGTTGCTGGTAGCGCCGGGCGACGGCGTAGCGATTGAAAATCCCGGGTATCGAGCGGCCGGTCATGCCTTCGCCGTGGCCGGTGCCCGGTTGCACGGGGTGGCGGTGGACAGCGAGGGAATCGACTGCCAGCAACTGGCAGGACTGACCGATTGCCGCCTGACCTATGTCACGCCATCCCACCAGTACCCCACGGGGGTGGTAATGAGTCTGGCCCGCCGCCTCGAATTGCTGGCCTGGGCCGAGCGCACGCAGGGCTGGATCGTCGAGGATGATTACGATGGCGAGTATCGTTACAGCGGCGCTCCACTGGCGCCATTGGCCGCCCTCGATCGACAGGGGCGAGTGCTGTATGTCGGCACGTTCGGCAAGGTCGCGTTCCCGGCGTTGCGCCTGGGGTATCTGGTGTTGCCGCCGGGGTTGGTGAAGGCATTTGCGCAAAGGCGTGCGGTGGATGTGCGTCATTCCGAAGTCAGTACCCAAGCGGTGATGGCCGAGTTCATGGCCGCCGGGCATTTCCAGCGGCACATCCGACGCATGCGCCGCGCGGCGCTGAGCCGACGCAATGTCCTGCTCGGTGGCTGGCCGCAGAATATTGCGGGCGTCGGCCAGTTGCCCGGCGTTGCCGCCGGGCTGCACCTGACCGTGCCGGTCGCCAGTGTTGCGCGTGAAAGTCAACTGATTGAACTGGCGCGTAGCGTTGACGTCGAGATCAATGGTCTGAGCAGCTATTGGCTGCCTGATTCCACGACCCCGGTCGACCAGCGCGCCGGACTGGTGCTGGGCTTTGCGGCGGTGCCTGAGCGCGCAATCGAAGCGGCGCTCGAGCGTTTGCGAACCGTGTGGCACACCCTCTGAAGCGGACGCAGATCAATGCGCCCGGCGGCGGTATCACGGTTGTGCTTCGAGTTGCAGGAACAGGCTCGGATCGCCAATCCGGCGCAGCACGTAGTCGATTGGTGTCAGAGCAGTCAGGGCCTGTCGACGTTCTGCGCTGAGGGTCTTCAAATGCGCATCGGCGATTTTCAGGTGCGCCGCGGTGAATTGTTCCGGCGCGGCTTCGGGCGAGTCGTAGTGAAAATGCGCGAGCCATAACGGCTGATCATGCTGGGTGCTGTCGAGTATCTGATACTCCTGAAAATAATCCTGGCGCTTTTTGGTCTTGATCCGGCCCAGGGCGTTCCTGACGATCCGTACCTGATGATTGTCCAGCAACCATTGCAAATAGGCTTGTCGAGGTTGGCGGTCCTTGAGCAGACTGGCGCGCACGGCGATGCCTTGAGCACGTAACCGGATTGCGGCGCTGTTGAGTTCCGCACTCAAGTTGCCCACCGGCAACCGCGTGCCACCGGCGGCGACAATGCGGGCCTGCGCCTGTTCGACGCTGACAGCAATCTGTTCCAGTCGCCGAGCCTGCTGATCGAACAGATCCTGCATGTCTGCCGGTATGCGGTTGGGCCTCAGAGCGTCACGCCGGGTCCGGTCAATGAACGCCTGCACTCGCTCATTCTGGTTCAGGGCATCGGCAATGAACTCGATGTCGCCCACCTGCGTCGTCGGGGAGGCGGTGGGTCTGACGGGAAGCATTTCTTCCAGAGGTGATTCGCTGGCGGCTGCGGGCCTGGCGGGCGCAGGGTCACGAGGCCGGCTCTTGGTGACCTTGCCAACCGGTCGGGACGGTCCTGCGACAGAGGGGCCCGGTGTGGCCGGCGTGCTGCGGGCTCCGGTTTCCGGCAGCAGTTCGCTCAGTTGCTCCTGCGCCAGTTGTCTGAATTCGCCGAGCAAGCTTCTTAGCCGCGTCAGTTCCGCCGCAACCACCATGCCCGGGTATTCGCCTGGCAAGTCCCCCAGACGCTGATCGGCATCGACATAGACATCAATCAGTCGGCTCAGACGATCAATGCGCAGCGCAGTGCTGTCGCCGTTGTCGGGTTTCCTGATCAGGGCGGCGTGGCGATGTGTGGCGGTGGCGGCTTCGATTATCAGCCAACCGGTGGCTTCCCGCGCCGCTTCGGTGGCAGTTTCCTGCATGCACAACTCGTGAGACATGCCGATGGCATTGGATTTCAGATCCCACTGGTTAAACGCCGGGAGCAGTTGGCGCAAGCGTTGCGCAGTGGTCATGCCTGCGCTGCCGATGGTGTCGAGAGTTTCCAAGGAGGTACGGGACAGCTGCAGGCGGGCGATCATGTCCTGGCTCAACGCCAGAGCCTGGTGCAGTTCCTCGTTGTAACTTTGCAGCGCTTGCGGTGTATCGATGACCGTGTGTTGAGCCAATTTACGGGTCAATACTGCGTAAGCGTTGCGTTTGAGAACGAACCAGAGGCTGAGGTTTTTTTGCAGCAAAGTGGTCATGCGCTGCAATTCGACGAAATAGCCGTCGCTCCCCCCTTTGAGGCGCCATTGGCCGAGTATTTTCAAGGCCTCGTCGTAATCCCCGATCAGCTTTTCGACGTGTTCAAGGTAACGCCGGGTCGCCTCTTCATGGGCTTGTCCGGAGGCGCCAAGCATGGCTGACTGGGCTTGTTCCAGAGCAGCGTTGCCGACGGCTTCCTGACTTCTGAATGCCTCCAGAGCCGCACCGAGCTGGTTCCTCTGGGTTTCCTTTTCCTTGCGCTGGGCCTTGAGCTGACTTTGCAGGCTGGTGCCCCCGGCGCCCCCGCGCAGACGCAGTCGGGTATCCACGAACCATTGGCCTTGCTGGTTGTGAATCAGCAGCGGACCGGTTTTTGACGGTGTCTGCGGATCAACGATTTGCACCTGCTGGTCATCGTTTTCAATCACGCGGAACCAGCGATCGCCCGCCTGCGCATAGGTGCTGGTAGCGAGGCGATACAGGGTCGCCTTGCCGCGCAGCAGGGTTTCCACGGCGGCTGCCGTGAGGTCGGGAGCCGGCACGGCCAGAGTATTCAGAAACGTTGCCAAGGCACCGGGCGAACGCCGGGGCACCGAGCCGTAGGCTTCAAGCGAGGAGTAATGGCTGGCCGGGAGTTGGTCCTTCAGCAGCGTGGTGACGTGTGTAACCGTGGGCGGGACAGGCGCTTGTGCAGGGGCGGTCTGGATCCGGGGCAGTCCTTCGCTTTCGATATCGCTTGCGCCTTCGCTGCGCAACGCTGTGCGGGGGCCGGTTGTGCGTTGGGTGGCCGCATGATGGGCCAGGATCATGCCCAGGTTCAGCAACATATCGGCAACCGCGCTCCACTGCGCGTGGGTATCGCCACGGTTGTGGGCATCCACGACCTGATCGATTTCGCTGATGCTTTGCCAGACCCAGATCGCCGCGCCTGCCGGGCCGCAGAGAAAGTTCGCGGCAACGTTGAACAACGCCCACCCGCTGTCTCGCAGCAAGGCCCAGCGGCGTTGCGCATTGGATAACGACTGTCGGTCGGCGAGTTCGGCCATCGCCAGTGCATGGGTCTTGAACAGCACCGGGAACACGTCGCCAGTCAGCGCCGTAGAGGCAAGCCCGACCGGCCCGGCCCACTTGACGCTGGTCCAGGGCTCGGCGAGCAATTGCGCGCCCAGCCACGGACTGGGCAGGCCGATGGGGAAGGTGTATTGGGCATATTTGAAGCTGGTTTGGGAATCCGCCAGCCACGACAGCACCGAATCTCTCAGTTCGCCTGGCTGATGGACGGCGTACAGCAGGTTTTGCGTTGAGGGGAATTGCAGCAATGGCTGCTCAAGCAACGGACGATACAGCAGGCATGGCCCGGCTCCAGGCAGACGCGGGGCAATGATGAACATGTTGGTGACAACATCGCCAACAGTCTCCCCGGCATGGATAAACGTCAGCGGGCGAATGACCACAGTGTGTGGATGACCGGGTATCGGTTTGAGCCACTCCTGGACACAGCGATAACCCTGCTCATCCACGCCGCCGAGGCGACGCAGCTTGGATTCCAGTGCAATCAGCGGCAGCAGTGCGTGCAACTGGCGTATGTAAAAGCGCTGCTGCAGGGGGGCCTGCAGCGGATCGTTGATCAGTCTGTCCCTGATCAAGCCGGGGTATGCCTCACCCATGTCGATCTTGTTTGCCATCTTCGTCAGGTAGGCGACAGTCAGCCACTGCGGCAGCGCTTGTGGCGGGTCGAACTGCAGAGTCGCCAGATACGGCGTGCGGTTTTGCAAGGCGTACTCGCCCAGGGTTTCGATATGGGTGTCATGCGGATCGGGCAGTGTCACGCCTCCCGATTCGAAGCTGTTGGTGATGCGGATTTGCAATTTGTCCAAAGGCAGCCCGGCCGCCGATGGCTGATCGGCAATGATCGCCTCACGCATGCAATTGCGTGCATAGGTATCGATCGGCGGGATTGGCAACAGCGCCTTGTCTGCCTGCCGGTACAACTGGCCCAGCGCATTGATCGATTGGCTGTATTGATCGAGCTCGGAAGCCGAAGCGTCGAGCAACCAGTCGGGTATCGAATCATCGAGGTCGATGAGGGTGTTTTTCTGCGGTTCGCTGGCTTGCTCGATCAGGGGCAGAAGGGAGGAGCCGTCCTCGCTTTCCTCGTCGAGACTTTGTCGGGTGATTGCCCGGATGGCATCGAGCTGGTTGGCAATCAGGACCCACGCCATGTGGTCGAAAAAATTGCCCTCGGGTTCGAACAACTGCCACTGCAGATTCTGTCCGGCCGGCAACAGTTCGATACGCTGCGGCAGTGATTCACCCAGTTGCTGCAGAGAGTCGAATGTCTCGTAACCATCTTCCACGGTGTACATCATGACCAGATCGCGCAGGCCATAGCGTCCGAAAATCACCACGGCGCCGCCCAGAATCAGGTGTCGGGCAGCGCCTTGAGCATCGACCGAGTCGATGTCGATCAGGCACACGCGGATGTCCGACAGTGTTATGTCGTGACGCTGGCGCTCCTGTTTGTCCGGGCGCCGCGAAATCGCCCGGGCGACCAGGCACTGTTCATCGTCCCAGCCCTCGGCGTTATGGACGTTCAGGGCTTCGCGCAGGGCATCGGAGAGTTCTTGCCAGCGCGGCAACTGGCGTCGGGTGCTGTTCCAGTAATCCAGCTGTCGCTCGGCGAAGGCGACAAACAACAGGGGCGCATAATCGTTGAGCAGATCGGCAATGGCCTCGATATCGACATCCATATGCACCACTGGCATGGCCTGGCGGTTCAAGGTCAGAAAGTGTTCACCCTCCAGATAGTTGGCGCTGGAGCCGTTGAAAAATTGCCGGACGAGTGCCTCTGTCAGTGATTCAAATCGGGTCGGCAGGGCCACTCGTTCCGCGTTCAGCCATTGCCATTGTGGCGTGCCGATCATGGCCTGCTCGGGATCGATCTTGCGTTGTGGATACAGCGCTTCGAGCGCCTGACGCAGCACTGCGCTGGCGACTTCATCGACCGTGGGCCCGCGACTGGTCTGATGGACGATCTGGCTCTTTTGCAGCAATGCATGGGTTTCGGTGTTCGCTGAATGCTCAGTCATTGTCATTGTCCTTTTTGACGTTTGGGGCTTATGAGAAAAACAGCGAACGCGCCAGCTGCGGGCTGATCGCGCTGCGATAGATAGCGATGATTTGCGGGCTGCTGGTGGCTGAGTCCAGGTCGAAGGCGCCGGCCATCCGCCGTTGCTCCTGCAGTTTCAAATGGGCGGCGGTGAAGGCGTCGGCCGGTGCATCGAGGCTGTTGTAATGGAAGTGCGCGTACCACAACGTCTTGCCGGTGCGCCGCTCGCGAATTTCGTACTCCTGCAGATAATCCCTGCGCGGGCCTTTGAGGCGACGCCGGGCACCGCCAGACACAATGTCGATCTCATCCTTGTGCAATAACCATTCGACCCGGGCAGCGGTTGGCGGTTGTTGCTTGGTCATCTCGACCCGTATCCGGTAGCCCTCTGCGTACAGGCGTTCACCCGCCTGGTTCAATTGGGCGATCAGGGCTGGCGGCTCCTCGGTGCTGTTGGCCCGCAGCCGGGCCTGTTCAAGGCTTTTCGCGCTTTCGTCGAGCTGTTCGGCCTTGCGCTGGAACTGCTCTTCGATCTCCACCGGAATCCGGCCGGGTTTTTTGGCATGGGCTTCGGTTTGCCGGATGAAGCTTTCTACGCCATCGAGCAGCGTCTGGCCCTGGCTGATCTGGGTGGCGAGATCCGCTACCGGAGCAGGCGGGCGGCGCCGTCCGGGCTGAATGCGTTCGACCCAGACACCGGGCGTTTTCTCGTGAAACGTGGCGATGACGTTCCCGGTCATGGGCGCTTTCACGTCAAGCAGAACCGGTTGCCCTGGCGCCGAGGAACGCAACTCGCCGACCACTGTGCCCTTGAAGCGGGTTTTGATAATCCGTTTACGTGAGGCTGGCGCTGGCCTTGAAGGACCGGGCCGAGGCTCCACCGGCCGGTGTTCGAGGAGCAATTGCGCCAGGTGCTCTTCGGTCTGGCGTTGAAACTCGTTGATTCGTTTACGCGTGTGGCTGAAGGGCTCGTCGAGCAGCACATCCTTGTGGTTGAGGGCGAAATCCTCGAACGACTGATCGATGGCGACGAACTGTTCGAGCATGCCGTTGAGGCCTTCGATCCGCTCGTTGGCCCCCAGGCTGGTCTGGTCGAGCAGCAGTTCCTGGGAGGTCTGAATAACCAGGTTGGTTGTGTCGAGCAGGCGTACCAGATCGCCTTGCGCCTGAGTCAGCGCTGGCGAAGCCTGATCTTTCAGGCAGATGTCGCGAGCCAGCGACACCTGAAGTGCCTTGAGATCATTGAGACTGAACACAGGCAGCTTTGCGCGATAGGTATTGGCGACTTCAGCGGCACGTTTGCCCAGTCGGCTCAACTCCTGAAAACGTGACTGGGCAAACTCGATCTTGCTGATCATGTCCTCGGTCAAATCGTACATTCTGCGGTAGGTGACGGGATCACCGGTGCCCGCAGCCGTTTCCTCGGCCTCGAGCAGCACCAGGGTTTCCTTGAGGGTTCTGGCGAAGAGGGGGTCACGTTGAGTGAGCCATGTCTGGTTGAAGAACAACTGGGTACCGAGCATCTCGGTCATGGCGGTGCGGAAATGGGGTACGGTCTCAAGCAGGTTCAGCGATTTCAGCTGGTCGATGGGCGCCGCGTATTCCTCGGTGCGGCGTTCAAGTGCTGCAAGAAACGTGGTCTGCTGCGCCACCAGAGTGTCATCGCTGGCCGTGGTCATGGCGGTGTGGGCGGCTGTCAGCTCTGCGCGGGCCTGCTCGCGGGTGTTATCGAACTCGGTCAGTTGTTTCTTGAGTTCGGCGATGCGTTCATTGTTTTCCCGTCGTTTGGCCTTGCGCCGACTCGACAGACCACCGCCGCGCAGACGAAGGCGAGTGTCGACGAACCACTCGCCCCGTCGATTGCGGATCAACCCGGGGCCCTGATGTCCGGGCTGTCGCTGCGAATTGATGATCGATACCTCACCGGTGTCGGCGACCGCCACTTCGAACCAGCGCTCACCCACGGGTGCGTAGTACCCGTTGGCATGCCGATAGAGGTGACGATAAAGGCCGGCGTCGCTGGCGGTCGGGGTGAGCGCTTCGGGGCGCGTAACGGCAAAGCGATCCAGGGTTTGGGTCAGGCTCAGGGCGGTGTCGGTCATCAGCGAAGTCTGGTGTTGCGCCGGATACTCACCGATCACATCAGGGCGTTGCACGATGCTTACCGGCGTTGGTGGTGCCGGCTCCTTGGGCTCGGTTTCGACGGTCACCGGCTTCTTTTCAGTGATGTCCCGAGGCGTCGCGTTACGGGTGCTGGCGTGATGGGCGAGCACCATGGCCAGGGTCAGCAACAGATCGGTCATCGCGGTTTTCTGCTGCCCGGTGTCGCCTGTGGCAGCGGCGTCGAAGGTTTGTTGCAGATCGTCCAGCACTTGCCAGATCCAGGCGGCGGTACCGACGGTTCGACCGAAAAACGGCAGTGCGGCGCTGAGGATCATCCAGCTCGCATGCTTGAAACTCTCCCAGCGACTTTCGCTATTGGACACCGATTGCCGATTCGCCAGTTCGACCATTGCACTGACGTTGGCCTTGAACAGAAAAGCCAGGTAATTGGTAGCGATGACTGCTGTTCCCAAGGTCAGCGTGCCGCTCATCTGCAAGGAAGTCAGTGGATCGGCGAGCAGTTGTGAGAGCGACCATACCGAGGGTCGATCATCGCAGAACACGTAATTGGCATAGTTGGCGCGCGCACTGTCCGGCAACCAGGCGAGGACCGACTGACGCAATGTCGGTGAATGCTTGATGGCGTACACCAGGTTGGCCGGCGACGGGTACTGGAGCAAGGCATGATCGGACAGGGGCCGGTACAGCAGGCAGGGTCCCTTGTCCATCTGTCGGGGGCCGATCACGAACATGTTGGCCACTTCATCGGTGGTTGTCCCCGGGCGCCACGCGGGATTGAAGGCCAGCGGTCGAATGACGATCTCCTGACCGTCCACCCGGCGATTGTCATCCAGCAATTGAACCACGGCCGCGACATAGCGATAGCCCGCCTCGTCGACCCCGCCCTGTGCGCGAATCTTCTGCTGCAAGGCCAGTAACGGCAATTCGACACGCAGCCGGCTGGTGAACAGGTTCTGTCGCCGCAGGCTTTCCAGCGGGTCATCGCGCAGTTTTTGCCTGATCAGCGCAGGATAGGTCTGGCCGATGTCGACACTGACGATCAATCTCTCCAGATAATCGGCCGTCATCCATGCCGGCACCGCAGTGCTGCCGATATTGCTCACGGTCTTGTTGCCCAGCGGCAAGGCAATCAGATTCTGCAACGCCAGATCGACCAGGCTGAAGGTGCTGCGTTCGGGCTCCAGCAACGGTGTGAAACTGCCCCACACCACCACGCTGTCGACCACGATGCGAATCTCGGCCAGATTCAGTTCAGTGGCTTCGGGATGCTCCTTGAGCAGGGCCGCCTGCAGTTGCTCCAGCGCGAACTCGCGAATCGGTTTGATGCCGTCGTCAAAGGACTGCTCGGCGTTCTGACTTTGCACCTGCGCCAGATCCATCAGATGACGGCTGTAGGCAGTCAGGTCGCTGGGCGAGGCGTCGACCATCCACTCTGGCAACGCTTGCTCGACCAGGTTGAAGCGTGAAGACGACTGCTTGTCCGTGGGATCGAGTTCGTTGGTCGTGCGGCTGACGTGGGGCGTCAGGTTGGTTGTCGCCGGTTCGTTCGCCAGCTCGCCAATCGCGTCGGCCTGCAGGGCGATCAGATTGCACGCCAGATGATCGAAGTAGTCACCGTCAGGTTCGATCAACCGCCATTGCAAGGTTGCAGGCGGCGGTCCGTCCGTCTGGGTCTGCAGTGAGGCACCCAGTTCCTGCAGGGTATCGAAGGCCTGGAAACCACGAGTGATGGTGTGGGTGAGAATCAGCGTGCGGCTGCCGAGCGTGCCGATCAGTACGGCCATATCAAGGACGTGCAGGTGAGTGGAAGTGCCATCGCGCGTGGTGTCCAGATCGATCAGGCAGGCGCGGGACTGATAGCGATCATCGGTACTGCGGGCAGTTTTTTGCGGATGGTCGAAAAGACTCCGGGCCATGGCGCGCTGGTCGTCGTCCCACGCCGGGTTCGTCCCGACGTTCCACAGTTCGCGCAGGGACCTGGACAATCCCTGCCAGCGCGGGGCGGAGGCGCGGGTGAACTGGTTCCAGTAATCGACCTGTTGTTCCTCGAAGGCAACAAACAGCAGCGGCGCCAGTTCATTGAGCAGCCTGGCGATGGCCTCGATGTTGACGGGCAGTTGTACCGGCGTCTCGTGCGCAGGATGCAAGGTGAGGTAGTGCTCGCCATCCAGGTAGGTCACTGGCTTGTTGGCGACGCCATGACGCACCAGCGCATCGGTCAGCGATTCGAAGTGTCGCGGCCCGGGGACGACACGCTGGTCACGCAAGGTCCAGCCAGGTGTCACCACCATTGCCAGTCGCGGGTCGATCTGTAACTTGGGGTATAGCGTCTTCAGTGCCGGTTGCAGGGCGCGGGTGGCGACTTCCCTGATTGAGGGGCCGGCGATCAGTTGGGTGAGCAGGGCGTCTTGATCATCCGGCAGCTTGTGGTCGGCGGGAGAGTTGAGGGTTTCTGGCATGGTCACATCCTTGGTCAGAACAGCAGGCACCGCGAAAGTGGCGGCGGGCGATGCGTTGCAAGGTAATGACGGGCCGAGCACCGAAGGTGGTAGATAAATATCGCAGGCAAAAAAAGACCCGCACGGCGGCGGGTCTTGTCGTCAGCGTCGGCTCAGGTACCGGACTTGATCTTGGTCCAGGCCCGGGTGCGTGCCCGCTCGGCATCCCGCGGCAGCGGTTGCAGGGTGTAAAGCGTGCCCATCGCCGCATCGGTCGGGTACAGGTTGGGGTTGTTGCGGATCGCCGGATCGACCAGTTGGGTGGCGTCCTTGTTCGGGTTCGGATACCCGACGAAGTCGCTGACCGGCGCGATCACCGCCGGTTGCAGCAGGTAGTTGATGAAGGTGTAGGCGTCCTCCGGGTTCTTCGCGCCCTTGGGAATAGCGAGCATGTCGAACCAGATCGGTGCGCCTTCCTTGGGCAGGCGCATGTCGACCACCACACCGTTCTTCGCTTCCTTGGCGCGGTTGGCCGCCTGCGAGAAGCTGCCGGAATAACCGACCGCGACGCAGATGTCACCGTTGGCGATGTCGGCCATGTACTTGGATGAGTGGAAGTAAGTGATGTACGGCCTGATCTTCATCAGCAGCGCTTCGGCCTTGGCGTAATCCGCCGGGTTCTTGCTGTTGGGATCCAGACCCAGGTGTTGCAGCGCCAGCGGCAGGATCTCCGACGGCGAGTCGAGGAGGGCGACGCCGCACTGCTTGAGCTTGCTGAGATTCTCTTCCTTGAAGATCAGGTCCCAGCTGTCCACCGGCGCGTTATCCCCCAGCGCGGCTTTGACCTTGGCCGGGTTGAAGCCGATCAGGATGGTACCGTACATGTACGGTACGGCAAATTTGTTGCCCGGGTCGTTGGCTTCGATCAGCTTCATCAGTTTCGGATCGAGGTGATTCCAGTTCGGCAGCTTGCTGCGATCCAGCGGCTGGAACACCCCGGCCTCGATCTGCTTGGCGAGGAACACGTTGGATGGCACCACCACGTCATAGCCGGAGTTGCCGGTCAGCAGCTTGGCTTCCAGTGCTTCGTTGGTGTCGAAGATGTCGTAGACCAGTCTGGTCTGGGTGTTCTGTGCCTTGAAGTCTTCCAGCGCCTTGGGCGTGATGTAGTCGAACCAGTTGTAGACGCGCAGGGTGCGTTCTTCGGCGTGGGCGCCGACGCTGAGCAGCGCGGCGCACACGGCTGGCGCAATGCAGTGCTTGAGTCGGTTCATTGTTCGAACCCTTCGAGCACGTTCACTGCGTTGATGCCGATCTCCTCCACCGCGTAGCCACCTTCCATGACGAACAGCGTCGGTTTGCCGAGGGCGGCGATGCGTTTGCCCATGGCCAGGTAATCCGGGCTGTCGAGCTTGAACTGTGAGATCGGATCGTCCTTGAAGGTGTCGACGCCCAGCGACACGACGATGATGTCGGCATCGTAGCTGTCGATCTCGTTGCAGGCCTGTTCCAGCGCCGCACTCCACACATCCCAGCCGGAACCGGCCGGCAGCGGATAGTTGAAGTTGAAGCCTTCACCGGCCCCTTCACCGCGTTCATCGTCATAGCCGAGGAAGAATGGAAACTCGGCTTCCGGATGGCCGTGGATCGAGGTGAACAGCACGTCACTGCGCTCGTAGAAAATCGACTGAGTGCCGTTGCCGTGGTGGTAGTCGACGTCGAGGATCGCGACCTTCTTGTGGCCGGCATCGAGGAATGCCTGAGCGGCAATGGCGGCGTTGTTGAGGTAGCAATAACCGCCCATCAAGTCGCCGGCGGCGTGGTGTCCCGGTGGCCGGCACAGGGCGAACGCACTGCGTGCACCGCGCTGGATTTCCGCTTGGGCAGTCAGCGCCACTTGCGCTGCACTGTAGGCTGCTTGCCAGGTGCCGGCGGTGATCGGCGCGCCGCCGTCGAAGCTGTAGTAGCCGAGCTGGCCGTGCAGGCTGGTCGGTTTGATTTGCCGCAGAGTGCGGGCGGGCCAGGTGTAGGGCAGCAGGTCGCCGTCGGTGTTGAATTCGGTCCAGCGTGCCCACGCACCTTTGAAGAAGTCGAGGTAATCGCGGCTGTGGATGCGCGCGATCGGTTCGAGGCCAAAATCCTTTGGCGCTTCTACCGGGCCGAGGTTCTGGTGTTGTACCCGTTGCAGCACGTGGTCGGCGCGCGACGGCATTTCGAAACACGGCTTGAGCTGGCCGTCGATGAGTTCGCAGCGGCCGTGGTGCAGGTGGTGATCGTCCGAGTAGATCGTCAGCATTTGTTGTTCTCCGCAGGGGGCTGATTCGGTTGCCCCCAGTGTTGCGGCGCGCGGCGAATCGGAGAACGGCAGGAAAGGCCAAAAGGGGATCGATATGGCCAAAAACTCTGACCGCAATTCGCCCCTCTTTTCAGTACAGCCTTGCTTCGATTCAGGCATGCAATGCGTCCCGGTGGGAGCTGGCTTGCTCGCGAATACGGTAGGTCAGATAAATTGATCGCGACTGACACTGCGCATTCGCGAGCAAGCCCGCTCCCACATTGGAACATCAATGAGGGCGAAACTGGCTCGGCGCAACCCCGCTCCAGCGCACGAACGCATGGCGGAAACTCGCGGTCTCGCTGAAACCCAGGGTCTCGGCGATGCGGTAGATCGGCAACTGATCCTCACACAGCATCTGCTTGGCCCGCTCGAAGCGCAGTTCGTCGAGCAGTTCCTGATAACTGCTGCCCATGTCCTTGAGATGGCGGCGCAAGGTGCGCGGCGAGCACTTCATTTGCTGGGCCAGCCCCTCCAGCCCAGGTGCTGCATTGAGCTGGGCACTGAGCAACTGGCGAATCCGCCCCAGCCACGCCTGACGTCCGGTGAACTCGATGTTCTGTTTGCGGCAGCGGTCGGCCATGGCCTGGTGGGTGATGCTGTCGGCCAAAGGCAACGGCTGATCGAGCCAGCGCCGGTCAAAGGCGAAAGCATTGTCCTTGGCGCCGAAGTGCAGAGGGCTGTTGAAGTGCTCAGCGTAGCTGTCGCGGTAATCCGGCGCGGCATGTTCAAAACGTGTCGCCAGTAGCGGCAGCGGATGCCCAAGCAAATCGTCGCAGATGACCTTCAATGACACCAGGCAGAACTCCGCGTTGAACACCGCCATCGACGGGCTCTCGCGGTAATCGGCGGCGACGAACCAGACCCGCTCGCCGTCGTCTTCCAGGCTCAGTTCGAAAAGTGTTCCCAGCAGCGCCGGATAGCGAATCGCCAGGCGCAAAGCGTCACCTAAGGTGGCACTGGTGAGCAGGGCGTAACCGAGGATGCCGTAGCAGGAAACGTGCATCCGTCGGCCCAGTTCCAGGCCGATGTCATGCTTGAGCGCGACCGCATTGGCGCAGACCTGCATTTCCTGATTGGTGGTGATGCGTGTGTCGGCACGGGCCAGATCCGCCGCACTGATGCCGCTGCCGGCCAGCAGCGCTTCGCTCGACAGGCCTTCGGTCTTGAAGGTGTTGAGTACCAGTGAGACGGCATTGAGCGTCGTGAGGTGGGAGTGGAGCATGAGGCGGCATCCGCTGGTTTTTGGCAAAAGAGGCAGCAAGTAGCGTGCCGTGCACGACGCCCACAGGCAGGGGCGACGTCGTGCACGGTCATCAGCGTATGCCTTAGCTCGCGCTGAAAAACAGCTGTCGGGCCTGCTCCACGCCGATCATGCTGCGGTAGTACGCCAGCCGTTCGGCCCGGCTCAACCCGCGAGTGCTGTCGGCATCGGATCCCAGTTGCCGCTCCGCGGGGGTTTTCAAACGTGCAGAGAGGAAGGCCTTGTCCGGCACCCATGAGGTGGAGTACAGAAAATGCGCGTACCACAGCACCTTGCGCGTGGTCTGGTCAGTGATGCTGTATTCGTCCAGGTAGAGCGCCTTGCCGCCCTTGAGGCGGCGTCGACTGACAGTTTTTGCAATACGGATGCTGTCATTGGTCTGAAGCCAGGCGACACCTGATGGTGTGGGTGATTGTGCCCTGGTCATCATCGACATGGCGGTTTTGGCCTGCTGATATAGGCTGTCGACGGCATCGCTCAGCGCCTTGTTCAGCACCGCAGCCGAGCGCTGGCTGCTGTCCGTGGCGTTGCTGTCGGTCAGGGCCTGTTCAATGGCCGCGCTGACGTGTTCCAGTTGCAGGGCGTGCTGGTGAAACAGGTACTCGATACCGACCGCCGAGCGTCCGGCCTGCTTCATGAGTTCGTTCATGCGCAGGGTGAACGCCGGCAGGCCGTCGAGCAGGTCCTGCCCCTTGTTCAGGCTGGTTTCGAGCGCTGGCGTCGGCGTCGGCAAGGCAGTGCTGATACGTTCGACCCACACCCCGGGAGTTTTTTGATGAAAGGTCGAGATGACCTTGTCCGTGAGCGGTGACTTGATGTCGATCAGGTCGGTTTCCAGGCCCTGTGCCGTCAGGCGCGGCTCGCCGATCAGCACGCCGTTGTAGCGGGTGCGGATGAACTTCTTTTTCGGCCTTGGCGGTTGCACGGGGAGCGCCGGGCGGCTGCGCAGGGTGTCGCGCTCTTCGAGCAACAGCACCAGGTTGTGGCGGGCGCTGCGGTTGAATTGCTCGAGCTGTTGGCGAAGGTTTGTCAGCGGTGCCTCTTGCACACTGTCAGCGAACGCGGACTTGAAGTCTGCCAGGCGCTCGTCGAGTACGTTGAATTGTTCGATCAGATCGTTGAGGCAGTCGATGCGTTCGTCGAGCCGGGAAACGCTGCGCTCCTCAAGGGTGTCGCGCAGCGCTTGAACGGCGATATCGGCGGTATCGACAATCTGGTCGAGACTGAGCCAGGCATCCGCGGCGGTCGCTACCGAGTGTTCGGGCAGGCAGACATTGCGCGCCAGTGTCACCTGCAGTGCCTTGAGATCCTCGATCGAGTACGCCGGGAGTGCCTTGCGGGTCAGTTGAATCAAGCGCAAGCCGTCTCTCTCGAACTCTTTGAGTTGCACCAATTGTGCCTGGATCTGCTCTAGACGCGTGATCATGTCCAGATTGAGCTCAAGCATCTGCCGCGTTTCGGCAATATGCCGGTTCTGGGGCTGTTCAGCCTGTTCTTCGAGATGATTGAGTACGCTGCGCAATGTCGGCGTGAACAGGGTCAGCGCTTCGCGAATCCCTGCATGGATGAGTTCGAGCTGCGCCTTCAGGTAGCTCAGGGATCTCTGTTGGTAGTCAGCCGTTGGCGAGAATACATGCAACGCCTTGAGATCGCTCAACGCCTGGGCATAAGCGACGCGTTGCCTGTCCAGAGACTGTAGAAAGAGCTGGCGGTGGGCCGCAGCGGTCTGAGCGGTGGCAGCGTTCATTGCCTGGCGGACCTGTTCCAGCTCGCCTTGCGCTGCCGCCTTACGGCTTTCGAAGGCGGTCAGGCGGGTGCGCAGTTTTTCCGCTTCGATGCGGCGTTGTGCTTCAGCCAGCTGTGTCAGGCCGGCCGAGCCGCCACCGCGCAGACGCAGTCGGGTATCGACGAACCAATCGCCACGCAGATTGCCGATCAAGGCTGGGCCGGTACGGGTTGGCTCCTGCGGATCGATGATCATGACGGTACCGTTTTCGTCCACCGCGACCTCGAACCAGTCATGGCCCACCGGGGCGTACCATTTGCTGTTGTAGCTGTAGAGATTGCGATAGAGCCCTGGCGTGGTGTTGGCGCTACCCAGACGTTGCGGGCGAAGGATTTTGAAGTGGGACAGCACGGTGCCCAGACTTGCGGGCGTGCGATTCGCGGCGCCGCTGATATTCAGGGTTTGCTGCAGGTCAGCGGTTTCATGGGGAGCACTTTTTTCCAGTTGCTGCACGGTGATTTCAGTGGTTGTGGGGTCAGGGTTTTTCGGTGTTTCGCGTGCCGCTGTCTCATGGGCCAGTCGTGGTCGGGAGCGACCTGCGATGTGCAACGTGATCGCCATCCCCAGATTGAGCAGCACCTCGGTGAACGCTGACCATTGCGCGGAAGAGTCATCCTGCTCCCGGGCTTCCTTCAGGGCTTGCAGTTGCTCCATCACCTGCCAGATCCACGTCGCGACACCCACCGTGCGTCCGAGGAACGGCAAGACGGCATTGAACAGGGTCCATCCGGCCTGTTTGAAACTGGCCCAGCGACTTTCCGCATTTGACACCGACTGGCGGTCGGCCAGCTCGACCAGCGCCGACGCGTTGGCTTTGTACAGAGCGCCTGGCAGATCGCCCTCCACGGTCTTTCTACCGAGGCTGATCGGCCCACTCATGACCCTCATTTTTTCCGCATCCACCAGAAACTCGGTGACGGCCCAGGGGGAGGGCAACGTGCCTGGAAACACATAGTTGGCGTAGTCGCTGCGCACGCGGTCCGGGAGCCAGGCGAGCACCGAGTCACGCAGACTGGCGGATTGCTGGATGGCGTACAGCAAGTTGCTGGGGGAAGGGTATTGGGTCAACGGCTGGTCGAGCATCGGTCGATACAGCAGGCACGGCCCGGCGCTCGGGTCCTCAGGACCGATCACGAACATGTTGGCGACTTCGTCATGGCTGCCGTCTGTTCTGCGTTGAGGTACGAAAGCCAGAGGCCGCATGACGATGGTCTGGTCCTCGACCATGCGATGGTTGCTGTCGGGATCCAGCACCGCGACGACATAGCGGTAACCGCGTGCGTCGATACCGGCCTTGCCGCGAATTTTCGATTGCAGGGCCAGCAGCGGCAACTGGATGCGCAAGTGTTGAGTGAACAGTGCCTGTCTCCCGGCGGAAGCTGGCGTGGTGTCGACCAACTGACGCTTGATCAGCGCCGGGTAGGTCGTACCGATATCCGCGCGGGTTACCAGGTCTTCCAGATAGCTTACGGTCAGCCATGTCGGCAATGGCTTGCCACGGGTGGAGTGCAGGGTCTTGTTGCCTACCGGCACTGCAATCAGATTCTGCAAGGCCAGATCGGTGACGCTGAAATTGTAAGTCTCGATTTTTCCCGGAACAGTAAAGGTGCCCCAGATCACCGGACTTTTGACCCGCAACTGGATCGACTCCAGAGCTGTTTCAAGATCGGTACGCTGCGCATCGGCGTGCGCGCGAAGGGTCTCGGCATGCAAGGCGTTCATTTCGCTCAGCGCGTATTCGCTGATTGGCAGGATGCCATCCAGATAGGACTTGCCGGTGTTCTGGTTATGCAGTGCAGCCAGATCCTTCAAGTGCCGGGAATAGTTGTTCAGATCCGGCAGTGATGCAGCAATGAGCCAGTCAGGCAAGGCATTCTGAAACCAGCTCAATGGCGGGCCGGGCTTTTTCGCCGTGGCGTCGACTTCGGGGGTGGCCGTGGACAATGGCTTGTCGAGCGGGGCAGGTGTGGCAGGAGAAAAATCCAGCGCGCCGATCACATCGATCTGAATCGAGACCAGTGCACACGCCTGATAATCGAAGATGCTGCCCGAGGGTTCCAGCAATCGCCAGTTCAACTGCTGGTACGGCTGAAGATTGCCCACGTGCGCAGGCAAGGATTTGCCCAGGTCATCAAGAGAGTCGAACTTCTGATAACCCTTGAGCAGTGAATGGGCGAGGATGACCGTCTTTCCCTGTTGTGTGCCGATCAGCACGGCCATCGATACTTCGTTCAGATGCTTTACGGTTGTGCCATCGATCAGATCGATGGCGATCAGGCAGGCGCTGTTCTGGTCATCGATTTTCCTGCCGGCCAGACCGGCAGTGCGATACAGCGCGCGGGCCATTGCGCAGTCACTCTCGCTCCAGCCTTGTACCTGATTGACGTTCCAGATCTCGCGCAGGGTGTTCGACAATGTATGCCAACGCGGGCCGTTGCTGTCGTCGGCGTTGTTCCAGTACGCCAGCTGTTGCTCCTGAAACGCCGTGAGCATGACCGGTGCCAGCAGGTTGAGCAGGCTGGCGATTTCGTCGATCCGTACCGGCAGGTGGACGGCCGGATCGCTGATCGGTTGTTGCGTCAGAAAGTGTTCACCTTCGATATACAGCGTCGGCGTGCCCTGCACGACCTGGGCGGCGAGGATTTCGGTCAAGGCCTGGTAGGTCGGATTTCCGGCAACGATCTGTTCGTCGACGATGGACCATTGCGGCGTGCCGATCATGGTAATGCTCGGCTCCAGATCAAGCGTGGGGTACAGCTTGCGCAAATGTTCGCGCAACAGCACGGCGGCCACGTCGCGCAAGTCGGGGCCGACACTCAATTGGGTGATCAGGGCTTCGGTGGGATTGGTGCCGGCAGCCGTCTGCCGGGTGGAGCTTGTGGTTGCTGAACTCATCGTGCGTCCCTGCGTTCTGGTGATGGAGGCGATCCCGAGGACAAGTCTCGGGATCGCTCCATGCTAGGGAGGCACGATGCAGCGTGGGTGGTAGATATGTAGGGCGTCGGACTATCGCCGGCGCCGGACCAGGCTCAGCGCAATTCGCCACACAGGTCGAGTTCGATCAGACGCCGCACTTCGGCGTTGTCCAGACCCGCACCGAGCAAGCCGTGCAGCTTGCCGAACGCCGCTTCTCGGGTCATGCCGCCACCGGACAACACGCCAACGCCGCGCAAACGGCTGCCGGCTTCATACACATCCAGCTCGACCCCGCCTTCATGGCACTGCGTGACCGCAACCACCACCACACCGTTGTCCCGTGCGCGGCCGAGGCTGGCAAGGAACTCGGGATTGTCGCTCGGTCCGGTGCCGCTGCCGTAGCACTCCAGCACCAGACCTTTGATACCGCTGGCCAGCAGGCCATCAACCACCTCGGCGCCGATGCCGGGGAACAGTGGCAGCACAGCAACCTTGGCCAGTTGTTTCGGCTGGTTGTAGTTCAGTGCGGCCGGAATCGACGGCGCTTTCACCCCGCCGCCCTGACGCTCCAGGCGCTTGAACGGATGCCGGCCGAAGCTGCGCACTTTCGCGCAACGGGTCGGCGCCAGCAGCTCGCCATGGAAATACAGGTGCACGCCCGGCGCCAGACCCTGACCCAGAGCAACGAGCGCGCCACCGAGGTTTTCCCAGGCATCGCTGTCGGTGACGCCGGCCGGCAGCATCGAGCCGGTGAAACACACCCGGGCATGCAGGCCGAGCAACTGGAAACTCATCGCCGCAGCGCTGTAGGCCAGGGTGTCGGTGCCATGCAGGATCAGCACGCTGTCGCAGCCTTGCACGTCCACCGCATCGACCACCGCTTCGCGCAGTTGCTGCCAGTAGGCCGGGGTCATGTTGGCGCTGTCGATCAGCGGCGACATTTCCCGGAAGCGCCACTGCGGCACCACCAGTTCGGGCTGGCTGTGCAGGTAGTCGCGCATGCGGGCTTCGAAACCGGACGCCGGGGCCAGACCGTTGGCACTGGCCTGCATGCCGATGGTGCCACCGGTGTAGAGCACCATGACGTTTTGGGCGGCGGGAAAGGAATTGGCAATCATCTGAGGGTCTCCACAAGAGATGACATTGTAGGAGTGAGCCTGCTCGCGATAGCGGTTCATCATTCAACATTGATGTTGGCTGAAAGACAGCTATCGCGAGCAGGCTCGCTCCTACAAGTTATTGCATCACAATAACTGACGGGCGCAGGGGATGCGCCCGTCATTCACCTGTCAGCGTTGCGCTGCAGGCACGCCTTGCGGCTCGACTGCGGTCTTGCCGGCGGCTGGCGCCTCGGTCGGCCAGGCCTTCAGGTCCAGATCCAGATCGGCAAATTTGCTGGAGTCGAACACGGGCTGCTTGATGCCGGCGCGGCGCTGTTCGTCGTAGTCGCGCATCACGCGCATGCCGACCTTGAACAGCATGGCCAGGGCCATCAGGTTGACGAAGGCCAGGCAGGTCATGGTGATGTCGGCGAAGGCGAACACGGTCGACAGATCCTGCATCGAACCCCATACCACCAGCGCCAGGACCAGACCGCGGAAAACCATCAGCAAGGCGCGGTTGCGGCTGAGGAACTGCAGGCTGTTTTCGCCCAGGTAGTAGTTGTAGAGGATGCAGGTGAAGACGAACAGCGACAGCGCGACGCTGACGAAGATGCGGCCCCAGTCACCGACCACGGCGGCCAGCGAGTTCTGGGTCAGGACGATGCCGTCACCTTCGAAGCCCGGGGTGTAGAAGCCCGACAACAGGATCAGCAGCGCGGTGCAGGTGCAGATCACGAAAGTGTCGAGGAATACGCTGAAGGCCTGAACCACGCCCTGAGCGCCCGGGTGTTTCACCGAGGCCACGGCGGCGACGTTCGGCGCACTGCCCAGGCCCGCTTCGTTGGCGAACACGCCACGCTTCACGCCCATGACGATGGCGCTGCCGAGCAGGCCACCGAAGGCCGGGTCGAGACCGAAGGCGCTCTTGAAGATGGTTTCCAGCATCGCTGGCACGTGTTCGATCTGGGTGCCGATCACGTACAGGGTCACGCCGATGTACGCCAGGGTCTTGACCGGTACCAGCAGGTCGGACACTGCAGCGATGCGCTTGATGCCGCCGATGAAGGTGATGGCCAGCAGCACCGCCAGGACGATCCCGGTGTGGCTTGGGTCGAAGGCAAAGGCGTTTTGCAGCGAGTGGGTCACGGTGTAGGACTGCAGGCCGATGAAGGCGAAGCCGTAGGTGACCAGCAGCAGGACCGAGAACACCACTGCCATGCCTTTCAACTTCAGGCCGTGCTGGATGTAGTAGGCCGGGCCGCCACGGTACAGACCGTCGCCATCGGCGCGCTTGTAGACCTGCGCCAGGGTGCATTCGAAGAAGCTGCTGGACATGCCGACCAGTGCGGTCACCCACATCCAGAACACCGCACCCGGACCACCGAGGGTCACGGCGATGCCGACACCGGCGATGTTGCCTGCACCGACGCGGCCGGCAAGGCTGAGCATCAGGGCCTGGAACGAGCTGAGTTGCCCGCCGCTGCTTTTCAGGCTGTCGCGGAACACCGCGAACATGTGGAAGAAGTGCCGCAATTGAACGAAACGCGAGCGAATCGTGAAGTAGCTACCGAGCCCGACAATGAGCACGATCAGTACTTTCCCTGAGAGGAAGTCGTTGATGACTTCGAGCATGGATTTTTCCTCGCTGTTTTTTGTGTAAGCAAATGCTGGATGTTCAGAAACATCGCGTTACACCGGTTTGCGCGCGGCACGACAGGTGAGGCGAAGGTTTCGTCCCGGATCCATTTCGCGGGTTTGTTATTAGTTCGGGTTTCGCATGGGTTATGGCCTCGTTACCGACGACCGCTCACGCGAAGAGGGGCGGCACTATACCGATCAGTGCGGCGCCCGTCTGCACGCTCGTGGTGCAAGCGACGAAACGAAGCGTTGAAACACCCGGCGTTACCGGCGCCGGGCTTGTGCGGGAACTGCTCTTCTGTTGATGCAAACCCTGTGGTGAGGGGATTTATCCCCCCTCATCACAATGACTCACCTCTACATTGTTCAGTCCCCAGACATACGGGTCTCAGGATCAGAAAGTTAAAAAAAAGGGCTTGGGGACAAATCCCCAAGCCCTCAAAAGGTGAGAGGTGTCTAGTCCCTCGACCTGGTGAGCGGTGCTACAAATAACGCGTCGGCTCAGGCTTTGAGCGGAACCAGACGCGGGGCAATCATGTTTTCCGGGCGCAGGATGTCGGCGAGCATGGCTTCGTCGAGCAGGCCTTCTTCGCGCACCAGTTCCAGCACGCCGCGGCCGCTTTCAAGGGCGATACGGGCGATGCGGGTGGCGTTTTTGTAGCCGATGTACGGGTTCAGCGCGGTGACCAGACCGATCGAGTGCTCGACCAGTTCGCGGCAGCGGGCTTCGTTGGCGGTGATGCCGACGATGCAGTGCTCGCGCAGCATGTCCATGGCGCGTTGCAGCAGACGGATCGAGTCGAGGATCTTGAACGCGATCAGCGGCTCCATCACGTTCAGTTGCAGTTGGCCGCCTTCGGCTGCCATGGTCAGCGCCAGATCGTTACCGATGACCTGGAAGGCCACCTGGTTAACGGCTTCCGGAATCACCGGGTTGACCTTGCCAGGCATGATCGAGCTGCCTGGCTGACGCGCTGGCAGGTTGATCTCGTTGATACCGGTGCGTGGGCCGCTGGACAGCAGGCGCAGGTCGTTGCAGATCTTCGACAGCTTGACCGCGGTGCGCTTGAGCATGCCGGAGAACAGCACGAAGGCGCCCATGTCGGAGGTGGCTTCGATCAGGTCGGCGGCGGGCACCAGCGGCTGACCGCTGATCAGTGCCAGGCGTTGTACGGCCAGCGCTTGATAGCGCGGGTCGGCGTTGATGCCGGTGCCGATCGCGGTGCCGCCCAGGTTCACTTCAGTCAGCAGTTCCGGGGCCAGCGTCTTCAGACGGGCCAGGTCTTCGCCCATGGTGGTGGCGAAAGCACGGAATTCTTGACCCAAAGTCATCGGTACGGCGTCTTGCAGCTGGGTACGGCCCATTTTCAGGACGTGATCGAATTCTTTGCCCTTGGCCGCGAAGGCCTGAATCAGGCTGTCGAGGCTGGCCAGCAGCGCGTCGTGACCCAGCAGCAGACCCAGGCGGATCGCGGTCGGGTAGGCGTCGTTGGTCGACTGCGCCATGTTGACGTCGTCGTTCGGGTGCAGGTACTGGTACTCGCCTTTCTGGTGACCCATTGCTTCGAGCGCAATGTTGGCGATCACTTCGTTGGCGTTCATGTTGGTGGACGTACCGGCGCCACCTTGAATCATGTCGACCACGAATTCTTCGTGGAAATCACCGCGGATCAATCGGGCACAGGCTTCGCTGATGGCAGCGTGCTTGGCTTCGCTCAGATGACCCAACTCACGGTTGGCGTCAGCGGCGGCCTGTTTGACCATCGCCAGACCGACAACCAGTTTCGGGTAATGCGAAATCGGAACGCCGGAGAGACGGAAGTTGTTCACCGCTCGCAGGGTCTGGATGCCGTAATACGCTTGAGCCGGTACTTCGAGGGCGCCAAGCAGGTCGTTTTCTGTGCGGAAAGATGCAGCGGAGGACATGATAGAAATCATCTCGATATGGACCCGGTCTGTGCCGGAACGCTGCGAATGCTAGGCTTGTGGGATTTTTTGGGCCAATGCTGTTAAACACTGGCCTATGCACATTCGGCATAATGCCCATGTGACGCCGCGTGTGCGGCAGACGTGTGACCTGTTTTGGTGCGTTCTCGGGAGGGTGTGATGAATCTGGAAAGCAAATGGCTCGAGGACTTCAGTGCTCTGGCCGCCACCCGCAGCTTCTCGCAGGCGGCCGAACGACGCTTCGTGACCCAGCCGGCATTCAGTCGGCGGATCCGCAGCCTCGAAGCCGCATTGGGCCTGACGCTGGTCAACCGCTCGCGCACGCCGATCGAGCTGACGGCGGCGGGGCAGCTGTTTCTGGTGACCGCGCGCACCGTGGTCGAACAGCTCGGCGAAGTGCTGCGCCACCTGCATCACCTGGAAGGCGGGCAGGGCGAAGTGATGCAAGTCGCCGCCGCCCACTCTTTGGCGCTGGGCTTCTTCCCGCGCTGGATCGCACAACTGCGCAACGAAGGGCTGAACATAGCGACGAGATTGGTGGCGACCAACGTCGGCGATGCGGTGCATGCGCTGCGCGAGGGTGGCTGCGACCTGATGTTGGCGTTCTACGACCCGGACGCGGCGATGCAGATGGACCCGGAAATTTTCCCGTCGTTGCACTTGGGCCAGACTGAAATGCTCCCGGTGTGCGCAGCCGATGCCGATGGCAAACCGCTGTTCGATCTGGAAGGCGACGCCAGCGTACCGCTGCTGGCGTACAGCGCCGGGGCGTTTCTCGGACGTTCGGTGAATGGATTATTGCGCCAGCGTCAGCTGCGCTTTACCACTATTTACGAAACCGCGATGGCTGACAGCTTGAAGAGCATGGCGCTGGAAGGCCTGGGGATTGCCTGGGTACCGCAACTGAGCGTACGTGCCGAGCTGGCTCGTGGCGAGCTCGTCGTCTGCGGTGGCCCGCAATGGCACGTGCCGCTGGAGATTCGTCTGTATCGCTGCGCATTGGTGCGTAAAGCCAACGTGCGGCTGTTGTGGCGCAAGCTTGAAGGCGGCGCCGCACAAAATTCCTGACCCATCGCGGATCCACTTGTGGGAGCGGGCTTGCTCGCGAATACGGTGTGTCAGTCGAGATTCATGTATCTGACCTGACGCCTTCGCGAGCAAGCCCGCTCCCACAGGGGGGATTTGTGGTGTTTGTCGGCTGACCTTCAAGTCAATAAAACCGGGCCTTTCGCTGATTTGACGGATGGTCGTTTCGGGGGCTGTTTATTGCTTTCTTTGCGGTATACTGCGCGGCCTTCGGCCGGTACGTCCGGCCATTTTTCGTACAATCAAGCCACGCAATCCTGCGTGGCTTGTTGTTTTTGACGCGCCTGCGGGCGCCCAGAGAGAAGAGGCGCGACGATGAGTGCACTGGTTGGCGTGATCATGGGCTCCAAGTCCGATTGGTCCACCCTTAGCCACACCGCCGATATGCTGGAAAAGCTCGGCATCCCGTACGAGGTCAAGGTGGTTTCTGCCCACCGCACCCCGGATCTGCTGTTCCAGTACGCCGAAGAGGCTGAGGGCCGCGGCATCGAGGTGATCATCGCCGGTGCCGGTGGCGCAGCCCACCTGCCAGGCATGTGTGCGGCCAAGACCCACCTGCCGGTACTGGGCGTTCCGGTGCAGTCGTCGATGCTCTCGGGCGTCGATTCGCTGTTGTCGATCGTGCAGATGCCTGCGGGCATCCCGGTTGCCACCCTGGCCATCGGCAAGGCCGGCGCGATCAACGCCGCGCTGCTCTCGGCGAGCATTCTCGGCGCCAAGCATCCACAGTTCCACGCGGTACTGAAAACCTTCCGTGCCGAGCAGACAGACAGCGTCCTGGACAATCCAGACCCACGTATTGCCTGAGGTTGTTGAGATGAAGATCGGTATAATCGGTGGCGGCCAGTTGGGCCGCATGTTGGCGCTGGCGGGCACTCCGCTGGGCATGAACTTCGCTTTCCTCGACCCTGCGCCGGACGCTTGCGCGGCTGCACTGGGCGAACACCTGCGGGCCGATTACGGCGATCAGGATCACCTGCGCCAACTGGCGGATGAAGTCGACCTGGTGACCTTCGAGTTCGAAAGCGTCCCGGCGGAAACTGTGGCATTCCTCTCGCAATTCGTTCCGGTCTATCCGAGCGCCGAAGCCCTGCGCATCGCTCGCGACCGCTGGTTCGAGAAGAGCATGTTCAAGGACCTGGGCATCCCGACCCCGGCCTTCGCCGACATTCAATCGCAAGCCGACCTGGATGCTGCCGTGGCTTCGATCGGTCTGCCGGCCGTGCTGAAAACCCGCACCCTGGGTTACGACGGCAAGGGCCAGAAAGTCCTGCGCAAGCCGGAAGACGTGGTCGGTACGTTCGCCGAGCTGGGCAGCGTTGCCTGCCTGCTGGAAGGTTTCGTGCCGTTCACTGGCGAAGTTTCGCTGATTGCCGTGCGTGCCCGTGATGGCGAAACGAAGTTCTACCCGTTGGTGCACAACACCCACGACGGCGGCATCCTCAAGCTGTCGGTGGCCAGCACCGATCACCCGCTGCAGGCGTTGGCCGAAGACTACTCCAGCCGTGTGCTCAAGCAGCTGGATTACGTCGGCGTGATGGCGTTCGAGTTCTTTGAAGTCGACGGTGGCCTCAAGGCCAACGAGATCGCCCCGCGCGTGCACAACTCCGGGCACTGGACCACCGAAGGCGCCGAGTGCAGCCAGTTCGAAAACCACCTGCGTGCCGTGGCCGGCCTGCCGCTGGGTTCGACCGCCAAGGTCGGCGAGAGCGCGATGCTCAACTTCATCGGCGTGGTTCCGCCGGTTGAGAAAGTGATCGCCATCGAAGATTGCCATCTGCACCACTACGGCAAAGCCTTCAAGGCCGGGCGCAAGGTCGGTCACGCCAACCTGCGCTGCGCCGACATGGCCACGCTGCAAGCACAGATCGTCAAGGTCGAAGCGCTTATCGCCGAGTAAACAGTTTCATGTGGCAACGGCGGAACCTTCGGGAGCCGCCGTTCTCTCATGGCAGGATGCCAAAGTCTGACTAGGCTTTGGCATATCTACCAAATCAGAGGGAAATGCCATGGGAATTATCGGAACCATCTTTATCGGCTTGATCGTCGGCCTGCTGGCACGCTTCCTCAAACCGGGCGATGACAGCATGGGCTGGATCATGACCATCCTGCTCGGTATCGGCGGTTCGCTGGCGGCCACTTACGGCGGCCAGGCCCTGGGTATCTATCAGGCAGGTCAGGGCGCAGGCTTCATCGGTGCACTGGTCGGCGCGATCGTGCTGCTGGTGATCTACGGCCTGATCAAAAAGAACTGATCCAAGCGACCAAGTCCTCTCTGCCAACGCGGCAGGGAGGGCTAGAATGCTCGGCGATTCAACGTCCTTCCTTTATCCGAGCATCTTTTACCGAGCACCTCCATGCGCCGTCTTCTGTTGACTCTTCTTTTGCTGGGCAGCGGTCTGGCCCACGCCGGCGAACTGCCGGAAACCGACTGGCTGGAACTGATGCCCAAGTCGGACCAGAAAGCCCTCGAGGCCATGCCCGAAATCGACCACAACTCCCCGGAAGCTACTGGCACCTTCACCGAGAAGGGCGGGATGAAACAGGCTAAAGGCCTGCCGGCGGTGATGTATTCGACCAAGACCGTGGCGTCGATGAACGACAAGCACATCCGCATCGGCGGCTACCCGGTGCCGCTGGAATCCGACGCCAAGGGCCGCAGCACGCTGTTCTTCCTGGTGCCGTACCCTGGCGCCTGCATCCACGTGCCACCGCCACCACCGAATCAACTGGTGCTGGTGCGTTATCCCAAAGGTTTGAAGCTGGACGATATCTACACGCCGCTGTGGGTAACCGGCACGCTGAAGATCGAGAAAGTCAGCAATGACCTGGCCGATGCGGCGTATGCGCTGGAAGCTGACAAAGTGCGGGTGGTGCAGGAGTCCGATCTCTAACACCTGCCACAAAACAACTGTGGGAGCGGGCTTGCTCGCGAAAGCGCTGTGTCAGACAAATTGATGTATCTGACCCTCCGCCTTCGCGAGCAAGCCCGCTCCCACATTTTGTTTTGCGGTGTTGGTCAGAGCGGTTTACTGCCGATGCTGACACCCATCGTATGGCTCGCACCCGAGACCAGATTCACCACATCATCCATCACATTCGCCGTCTCGATGCACAGCATGCGCTGCCAGCCATCGTTGTCCATGTCGGCCAGTGCTGCCGCGCGGTCGATCCACGGGTTCCAGATCACGGCGGTGCGTGAGCCGCTGGCGGTCAGTACGATGTGCCGTTCCCAGGTCGGGTCGACAATGCTCAGTTGCGGCGGAGCGTCGAGGTAGATGCGGTCGGTTTCGCCAGCGAAATGCAGGTCACCTTGCTGGCTGTGGGTTTTCCACTCATCCAGAGTCTCGATGTAATTCAGCCCTTCAACACCCTCGACGTGCACGTTGCGCACATCGCTGACCGCGAAATAAGTGTGCAGCGCCTGGCTGATGCTGACGGTTTCGACACCTCGGTTGTGGCTGGTCAGGCTGATGTGCAACTGATCACTCAGATGCAGGGTCAGGGTCAGATCGACCTGATGCGGCCAGCCCGGCAGGCCACCTTCGGGGTAGGGCAGCCTGAATTCAACCTTGACGCCGTCAGCCTCTGATTCGATGCCGCCCAGCTCCCAATCCATCGCCCGCACCAGACCGTGCGCGGGTGCCGGTTGCTCACCGGTGTACATGGCCTGCACGCTCTGCGGGTTGCGTTCGAACTTGCCGAACCATGGCCAGCACACCGGCACGCCGGCGCGAATACTTTTGCCGGTCTTGAACACAGCCTTGTCGTTGAGCCAGATGATCGGCGGCTGGCCGTCGATTTGATAACTGAGGATGTGCGCGCCTTGCTGGGCCACCAGCACTTCGGCCTGACCGTGGCGGATGCGCCAGCAGTTCAGTTCATCCAGTTTTACCGCTTCAACGTTGGGCGTGTTCATGGGGCAACTCTCGATCAGACACTTGGGACGACTATCGACCGCAAAACCGCGGCGATGTTTAACGCGCGCGCGGTGGCACCGAGCGGGTGCGACCGCTGCCGTCGATGGCGACGAAGACGAATACCGCCTCGGTCACTTTACGCCACTCGCTGGACAGCGGATCGTCGCTCCACACTTCGACCATCATCTGGATCGAGCTGCGGCCGATTTCCAGGGTCTGGGTATAAAAGGACAATTGCGCGCCCACCGCGACCGGCACCAGGAAGGCCATGCGGTCGATGGCGACAGTGGCTACGCGACCACCGGCCACGCGGCTGGCCATCGCGGTACCCGCCAGATCCATCTGCGCCACCAGCCAGCCGCCGAAAATATCGCCAAAGCCGTTGGTTTCGCGCGGGAGTGCGGTAATTTGCAGGGCCAGGTCGCCTTGCGGGATCGGATCTTCTTGTTCGAGCTCTATCATGCCGGGGGTGCCTCTGACCCGTGACTCTTCGTTGGTATTGCTGGTGGTAGCCGTCTTCAGGAAAAACGATTCAGCACCGAACATACTGCGTTCGTCACGTTTTCCATAGGCGCCTAAAGGGGAAACTCTGCGAAACCGGCTGATCCCGTTCAAAGGCCGGGCCAACGACGTTTTCGCACAGCAACCCCCTACAAACCGGAGCAAGGTTGCGAGTATATCGGTCGGTAGACTCCGCGACGACCATCGGGTTCTGATTTTGACCGGCAAATACGCGCCTCTATGTGCTTTTTCGAACAATTTGCTATGGTGCCGAACCTGCCTAAGCCACAGCCAGCGTTGTTGTGGCGGTAGATCCGCCTATAAGAGAAGCCCTTGCCATGACCACAGCGCCTTCGAGCCTCGCGCAGCCCGAGCAACCTGCACGCCCCCTGACCCGCAATGATTACAAGACTCTGTCGCTATCGGCCCTGGGCGGTGCGCTGGAGTTTTACGATTTCATCATCTTCGTGTTCTTCGCCACCGTGGTCGGCAAGCTGTTCTTCCCGGCCGACATGCCCGAGTGGCTGCGCCTGATGCAGACCTTCGGCATTTTCGCCGCCGGTTACCTTGCGCGGCCGCTGGGCGGCATCGTCATGGCGCACTTCGGCGACCTGCTGGGGCGCAAGAAGATGTTCACCCTGAGCATTTTCATGATGGCCGTGCCGACCCTGATCATGGGCCTGCTGCCGACCTACGCGCAGATCGGTATGTGGGCGCCGATCCTGCTGTTGTTGATGCGAGTTATCCAGGGCGCGGCGATTGGCGGGGAAGTGCCGGGGGCGTGGGTCTTCGTTTCCGAACACGTGCCGCAAAAGCACATCGGCTACGCCTGCGGCACCTTGACCAGCGGTTTGACCGCCGGCATCTTGCTCGGCTCGCTGGTCGCCACGGCAATCAACAGCATTTATACACCGGGGGAAGTCGCGGATTACGCCTGGCGGATTCCGTTCCTGCTCGGCGGCGTATTCGGCCTGTTCTCGGTGTATCTGCGCCGCTGGCTGCACGAAACTCCGGTGTTCGCTGAGCTGCAACTGCGCAAGGCGCTGGCCGAAGAAGTACCGCTGCGTGCGGTGCTGCGTGACCATCGCGGGGCGATTGCGGTCTCGATGCTGCTGACCTGGCTGCTGTCCGCCGGGATTGTCGTGGTGATCCTGATGACCCCGACCGTGCTGCAGACGGTCTATCACTTCTCGCCGACAGTGGCGTTGCAATCGAACAGCCTGGCGATCGTGTTCCTCAGCGTCGGTTGCATCATTTCCGGTGCCCTGGCGGATCGGTTTGGCGCCGGCCGGGTGTTTGTCTTCGGTTCGCTGGGCTTACTGATCAGCTCCTGGACCTTTTATCACAGCCTCGCCGATCACCCGAACTGGCTGTTCCCGCTGTATGCGTTGACCGGTCTGCTGGTCGGCACCATCGGTGCGGTGCCATACGTGATGGTCAAGGCATTCCCGCCGGTGGTGCGCTTCAGCGGGCTGTCGTTCTCGTACAACGTGGCGTATGCGATCTTCGGTGGCCTGACGCCGATGGTGGTCAGCCTGCTGCTTAAAGAGAGTGCGATGGGCCCGGCTTACTATGTGGCGGTGCTGTGCGCGATGGGGATTCTGGTGGGGGCGTGGCTCTGGAAGAAGGGGCGCTGATCCGGAATTTCCTCCAGCAGTACCGGCTCCTTCGCGAGCAGGCTCGCTCCCACATTGGAATGCATTTCAACTGTGGGAGCGAGCCTGCTCGCGAATGAGGGCGACTCGAATCATTCAGTAAAACCCGGATGCTGGCCTTTCATCCAATTGTCATATTTCAGCCATAGAGTGTTCACACGGCCTGCTGATACTTGGCCCCGACTTAACACACCCTATCTGCTAGGAGTAAGGCATGAAACTGAAGCGTTTGATGGCGGCAATGACTTTTGTCGCTGCTGGCGTTGCGACTGCCCACGCGGTAGCCGCTGGCGTTGACCCGGCAATTCCGGCTTACACCAAGGTCACCGGTGTATCGGGCAACTTGTCCAGCGTTGGTTCCGACACTCTGGCCAACCTCATGACCCTGTGGGCTGAGAACTACAAGAAAGAATACCCGAACGTAAACATCCAGATTCAGGCCGCTGGCTCCGCCACCGCGCCACCTGCGCTGACTGAAGGCACCTCCAACCTCGGCCCGATGAGCCGCAAGATGAAGGACACCGAACTGGCGGCCTTCGAACAGAAATACGGCTACAAGCCAACCGCTATCCCGGTGGCCGTGGACGCCCTGGCGGTGTTCGTGCACAAGGACAACCCGATCCAGCACCTGACCATGGAACAGGTTGATGCGATCTTCTCGTCCACCCGTCTGTGCGGCGCCAAAGCCGACGTGAAAACCTGGGGCGACCTGGGCGTGACCGGCGACCTGGCCAACAAGCCAGTGCAACTGTTCGGTCGTAACTCGGTATCCGGCACCTACGGCTACTTCAAAGAAGAAGCCTTGTGCAAAGGCGACTACAAACCTAACGTCAACGAACAACCAGGCTCGGCGTCGGTTGTGCAGTCGATCAGCTCCTCGCTGAACGGCATCGGTTACTCGGGCATCGGCTACAAGACTGCCAGCGTGAAGACCGTTGCTCTGTCGAAGAAAGGCAGCACTGACTTCATCGAAGACACCGAAGAAAACGCCCTGAACGGCAAGTACCCGCTGTCGCGCTTCCTCTACGTTTACGTGAACAAGGCCCCGAACAAGCCTCTGGCCCCGCTGGAAGCCGAGTTCGTGAAATTGGTTCTGTCCAAACAGGGCCAGGAAGTTGTGGTGAAAGACGGCTACATCCCACTGCCGGCCAAGGTTGCTGCAAAAGCACTGGCTGACCTGGGTCTGCAGGAAGGCGGCGCTGAAGTCGCAAAAAAGTAACAAACTGAGTCCGAGGTGAACCCCACCGGACTCAGGTAAAAGGCCGCTCTGCCCGCAGATCGGCCTTTTACACACCTCAAATTTTCGATCCTCTGCCAGTACCCGCTGGCGGTGGATTTGCTGCGTCACTGCACTGTCATCTTTCTGTCATACAGGATCGCTAGGGTGAGCGCATGAATGATCTGGCCAATTCCCCAATGACTACGACTTCCCCTCCCAAGCGCATTGATTTCAATACGCCTGAGCTGCAACGCAAGCGCCGCATTCGCGCGCTCAAGGATCGCTTCACCCGTTGGTACGTCCTCGTTGGCGGTCTGGCGGTGCTGGCAGCCATCACCCTGATCTTCTTCTTCCTCGCCTACGTCGTTGCACCGTTGTTCCAGGGTGCCAGCCTGACCGCGAAAGAGGCTATTACCCCAGCCTGGATGCAGGACGCCGGCAAGCCGCTGATGATTTCGCTCGAAGAGCAGAATCAGGTGGCGATGCGCGTTTCCGACAAGGGCCAGGCGCTGTTCTTCGACATCGACAGTGGCGCTGAATTGAAGCGCGTCGATCTGCCGGTTCCTGCCGGCGCCAGCGTAACTTCCATTGGCGAAGATCAGCCAGGTCATCCGCTGGTGGCGGTGGGCCTGTCCAACGGCCAGGCGCTGGTGTTCCGTCACACCTATAAGGTCAGCTACCCCGATGGCAAGAAAACCATCACTCCAGCCATCGAGTTTCCTTACGGCAATACACCGATCGCGGTGAACGAAAGCGGCGGGCCACTGGAGCACGTCAGCCTCAACGCCACCGATTCGACGCTGATGCTGGTCGGTTCTACCGGTTCGCAACTCAATGTGCTGGCGCTGACCAGCGAAGAAAACATGATGACCGGTGAAGTCACCAACGAGCAGAAGCGTATCGAGCTGCCGCAGATGACTGAGCCTGTGAAAAACATCTTCGTCGACCCGCGCCAGCAATGGCTGTACGTGGTCAACGGGCGCGCCCAGGCCGACGTGTTCAGCCTGCGCGACAAGAGCCTCAACGGTCGCTACAAACTGCTGGAAAACGCTGACGCCGAAGTCACCGCGAGCACGCAACTGGTGGGTGGCATCTCGCTGATTATCGGTGACTCCAAGGGTGGCCTGGCCCAGTGGTTCATGGCCCGTGACACCGATGGCGAACTGCGCCTGAAGCAGATCCGTACCTTCCAGATGGGCACCACGCCGATCGTTGAAATCACCGCCGAAGAGCGTCGCAAGGGTTTCGTGGCCCTCGATGCCAGCGGCAAGCTCGGCGTGTTCCACAGCACCGCGCACCGCACCCTGTTGGTCGAGCCGGTAGCCGAAGGCCAGGGCCTGTTCGGTCTGTCGCCGCGCGCCAACCGGGTGATCGTCGAGGCCGGCGGCAAGCTGCAACCGCTGCTGCTCGACAACCCGCACCCGGAAGTGTCGTGGAGCGCGTTGTGGAGCAAGGTCTGGTACGAGAACTACGACGAACCTAAGTACGTCTGGCAATCGACCGCCGCCAACACCGATTTCGAACCGAAACTGAGCCTGTCGCCACTGACCTTCGGCACCCTGAAGGCGGCGTTCTACGCCATGCTGCTGGCCGCGCCGCTGGCGGTTGCCGCCGCGATCTACACCGCGTACTTCATGGCCCCGGGCATGCGCCGCAAGGTCAAACCGGTGATCGAGCTGATGGAGGCGATGCCGACGGTGATCCTCGGGTTCTTCGCCGGTCTGTTTCTCGCGCCGTATGTAGAAGGGCATCTGCCGGGCATCTTCAGCCTGCTAATGCTGTTGCCGATCGGCATTCTGGTCGCCGGCTTCACCTTCAGTCGTCTGCCTGAGTCGATCCGCCTGAAAGTCCCGGACGGCTGGGAAAGTGCGCTGCTGATTCCGGTGATCCTGTTTGTCGGTTGGCTGTCGCTATACATGAGTCCGTACATGGAGAACTGGTTCTTCGGCGGTGACATGCGCATGTGGATCTCCCACGACCTGGGCATCACCTACGACCAGCGCAACGCTCTGGTAGTCGGTCTGGCGATGGGTTTTGCGGTGATCCCGAACATCTACTCGATTGCCGAAGATGCCGTGTTCAGTGTGCCGCGTGGCCTGACCCTCGGTTCCCTGGCGCTCGGTGCCACGCCGTGGCAGACCATGACCCGCGTGGTGATCCTCACCGCCAGCCCGGGCATCTTCTCCGCACTGATGATCGGCATGGGCCGTGCGGTCGGCGAAACCATGATCGTGCTGATGGCCACGGGCAACACCCCGGTCATGGAAATGAACCTGTTCGAAGGCCTGCGCACCCTGGCCGCCAACGTCGCGGTGGAAATGCCCGAGTCGGAAGTCGGCGGCAGCCACTACCGCGTGCTGTTCCTCTCGGCGCTGGTGCTGCTGTTGTTCACCTTCGTCATGAACACCCTGGCAGAACTGATTCGTCAGCGTCTGCGCAAGAAATACTCGTCGCTTTAAGAAAGGTAGAAGTCTGTGAAACAGAACTCCCTGAATGGATGGTTCAAGAGCGGCGCCCCGGGCGTCTGGATCAGCGGTGGCGCGGTGTCCATCGCGGTCATCATGACCATTGGCCTGCTGGCGGTGATTGCCGTGCGCGGTCTGGGTCACTTCTGGCCGGCGGACCTGATCCACGCCAGCTACGACGTACCGGGCCAGGCCAATCACCTGGTCATCGGCGAAGTGGTACAGAAAGAAGAAGTGCCGCGCGCCCGCCTGAAAAGTGCCGGCCTGCCGGTGCCTGATCAGGGCCCGGAATTCATGACCCGCGAGCTGATCAAGGTCGGCAACCGTGACCTGAACGGCAACGACTTCACCTGGGTGGTCGGCGAGTGGCTGACCAAGCAGACCACGCCGCCGGAACTGATGGCGATCGAGCGTCGCGAGTGGGGCAACTTCTACGGCTACCTGGTCAACGTCAAACAGGACGGCAAGGTGATCGCCGAAGGCGAAGCGGCCTGGCCTGAGCTGCAAGCGCGGATCAACCGTGTGAACGGCCTTGCTGCCCAACTCAAATCGCTGGAAAAGACCGACATCGGTGCGATCAACGCAGGGCTGGAACGCATCCGTCTGCACGGGCGCAAACTGGAACTCGACGGCAAGCTCGACGCCACCGCGCAAGCGGACATGGACGCCGAGCGTGCCGAGCTGAACGCGCGTTATCAGGACATCGAAGCGCGTCTGAGCGATCTGCATGCGCAGTTCAACCGCGACGCGCTGACTGCCCGCGATGCCAACGGCAAAGAGATCGAAATCAGTCTGGGTAAAGTGGTTCACGCCTATCAGCCGAATGCCATGGGCACGATGACCAAGATCGGTTTCTACTTCAGCAAGGTCTGGGAATTCCTTTCCGACGATCCGCGTGAAGCGAACACCGAAGGCGGGATCTTCCCGGCGATTTTCGGCACGGTGATGATGACTTTGATCATGGCGATGATCGTCACCCCGTTCGGCGTGCTGGCGGCGGTCTACCTGCGTGAATACGCCAAGCAGAACGCCCTGACCCGGATCATCCGCATCGCCGTGAACAACCTCGCCGGCGTTCCGGCGATCGTCTACGGCGTATTCGGTCTGGGCTTCTTCGTCTACGTGCTGGGTGGTTCGGTCGACCGTTTGTTCTTCCCCGAAGCACTGCCGGCGCCGACGTTCGGTACTCCGGGTCTGCTCTGGGCCTCGCTGACCCTGGCGCTGCTGGCGGTACCGGTGGTGATCGTGGCGACCGAGGAAGGTCTGGCGCGTATCCCGCGCACCGTCCGTGAAGGCTCGCTGGCGCTGGGCGCGACCAAGGCGGAAACGCTGTGGAAGATCGTCCTGCCAATGGCCAGCCCGGCAATGATGACCGGCATGATCCTCGCCGTGGCCCGCGCCGCCGGTGAAGTGGCGCCGCTGATGCTGGTGGGTGTGGTGAAGCTGGCGCCGTCGCTGCCGGTGGACGGCAACTACCCGTACCTGCACCTGGACCAGAAGATCATGCACCTGGGCTTCCACATTTATGACGTCGGCTTCCAGAGCCCGAACGTCGAAGCGGCACGACCGCTGGTGTACGCCACGGCGCTGCTGCTGGTGCTGGTGATCGCTACGTTGAACCTGTCGGCGGTGTGGATTCGTAATCACCTGCGCGAAAAATACAAAGCTTTGGACAGTTGATATTCCTGTGGGAGCGGGCTTGCTCGCGAAGGCGGTGGGTCAGGCGACATTGATGTTGAATGTGCCGCCCTCTTCGCGAGCAAGCCCGCTCCCACCCTAGATTGAGTACAGCCGCACCAAGCGGCTAACCGAACCGAATTTGTTAGCACAGGGAGCCTCCCATGCAGCACGAAACACATACCCACGGCATTAACATGTCGGCCCTGGGTCGCGACAAGCAGAGCCTGAGCCTTGAGCAGGAAACCGTGGCCATCGAAGTCCCGGGCCTGAGCCTGTTCTACGGCGAGAAGCAGGCGCTGTTCGACGTCAGCATGAACATCCCGAAACAGCGCGTGACCGCGTTCATCGGCCCGTCCGGCTGCGGCAAGTCCACGCTGCTGCGCACCTTCAATCGTATGAACGACCTGGTTGACGGCTGCCGTGTCGAAGGCGCGATCAACCTGTACGGCAACAACATCTACCGCAAGGGTGAAGACGTCGCCGAACTGCGTCGCCGCGTCGGCATGGTGTTCCAGAAGCCCAACCCGTTCCCCAAGACCATCTACGAAAACGTGGTCTACGGTCTGCGCATTCAGGGCATCAACAAGAAGCGCATTCTCGACGAAGCGGTCGAGTGGGCGTTGAAAGGCGCGGCCCTGTGGGATGAGGTCAAAGACCGTCTGCATGACTCGGCACTCGGCCTGTCCGGTGGTCAGCAGCAGCGTCTGGTGATCGCGCGCACGATCGCCGTTGAGCCGGAAGTGTTGCTGCTCGACGAACCGTGCTCGGCCCTCGATCCGATCTCGACCCTGAAAGTCGAAGAACTGATCTACGAGCTGAAGTCCAAGTTCACCATCGTCATCGTCACCCACAATATGCAGCAGGCCGCGCGGGTTTCCGACTACACGGCGTTCATGTACATGGGCAAACTGGTGGAGTTCGGCGACACCGACACCCTGTTCACCAATCCGGCGAAGAAACAGACCGAAGACTACATCACCGGTCGTTATGGCTGACAGTTGCGGTTATTCACAGAATTGACGCTGCGGCCCACCGCACCTTACCGGACGCTCCAAGGACGCCACCATGATTAGTAAAGAAGGCCTTACCCACCACATCTCCGCGCAGTTCAACGCCGAGCTTGAGGAAGTGCGCAGCCACCTCCTGGCCATGGGCGGGCTGGTCGAGAAGCAGGTCAACGACGCGGTTACCGCGCTGATCGAGGCCGACTCGGGTCTGGCTCAGCAGGTGCGCGAGATTGACGACCAGATCAACCAGATGGAACGCAACATTGACGAAGAATGCCTGCGCATTCTCGCCCGTCGTCAGCCGGCGGCATCCGACTTGCGTTTGATCATCAGCATTTCCAAGTCAGTGATCGATCTGGAGCGCATCGGCGACGAAGCGACCAAGATCGCCCGCCGTGCCATTCAGCTGTGCGAAGAAGGCGAAGCGCCGCGTGGTTACGTTGAAGTGCGGCATATTGGCGACCAAGTGCGCAACATGGTTCGCGATGCGCTGGACGCGTTTGCCCGCTTCGACGCCGATCTGGCCCTGTCGGTGGCGCAATACGACAAGGTCATCGACCGCGAATACAAGACCGCCCTGCGCGAGCTGGCGACCTACATGATGGAAGACCCGCGCTCTATCTCGCGGGTTCTGAGCATTATCTGGGTGTTGCGTTCGCTGGAGCGTATCGGCGACCACGCGCGCAACATCTCGGAACTGGTGATCTACCTGGTACGCGGCACCGACGTACGCCACCTGGGCCTCAAACGCATGAAAGAAGAAGTTCAAGGCACAAGCGGCGAAACCGCTAATGTTCCGGGCGATGCTGACGATAAGTAAGATTGCCTGAGAAAAGCGCCCGGCCCTTTGGCCGGGCGTTTTTGTTTATGGCGCTTGAACAGCGAATCGAATTAAAAAGCAGCACCCGCGAACGAAAAGTCCCGGCGTGACTGAAGATTGTTGGCAATATGCCATCAGCAAAGCGGTATGCTTGCCGGGATTTTTATAGGGGTGTTGGATGAGCAAGATCAGTGTGTTGGTCGTGGACGACGCTTCGTTCATTCGCGACCTGGTGAAAAAGTGCCTGCGTAATTACTTCCCGGGGATCCGCACCGAGGATGCCGTCAACGGCAAAAAGGCTCAGGCCATGCTGGCCAGGGAAGCGTTCGACCTGGTGCTGTGCGACTGGGAAATGCCGGAAATGTCCGGCCTCGAGCTGCTGACCTGGTGCCGCGAGCAAGACAATCTCAAGACCATGCCGTTTGTCATGGTCACCAGCCGTGGCGACAAGGAAAACGTCGTCCAGGCGATCCAGGCCGGGGTTTCCGGCTACGTCAGCAAGCCGTTCACCAACGAACAACTGCTGACCAAGGTCAAGCAGGCGCTGAACAAGGTTGGCAAGCTCGACACCCTGATGAACAGCGCGCCGACCAAGATGAACTCGGCATTCGGCAACGATTCCCTGAGCGCATTGACTGGCGGCAAGCCTGCCGTGGTCGGTACTGCGCCGGCGGCCGCTGCTGCGGTCAATCCGTTTGCCAAGCCAGCCGCTGCTGCTCCGGCGCCTGCTGCTGCGCCGTCGCGTGGTTTGCTCAACAGCCCGCCGGTGCAGGCACCGGCTGCCTCGAAAGCGCCGGCCGGTGGCCGTGGCCAAGGCCAGTTGCGCCTGCCAAGCGGCACCCAGCAGTGCGTGATCAAGGCCCTGAGCATCAAGGAAGCGCTGTTGGTGGTGAAACGCACCGATACCCTGCCGCAGATCCTCGACAGCGCCGTGCTCGATCTGGAGCAGGGCGACAACGCCGAAATCGCCCGCCTCAACGGCTACCTGCACGCCATCGTTGCCCACGAGCAGAAAGCCGACAGCGACTGGCTGCAACTGACTTTCCGTTTCGTCGACCAGGATGCGCAGAAGCTCGATTACATCTCACGCCTGATCGCCCGCGGCACGGCGCAGAAGCACTTCGTTCCGGGCGCGTAACCTCTATCGCGTGACAGTCCGTCTTCGCGAGCAGGCTCGCTCCCACCTTGAAATGCATTTCAAATGTGGGAGCGAGCCTGCTCGCGAAGGGGCCATCAAAAGCACCACCCATCTCCCGCACCTGCCAATTTGAAACATCTGTCGACTAGCCTGGTCTGTCTCAGCTGCTAGGCTCTTTTCCAGGCCTTCCTTCGACAGACTCTTTGCCCATGCTCGCGCGCCTGCTGTTTTTCTGTGGTCTTTTCCTGGCCTCCACCTCGACTGTGGCCATGACCATCTACAAATCCACCGATGCCAACGGCGTGGTCTCGTACAGCGACCGGCCGAGCAAAGGCTCGCAGGTGTTCGTGTTTCAGGACCGCATGGTCGAGCACCTCGAACGTCAGGTGTACCTCGACATCAAGAAACAGAAGGGCAGCGACGTGGTGTTCGTGCGCAACGATCTGTATGCGCCGGTCGAGATTGCACTGGCGTTTACCGGCCTGAGCAATGTGCGTGGCGCTCCGGCGCAGACGATTCGCCGGGTGCTGCCGGCGCGCAGCAATACCCGGTTGGCGTTGCTGACGGCGATCAGCCGTGGTCAGCCGCTGGTGTATTCGCCGCAATTCCAGTATTCGCTGGGTGACCCCGCAGGCGCTGCGCAGAGCTATCGCTATCCGTTGCCGTGGCGGGGCGGGCCGTTCCGTCTCAGTCAGGGCGCCAACGGCCAGTACAGCCACTACGGGCCGAAGAACCGGTATGCGATGGACATCGCCATGCCGGTCGGCACGCCGATCATTGCCGCACGGGCCGGGGTGGTGGTGAAAACCGAAAATTCACAGAGCGGGCGCGGCAATGATGCCTCCGGCAATTTCGTCCGGGTGCTGCACGACGACGGCACGATGGGTGTGTACCTGCATCTCAAGCAGGGCTCGGTGAGCGTACGCGAGGGGCAGCGGGTGACGGTTGGCAGCCCGCTGGCGCTGTCCGGCAATACCGGCAACAGCAGCGGCCCGCACCTGCACTTTGTGGTGCAGCGCAATACCGGGCAGGGGCTGGTGTCGATTCCGTATCAGTTCAACCAGCCACTGGGGGCGTTGCCCAACTTTGCGTTGGGCAAACAGTGATGTGTTGTATCTGTTGGCCCCTTCGCGAGCAGGCTCGCTCCCACCCTGGAATGCATTTCAACTGTGGGAGCGAGCCTGCTCGCGAAGGAATCGGCGCGGTGCCCGATCAGCCCATCAATCCAGCATCAACACCTTCGCCAGCACAATCTTCGGCCCTTTCATCTTCTTGATGATGATCCGCAGGCCTTCGACTTCCAGCACTTCTTCCTCTTCCGGCACTCGTTTCAGGGTCTCGTAAACCAGCCCGGCGAGGGTTTCGGCTTCGATGTGATCCAGGTCGATACCGAGCAGGCGTTCGACCTTGAACAGCGGCGTGTCACCACGCACCAGCAGCTTGCCCGGCTGATACGCGAGGATCCCGCGCTCGGCCTTGCGGTGTTCGTCCTGGATGTCGCCGACCAGCACTTCCAGCACGTCTTCCATGGTCAGGTAGCCGATTATGTTGCCGTCGGCTTCTTCCACCACGGCGAAGTGCGAGCCGCCCTTGCGGAACTGCTCCAGCAGCTGCGACAGCGGCATGTGCCGCGACACGCGCTCCAGTGGACGGGTCAGTTCAGCCAGGTTGAACGACTCCGGAATGTGGTCCAGCGCCGCCAGCTCCAGCAGCAGGTCCTTGATGTGCAGCAGGCCGACGAACTCCTGACGTTCGCTGTCGTACACCGGATACCGGCTGAACTTGTGGCGACGGAACATCGCGAGGATTTCTTTCAGCGGCGCGTTGAATTCCAGGGTGATCAGGTCTTCGCGGGAGTTGGCCCAGTCGACCACTTCCAGTTCGCCCATTTCCACCGCCGATGCCAGCACGCGCATGCCTTGGTCGCTCGGGTCCTGACCACGGCTGGAGTGCAGGATCAGTTTCAGTTCTTCGCGGCTGTAATGGTGTTCGTGGTGCGGGCCGGGTTCGCCCTGGCCGGCGATCCGCAGAATTGCGTTGGCGCTGGCATTGAGCAGGTAGATCGCCGGGTACATCGCCCAGTAGAACAGGTACAGCGGCACCGCCGTCCACAGCGACAGCAGCTCGGGTTTGCGGATCGCCCACGACTTGGGCGCCAGCTCACCGACCACGATGTGCAGGTAGGAAATGATGAAGAACGCGGTAAAGAACGAAATGCCTTTGACCACTTCCGGCGACTGCACGCCGACCGCGCTCAGCAGCGGTTCGAGAAGGTGCGCGAATGCCGGCTCACCGACCCAGCCGAGGCCGAGGGAGGCGAGGGTGATACCGAGCTGACACGCCGAGAGGTACGCATCGAGCTGACTGTGTACGGTGCGCAGGATGTGCCCGCGCCAGCCGTTCTTGTCGGCGATGGCCTCGACCCGGGTCGAGCGCAGTTTGACCATGGCGAATTCCGCCGCAACGAAGAAGCCGTTGAGCAAAACCAGGATCAGAGCGAAAAGAATCATGCCGAAATCGGCGAAAATCGTAGCGAGGGACAAGCCAGGGGAAGGGTCCATGATGGAGTTTTGCAGGTTCCGTGTGATTCGTAAGAGAGAAGAAATCGCGCCTGAAAGGCAGACGCAAGTCAGCCAATGTAGCGGCTGACATGGCGATTGCCTAGTGGCGCGTGCTGGCCGGTATCACTCGGCGGCGCTGATGGCCCGAGCCTGGGCCACCTGGGCCGGGGCGAAATGGCAGGTGAACGTGCTGCCATGACCCGGCACGCTGCTGATTTCCATCCGCGCGCGGTGGCGCAGCAACACGTGTTTGACGATCGCCAGGCCCAGCCCGGTGCCGCCGGTGTTGGAGTTGCGGCTGGAGTCGACGCGGTAGAAGCGTTCGGTCAGGCGCGGCAGGTGTTTGCTGTCGATGCCGATCCCGGAATCCTGCACGCTCAGGTGCGCGCCTTGCTCGTCGCCCCACCAGCGAATGCGGATGTTGCCCTCGGCCGGGGTGTACTTCACCGCGTTGAACACCAGGTTGGAGAAGGCGCTGCGCAGTTCCGCCTCGCTGCCCTTGAGCAGGATGCGCGCATCGGCTTCGAGAGTGATTTTCTGGTTCTTCTGCCCGGACAACTGCTGGGCGTCGCTCTTGATTGACTGCAGCAGGGCGTCGATCTGCACTGGCTGGTTGTCCGACGGGTAATCGGTGGCTTCCAGTTTCGCCAGCAGCAGCAGGTCGTTGAGCAGCGTCTGCATGCGCCCGCCCTGTTGCTGCATCTGCTGCAGCGCGCGGCTCCAGCGCGGGTTCACTTCCTCGACGTTGTCGAGCAGGGTTTCCAGGTAGCCGCAGATCACCGTCAGCGGTGTGCGCAGTTCGTGGGAGACGTTGGCGATGAAATCTTTGCGCATCTGTTCCAGCTGATGGATACGCGTGACATCGCGCACCAGCATCAAGTGTTCGTTGTTGCCGTAGCGCGTGAGGTACAGCTGGATGCGCACCCGATCATTGGTCGGCGAGGGGATTTCCAGCGGTTCGGCATAGCTGTCCTTCTCGAAGTATTCCTTGAAGCGCGGATGCCGTACCAGGTTGGTCACCGGTTGGCCACTGTCCTGCGGGGTCTTGAGGCCGAGCAGGGTTTCGGCAGCGCGGTTCCACCATTCCAGGTTGCCGTCGCTGTCGAGCATGATCACCGCGTCTTTGAGCGCGGCGGTGGACTCCTGCACCCGGTCGATCACCGCTTGCAGGCGCCCGCGCACCCGTTGGTCGCGGCGTTGCAGGTGGTAGATGCTGTCGAACACCTCGCCCCACAGGCCATAGCCGTCGGGCGGTGCTTCATCGGGTTGGTGCAGGCGCAGCCATTCGTGCAGACGCAACAGTTGCTTGAGCGTCCAGGCCAGGTAAATACCCAGGCCGGCAGCGAGGCTCCAGCCGTAGTAGCCGGTGATCAGGCCAATCACCAGACACGCTGTGACCAGCAACAGCATGTGGCGAATCAGGGTGCCATGCCAGTTTTGATTCACGGAAAATACGGTCCTTGTCAGCGAGTCTGGCGGTCGGATCAGGCCTTGGTGGAAAACCGGTAGCCGGTGCCGCGCACGGTTTGTACCAGATTTTCGTAGGCGTCGCCGAGGGCCTTGCGCAGGCGGCGGATGTGCACGTCGACGGTGCGCTCTTCAACATAGACGTTGCCGCCCCAGACCTGATCCAGCAACTGCCCGCGCGTGTAGGCGCGTTCCTGGTGGGTCATGAAGAATTGCAGCAGACGGTATTCGGTCGGGCCCATCTCGGCCGGACGGCCGTCGATGGTCACGCGATGGCTGATCGGGTCGAGCAGCAGGCCGCCGACTTCGATTGGCGCTTCGCCATCGGTCGGGCCGGCGCGGCGCAGCACAGCCTTGAGGCGGGCGACCAGTTCGCGTGGAGAAAACGGTTTGGTGATGTAGTCGTCGGCGCCGACTTCAAGACCCTGGATCTTGTTGTCCTCTTCGCCCTTGGCGGTGAGCATGATGATCGGGATGTCCCCGGTCAGCTCGTCGCGCTTGAGACGGCGGGCCAGTTCGATGCCGGAGGTGCCAGGCAGCATCCAGTCGAGCAGGATCAGGTCCGGTTTACGGTCAACAATGATGGCGTGTGCCTGCTGCGAGTTCTCCGCCTCGAGGCAATCATAGCCGGCCATTTCCAACGCAACGGCGATCATTTCGCGAATGGGCGCTTCGTCGTCGACGATCAGAATGCTCCTGCCAACCATGCCTTAATCCTCTTGTCATTTAACTGTCTTGCGCCGCATTAGATAACGGAATTATTGCAGTCGTGTGACAGTATTTTAGTCGCCCGGCGCTTGGCGTCATCCTGGACTAAGCTCTAAGTCCGAATCCTGACAACCACAAAAGAAGGTTTCCATGACTCAAATGACTGCTTCTTTCAAAGCTCTGCTGATGGCTGCTGCATTGGCATTGCCTGGATTAGCCATGGCGGCCGAGCCCGCCATGATGAAGGACGGCATGATGGTCGACCACAAAGGCATGACCGTTTATACGTTCGACAAAGACGCTGGCGGCAAGTCGGTGTGCAATGACAAGTGCGCCGAAAACTGGCCGCCGATGATGGCGCCAGCAGGTGCGAAGGCGGAAGGCAAGTGGACGGTGATCAAACGCGATGACGGCAAGATGCAGTACGCCTACGACGGCAAGCCGCTGTATACCTTCAAGATGGACGCCAAACCGGGTGACATGATGGGCGACGGCAAGATGGACGCGTGGCACGTGGTGCACGAGCACAAGTAAACGCAAATCCCCTGTAGGAGTGAGCCTGCTCGCGATGACGGTGTATCAGTTAACAGCAATGTGGCTGATACACCGTCATCGCGAGCAGGCTCACTCCTACAGGTTTGTGTTTAGCGCAATGCGTAATCCAGCACGATCCCGACAAAAATCGCCAACCCGGCCCAGTGGTTGTGCAAAAACGCCTTGAAGCAACGCATGCGGTCGCGATCACGGGTGTACCAGAATTCCCACGCGTAGCATCCAGCGGCCACCAGCAGGCCGAGATGGAACCACACGCCCAGCTCGAACTTCGACCCGGCCAGCAACAGGCAGCCCAATGACAGCGCCTGCAACGTCAGGATGATCACCCGATCCGCCTCGCCAAACAGAATCGCCGTGGATTTCACGCCGATCTTCAGGTCGTCGTCACGATCGGTCATCGCGTAATAGGTGTCGTAACCCACCGTCCACAGCAGATTGGCGATCCACAGCAGCCATGCCGCCGCCGGCAACTCACCGGTTTCAGCGGTGAACGCCATTGGCATGCCCCATGAGAACGCCGCGCCCAGTACCACTTGCGGGTAATAGGTGTAGCGCTTCATGAACGGGTAGGTGAACGCCAGTGCCAGACCGCCCAGCGACAGCCAGATGGTCGGCGCATTGGTGCACAGCACCAGCAGAAAACTCACACCCATCAGCAGCGCGAAGAACACCAGCGCCTCTTTCGAACTGATCTTGCCGCTGGCCAGCGGTCGTTGCGCGGTGCGTTTGACGTGGCCGTCGACCTTGCGATCGGCCCAGTCGTTGATCACACAGCCACCGGCACGGGTCAGCACCACGCCGAGGACGAAAATCACCATGTTGGCCAGCGACGGCGAGCCCTTACCGGCAATCCATAGCGCCCACAGGGTCGGCCACAGCAGCAGGTAGATGCCGATCGGCTTGTCCATGCGCGTCAGCTGAATGAAATCCCAGGCGCGCGGGTTCAAGCGGTTCAGGGACTTGAGCAGGCTCTGGTACATCAGCAGTTCTCCGGATGGGCGCGGGTGGCGCTCCACAGGGGCGGCAGGAAAATCTCCGCCACCAGTACGCTCAAGGCGCCACGGTCAAAGCGCGAGCGCCGGCCCCACAGCTCCGGGGCGCGGCAGGCTGGCGGCAGCCAGTCTTGCGGGTAGTGACAGACCTCGATGGCGCGGCGCTGGAAGGCGTGGTCGCAAAACAGCAGTTCGCCCAGCGAGCGGCTGCCCAGTTCGTCCATGTGCAGGCCGTCGCCTTGCAGGGCGGCGCGTGACGCCACGCTACGGGCGAACACCCAGGCCTCGCCGTGACCGCGCAGATACACCTCGCGCACCCAGCCTTCGCTGCCTTCGGCCAAATCCAGCGCCGCGCATTCGTCGCTGCGCAAAGTGTCCCAGCCTTCGAACAACGGTGTGACGCTGAAGCCGTCATTCGACAGCCGCGTCAGGCGGCGGGTCAGCGAGCCTTCGTCGAACAACCAGTTCAGGGTCAACGAATCGGGAAGGGGCGTCAGTCGGCTTTGAGTCAGCCAGAGCGGGGCCGGGCAGGCGTTTGAATGTTGCACAATGAGTCATTATTGGCCGCAAATGAGGCGGCGAGCTTAACATGGCGTGCTGCGAATTTGATGGATCCGGGGCGCCGTTGCGCCGAACAGGCTTGCATCTGCCCGGCACCCTCAGTACAAAACGCCCTGAGCCGGATGGCAGCGCAACCACCATCGACCATCCGCGCCGACAAAAGCCTGAATCCTGAGGAAGTACCTGAATGAAAAAGTGGCAATGCATCGTCTGCGGCCTGATCTACAACGAAGCTGACGGTTGGCCGGATGACGGCATCGCGCCGGGCACCCTGTGGCAGGACGTGCCGGAAGACTGGCTGTGCCCGGACTGCGGCGTGGGCAAGTCGGACTTCGAAATGATCGAAATCAACTGAGAAAAAACAAGGAGTAAGGCATGAACGCACCTGTCGTAATCGTCGGCACCGGGCTTGCGGGTTACAACCTGGCCCGGGAGTTTCGCAAACTCGATGGCGAAACCCCGCTGCTGCTGATTACCGCCGATGACGGGCGCTCTTACTCCAAGCCGATGCTCTCCACCGGTTTCGGCAAGAACAAGGACGCCGATGGCCTGAGCATGGCCGAACCCGGCGCCATGGCCGAGCAGTTGAAGGCCGAAGTGCGCACCCACACGCGCATCAGCGGCATCGACGCCGGCCACAAGCGCCTGTGGATCGGCGAGGAAGCGGTGTACTACCGCGACCTGATCCTCGCCTGGGGTGCGGAAACCGTGCGAGTGCCGATCGAAGGTGACGGTGCTGATCTGGTGTTCCCGATCAACGATCTCGAAGATTACGCGCGCTTTCGTGCAGCCGCTGCGGGCAAGCGCCGCGTATTGCTGCTAGGCGCCGGGCTGATCGGCTGTGAATTCGCCAACGACCTGATCCTCGGCGGCTACGAGGTGCAACTGGTGGCGCCGTGCGAGCAAGTGATGCCGATGCTGCTGCACCCGGCCGCTGCAGCAGCCGTGCAGGCCGGGCTGGAAAGCCTCGGCGCGCGTTTCCACCTCGGCCCGGTGCTGACTCGCCTGCAAAAAGTCGCGGACGGGCTGGAAGCGCATCTGTCCGACGGGCAGGTGATTGCCTGCGATGTGGTGGTATCGGCCATCGGCCTGCGCCCGCGCATCGATCTGGCCGCGGCGGCCGGGGTGCAGGTCAATAGCGGTGTCGTAGTCGACCGGTATCTGAAGACGTCCCACGCCAATATTTACGCCCTGGGCGACTGTGCCGAGGTCGATGGGCTGAATTTGTTGTACGTGATGCCCCTCATGAGCTGTGCGCGTGCGCTGGCACAAACCCTGGCGGGCAATCCGACGGCCGTGAGTTACGGCCCGATGCCGATCACGGTGAAAACTCCGGTGTGCCCGTTGGTCGTTTCGCCACCGCCACGGGGCAGCGAAGGCGTCTGGACCGTCGAAGGGCAGGGCGCCGACATCAAGGCCCTGTGCCACAGTGCCGATGGTCAGTTGCTCGGCTATGCACTGACCGGTGCGGCGGTGATGGAAAAACTTGCTCTGAACAAACAGCTTCCGCCCCTGCTGGCGTAAATACCGGTCGTTCTGTCGGAATCACCCCGCTTTTGCCCCCACAAAGGTCGCGGGGAGACTGGCGCCGCCGGTATCCGCGTGCCATTCTCACTCCCGTCTGCCGCAGAGTAGAGCCTGCGGCGCCTTGGGCGCTGTTCCAACGAGAACAGCACGGACATAACAACAAAAAACCGTCAAAGGGGCTTCACTAATGCGTAAACCAGAACTCGCCGCTGCAATCGCTGAAAAAGCGGATCTGACCAAAGAACAGGCCAACCGCGTTCTCAACGCCGTCCTCGAAGAAATCACCGGCGCTCTGCACCGCAAGGACAGCGTCACGCTGGTGGGCTTCGGCACCTTCCTGCAACGTCACCGCGGCGCCCGCACCGGCAAGAACCCGCAAACCGGTGAGCCGGTGAAGATCAAGGCCAGCAACACCGTGGCATTCAAGCCAGGCAAGTCGTTGAAAGACAGCGTCAATCCTTAAATTGCGGCGAACTCCCTGAATGACGGGGAGTACCGCAATAAAAAATGGGCACACCGATTGCGGTCGGGTGCCCATTTTTTGTGGCTGCAAATGGCTTATTGACGCCGGAAGCAGGCCTTGCCGTTGCCGAAATCCACGGCCAGGCAATTCGGTTCGATCGCCAGTTGCAGATCCTGGAACAGGCCGGACAAATCGCTGTTCGACGCCGGTTTGGTTTCGCTCTTCAGCGTTACGGTGTTGTTCTGCACCTGCCAGGTGCCCTTGGCAAAGCCATCTGCGCTGCCATACGCCACGCCCGCGTCAAACGTGCCGTCCTTGCGCAGCAGCAATTCGGCGCCCATTTCCATTGCGCCGGTCAGATAGTAATGACCGTCCAGTGGCGGGGTATCTGCAGAGGCGTGAGTGACGGGAAGCCACATCAGTGCTGCGAACAACAGGGGTTTCAATTCCATGAGGTAAAGCTCCTTGGCGGCTCCAGGTTCAGGAGCCGAATTGAGATGCAGGCTTCGGACCATGGCTCAACAGTCAGCCGGTCTGGTTGACATTGCCGGGCGAAAAGAATTTACCAAGGCAAGCTGGCAGCGTGGGAAATAAAACGATGTAAGAATTATCCCTGACATTTGTCAGAGTATTTTCGGCGTGGAAGTGTTGCGTAAGTGGCGGAAATGTCTGTTGGATCGCACTTCGATAATTATTGAGTTGGCACTGAAGTACAGCATTCACGAGATGAATAAAGTTTCAGAAAAATGAATTGCCATCAAATTGATGGCACTTTTTTTGTTGAGCGTTGTCGCCGCTGAATTGTTTGTAACTCCAGCGGGTTCTCGGAAAAATCCTACTTCTATTTTTTTCGAGAGTTGTCATGCTGGCCCCCGTGTAATAGGACGGATGTTCGACGCGATTCGCGCAGGCGGGATCGGGCCGCTCTGGATCAAGGGTTCTGAGGGCGCAGGGCAAATGTTCACAATATAAATCGCCATCAGGGATTCCCCTGCCACATATAGGGCGATCTCCTACACGGTCCAATGAACACTTCGTCTTGTTGTTTAACCAGATGCTTGCTAGTGGCCATCATAGTGATTACGATGCGCCCACTTGAAAGAGCACATCTCAATTGGATGAGTCGCTTCACTGCTCTTCGATACTGTCCCGCGCCGCAGCAACTCCAATAGGCGCATGACTGTAATCCTAATTAAAGGCCATGGATGTCCTACTCAAGCAAACTTTCCGCCCATTACCTCGAACTCGCAAAAGTCTCTGTTTCCAAAGAGAATTTCGCGGGCGAAGACGTTCGTTTTTCGAGCGAATTCGAGGCGCTGGAAAGCGAGCTGGCCAAAGCCTCTTCGATGCACGAAAGCGGGCAGATCGACTGGCTGAAAATCCGTGAAAACAGCGAAAATCTGCTGCGTACCCAATCCAAGGATTTGCGTGTCGGCGCCTGGCTGACCTGGTCGCTGTACCAGCGTGAATCCTTCCCCGGGCTGCTGGCCGGCCTTGGTCTGCTGCACCATCTGTCGGAAAACCACTGGGCCGACGTTCACCCGCTCAAACCGCGCACCCGTGCGGCCGCCATCGGCTGGCTGGTGCCGCGTCTGGAGCAGGTGCTCACCGAAAACATTGCGATCAAGGAACAGCTGCCAATGTTCCGGCAACTGTCCGAGCATCTGGCCGGCCTCGATGCCGCATGCACCGAGCACCTGGGCGATGATGCACCGCTGTTGCTGCCGCTCTCGCGTCGCCTGAAAACCATGATCCAGCGTGCCGCCGACAATCAGCCGGCCCCTGGTGTGGTGGGCGCAGCAGTGGCGCAGGTCAAGCAGGCCGCTAGCCAGCTAATGGCCCCCGGCGCACCGATCGACAACGAAAAAGACGCCTACAAGGCCCTGCGCGCGCAGCAGGAAAGCGCGCGTCCGTTGTGTGCCTGGTGGCTCAAACAGAAAGCCACCGACCTGCGCGCCTTGCGTCTGAATCGCACTTTGCTCTGGCTGCCGATCGACGCGGTGCCTGAGCGCAACGCCGAGCAGATCACCGTGCTGCGCGGTCTGCCGGTGGACAAACTCAAGCAGTATCAGGATCGCTTCGATCAGGGCAAATACGCCGACCTGCTGGTGGAACTGGAGGCGAGCCTGGCGAAGGCGCCGTTCTGGTTCGATGGCCAGAGGATGGTCTGGGAATGTCTCCAGAACCTCAACGCCGAGATGGCAATGCGCGAAGTGGAAATCCACTTCGCGCTTTTGGTTCAGCGCCTGCCCGGCATCATCGAATGTCGTTTCCATGACGGCGCGCCGTTTGCCGATCCGTCCACCCGGGCGTGGATCGCCGGCAATGTCATGCCGCACCTGCAGAGCGCCAGCGCGCCGCGCAAGGTCGAAACCGACGACGTCGAAACCCAGCCCGCCTGGGAAAAGGCCCTGCAGGACGTGCTGCCGCTGCTGCGCAAGGAAGGCCTCAAGCCTGCCGTGCAGACGCTCAAGCAAGGGCTGCAAACGGCTCACGGCGGGCGCGAGCGGTTCTTCTGGCAGTTCGCCCTCGCCCGGCTGTGCTTCATGGCCAAGAAGTACGAACTGGCCAAGAACCAGCTCGAAACCCTCGATCAGACATTACAGGACTCAGGCCTGCACGCCTGGGAGCCCGATCTTGCATTGGAAGTGCTGCACCTGCTGCACAGTTGCTGCGAGCTGTTGCCGCAGAACCATGCAGTGCGTGAACGCAAGGAAGAGATTTATCGCAGGCTGTGCCACCTCGACCTCGAAGTGGTACTCGAATAGGCCCCAGGGCCACAACCGCAAGGAGAAAAGCCATGGCCAAAGAAGGCTCGGTAGCCCCCAAGGAACGCATCAACGTCACCTTCAAACCCGCCACCGGCGGTGCTCAGGAAGAGATTGAACTGCCGCTGAAGCTGCTGGCAATCGGTGACTACACCCACCGCAAGGACGATCGCAAAATCGAAGATCGCAAGCCGATCAGCATCGACAAGATGACCTTCGACGAAGTGTTGGCCAAGCAAGAGCTGGGTCTGACGCTGAGCGTGCCGAACCGTCTGCAGGAAGATGGCGAGGCCGACGAGCTGGCTGTGCAATTGCGCGTCAATTCGATGAAGGACTTCAACCCGGCCAGCCTGGTCGAGCAAGTGCCTGAGCTGAAAAAACTGATGGAACTGCGCGATGCGCTGGTGGCCCTCAAAGGCCCGCTGGGTAACGCACCTGCGTTCCGTAAAGCGATCGAAGGCGTGCTCGCCGACGACGAATCCCGCGGTCGCGTACTCGGTGAGCTGGGCCTGAACGCCGCAGCCCCGGACGCCTGAGACTCCAGCCAAGGAAGCCAACACAATGAGCACTAGCGCAGCACAAGAGAAGAGCGCCGAAAGCGGCGAATACAGCATTCTCGACAGCATCATCGCCGAAACCCGTCTGACCCCGGACGACGAAGCCTACGACATCGCCAAGCGTGGCGTGTCGGCGTTCATCGAAGAACTGCTCAAGCCGCAGAACAACGGTGAGCCGGTCAAGAAGGCCATGGTTGACCGCATGATCGCCGAGATCGATGCCAAGCTCAGCCGTCAGATGGACGAGATCCTGCACCATCCGGACTTCCAGGCTCTGGAATCGTCGTGGCGTGGCCTGCAGTTGCTGGTCGACCGCACCAACTTCCGCGAAAACATCAAGATCGAAATCCTCAACGTCTCCAAAGAAGACCTGCTGGACGATTTCGAAGATTCGCCGGAAGTCATGCAGTCGGGCCTGTACAAGCACATCTACACCGCTGAATACGGCCAGTTCGGTGGTCAGCCGGTGGGCGCGATCATCGCCAACTACTTCATGTCCCCAAGCTCGCCGGACGTGAAACTGATGCAGTACGTGGCCAGCGTTTCCTGCATGTCTCACGCGCCGTTCATCGCCGCCGCCGGCCCGAAATTCTTCGGTCTGGAAAGCTTCACCGGCCTGCCGGATCTGAAAGATCTGAAAGACCACTTCGAAGGCCCGCAATTCGCCAAATGGCAGAGCTTCCGTACTTCGGAAGACTCCCGCTACGTTGGCCTGACCGTGCCGCGTTTCCTGCTGCGTAACCCGTACGATCCGGAAGAAAACCCGGTGAAATCGTTCGTGTACAAGGAAACCGTTGCCAACAGCCACGAGCACTACCTGTGGGGCAACACCGCGTTCGCGTTCGGCACCAAGCTGACCGACAGCTTCGCCAAATTCCGCTGGTGCCCGAACATCATCGGTCCACAGAGCGGTGGCGCGGTTGAAGATCTGCCGTTGCACCACTTCGAAAGCATGGGCGAAATCGAAACCAAGATCCCGACCGAGGTTCTGGTTTCCGACCGTCGTGAATACGAACTGGCCGAGGAAGGCTTCATCTCCCTGACCATGCGCAAAGGCTCCGACAACGCGGCGTTCTTCTCCGCCAGCTCGGTGCAGAAGCCGAAGTTCTTCGGCATCAGCGCAGAAGGCAAGGCGGCAGAGCTGAACTACAAGCTCGGCACCCAACTGCCGTACATGATGATCGTCAACCGCCTGGCTCACTACTTGAAAGTGCTGCAGCGCGAGCAACTCGGTTCGTGGAAAGAGCGTACCGACCTCGAGCTGGAACTGAACAAGTGGATCCGCCAGTACGTCGCCGACCAGGAAAACCCGAGCGCCGAAGTGCGTGGCCGTCGTCCTCTGCGCGCTGCGCAAGTGATCGTCAGCGACGTTGAAGGCGAGCCGGGCTGGTACCGCGTCAGCTTGAACGTGCGTCCGCACTTCAAGTACATGGGTGCCGATTTCACCCTGTCGCTGGTTGGCAAGCTGGACAAAGAGTAAGAGCGACTCATGGACGGATACGGCAGCCTGTTCGAGCGCCTCAACGGCGACGCGCAACTACGCAAGGGCAACAGCCTCGAGGCTTGTGCCATGGCGTCAGTGGCTGCTCATCTGGCCAAAATGCTCAGCACCCGGGCCGGCAGCGTGCAAACGCTGGCCGACTACGGGTTGCCCGATCTCAATGACATGCGTCTGAGCCTGCACGACTCCCTGAGTCAGGCCCGTCTGGCCATCGAAAACTTCATCGAAGCCTACGAGCCGCGCCTGAGCAATGTGCGTGTCATTTCCCTGCCGCGTGATCACGACCAGCTACGGCTGGCCTTCAGCATCGAAGGCCTTTTGGAAGTTGAGGGTTTCAAGCGTCAGGTCAGTTTTTCCGCGCGCCTGGATGGCAGCGGTCAAGTGAAGGTCACCTAAGGAGATCCCCGATGTCTGGCAAACCCGCAGCACGCGTATCCGACCCCACCGCTTGCCCACTTCCTGGCCACGGTACCAACCCGATCGCCGCCGGTTCCGGCGACGTGTTCTTCGACGGCCTCGCGGCCGCCCGCCAAGGCGATGCCTCGGCGTGTGGTGGTGCGTTGGTTGGCGATCTGGCGACCACGGTTTTGATCAATGGCAAACCTGCCGCCACCGTAGGTTCGGTTGGTTCTCACGGCAATAAAGTCACGGCAGGTTCCGGGACGGTGATTATCGGTAATTCGCACTCGCCGGCGCCGTTTGTGCCGCCGTTACCGGTGGAGCTCAGTTGGCCATTCAATGAGCACTTCGTCATCAATTGTCAGGACACCGGAAAACCGTTGTCCGGAATCGAATACACGTTGAAAACAGCATCCGGAAAAACCGTGACCGGTATTACAGGCGCCGATGGCAAGACAAAGATGATCCATTCGGATATTGCCGAACCTGTTGAGCTGATCATTGAACAGCAAACTAAAGTGGCGATCGCTTGAGAATGCACAAAATGGCTCTCCGCCGTCTGTGGCAGGGCGGGCGAGTAACAATGACAGGGATGTTGAAATGGCAAATACAACAGTAACTGCGACGCTGTCGCCGGCGAGTAATAAGACTGGACAGACGGCAACTGCACGTCGATTTTCAGTCTCAGACATCCCTGGGGCGATGGACAAAATAAACTGGCCTGTTGCTGCCGGTTTAATGCGCTATTGGTTCAAAGGTAAACCATGGGCCACCGCAGATGGTGGGATGGATGAACTCACCAAGGATCATAAAAAAGAGCCGCTCGACCCCTATGTAGAAAGTTCGATTGTAAAAATGGCTTGGGTGTTAAAGTTTGAGCGCGCCAATAAGGTATTTAAAGAGCTGAAGCTGAAATGGAATAGTCCGAATGCGCTGATTCGAATGCGTAATGATTTTCCTACGAAGTTTGCGGGTAAAGTCGACGGTGCCTATCCGCAAAAATTTGCAAGTGCAAGAGACGCTGAGAAGTTTGGGTATACCAATACAATCCCGATTCAGACCTCAAATGCTAATATTTTCCTGCTGGATGAGCTGAGGGGTGCCCTTGCAAATTTCAATATGAGGGTGATTGCCGAAGGTGAAATTATTATTGCTTCAGGAAAAATCAGCTTTCTGGTTACTCGTCTAGGGTATTACGTTGATGATAGTTACGACTTCAGCGATGTAGGTAACCGTTTCAGTCAACCTTTGGGTTATTGGAATTATGATGGTGTAGCTGATCCAGTAACAAGCAATGGGGCCAATTTTCTCGCAGCGGTGGGTAAAGCAGAAATGGCCAGAACCGCTGCAATGCGCGGGGAGGACGTACAGGCTCTATTTAAGGATATAGACGGTAAACGTTATCACTTGATCCAAAACAGCGACTTTGTGGAGTACCGGGCGACACACGGAAAAGGCGGAGATTTTACCGTGTATTCCGATATTTTATATGAGGACGTAACTCCGCCTGTTTTAATCAAGGTAGTTGAATAAATGCGTTTCAAAACCGCAGGTCTGATTTTGTCAGCGACCCTGATAATCGGGGCGCTATGGTTTTATTTGTTTGTCGATAATCTTTCTGTGCGGCGTCCAGATGTTATCGAATTGACTGACTCCAGGCAGTACATTGTTGAGCGCGTACACTTTCCGTCTCTCTTTTTCGGGGAAGATCTTTCTTATCTGCGAATTATCGATCAAGATGCGCCTAAGTATATTTACCGTAGTCCTCTGTATCCAACCCGGCTCTTGGTCCTGCAGGTGAAAGAAAGCAAGGGAAGGGTAAGTGTTCCCAATATAGAATTTCTAACGACTGAGAAGATGTTTGTTTTTCATGATCGCCGCTGGGAAGATCGTGCGATGAATTATTTTGTGAGCAATACATCGTACGTTGTCGAGTCATTAAGTGAGGGTGATAAATAATGGCTAGGCTGAATTATTTGATATTTAATAAGCACAGGAAGGCAGCTTTCTGTGTGGCTGTATTATTTGTGGTGTTTTCTGTTTCACTATTTTTTGTTGTGTCTGTCATGCGGAATTATCCTGCTAGTTCGACGGTAATCAGCCCATCCGGCCGATACGTTATGGAAAACGTGCGGGTTGGGAAAATTCTTACCCTCGGTGGAATGGCCTATTTGAGAGTTATTGACAGGCAAAATCCGCAAGAAGTTTATCGTACCCCATTGTATGACACTCAGTCGTTGGATATGAGGACGTCAGAGAATGAGTCAACTGTCGGTATTGCATGGATATATTTTAATAAGAGTAAGAGAACGTTCGAGATAGCGATGCCTCAATGGGAAAGCCATTGGTTGAATATGTTCATCAGTAATACACCCTACGAGATTCTGGAAAATTGATAGAAGTATGAACAGCTACGTTCGTCTCACCCTATGCTTATTAATCCACGCCCTCGGATGCGTGGCTTATGCATTTTTGAATGACGCGGTTGTGCATGCTTACAGGCTTTTTAACGGCGGATTTACCTCCCATGGTGTCGCCATCGGTATTGCGAGTTACGCACTGTTTTACATTTTTCTGGGCGTCAACCTGATCGTTGCGCTGATTCCAGGTCTGGTCGCCAAGCTGGCCATCCTTTTTCTGATGGTGGGCTTCATCCTGCTCTGGATGCTACCCGACAACCCGTTAAGAGCCCTGTTTTACGGCGTAGCTCAAGGCTGCGTCACGTTGCTGGCGATCCTCACCACTCAAGTCATCGAGTTGCGTTGGGCTTTGCGAAACATCGCAGGTCGCATTCAGCCAAGTCAGCCTGCAGGTGCAATCCAATGACCAGGTCGGACATCCAGCGTAATCCGCAGGACAGTTATTCCATGAGTTCCACTACCAGGCAGGTAACCCGTGTCCTTTAACCACTACTACCAAAGCGAACTCACCGCACTGCGCCAGTTGGGCCGCCGTTTCGCCGAGCGTAGTCCCGCGTTGGCGCCGTTCCTGGGCCAGGCCGGGCGGGATCCGGATGTGGAGCGGTTGCTGGAAGGCTTTGCGTTCCTCACCGGGCGGCTGCGGCAGAAGCTCGATGACGAGCTGCCGGAGCTCAGCCATTCGCTGATGCAGCTGCTGTGGCCGAACTACATGCGCCCGCTGCCGGCGTTCAGCATTTTGCAGTTTGATCCACTGAAGCGTTCCGGGCCGGCGCTGGTGGTCGAGCGCGATACGCCGATCGAAAGCAAACCGATCGAAGACGTGCGTTGCCGCTTCCGCACCTGCTACCCGACGGAAGTCCTGCCGTTGGACTTGGCCGCGCTGAACTACTCGGTGAAGGGCGACGGCTCGCTGCTCAGCCTGCGTCTGGAAATGAGCGCCGACGGTCACCTCGGTGAGCTGGAACTGAGCAAACTGCGCCTGCACTTTGCCGGCGAGCGCTACATCAGCCAGATGCTGTATCTGAGCCTGCTGCGCAACCTGGAAGGCATTGAGCTGATCCCGCTCGACGGCGCCGGCAAGCCGATCGATGGCGTGTCCGGCAAGCCGATGGCGTTCAAGATTCCCGGTGACCGGGTCAAGCCGGTGGGCTTTGCCGAAGAAGAAGCGTTGATCCCGTATCCGCTGAACACCTTCCGTGGCTATCGCTACCTGCAGGAATACTTCGCCTTCCAGGACAAGTTCCTGTTCGTCGACGTCAACGGTCTGGACATCCTCAAGGCGCTGCCGGAAGACACCCTCAAGCAGATGCGCGGCCTGGAATTGCGTTTTGATATCCGCAAGAGCGGGATCATGCGCATGCGGCCGACCCTGGATAACGTGAAGCTGTTCTGCACGCCGATTGCCAACCTGTTCGCCCACGACGCGCTGCCGATCCGACTCGATGGCAAACAGGATGAATACCTGCTGCTGCCGGCGGAATACGATCTGGAAAACTGCGGTGTGTTCTCGGTGGAAACCGTGACCGGCTGGAAGCCCGGCGGCCTCGGTTATCAGGAGTACGTGCCGTTCGAATCCTTCGAGCATGACCCGAGTTTCGACGTGCCCAACAGCCGTCCGCATTACAGCATCCGCCAGCGTTCGTCGTTGCTGCATGACGGCCTCGACACCTACCTGAGCTTCGGCATCCGCCACACCGAAGCCCACGAAACCCTGTCGATCGAGTTGATCTGCACCAACCAGAACCTGCCGCGCAAGCTCAAGCTCGGCGACATCTGCATGGCCTGTGAAGAGACCCCGGAGTTCCTCAGTTTCCGCAACATCACCCCGGCCACGTCGAGCTTTGCGCCGCCGCTGAACCGTGACTTCCTGTGGAAGCTGATCAGCAACATGTCGCTCAACTATCTGTCGCTGGCCGACGTCAACGCGTTGAAGGTGATTCTCGAAACCTACGACCTGCCGCGCTACTACGACCAGCACGCGGAGAAGGTCAGCAAACGCCTGCTCGGCGGCCTCAAGCACATCAAGCACCACCATGTGGATCGGCTGCACCGTGGCTTGCCGGTGCGCGGTCTGCGCACCGAACTGACCATCGACCCGGAAGGGTATATCGGCGAAGGCGACCTGTTCGTTTTCGCTTCGGTTCTTAACGAGTTTTTCGCGCTTTACGCCAGTCTCAATTCGTACCACGAGCTGCGGGTAAAAAGCACACAGGGAGAGGTGTACCAATGGACACCACGTATGGGCCTGCAGCCCCTGCTTTAAGCGGGCTGACCAAGGTAATACGCGAGTACTCGCTGTTTCAGGCCGTGCTGCTGGTGATCGACCGGCTGCGCGAGGCGCACCCGTACCTGAGCGAAGACGATCTGTACGATCAGGTGGAGTTCCAGGCCAACCCGAGCCTGGGCTTTCCGCGCAGCGACGTCGATCGCGTGGAGTTTTTCGAAGAGCACGGGCAGATGCGCGCGCGCATGCGGTTCAACCTGATCGGGCTGGTCGGCTCCGGTTCGCCGCTGCCGGCGTTCTACGGCGAGCAGGCTCTGGGCGACAGCGAGGACGGCAACCCGACGCGCAACTTCCTCGACCTGTTCCACCATCGCCTGCAACGACTGATGCTGCCGATCTGGCGCAAGTACCGCTATCGCGCCAGCTTCCAGAGCGGCGCGATCGACCCGTTCTCGTCGCAGCTGTTTGCGCTGATCGGTCTGGGTGGCGACGAGATCCGCAAGGCCAAGGAACTGAACTGGAAGCGCCTGCTGCCGTACCTTGGTCTGCTCAGCTTGCGGGCGCACTCGGCGGCGCTGATCGAAGCCGTACTGCGTTACTACTTCAAGCACGAAGACCTGGTCATCGAGCAGTGCATCGAGCGCCGCGTGGAGATCCTCGACGAGCAGCGCAACCGCCTCGGTCGCGCCAACAGCCTGCTCGGTGAAGACCTGGTGCTGGGCGAGCGGGTGCGCGACCGCAGCGGCAAATTCCGCATTCACATTACCGAACTCGACTGGGAGCGATTCCACGAATTCCTGCCGATCGGTTTCGGTTACCAGCCGCTGTGCGCGCTGGTGCGGTTCACCTTGCGTGACCCGCTCGATTACGACATTCGCCTGGTGCTGCGCCCGGAAGAAATCCGCGAACTGCGCATTGGTGAGAAGAACGACTGTCGCCTGGGGTGGACCAGTTGGCTGGGCTGCGAAAAAGCAGACGGCGTGGTCACCCTGGGCAGCAAAATTCATTAAGGACGTGAGCCATGATCAACGTAGACCTGCAACAACTCATCCAGGCGCTGGACGCCGAAACCCGTCGTGACCTGGAACGTTCGGCCGAACGTTGCGTGGCCCGTGGCGGCAGCAAGATCCTCGTTGAAGACCTGCTGCTGGGGCTGCTGGAGCGTCCGAACGGCTTGCTGTCGCGCGCCTTGCAGGATGCGGATGTCGATGCCGGTGAACTGAGCGCCGCACTGCAATCTCGCGTTGAACACAGCGCCTCGCGCAACCCGGTGTTCGCCCCGGAACTGGTGCAATGGCTGCAAGACGCACTGCTGGTGGCGAACCTTGAACTGGGTCAGACCCAGGTCGAAGACGCTGCGCTGATCCTCGCGCTGCTGCGCAACCCGATGCGCTACGCCGGCAGCCGTTACCAGCCGCTGCTCGCCAAGTTGAACATCGATCGCCTGAAGGAATTTGCCTTGTCGCAACAGGAGCAACCGGCCGCTAACGGCAAGCCGGCGGCGCAGGGCGAATCGCTGCTGCAGCGCTTCACTCACAACCTGACCCAACAGGCCCGCGACGGCAAACTCGACCCGGTGCTGTGCCGCGATGGCGCGATTCGACAGATGGTCGACATCCTCGCCCGTCGCCGCAAGAACAACCCGATCGTGGTCGGCGAGGCTGGCGTGGGTAAGACCGCCATCGTCGAAGGCCTGGCCTCGCGCATCGCTGCCGGTGAAGTGCCGCAGGTGCTCAAGGGCGTCGAGCTGCTGTCGCTGGACATGGGCCTGCTGCAGGCTGGCGCCAGCGTCAAAGGTGAGTTCGAGCGTCGCCTCAAAGGCGTGATCGACGAAGTCAAAGCCTCGCCGAAACCGATCATCCTGTTCATCGACGAAGCCCACACCCTGATCGGCGCGGGCGGCAATGCTGGTGGTTCCGACGCGGCCAACCTGCTGAAACCGGCACTGGCCCGTGGCGAACTGCGCACCATCGCCGCTACCACTTGGGCCGAGTACAAGAAATATTTCGAGAAGGATCCGGCGCTGGCTCGGCGTTTCCAACCGGTGCAGTTGCATGAGCCGACCGTCAGCGAAGCGGTGACCATTCTCCGTGGTCTGGCGCAAGTCTACGAAAAGAGCCACGGCATCTACCTGCGGGATGACGCGGTGGTCTCCGCTGCCGAGTTGTCCGCCCGCTATCTGGCCGGTCGCCAACTGCCGGACAAAGCTGTCGACGTGCTCGACACCGCGTGTGCCCGCGTGCGCATCAGCCTCGCCGCCGCCCCGGAAAGCCTCGAACGCCTGCGTGGCGAACTGGCCGAAGGTGGCCGTCAGCGTCAGGCCCTGCGTCGCGATGCCGAGGCTGGTCTGCTGATCGACCACGAAGCGTTGGATGCGCTGGAAGCGCGGCTCGACGAGGCGGAAAGCGAAATGGTCGCGCTGGAAACCCTGTGGACCGAACAGAAGCAGTTGGCCGAGCGCCTGCTGGAACTGCGCCAGCAACTGGCCAAGGCTCGCGAAGCTGCCGCCGTCGAGCCGACCGTCAGCGTTGAAGAAGACGCCGAAGGCACGGTGATCGAAACCATCGCCGCCGAGGTCGAGGAAGGCCAGAGCGTCGAAGCGCTGGAAGCCGAACTGCACCAGACCCACAGCGCCCTGACCGCTGCGCAGGTCAAAGAGCGTCTGGTCAGCTTCGAAGTCTGCCCGCGTCTGGTGGCCGAAGTGATCAGCGCCTGGACCGGCGTGCCGCTGGCGCAACTGGCCCGCGAACACAACGCCAAGGTCGCGAGTTTCGCCACCGACCTGCGCACGCGCATCCGTGGTCAGGAACAAGCCGTGCACGCACTGGATCGCTCGATGCGCGCCACTGCCGCCGGCCTGAACAAGCCTGACGCACCGGTCGGCGTGTTCCTGCTGGTCGGCCCGAGCGGCGTCGGCAAGACCGAAACCGCGCTGGCCCTGGCTGACCTGCTGTACGGCGGCGACCGTTTCATCACCACCATCAACATGTCCGAATTCCAGGAGAAGCACACCGTCTCGCGTCTGATCGGTGCGCCACCGGGCTACGTCGGTTACGGCGAGGGCGGCATGCTCACCGAAGCTGTGCGCCAGAAGCCGTACTCGGTGGTGCTGCTCGATGAAGTCGAGAAGGCCGATCCGGACGTGCTCAACCTGTTCTACCAAATCTTCGACAAGGGCGTGGCCAACGACGGCGAAGGTCGCGAGATCGACTTCCGCAACACCTTGATCCTGATGACCTCGAACCTCGGTAGCGACAAGATCAGCGACCTCTGCGAAAACGGCGCCCGCCCGACCGCCGAGCTGCTCGAAGAGACCATTCGCCCGGTGCTGAGCAAACACTTCAAACCGGCGCTGCTGGCGCGGATGAAAGTGGTGCCGTACTACCCGGTGGGCGGCCCGGTGCTGCGCGAGCTGATCGAGATCAAACTCGGTCGTCTCGGCGAGCGCCTCAACCGCCGTCAGCTGGATTTCAGCTGGTGCCAGAACCTCGTCGATCACCTGTCCGAGCGCTGCACGCAAAGCGAAAGCGGCGCGCGCCTGATCGACCATTTGCTCGATCAGCACGTGCTGCCGCTGGTGGCCGACCGCTTGCTCGATGCGATGGCCACCGGTGAAAGCCTCAAGCGTGTGCATGCCACGCTCGACGGCAACGCCAGCGTGACGTGCGAGTTCGCCTGAGGTGGGTGTGATGTTCACTCAAGTGCCGCAGCCACTGGTCTATGCCGAAGCCTTGCTGGCGCAGTTCGCCAGCCTGTCGCGCGCGGCGGACGGTGCTGCGCTGCTGGGTGACTTCGTGCGTGGGCTGGCCGAACTGAGCGGTTGCGAACTGACCCAGCTGTACCTGCTCGACGCCACCCACACTTGCCTGGGGATGAACGCCGAATGCCTCGACGGCGCGCTGCAACCGCGCGCCGCCACCAGCCTGCCGGCGGACTACAACGGTGAGCAGCTGCTGCAGTTTGCCCTGTGTCAGAACCGTGTGGTGTGCCTGGACGACCTGAGCGGCAGCCTGCACGAAACCAGTTTTCTGCCGGCCGTGGCGACACCGTGGCAATCGCTGCTGTGCGTGCCGCTGGTCAATCAGCACAAAGCGGTCGAAGGCTTGCTGCTGTGCGCCAGTCGTCGTCGCGTTGACCTGCAAGGATTTGCCGATTCGCTCGGTCAGCTCGGCTCGTTCGTGCTCGGTCAATTGCACTTGCTGCAGCGTCTGCGTCAGCCGCAGGCAGAGTCGGCCACGGTGGCGCGCAGTGTGCCGAGCATCAGTGGTTACGGCCTGATCGGCAAAAGCGCCGCCATGCGCCAGACCCATTCGCTGATCAGCAAAGTCCTGCACAGCCCGTACACCGTGCTGTTGCGCGGCGAAACCGGGACCGGCAAGGAAGTCGTGGCCCGAGCGATTCACGATTGCGGCCCGCGCCGCTCTCAGGCGTTCATCGTGCAGAACTGCGCGGCCGTCCCGGAAAACCTGCTGGAAAGCGAACTGTTCGGCTATCGCAAAGGTGCTTTCACCGGTGCTGACCGTGACCGCGCGGGGCTGTTCGATGCGGCCAACGGCGGCACGCTGTTGCTCGACGAGATCGGTGACATGCCGCTGTCGCTGCAAGCGAAGATTCTGCGGGTGTTGCAGGAGGGCGAGATTCGCCCGCTGGGTTCCAACGACACGCACAAGATCGATGTGCGCATCATCGCCGCGACCCACCGCGATCTGTCGACGCTGGTCAGCGAAGGCAAATTCCGCGAGGACTTGTATTACCGCCTCGCACAATTCCCGATCGAGCTGCCGGCCCTGCGTCAGCGCGAAGGCGACATCCTCGAACTGGCTCAGCACTTTGCCGAGAAGACCTGCGCGTATTTGCAGCGTGATCCGGTGCGCTGGTCGAGCGCGGCGCTGGAGCACCTGTCCGGTTACACCTTCCCCGGCAACGTGCGCGAACTCAAGGCACTGGTCGAACGCGCGGTGCTGTTGTGCGAGGGCGGCGAGTTGCTGGCCGAGCATTTCTCCCTGCGCATGGAGCCGATACCGGAAGACCACAGCGGCCTGAATCTGCGCGAGCGCCTGGAAAAGGTCGAACGCACGCTGTTGCTCGACTGCCTGCGCAAGAACGACGGCAACCAGACCCTCGCTGCCCGCGAACTGGGCCTGCCGCGCCGCACGCTGCTGTACCGCCTCGGGCGGTTGAATATCAATTTGGGTGACTTCGATGGTTGACGTGAAATTGATCGCTGCGTCGAGCCGTATTCCTGTGGCCAATGATTTGCTTGGGGCTTGCAGATTACCTGTGGCGAGGGAGCTTGCTCCCGCTCGGCTGCGCAGCAGTCGCGACCCGCAGAGCCCGGTTTCCCTGATGCAGCGCAGCGTCTGGTTTCGGGGCCGCTTCGCAGCCCGGCGGGAGCAAGCTCCCTCGCCACAGAGGATCGGTATATCCCTTGTGATGGCTCGAAGGCCCCGATGTAGAGCCTTCGAGACTACTCAAAGAATTAATTTCAGCGCCGCCCGCAAGGGTCGGCGCTTTGTGCTTTGTCTACCCCTGGAGACCCTCTGATGTCTGTTCGTCACTGGCACGCTGTCCTGCTGACCCTCGTCGTTCTATGCGGCCTTGGCGGCTGTAGCGGCAATTACAAATTCAACGACAACGACTATCGCCCGTTGGGTGATCCGCAAGCGGTCAATCGCGGCAAGTGACCGCAAGGAGCATCAAACATGGAACTGGTTTTCGAAATGCTGAACACCAAGCAGTTCGTGCCCACCGAGTTGTGCCAGAAGACCTTCAAACAGGCCGGCGGCGTGATCGGGCGGGGCGAGGACTGCGACTGGATCATTCCTGACCGCAAGCGGCATCTGTCCAATCACCACGCGATTGTCAGCTACCGCGAGGGCACGTTTTTCCTCACCGACACCAGCAGCAACGGCGTCCAGGACGGCGGCAGCGGCGCACGCCTGCACAAGGGCGAACCGGTGCGCATCGAGCACGGCAGCACCTACGTGCTCGGTGACTTCGAGATTCGTGCGCGGCTGGTGCGTGACCCGGCGACCTTCGACGGTGAAGTCGGTCGTCCGCGTGCCGCCGGCAGCATCATTCCGGACGACGCCTTCCTCGATCTTGATCCGCTGAACGCGATCGAACAGCAAGAGCGCGTCTATTCGGAGATCGACGAACTGTTGGCACCGACCGCCAAGCCCGAGGACTCCCGTCAGCGTGCCGACTACGCGCGCATCGACATGGAAAGCCTGATGGTGCCGGAGCTGATCGCCCCGGTTGAGCCCGAGCCAGCTCCGGCCCCGAAAGCCGTCGAGCGTCAGAGCGAAGGTTTCTGGGAGCATTTCGGCGCGGCGCTGGGCGTGGATGTCAAAGGTCTGGATCACGACGCCCGCGAAGCCTTGGCGCTGAATGCCGCGCGTCTGCTGCGCCAGAGCATCGGCGGTTTGCAGCAGAGCCTGCGCACTCGTTCGGAGCTGAAGAACGAACTGCGTCTGGCCCAGACCACCGTGCAAGGCACCAACAAGAACCCGCTGAAATTCGCCGTCGATCCGAGCGAAGCGCTGGAGATTCTGTTGCAGCCGCACAAGCCCGGGCACTTGCCGGCCGAGCAGGCGATCTCCCGTGCATTCCGCGATCTGCAAGCGCATCAGGTCGCGCTGCTCACCGCCAGCCGCGCCGCCGTGCGCGGCACGCTGGAGCACTTCTCGCCAGAGCTGTTGACCCTGCGTTTCGAGCGCGACAACAAGCCGTTGATCGCCACCTCGGGCGGACGCTGGAGAGCGTTCGGCCGTTACCACCAGGCCCTGCGTCAGGACGATGACTGGAGCGAGCGTCTGCTGGCCCGCGACTTCGCCCAGGCCTACGAAGAACAGATCCGCCTGATCTCCACCCTCCACACCGACCACCAAGGATGATGCGCATGTCTCGCCGCTCGACCGCTTTTTTCAAGACGCTGACTGCGCTCACCGTGCTGGTGCTGCTCGCCGGTTGCTCGTCGCTGTCGCCGTACTCGAAAGTGACCAAGATCAATCTGAAGCTGACCGGCAGCGATCAGCTCAACCCGGACCTCAACGGCCGTCCTTCGCCGATCGTCGTGCGCCTGTTCGAACTCAAGCACCCGGTGACTTTCGAGAACGCTGATTTCTTCAGCCTCTACGAGCGCGCCAAGGAATCCCTCAACCCGGATCTGGTGGCCAGCGAAGAACTCGAACTGCGCCCGGGTGAAACCGTGGAAATGAAACTCAGCGTGGAGGAGGGCAGCCGCTACGTCGGCGTTCTCGCTGCGTACCGTGATCTGCCGGAAACCAAGTGGCGCTACACCGTTCAGGTCACCCCGCTGGAGCTGACCGAGGCCGATCTGACCCTCGATCAGGCCGGTATCCGCAACACCCATGAAGCGCTCGCCAAGGCGGATGACTGAACATGAATACCCATAAAGTCATTTGGCAGGAAGGCATGTTGCTGCGGCCGCAGCACTTCCAGCACAACGATCGCTATTACGATCACCAGATGAAAACCCGCACCCAGTTGCTGGGTGGCTACACCTGGGGTTTCCTCAATCTGGAGATCGACCTGCAGTTCCTCAACATGGGCAAACTGGTGATCAGTGCCGCCTCGGGGATCCTGCCGGACGGCAGCCTGTTCGAACTCGGCGGCAACACCGAGCCGCTGGCGCTGGACGTGCCGCCGAACACCGGTAACACGCCGATTTACCTGGCGCTGCCGCTGGTCACCGGGAACCACATCGAAGCGCGCCGCCCGGAGCAGTCCGACGTGCTCGCACGTTATACCGCGTACGACGCCGAAGTGGCCGACTCCAACGCCGGCGATGATTCCGCCAGCCAGGTCAGCTGTGGCCGCCCGGATTTCAAACTGTTGCTCGGCGAGCAGCAGAGCGATCAGGCCTACGTGAAGCTGAAAATCTGCGACGTACTCGACACCACGCCTGATGGCGTGATCAGCCTCGATCCGGATTTCGTGCCGACCTACATCCAGGCTCATGCTTCCAGCTATCTGCTGTCGTGCCTCAAAGAAGTCATCAGCATGCTCAACCACCGGGGCGACACGATTGCCGAGCGGATTCGCTCCAATGGCAAGGTCGGCGGTGCTGAAGTCGGCGACTTCATGATGCTGCAACTGATCAACCGTACCGAACTGCTGCTGCGCCATTACCTCGGTCTGGAGCAAGTGCACCCGGAAGAGTTGTACCGCACGCTGCTGACCATGCTTGGCGATCTGGCGACCTTCTCCAGCGACAGCAAGCGCCCGCGTCTGGACAGCCGCTATTCCCACGCCGATCAGGGCGCGAGCTTCCGCAAACTGATGGAAGCGATTCGTCAGGTGCTGTCGATGGTGCTCGAACAGCACGCTATCGAACTGATCCTGCAAGCGCGTCAGTACGGCATCATCGTGTCGCCGTTGCACGACCACAAACTGCTCGGCTCGGCGTCGTTCGTGTTGGCGGCAAGTGCCAACTGCGACTCCGAAGAACTGCGCCACCGCTTGCCGGCGCACCTCAAGGTCGGCCCGGTGGAGCGTATCCGCCAACTGGTCAACCTGCACTTGCCGGGGATCAAGGTCAAACCGTTGCCGGTGGCCCCGCGGCAGATCGCGTTCCACTCGAACAAAACCTACTTCATCCTCGAACTCAGTTCCGAAGACCTGGCGCAACTCGAGCGCTCCGGCGGCTTCGCGTTCCACGTGTCCGGCGAATTCGCCGAGCTTGAACTGAAATTCTGGGCCATCAGGAACTGACCGCCATGATCAAGGAAACGGATTACAACCAGGACGACAAAACCGTCCTGCTCGATCGTCAGGGCCACGGACCGGCAGCCAGTCCGCTGACCGACTTCGCCGCGCCGCCGCGCTTCGAGCAACTGGAAGAACGGATGATCTACGCCGCGCGCCTGCGCCCGGCGGAGGCGTTCAACATCAGCCTCAATTCGCTGGTGGCGGCGTCGTCCGAACTGCTCTCGGAAGTGGTGCGCCTCAAGCACAGCGAAACCCGCGAAGACCTCTACGCGCTCAACGAGCGCCTGACCGCCGGGCTCAAACTGTTCGAAGTGCGCGCCCTGCACAACGGCGCCGAAAGCAGCCAGGTGATGGCTGCCCGTTACGTGCTCTGCACCGTGGTCGACGAAGCTGTGGTGACCACGCCGTGGGGCAACGAAAGCGAGTGGTCGCAGATGAGCCTGCTCAGCAGCTTCCACAACGAGACCTTCGGTGGCGAGAAGTTCTTCCAACTGCTTGATCGGTTGTCGAAGAACCCGGTCAAGCACCTGCCGATGCTTGAGCTGATGTACCTGTGCCTGTCCCTCGGTTTCGAGGGCAAGTACCGCGTGCAGGCGCGTGGCATGCTTGAGCTTGAAGGCATCCGCGACGCCCTGTACCGGCAGATCCGTCAGTTGCGTGGCGACGTGCCGCGCGAGTTGTCGCCGCACTGGGAAGGCCTCAACGATCAGCGCCGCAACCTGGTGCGCATCGTGCCGGCTTGGATGGTGGTGCTGTTCACGCTGGTCTGCCTGGTGGTGATGTATTCGGGCTTCGCCTGGGTCCTGGGCGAGCAGCGCGACACCGTTCTGCAACCTTATCAGCCGCTTGATCCGGCCGCGGTGCAACCGCAGTCGCAGCCGTAAACAGGGACGTGTGATGAAAAAGTTTTTCAAGAAAGTCGGCGCCTTCCTGCGCCAGACCTGGGTCTGGACCCTGCTGCTGGTGCTGTTCGTGGCACTGCTGGTGTGGTTCGTCGGCCCATTGTTGGCGGTGGATGACTACAAGTTCTGGGAAAGCGCGACCTCGCGTCTGCTGACCATCGCCGTGTTGTTCCTGATCTGGGGCCTGACCATGGTCTTCGTCAGCTGGCGCGCGGGCATCCGCAAGAAAGCCGTCGAAGAAACCGAAGATGGCCAGGATCGCATCCGTCGTGACGAGCTGATCGAAGAAGAGCAGAAAGAGTTGAAGGCGCGCTTCAAGGACGCGCTGAAAACCCTGAAGACTTCGAGCCTGTATCGCGGCCGCAGCGAACGCTGGCGCAACGATTTGCCGTGGTATCTGCTGATCGGTCCTCAGGCTTCCGGCAAGACCAGTCTGCTGGACTTCTCCGGGCTGGAATTCCCGATCAACAAGATCGACCGCAAGCTGACCCGCGACACCCTCGGCACCCGTCATTGCGACTGGTACTTCGCCGATCACGGTGTGCTGATCGACACCGCCGGGCGCTACACCACCCAGCCGGACGCGGAAGTCGACGGCAATGCCTGGACCACCTTGCTCGAACTGCTGCGCAAGCGTCGTCGCGGGCGTCCGTTGAACGGTGTGCTGGTGACCATTCCGGTGGAATCGCTGATCGGTGGCAGCGAGCAGGACATCGACACCCTGGCGCGCCAGGTGCGCGGTCGCCTGCAAGACGTCTATCAGAAACTGCACGTCGACGTGCCGGTGTATCTGGTACTGAGCAAGGCGGACAAGCTGCTCGGGTTCGACGAGTTCTTCGATCAACTGACCCGCGAAGAAAGCGATCAGGTGCTGGGTACCAGTTTCCGCAAGGATCAGGTCGGCACCGACGTCGCGGTACTGCGCGGCGAGTTCGAAGAGCTGCTGCGGCGCCTGAACAATCAGGTGATCATGCGCATGCACTCCGAGCGCGATACCCAGCGCCGTGGCCGCATCCTCGACTTCCCGCATCAACTGGGGCAGATCGGCGAGCGCCTGTGCCTGTTCGTCGATATGGCGTTTACCGGCAACCGCTACCAGCGCGCGTCGCTGCTGCGTGGTTTCTACCTGACCAGTGCTCCGCACCTGACGCAGGAAATGGACGCGACCACCGCCGGCATCGGCGCCAGCCTCGGCATGAGTGCCGGCGTGCTGCCGACCCTGCGCAGTGGCCGTTCGCGCTTCATCCATCATCTGTTCAGTCGGGTGATTTTTCCGGAGTCGGATCTGGCCGGCCTCGACAAGCGCGAGCGCAGCCGCATCCATTGGGGCCAGCGTGCTTTGTACGTCGGCGCACTGGCGGCACTGGCGCTGTTCGGCATGCTCTGGGCCGGTGGTTTCTCGGCCAACTACGAGCGGCTGGAAAACCTGCGCACACTGGCGCAGAACTGGGCTCAGCAGCGTTCGGCGCTGACCCCGCGCGATGATGCGATGGGCGTGCTGAAAACCCTCGATACAAGCTACGCCGCGACTCAGGTGTTCCCGAAGAAGGACGACGTCTCGTACCACGAGCGTGGCGGTCTGTATCAGGGCGAAGACGTCAATCCGGTGGTCAAGCAAGCCTACGAACATGAGCTCGAAGCGCAATTGCTGCCACGGGTCGCGACGATGCTCGAAGGGCAGATCCGCGCCAACATGAAGGACCGCGACAAGCTGCTCAACAGCCTGCGTGCGTACCTGATGCTGAACATGAAAGACCGTCGTGACGCGGCGTGGCTCAAGGACTGGGTCGCCACTGACTGGTCGCAGCGTTATACCGGCAACACCGCGGTGCAGAATGGTCTGAACACCCACCTTGAGCGCCTGCTGAAGCAGCCGTTCATCTACCCGCTGAACGATCAACTGGTGACTCAGGCTCGTCAGGTGCTGCGCGCCGAATCGCTGGCCACCGTGGTCTACCGCATGCTCCGCGAGCAGGCGCGCAACCTGCCGGAATACCGTTTCAGCCAACACCTCGGCCCGCAGGGCTCGCTGTTCATCGGCACCGAATACGTGATCCCGGGCTTCTACACCCAGCAGGGTTATCAGCAGTACTTCTCGGTGCAGGGTTCGGCGCTGGTCACCGACATCCTGCGTGACAACTGGGTGCTGGGCGAAGGCGCGGGCATCAGCGACATGGACTTGCGTCGCCTGATGGTCGAACTGGAGCAGCTGTACTTCCGCGACTACGCCAACTACTGGAGCGAGGCCGTTGGCCAGGTGGCCTTGCCGCCGATCAGCGACGCCGGTGAAGGCGCCGAGCAACTGGCGGGCCTGACGTCGGCCAACTCGCCGGTGCTGGCGTTGCTCACTGAAGTGCGCGAGAACACGCGCTTCCCGGCTGCTGCCGATCCGGTGGACGAAGCCGGTGATGCCGCCGATGCACTGGCAGGGCAGAAGGGCAAACTGGGCAAGGTCGGCAAACTGGCGTCTGCCGTGGCGGACAAGGCTTCGGCGATGGCCGTGGCGAAGAGCCTCCCGGACACCGCGAAGAAGTCGCTGCAACGTCGCTTCGAGCCGCTGCATCGTTTGCTGGATGACAACAACGGCCCGGCCGCAGACCTCACCCCGGCCATCAGCGCGCTCAACGACCTGCAACTGCAACTGTCCGGTCTGGCCCGTTCCAGCACGCCGGAACAAGCCGCGTTCGAAATGGCGAAAACCCGCATGAGCGGCCAGCGTGATGCGCTGACCAACCTGCGTGCGGCCTCGGGTCGCCTGCCGCGTCCGCTGAGCGTGTGGTTCAACGTGCTGGCCGAAGACTCGTGGCGCTTGGTGCTCAACGATGCTTACCAATACCTGAACGGCCGTTATCAGAACGAGCTGTACAGCGTGTATGGCAAAACCATCAGCAAGCGTTATCCGTTCAGCGCCAGCAGCACCAGCGACGTAGCGATCAGCGATTTCCGCGAGTTCTTCCGCGCTCAAGGCACCGTCGATCGCTTCTTCGACAGCTACATGCGTCCGTTCGTCAGCGGTGATCCGGGCAACTACCGGATGCGCAGCGTCGACGGTCACAGCCTGCCGGTGTCGAAGATGTACCTCGACCAGATGGCAGCAGCCCTGACCATTCGCCAGAGCTTCTTCTCGATCAACCCGGCCGAGCCGACCGTGCAGTTCAAACTGGAGCCGTACACCCTCGATCCGGCGGTGAGCCGTTCCGAGTTCAAGTTCGGCGACAAGACCATGGAGTACCGCCACGGTCCGATCCTGCCAATGACGTTCAAGTGGCCGACCGACGCTGAAGACGGTCGCACCAGCCTGGTGATGGACAAGATGGCCGGGCGTCCGATCGGTATCGAGAAGAACTCCGGCCCATGGTCGCTGTTCCGTCTGTTCGACCTGATGCAGACCGAGTACCTGACCGGTCGCGACGTGCTGGTGCTGAAAGCCGACGTGGGTGGCCTGCGTGCCAACTACCTGCTGACCAGCCAGCGCACGCCGAACCCGTTCGACATGGGCGTGCTGCGTACCTTCCGTATGCCGGTGCAGCTCTGATGCTGGTGGCCAGTCCCTGGCGCAGCGCGGCGCGTACCGACCCGGGCAAGGTGCGGGCGCGCAACGAAGATGCCTTCCTCGACTCGCCACAGCAGGGGCTGTGGGTGGTCGCGGACGGCATGGGCGGTCATCAGGGTGGCGACATCGCCAGCCAGTTGATCGTCGCCAGCCTGGCTGAATTGCCGCAACACGAGGACTTCGACGAGCGCCTCAAAGCCATCCGCCAGTGCCTGCACTGGTTGAATCGGCGTTTGGGGCAGGAGTTGACGGTCACCGCCGGACGCCACGACAGCATCATGGGCAGCACCGTCGTGGCGCTGCTGGTGGAAGGCAATCGCGCGGCCTGCATCTGGGCCGGCGATAGCCGTTGTTACATGTGGCGCGGGCAGCGGCTGTATCAGCTGTCCAAGGACCATTCGCTGCAGCAGCAACTGATCGACGAGCAACAGATGAGCGTCGAACAGGCGGCAGCGCACCCGGCGGCTCAGGCCTTGACCCGAGCCGTCGGTGCGGCCGAACAGCTGACCCTGGATGTCCTCGAACTCGAGGTCTATCCGGGCGATGCGTTTTTGCTGTGCAGCGATGGTTTGTATCAGGGCCTGAGCAGCGATGCCCTCGGCAACGCCCTCAGCCTCAGCGCGCCGCATGTGGCGCTGGAACGTCTGTTCGACGGCGCCCTGCGGGGCGCCGCCCGGGACAACCTGACTGCCGTGGTGATCCGCCAATGACTGAAATCGAATCCTCAGTCGATGACTTGCTGATGAGCGAAGAGCAGGCCAGCAACCTGACCTACTTCGCCTTCGCCAAGGCAAACAACGCCGAGCCGTTGCTGGCGCCGACCAAGGCCAGCATCGGTGCACTGCCGGACGTACTCGCCGGCCGCTACCACCTCGAGCGTCTGCTCGGGGCGGGCGGCATGGGCGCGGTCTACCGGGCGCGAGATCTGCTGCACGAGCAGTTCGGCGATCCCGACCCTTACATTGCGCTGAAAATCCTCAGCGAAGAATTTGCCGAATCGCCGGACGCCAGTGCCTTGCTTTACAGCGAGTTCGCCCTGACCCGACGCCTGCGCCACGACAACGTCGTGCGTGCGCACACTTTTGAAGTCGATACCGACTGCCAGCGGGCCTTCATCACCATGGAATACATGCGTGGCCTGACCCTGGACAAATTGCTCTGCGAGCGGCCTCTCGGCCTGCCGTGGAAAGAAACGCGCGACATCGCGTTGCCGCTGCTCGACACGCTGGCCTACGCCCACCGTCGCGGCGTGCTGCACGGTGACATGAAACCGAGCAATGTCATGCTCAGCGAAGACGGCCTGCGCCTGTTCGACTTCGGTCTCGGCCAGGCAGACGAGGGCGTGTTGCCCGGCCTGCCGCACCTGAGCCGCGAGCGCTTCAACGCCTGGACCCCGGGCTACGCCGCCCCCGAACTGCTTGAGGGCCAACCGTTGTCGGCCAGCGCGGACGTGTACGGCGTGGCTTGCGTGATCTATGAACTGGCGAGCGGCAAACACCCGTTCCGCCGCTTGCCCTCGACCCAGGCCCGCGACGAGCACCTGGAGCGCGAGCTGCAAGCCCCGGCGAACTTACCGAAACACGGCTGGCCAGCGCTGCGAACCGCGCTGAGCTTCAATGCGGCAGAACGCACCATCACTGCCGATCAATTGCGTGACGCCTTGGGCGCCACTTCGTCCTGGCTGCAACGGTTGCGACTTCGGGCGTAACGGACGACATTCGAACAGGGAGCGCTTTATGTTCAACCCAGCTAACGAAACCCACTTCAGCCTCAAGGTCGAAGACTACGTGGGCGACCTGCAAGTGCTGTCGTTCACCGGCACCGAAGGCATCAGCCAGCCGTTTCGTTTCGACCTCGAACTGGTCAGCGAAAACCCCGATCTGGACCTGGAAAAGCTCCTGCACAAGCAGGCGTTCCTCGCATTCGATCCACAGGGCTCGGGCATCCACGGCCAGATCTACCGCGTCGCCCAGGGCGATGCCGGCAAGCGCCTGACCCGCTACAAGGTCTCGCTGGTGCCGCAACTGCAATACCTGCATCACCGCACCAACCAGCGCATCTACCAGCAGATGTCGGCGCCGAAAATCATCGCGCTGATCCTCGACGAACACGGGATCAAGGGCAACGCCTACAGCTTCCAGCTGAGCCAGCCTTGCCCGGATCGCGACTACTGCGTGCAGTACGACGAAACCGACCTGCACTTCGTCCAGCGCCTGTGCGAAGAGGAGGGTATTCACTACCACTTCCAGCACAGCGAAAAGGCTCACCTGCTGGTGTTCGGTGACGACCAGACCGTCTTTCCCGACCTCGGCCAGCCGACTGCTTACATACAGGGCAGCGGCATGGTCGCCGAAGAACCGGTGATCAAAGGCTTCAAACTGCGCCTGGAAACCCGCACCAGCCGCACCACGCGCCGCGACTACGACTTCGAAAAACCGCGCCTGCAGATGGAAGCGGCTTACAAACCGGATGGCGAGAGCACTGAACCGGATCTCGAAGACTACGACTACCCGGGCCGCTTCATCGACCGCGCGCGCGGCAAGTTCCTCAGCCAGCGCGCCCTCGAACGCCATCGCGCCGACTACCGCCAGGCCGAAGGTCGCGGCGACCAGACCAAACTGGTCAGCGGTCACTTCATGGCCATGTCCGACCACCCGCGCAGCGAGTGGAACGACCTGTGGCTGCTCACCGAAATCTTCCACGAAGGCAAACAGCCGCAAGTCCTCGAAGAAGGCGTGACCAGCGACACCACCGACAACAAGGACGACTTCCACCAGGGCTACCGCAACACCTTCCTCGCCACCCCGTGGGACGTGCTCTACCGCCCGGCCCTCGAACACCCGAAACCGCGCGTGCTCGGCAGCCAGACCGCCATGGTCACCGGCCCCAAAGGCGAAGAAATCCACTGCGACCAATACGGCCGCATCAAAGTCCAGTTCCACTGGGACCGCGAAGGCCTGGCCGACGACAAGACCAGCTGCTGGCTGCGCGTCTCCAGCTCCTGGGCCGGCGACCGCTACGGCGCCATCAGCATCCCGCGCATCGGCATGGAAGTCCTCGTCACCTTCCTCGAAGGCGACCCCGACCAACCCCTCGTCACCGGCTGCCTGTACCACAAGGAAAACCCGGTGCCGTACGCCCTGCCGGCAAATAAAACCCGCAGCGTTTTCAAAACCCTCAGCTCCCCGGGTGGCGGCGGCTACAACGAACTGCGCATCGAAGACAAAAAAGGCGCCGAGCAGATCTACATCCACGCCCAGCGTGATTGGGATGAAAACATCGAGCACGACCAGAAGATTCGTGTCGGTAATGAACGTCATGACACGGTGGTGAAGAACACTTACACCGAACTCAAGGCTGAAGAACACCGCACGACGATCTCCGACCGCAAGATCGAAGCGAAGCTGGATGATCACCTGACGGTTGGGCAGAACCAGCATGTGAAGCTGGGCACGGCGCAGCTGACCAGCGTGGGGAAAGAGATTCACCTTAAGGCTGGGGACAAGATTGTTATCGAGGCGGGGACAGAGCTGACGATTCTCGGGGGTGGGAGCTTTATCAAGCTGGATGGCGGTGGGGTGACGGTGGTTGGGCCGGTGGTGAAGATTAATGCGGGTGGGTCGCCGGGGAGTGGGACTGGCATCGGGATTAAGCCGCCGGTGCTGCCGGGGGCGGCAGATAAGGATAAGGCGGGGAGTTTGATGGATCAGGCGCTGTTGAATGCGTCTGAAGAGAAGATCAAACGCAAACCGAAGCGGATGCTTAATTTTTCTGGTTAAGACATCGACGGCAATCCAAGCCACCAGGGATCAGAATTCAGGTAATTGGTAATGACAGAGACAACCAAGAAAGTAGAAAAATGGTCTTATCCCTTGAAAGTAGGGACGGCCGAAGCGACCGATCCGCAGCAGTTCTACAAGGCGTTAGCCAAAGCGAAGGATGGTTACTATCCGCTGGGGGCCAATGGGCTTTGGCATGGCGGCGTGCATTTCGATGAAGATTCGGGTCTGGTGCAGGACTCGACAGAAGTCCGATGCATAGCGGACGGTGAAGTGGTTGCCTATCGAATCGATAGCATCTATCCCAAGTCGAATTTCGGTACAAGCCAGTCCGACTTTTCCACTGGCTTTGTATTGGTCAAACACCGATTGGAAGTGCCGATGCCGCCAGCGCCGGCGGTACCTGCGGGATCTCCTCCTGCAGCACCCGTTCCCGGCCCGAGTCTTACCTTTTTCAGCCTGTATATGCATTTGTTGCAATGGAAAAGCTACGAAGAAACCCCAGCACTGCCGCGGCCGGTCTTTTGGAGCGGCGGTACGTTGCAGGTCAAGGCGACTGCCAACGATGAACTTCTGGGCTTGCGTGTCCGCCAGGAACCACGAGGAAAGCCCGGGTATGCAACGGTCTTGACAGTTTTGAATCGCGGCACGGTTGTCGAGACAGGCGAAGAGCACAATGGTTGGCTCAAGGTTGTCAGCGTCACGCCAGCCAGTGGCGCCCTGCCGCCAGGTACAGGCTGGGTGTTCAAAAGAGAGATGACCGCAGGTTCAACGCCCAATACTTATGTCATTGGAGCCGCTGCCAAAGACCCAATGACTCCACCACAGAAAGGTCTTGTCGTACGCGCCTCTGCTAGCCAGTCAGGCGCTGTGAAAGCAATTTTGCCGCACGGTACGCAAGTTAAAATCGGAAACGACGGGACGCGTGGTAAGTACCAGAAACTGCTGGAGATCGTCAGTGGGAACGCTGTTCCGCCGCTGGCAGCGGGGGAGGTGCTTGGATATGTCTGGGAAGGGCTACTTGAGGCCAAGAGTGAGCCAGCCGAAAAGGACGCCGTGCATGTCTTGGCGACTCCATTCCCGATTACCGCGGGCAGTCTGATTGGACATGTAGGGAAGTATCAGAATCACTCCGATTCAGCCCCCAAAAATCTACTGCACGTAGAGATGTTCAGCTGTGAAGACGTGAAAGCCTTTACCGCGCAGAGCAAAGAGAAAGCTGCGGGACTGCCAGCAGCTGAAAAAACGTTAGTGAAAATTCCGAAAGGCAGCGTGGTGGTTACTCATATGGAAGGAATGGGTCCTTCCAATCCACCTAAAGTGACTGATCCACACAAAACGGTTGGCTATGATTTTCTGATTCCCGTCGGAATGCTGGAGGCTCTACCCGCCGAGAAAAAAATAAAGGTTCCTGTTGTCATGGGAGGAAACACTACCTATACGTTGTGGTGGCGCCTGGACGGGTTATTGGGTGATGCCGACGGGAATGAGCTCAATGGATGGTTTGCAGAGCCAGATACCAAGTTATCGCGGCATTCACCCTTTGAGTGGGAAGGTTTCAGTTTCATCGAAGAAACTGTCAGTAATGCGGACCACCTCGCGGCATCTCTCCATGCTCAGGAAAATTTGACCGAGGAAGAGCGAGCGACATATTTGCCAAACATTGGAAACGCCAATGACGGTCCCGCTAAGCAGTGTCTGTACAAGATGCTCGATAAAAACAGCGACAACAAACTTACACCCGCAGAAATCAAGGAAGTGTTAAGCAAACCTTGGTTTTCTCAGCCGATATCTCAAATGGTTACGCGTTACGAAAGCGAGTGGCAGTTCAAAAGAGAAAAGTGGGATTCGCTGGACGAACTGATGGGGCATAGTGTCTCGGATCCTCATCAGCAGTGGGTGGAAGAAAAACTTAGAATTGAACGCTTGAGTTGGTGGGATAAGCTGGTTGGGAAACATGGCATAACCAGTGATAATAACGTTCAGCATATTCATTTGCTTGGTTTGTTGGGCGGTTTCTTGTCCGGCTGTCCTGAGAAGTGCAAGGCCGAAGTCTATACCCTCGATACAACGGTCGGGCCATATGTGGTGTCCAAGAAGCTATTTGAATTTCTGTTAGCAATCGAAGCTTATCGGGAACATCCATATGCTTTGTCCGATGCCAGCAGTGGAATAACGATAGGTTATGGTTACGATCTGGGGCAGCAAACAGCGGCGAGAGTTGATGCAGAGCTTAAAGATCTGTATACCCCTGAAGAAATAGAAAGATTAAAAGGGGCTCTTGGCAAGAAAGGACAGGATGCGCGCGACTATGTGCACAACGTCAGCTCGATATCCATTAGTAAAGATAACGCTTTAAAGTTAGCTGTAATTATGAAGAAACGGTATGCGCAACAAGTTGTTGACGTATACCCTAAAGCTATAAATTTGCATCCGGATTGTCAGGGTGTATTACTTTCTCTTGTAGTCAATCGGGGCAATTCGTTATCAGGGAATACGCCCGCTAAGGCATTGAAGCGACTAGAGATGAAACAGATAAAAGAAGATTTCGATAACGATAAAACCGAACTGATTCCATCCCGGCTACGTAGCATGAAGCGGCTTTGGGAGAATGATCCTAATACCGCCGGCGTAGCCACGAGACGTGAAAAAGAAGCGGTTTTTTTTGAGGAGGCGTTGAAATGCAATTGCTGGAAGTGACGAAGAAAATATTTTCTGTTTTATCGACGGTATTTCTTTATGCCGGCGTTGCGTCGGCCGATATTGATTGTAATACCGTCAATTCAACAAATCCTGATATTGTAAACTGTTCCCAGAAATCGTTTGAAAAAATTGATAAAGTTCTGAATGAGCAATACAAAGCTTTGTCTGCCGAGCTCGATTCATCAAATAAAGCGGCGCTGCTTTCTACGCAAAAAAAATGGATAACCCTTAGGGATGAATACTGCAAAAACGATGATGAAGAAGGCGGAGAGTCTCCGATTGAGCAATTGTCGTGTAAGAAACAGTTGACGAGTTTTCGTGTTGCCGAACTTGTTTATCTTCGCACCGGGGTCATAGGAGATGGTTTTTATAAAGCCGTATCGTTAGTTAATGAAAAAGCCACCGCTATGAATTATTCGGAAGCTTTGAAATTTGTCGGTGGTAACGAGGATTTTGGACCGGCTTGGAAAGGATATGCAGAAGAAAACTGCGCGATAACATCCCGGTTATTCGGCGAAGCTAAAGATCGGTGCATGGGAAGGATGCGTTTTCAGATTCCGATTTTTTGATTGCTGAACTTGGTGGTTCAGAGTAGTGAAATAGGGCCAGACCACCTTTTAGTAGAATCCGAAAAACGTGGTCTGTCCCCAATTTTCCCAATTTTCTCAAAAAGAGCTACTGATTGTTGTCTGTAAAAACGAGCGGAAAAAGCCTCGGAAGCGTATAGGGCCGATGCCTTCAGTCGCTGGATGGGAATCATTCAGGGACAAAAGTATACCGCTACAATAAATGGCAATACCGCCACGCGAGAAAAAGGAAATTACGGAATAATCGTAGAGGGTGACATCTGTGAGCTTTAATTTCCGCTGGTTTATTATTTTGATTTTGTTTTCGTCTCCAGCGTGGAGCGAAGGGAAAAAGCTGGCATGCGATCCTGATACCAATATTTGCTCAGTGGCTATTTCTGAGAACTTCTGTGGTTCTGATGGCGTTCCAAAGGCGAAGTTTGATATCAGGAGCCAGAGTTATATATTGAGCTGTGAATGTGACTGTAGCTCTCAGGAAAACACCTTCTGGATTTTGAGTGCTGACGGAAAAGTGCAAACACTTGATGCGAGCAAGATCGTAAGTGGCGTGGATATTATCAAGAATAAATCCGGAGTACCTGACGCTTTCGGTGTGGTTCCTTATTGCCAACCAATTAATGCAAGTGGTGAAAGTCTGGTGTATCTACAGAAAGGTCCTGGCTCTGCGGGGCAACCACAACCATATTGCTATTCAGTGTTTGAACATGATGAAGCGCAGAAATGTGAAAGCGCTGAATGTCTGAGTAAGATAGAAATGGTCTCTGGTGTTGAGGAAAATATAAAAGAAGAACTTTTGGTCGAGTTCAAAAACGCCACGTCGCGCCTTTATAAGGATAAAGCAAGATTTTCTAGCTTTCCGAAACGTGATTTTATTGAACGCTACATTGGTGAGTATGGTTACTCTTCTGCCAGCCAACAAGTTTTCAATGACGTAGCATTTTTTTGGCAGCAAGCAGGCTTCAATACCGACGCAATTTGGCTCTTGAAAAAAGTTATTTCAGAAAATCCGAAGCGGACAGTTGCCTATCTTAATCTCGCAGATGCTTATTGGGAGGCGGGTGATAAAGCATCCGCAGGAAAGAACTATAAGGTATACACCGATCTCATGAGCGAGAATGGCAAGCAAGCCAAGGTTCCTGATCGGGTTAGGCAGCGTGCTACAACGCAGTAATAGAAGAAGTTGCAGACTTCTCTTCTTCTGTTAAGGCTCACGGGTCATGACTAGGCCTTAGAAACGTTATTGTTTGATGGGACATTTACTACGGAGCTTTAATGGATCTGTTCTGCGAGTACATGCATTTCAAAACTTTAGCGTTATCACTGCTGGGCCTGCTGTGGACGATCCCGTCGCTAGCCGAAACCGCTACGTTCAGCCCAACCCAAGGCGTTGAAACAACGCTGGTTCTCAAAGGCTCCACGCTGAACGTCGCGGTTAAAGGCGAAACGCATAACGAGTCGCGGACGGTCGATTTTGAAGCCGTAAACGAACTCCACATGCAGTTCGACGATTTCAATTTCGACGGCGCTCAGGATTTCGCGATCTGGCAGCTTGATGACGGCATGGGTACTTACGACTACTACCGGGTGTTCATTTACCAAGCCAGAATCGGCACCTTCGAAGAATTGCAGCCGGATTGCGGCGATGGATTCGTTAATTTGCGCGTCGACAAAAAGCGTAAAGTGTTGCTCAGCACCTACTGGGAAATGAACATAACCAAGCAATGCGTCACCCGGTTCTCCAAACGCAAAGCCTGAATGACTCAAGGAAGAACACAGTGAAACGGTTTGTTGTGGCGAGCTTAGAACGAAGGATATGTCTCGGGCGTTAGCCTGTTATCAAATGGCGGCTGACAAAGGTAATCAGTTGGGCCTCTTCATCGTGGGGCGATTGGGATCGTCAGGCGCCGCGCCGATTGAGGCTTGCCACTGCATTTGAATTTTGGGGCATGTTTGATGCGCTTTCGCACGCGCTGAGCCTGAATCCGTCACCATAAAACGTTTAGTGCTTAAGCGTCTGACAACTCCCATTTTCCTTTAAACTCCCCCACCCCCAAGGAATGCGCTCAGGACACGGAATGCCAGCCCCCTCGAACTCCCTTCGCCCTGCGCTAGTGCTCTGGCTATACGCCGCCGCAATCGTGCACATTCTCGCCGGCCTCACCCTGACCTGGGCCGGTCACTCCGGTTTACTCGACGGCTATTTGCACACCCTCGAACTCGCATTCTGGGGCGCCGATGCGGTTCCCACCGCCGGTCACGAACAACAGGTTTGGTGGTTCGCGCTGTTTGGCGCGACGTTGCAAAGCTATTCGTTGTACATGCTCGCGCTGGTGCACTTGGGCAGTCGCTTGAAAGCCCCGGCAGTGTGGGGATGGTTGATCGCCGGCGTCCTGTTATGGGCGCCGCAGGACATGTGGCTGTCTGCGCAAAAGCAGGTTTGGTCGCACCTGTGGCTCGACGGTTTTGCGTTGCTGGTGTTGTTGCCACCGCTGGTTTGGCTGTATCGCCATGACCGCCGAAAATCCCCTTCAGTAAAGACTCCGAGCACATCCAACCCGTTTGTTGGCAGCGCTTTTAAACGCGTACTGATCACCGGCGGCACAGGGTTTATAGGTGAAGCTTTAGTCCACCAGTTACTCGACGCCGGTCATTCAATTAGCGTTCTAACGCGTGATCCGTTGAGCGCCGCCGCCTTGTTCAACGGCCGCGTCCGCTGTATGCATTCGCTCGGCGAACTCAGCCACGACGAAACCTTCGACGTAGTGATCAATCTCGCTGGCGCGCCCGTCGCCGGCCCACGCTGGAGTTCCAAGCGTCAGGCGCAACTGCTCGCCAGCCGAGTCGGCACCACCGAAGCGTTGATGACTTGGTTGAAGAACACCGAGCACAAACCAGCACTGTGGATTCAGGCCTCGGCCATCGGTTTCTACGGCGTGCGCGATGCCAGCGAAAACCTCGACGAACACGCCAGCAAGGGCGACGGTTTCATGGCCGAACTCTGCGCGCGTTGGGAAGCCGCCGCGCAACCGGCCACTGAGTTTGGCGTGCGTCAGGTGGTGCTACGCCTCGGCGTGGTCTTCGGCCCGGGCGGCGCGTTGACGCCGTTGCTGCTGCCGTTCCGCTTGGGCTTCGGCGGGCGCATGGGCGATGGTCGGCAGATCATGAGTTGGGTGCATCGCGACGATGTGCTTCAGGTGATCGCAAGGGCTTTCAATGACGACAGTCTGCGCGGCACCTACAACATGGTGGCGCCGGAAACGGTCAGTCAGGCAGCGTTCGCCGAGCAGGCCGGCAAGGTCCTCAAGCGTCCGGTGTGGTTCCACATTCCAGCCGCGCCAGTACGTGCGCTGGCAGGGGAGATGGCGCAGTTGTTTTTTGACGGTCAGCGCGTGGTGCCGCAGCGTTTGACCGAGGCCGGCTACACATTCCGCTATCCAACCCTCGACGCCGCTCTGCGCGATCTGACCTGAGGCTCGTCCATGAGCAAGCCGTTGATGTACCTACTGGCCGGCAACGGCAGCGCCGCCGATTGGTGGGATGACGCGCTGCCGCACTTCCAGCGCTACGACGTGGTACCGCTGGAGTTGCCAGGCTTCGGCGCCAACCCGCAGCCACCCTGCGAAGATCTGGCGGACTACGCGCAGACCTTGCTGGCGATGACGCAGAAGGGCAGCGCGATCATGGCGGTGGGGGTCAATGCCTTGCTTGTATTGCATGCGTTGCAGCGTCGGCCCGGACACTTTTCCCGCAGCGTTTTGTTGGCGCCGGTCGGTGCGTTTTTGTGGCAGCGGCGCTTGCCGGCGCTGATGTCACCGCTTCCGATCCGCAAGACCATCCACTGGCTGCTGTCGAACAAACCCACGTTGTTCGCGCGCAAGTTTTCCAACCAGACTTGGACGCCCGAGCAGTACCAGCGCATGGGCGCCGGCTATGCGCGCTGCCGTGCGTTTGTGCCGCATTGGGATCTGATTCGCGCCGATACCGCGTTGCCACTGCTGGAGTGGATCACCGATCCGGTCGAGCTGGTTTGGGGCGATCAGGACGCGGTGCTCGGCATCGAGCAAGCGGCGGCGTGGTCGGCGATTCTTGCGCGGGCTGATCTGACCATCAGCCTCAAATCTGGTTGGGGTCATTACCCGTGGATCGACTCGCCCGCCCAGTTCGCGCAGTGGCTGGAGTCGAGCGAGCGCGGGTTTGTTGCGCACACCAAAGGCGGGCGTTTGCGCCTGGCCGAACTGGCGCGGCAAGCGGTGCCGGCGGCGCTGACGCTCAACGATTGCAGCGATCCGCGTCTGCCGGCATTTCTCGCTGCCCACCCTGATGTGATTTGGGCGGTGCGCTCCTCCAGTTATGGCGAGGATCAGGCCGACTCGGCGAATGCCGGTTTGAGCACCACCTATCTGCGCGAGCCGACCGCCAATGTGCCGAAACGCATCGCCGAATTGACGGCCGAAGGTGTCGAGGAAGTGGTGGTGCAACGCTTCATCACCCCGGTAGTTTCCGGGATCGCGTTCGTGCGCCATCTCTCGGTAGAGCTGGAGTGGGTTGAAGGCCATCTCGAAACGCTGGCCGACGGTCACGTCAGCCCCTCACGAGCAACGCTTTCGCGGCTTGGGGATGCCTGGCGCAGCGGCACGTTCACGCCGTCCCACGGCTTGACCGAAGACCTGCTGTGGCGCTTTCTGCAAGACGTGTTGCGCGTGTTCCACTACGTGCCCGGCGACGTCGAATGGGCCTGGGACGGCTCGCAACTCTGGCTCCTGCAATACCGGCCGATCAGCGATTACGGCTGGCGCCGGCACCTGACCGCCGCCAACATTGCGGAGATTCTGCCGCCGCAACCGAGCGTGCTGGTCGAGTACGCCCAGCGCCGAGCCGCTGCGAGTATTCCGGCGATCATGGCGCGTTGGGATGCGCGGGTGCTGCAGGACAACGAGCCGTTCACTGCTGTGTTCGCCGGCGCGTCCTACATCAACAATGACCTGTTTCTTGCCCGGTTGGCCGACTGGGGCATCAGCGCCGATAACTACGCCGGTGAAGTTGGTGGTGCGACGCCGCATCTGCCGTCGCAACCGCTGAAGATGTTGCGTTCGTTGCCGCTGTTTTTGCGTATGCAACGCAAGGCCCGCGGCCATTTGCTGAACCTTGAAAACGGCTTGCAGCGCTTCGATCGGGAGCTTGCCGAACTGGTCGCCCAAGCTGCCGATGGCCAGCAATTAGCAGACTGGTTCTCCCGGTTCTACGTGTTCGTGGTGCAAGGCAATCTGTGCATCGCCACGGCACTGGCCAGCAGCGGCGGCGACTGGCTGGGCCGCCCGCCGACCGCTTACGACAACCTGGAAAACAGTCCTCATCGACTGCCATGGGAAACCGATCCGGCCACGCCTCGACCTGCGTCGAGCGAGCTGCCGCTACAGCCATTCCCGCAATGGCCCGGACTGATCCGCCTCGCGCACTCGACCGGCCTGCCGGGCCTGCGCGGTTATTACTTGCAAGTGCGCGAGTGGTATCGCGACAACCTGATGCGCATCTTCTTCCGGCTTCATCACGCCATGCCACTGGCGGACCGCGAACATTGGTTTGCACCGCACCCCAATGTGCGCACCCGCGATGGCAGCTTTTGGCAGGACGGTCGCGAAGGTGCGGAGCAGGCCACCGGGTTCATGATTTATCCGGGACAAGTGCAAGGCATTCTCGGCGAGGACATCTTGCTCGAAGACACCCTCGATCCGGGGCGGCACGCGCATTACCAAACGGCGCGGGCAGTGATTGCGCGGATGGGTGGGCGGTTGTCGCATGGCTCGACGTTGCTGCGCGAATTGCGAAAGCCGTCGGCGGTGATGCCGCAGGTGGATCCTGCGTGGGTGGGGTGTGAGGTGTTGTATCGGGATGGTGAGTTGCAATTGATGAGTTCGAAGGATAGGAAGTGAAAACACTATTGTTGCGTATGAACTGGCTGTCACTGGTAGCGGGCAGTCTCTTGGCAATTTCAACCGCCATGGCCTTCGCTGCAGATCCAACCTTCAAGGATTACACCGTCACGCCAGTTTTCAACGGCCCCAACCATAAGCTGGTGCCGCAAGAAAACAGCAGCCCAATGATGGACCAAGCGCGGGCACAAGCCCTGAAAGGCAAGGTCAACTTCGCCGGCCATTACATCCTGCACAGGCTCGGCTGTGGCGGTAGCGCCGTTTGCGGCGAAGTGCTGGACGCCCAGACCGGTGAAGTAGTTGGCGGTCTGCCGAATGCTTACGACGGCAGCACGTTCGGCATTGTCTACCAGCCCGATAGTCGCATGCTCATCGTTTCCGGCATTTCCGCCGATACTGAAGAAGACGCACAGGGCAATGAGCTGGAAACCCGCTACAGGACTCGCTACTACGAGTTTGTGAACAACGAGTTCCGATTGCTGATGTTCAAAGACTTGTAATCGCCGCCGCTTGATTAAGGATGATTGGATGAACCGTTTTTCCATTCGGCTCACGCCGAATGCTCTTTTACTCTTGCCCCTTATCTGCGCCATCCCGGCATCCGCCGAGGCAGCGAATTGCTATGGCTATTTCACCGAAATGGTCAGGAGCAGCAATTTCCCGTTTCGCTATGTCAGCAAGGACAAGGTCAACTTGCTGATTGATGAAGATGACGGCGAAGTGGCGCGTGCGAAGTTGCTCTTTGACACCGACGGTACCGGCACCATCGGCTGGATCAAATACACCCCGGCCACTCGGGTATTGCTCAACACCTCGGCGGAACTGGAGGAGCCAGTGGAGCTGTCATTCGATGCCAAGTTCGCCGACGGCTATGCAAAGTGCATGACTAAACAGCAGGTCGGTTAACGGCGAAAAGGATGTCTTCATGAGTTATCGTTATTTGGCGGGCAGCCTTGCGCTGCTGCTTTCGCTTCCAGCTTTCGCCGCTCCGGAAGGATGCCTACACCCAGCGCGATGTTATGCAATGTGGCGGTGTTGAAGTGGTGTTGGTGTCGTCCTGCCGTTGGGCGATGGCGTAGGCGGCTGAAGCTAGAGGCCGCGGATTGCTCGGACCAGATAATCAATGTCAGGGTATTTCTGTTGATGTTCAAAAGCTTTCAAACGCCGTTACTCTCTCGACCTTGAAAATTGCCAGTGGTTGTCCATGTCCAAGAGTCGAGGGAACGGGTATCGCTACCAGATCTGGAGATCTGAGGCGCGTAAGGCAGCGGAAGCCCTGGTGCGCGAGAACCAGAACCTCATAACCAGAGGTATTGATACAACTCAAATTCGATATGAGCCCATTACTCTTGCTGCCATCGAAGCCGCCGATCTGTGGGGGGATGAGGCTACGCTATACCCATGGCATGACGTGCATCAATGGAAGCAGGCTGACATCCGAGGCTTTGATGTCTCGCTTTGGTTCGACCGGGAATTATGTGGGTTGTGTTATGCCTCACCTCGCAAGAGCAAGCTGTGCATCAAGATTGTGATTCTGGAGGGCAAGCCGGACAGATCTCATCCGTTGCGAGGCACCGTGGCTGCTTTGGCGCTAACCGCGATTGAAAACTACGCGATCTTAATAGGTTGTACGGAAATTGAAGTTCAAGAACCAGCCGCCGCTGCTATACCGTTGTATGAGAGTTTAGGGTTTGGCTTTGATCCGACGGGCCGGCTTGTTATTGGGGTTGAGCGGTAATACTATCCAGTCAAATTTCGAGACCCGAGAGGTTTCCATGAAAAAGTCCAAACATGAACCCAAGCCTATGATGGCTGCCCGGTTCCAGGCCGAAGCTCGTGAGGTTTTGGCCAAACGTTCCGGTAAGCGCAGCCGCTTTCTGGATGTCGCACTGTCCAAAGGCAGTGATTTCGAGCCTGTCGGTCGACTGGCCGGCTGAAGGTTTCGGATTCTCGAAAAAGCTGCCTGATTGGCAGTTTTTTTGTGTCTGGATTTTTTACCGATAGGTGCAGAAAGGGGACTTAACGTCCCCTTTTTTCATCCGCAAATTTCGCTAGCACTTGGCCGCCACGTTCCGCACTTCAATATGGTCGAGCGTCCCTTCCACCATCAATCGCACCCCATCCGCCATTCTGCTCAGGGCCAGCGCCACCGAGCGGCGTGAGCCGTGGAGGTCGTCGGCGAGGTCGCAGGCGATGGCGCTGATGGACAGGAGGTCTTCGGAGGCGTTGGCCATGAGGGCTTCGGCGTCGGTGCCGGGGGTGAGGCTGAAGAGGCCGGTTTCGCGTTTGGGTTGGGATTCGGTGCGCGGTTTGAAGTGGTGGTCGAGGGCGCGTTCGGCGGCTTCGTGGAATTTCTTGGACTCCAGTGATTCGTAGGGCGATATGTCTGGGGTTTCGGGGGGATTGGGTGTTGGTTTGATCATGGTGCAGCTTCCTGGAGTTGTGAGGCCGACACCTATTCGCTTTGCACTTCGAAATAGGTGGCAGCTGTGCGTTGGTGTGCAAGACCGGTCCAGGTGGCCGGCAGACCCGAAGGTCTCCGACGCACAGCCGCCATAACGATCCGCGAGCATAGGAAAACGCTCGGCGAAATGCCATCAACGAATGTGCACCTGAACCGGACTTGCACGTCCGAGTCGCCGATTTTGCGGCGACACACAGAGGCTATCGACGAACTGCCAACCTGCCTAGTTCATAGGTATCGCGGCATTTTGCAGGAAATTTCCCATAGGTTTGCAGGCCGGAAGATCAAAAGATCGCAGCCTTCGGCAGCTCCTACAGGGATGTGTTTCAACAGGTGTAGGACGGTGGGTGCCGAGTTGTGACTTGGCGGTCATCGTGCGGGAAATGGTCTGCATCATCTTCCAATAGCGGCAGATAGTGGCGTTATCGTCTGAATCCCTTACACTGCCCCGGCCGTTCATTTTCCTTTTGAGGCTGTGCGCATGAAATTTCGTTTTCTTCTGTGGATGATGGGTTTGTTGATGGGTAAGGCCAGCCGGACAAATCCTGCGTTCCAGCAGCAGTTGGGTGACAAGGATCTGGTGTTTCAGCTGCAGACGCTGGACGGGAAAGTGGCGCGGCATTTCGTGGTGAAGAATCAGCGCGTTACCAGCAAGTCTGGGGTGGTGACGGAGCCGGCGTTTGCGATTGCGTTCAAGGATGCGGGTTATGCCTTTGCCACGATGCAGGCGAAGAACAAGCAGCTGGCGTTTATGCAGGGGATTCAGGACAAGTCGATCCAGCTGAAGGGGAATCCGGCGCTGGTGATGTGGTTTCAGGGATTGATGAAGTATTTGAAGCCGAGGAAGGCGAAGCCTAAGGCTTGAGTGGAAGGGCTTGAGTAGAAGGGCTTGAGAAGATGGGCTGTCGTGGCGAGGGGATTTATCCCCGATGGGCTGCGCAGCGGCCCCAAAACCTGAGACCTCGATATAACTGACACACCCTGTTGGCTGGGTTTGCGACTGCTGCGCAGCCGGCCGGGGATAAATCCCCTCACCACAGGGTTTCGCTGAGCCAGTTGGATCGTGGTGAATTCTTCGCGAGCAGGCTCGCTCCCACAGGGATTTGTATAAATCCTGGGGGGAGCGGGCCTGTTTTGGTTCAGGCCTGGCTGAACTGCGAGGCCAGTTCGCGCAGCAGGACTTCGGCTTCGAGGACTTTACTGACCACGTCATTTGCCTTGTCGCGGGTCAGGCCGACGCGTTCGAGCAGGGCGTCGGGGATGTCTTCGTCGGGGCCGGAGCCGATGCCGCGGCTGCGCAGCAGGCGCACGGCCAGGCAGACGAGGTTCGGGTATTCGGCGTAGGCGCCGTCGTAGCTTGGGTCGTGCTGGAAGCGCAGAGCAGTGGCCAGTTCATCGGGCATGTCCCAGTAGCGCATTAGCCACGAGCCGATCTGTTCGCGGCTGATGCCCAGCAGGTGCTGCTCGATGTAGCTGTGGCACAGGTGCGGGTTGACCTCCAGGTGGCGGCAGATCAGCGAGAAGTGCGGCGGGAACACGTGGGCCAGCAGCAGGTAACCGAAGTTGTGCAGCAGACCGGCGAGGTAGGTCAGGCCGGCTTCCGGGCGCTGGGCGCGCGGCATGGCGCGGGTCAGGCCTTCGATGACGGCGGCGGTGTAGATCGATTGCTGCCAGTACGGCGTGGTGTGTTGCGGGTGGTCTTTCGGCAGGCTCAGGGTCTTGCCGAGGGCCAGGCCCAGGGCGAGGTTGATCACCAGATCGAAACCGAGCACGCGAACGATCGCGTCTTCCACCGAGCGGATCTTGCCCGGCGAGGCGTAGTACGGCGACGCAGCCCAGCTCACCACTTGTGCAGCCAGCGCCGGGTCGGTTTCGACCACGCCGGTGATGTCGTCGATGGTGGCGTTGGGGTCGACGCGCAGCTTGATGATTTTTTGCGCGGTTTCGGCCAGCGGTGGAATCTCGATGGTCGCTTCCAGACGCTGCTGGATCCGGCGTGCGGTGAATGCCTGCACGGCCTGGGTGATTTCCTCGCGGTCATCGTCCGGGCGATCAAGGTTCGGGCGGATGCTGCTCAGGGCTTCGCCGAAGTTGGCGGCGCTGGCCTTGGTCAGCATGCTCTTGAAGGCTTCGCTGGTGATTTCCAGCAGCAGGCCCGGCTCGCCGGAGTTGATCAGCAGCTTCGGTTCGCGCAGCAGGCTCTCTTCGTAGAGACACGGCGAACTGGTCAGTGCCGGCAGGCCCGGCAGCAGGCTCAGGCTGTGTTTGCCGAGCATCTTTTCCAGGCGCTCGGTGGACACGGCGGTCAGGCGTCGGCCAGTGAGTTCGGCGAGGCGGTTGAGGTCGAGCAACTGGCTCTGCGGAAACAGCACCATCAGCGCGCCGACGGCATCGTCCAGCAACACGGCTTGTACCTTGCGCGAAGCGTTGAGGCCGTGGTGGTCGAGCACTTCTTCGTAGGCGATCCCCAGCTTGCCGAGCAGCAGCCGAATTACAGACGGCGCGTGCGGAAGTTCAGGGGCGAGAGCTGCGTCAGTCATGGTGTGTATCCGTTTTTGAAACAATGGCAGGAGTATAACCAGCTCTGTAGGAACGATCCTGCACAAACTGCGACGGTGCTCACACTTGGCCGTATTGCTGCCCGTGGCGCAACCAACGGTCGAGCAATGGGCTGACGTGCGTCGGCCAGCGTTCCAGCAGCGCTTGCGCAGCATCGCGCACGGCGGGTAGCAGATCGGCGTCGCGCATCAGGTCGGCGACTTTGAATTGCAGCAGACCGGTCTGACGGGTGCCGAGCATTTCGCCGGGGCCGCGCAGTTCGAGGTCTTTTTCGGCGATGACGAAACCGTCGTTGGTCTCGCGCATGATGCCCAGGCGCTGGCGGCCGATCTGCGATAGCGGCGGATGGTAGAGCAGCACGCAATGGCTGACCGCGCTGCCCCGGCCGACGCGACCGCGCAACTGGTGCAACTGCGCGAGGCCCAGGCGCTCGGGGTTTTCGATGATCATCAGGCTGGCGTTGGGCACGTCGACGCCGACTTCGATCACCGTCGTGGCGACCAGCAGTTGCAGGTTGCCGGCCTTGAATTCAGCCATGACCGCCGCTTTTTCTGCAGGCTTCATGCGCCCGTGGATCAGCCCGACTTTCAGCTCGCCGAGGGCGGCGGTGAGGTCTTCGAACGTGGTTTCGGCGGCCTGACAGGTCAGCTCCTCCGATTCTTCGATCAGTGTGCACACCCAATAGGCCTGACGCCCTTCGGCGCAGGCGCTGCGCACCCGTTCGATGACTTCGACGCGGCGGGTGTCGGTGACCAGCACGGTGTTAACCGGGGTGCGACCGGGCGGCAGTTCGTCGAGGATCGAGGTGTCGAGGTCGGCGTAGGCGCTCATCGCCAACGTGCGCGGGATCGGCGTGGCGGTCATGATCAGTTGGTGCGGACACATGCGCCCGCCGACGCCTTTCTGCCGCAGCGCCAGACGCTGCTGCACGCCAAAGCGGTGTTGTTCGTCGATGATCACCAGCGCCAGATTCTTGAACTGCACTTCATCCTGAAACAGCGCGTGAGTGCCGACCACCATCGGCGTGCCGCTGGCGATTTGTTCCAGCGCGGTGACGCGGTTCTTGCCCTTGAGCTTGCCTGCCAGCCATGCGACGTCGATGCCCAGCGGTTCGAGCCAGCGCTTGAAGGTGATGAAGTGTTGCTCGGCAAGGATCTCGGTCGGTGCCATCAATGCGACCTGATAACCGGCCTCCAGCGCTTGCAGTGCCGCGAGGGCGGCGACCACGGTTTTGCCCGCGCCGACGTCGCCCTGAATCAGGCGCAGCATCGGTTCGTGCTGGCTGAGGTCGTAGGCGATTTCGTTGCCGACGCGTTGCTGGGCGCCGGTCGGGTTGAAACCGAGGTTGGCCAGGTATTTCGGCGGCAGCTTTTTCGCCTTCGGCATCGCTGGCGCGCGCAGGGAACGCATGCTTTCGCGCAGACGTTGTTGCGACAGCTGATGGGTCAGCAGTTCTTCGAAGGCCAGGCGATGCTGGGCCCAGTGATGACCGAGGGCCAGCTCATCGACATCGGCATCGGCGGGCGGGTTGTGCAGGTAGCGGATCGCGTCGGCCAGCGGCGCCAGTTGGTAGTCACGGGCCAGTTCGGTCGGCAGCCAGTCGGGCAGGGTGTTCGGCTTGAGCAGCGTCAGGGTCTGCATGCACAACTGGCGCAGGCGCTGTTGGGTCAGGCCTTCGGTGAGCGGATAGACCGGGGTCAGGGTTTCATCCACGGGCGGCGGTTCGTCACCGGTGATGGCGCGGTATTCCGGGTGGTAGATTTCCAGTCCCGAGGCGCCGGGTCGCACTTCGCCGTAGCAGCGAATCCGTGTGCCGCGCTTGAGGCCTTCTTTCTGCGCGTTGCTGAAATGGTAGAAGCGCAGGCTCAGGCCGCCGGTGCCGTCCTGCATGCGCACGACGAGGCTGCGACGCCGGCCCATGACCACGTCGGCGCCGCTGACGGTGCCTTCGACCACCGCGTCCTGTCCCGGGCGCAAGTGGCCGATCGGCACCACACGGGTGCGATCCTGATAACGCAACGGCAGGTGAAACAGCACGTCCTGGAGGTTTTCCAGGCCGACCTTGGCCAGCTTCTCGGCCATGGCTTCGCCGACATCCTTGAGTGCCGTCACCGACACTTGCGACAGCTCGGTCATGACCCTGGCTTAACCGGCCGTGACCGGTGCGGCGGGCTTGGCCACCGAGCACAGGCGAACGGAGTCGGCGAGGATCTCGATGGCTTTCGGCCGCGGGAAGCTGGCGCGCCAGGCAATCGCCACGGTGCGGAACGGGACCGGCGCCGACAGCGGCCGCACTTCGATCACGCCCGGGGCGTAGTGGTGGCTGTCCACGGCCGACAGCGGCAGGATCGAGATCCCCAGACCGGACGCGACCATGTGGCGGATGGTTTCCAACGAGCTGGATTCCACCGTGGTGTGTTTGGCGCCGTCATTGCCCTTGGTCAGGGTCGGGCAGGCCTCAAGCACCTGATCGCGGAAGCAGTGGCCTTCGCCGAGCAGCAGCAGGCTCTTGTCGTTGAGCAGGGCGGCGTCGATGGATTCTTTTTGCGTCCACGGGTGCTGGGCTGGCATCAAGACGTAGAACGGCTCGTCGTACAGCGGCAGGGTCAGCACGTCGGCTTCGTTGAACGGCAGGGCGATGATGATTGCGTCGAGCTCGCCGTTGCGCAGTTTGTCGCGCAGCACGTGGGTGAAGTTTTCTTCGATGTACAACGGCATCTGCGGGGCGACCCGGTGCAGTTGTGGAATCAGGTGCGGGAACAGGTACGGCCCGACGGTGTAGATCGCGCCGACTTTCAGCGGGGCGGTCAGCTGGTTCTTGCCGGCCTGGGCCAGTTCACGGATGCCTTGCGCCTGTTCCAGGACTTTCTGCGCCTGGGCGACGATGCCTTCGCCGACCGGGGTCAGGCGCACGGCGCTTTTACTGCGCTCGAAAATCAGCACACCGAGTTCGTCTTCAAGTTTTTTCACGCCCACCGACAGGGTCGGCTGGCTGACGTGGCAACGCTCGGCGGCGTGGCCGAAGTGCTGCTCTTGGGCGAGGGTAACGATGTAGCGTAATTCTGTGAGGGTCATAGCAAGCGTCCATGAAGTTGCGGGCCAAGCATAACGGCTGCAATCGATAGACGCACGTTATCAGACTGAGTGAGGAATGCGACACCGGGCAATGTGAGTTTGCAGTGTGCAGATACGCAAAAGGCACCTTTCGGTGCCTTTTCGATCCCACTGTCGACCCTGTGGGAGCGGGCTTGCTCGCGAATGCGGTGTGTCAGAAACATGGATGTCGACTGACACGACGCTTTCGCGAGCAATCCTGCTCCCACATTGGATCAGCGGCGTTTATCCAGCGAGTACACAAACGGCGCGACAATTTCGATCGAGCCGTTGTTGAGCATGTCGGCCGGTGGCTTGGGCAGCGGTTGTGCGCGGCGGATCATTTCCAGGGTGGCCCGGTCCAGATCGGCGTTGCCCGAGCGGCCCACCAGTTCGAACGACAACACATTGCCTTCAGCGTCGACGACGAAACGCAGACGGTTCAAGCCTTCCTTGCCGCGAGCCTGCGCACTGGCCGGATACTTCTTGTACTTGCCCAAGTGCGCGAGCAGGGTGTTTTGCCAGCTGGCCTTGGCGGCCATTTGTGCGGGCGACGGTCCCGGTGCCGGCTGGGCGGATTTCTCCGTCGGGGCCTGGGTCGGCTGTGTCTCCGCCGGTTTTTCCTCGGAAGGTTTTTCCTTCACCGGCTCCGGTTTTTTCTCCACCGGTTTGGGCGGCTGCGGTTTCGGCTTTGGCTTGGGTTTGGGCTTCGGTACGGCAATCTCGGCCTTGGGTGCTTCAGCCAGTTTCGGAATCGGCAACTCTTCAACCGGAGCCGGTGGCTGCGGCGGTGTGACGACTTTCGGCGGAGCAGGCGGTGGCGGGGTCGGAACCGGTGCCAGCTCAACCATCATTGCCTGCGGCGGCAGTTCGATGGGCGGGCGGGCGGTCCAGTTCAGCGCCAGCGCGATGGCCAGCGCGTGAACGCCCAGCACCACGGCCAGGCTACCGCTGTAACGCGTCAGCTTATGGCGCGTCGTGATCATTTCTTGGCTGCGCTCTCAAGGCCCACCAGACCGACCTTCAGGTAACCGGCGGAACGCAATTTATCCATCACGCTCATCAGGTCGCCGTAGTCCACGCCCTTGTCGGCCTGGAAGAAGATGGTGGTGTCTTTCTTGCCCTGGGTCTTGGCGTCGAGCACGGCGCCAAGGGTTTCGGCTTTCACTTCATCGTCGCCGATGTACAGGCGCTGATCAGCTTTAACACTGAGGAACACCGGTTTCTCCGGGCGCGGCGCCGGTTTGGCGGTCGAGGCCGGCAGGTCGACTTTGATGTCCACAGTGGCCAGCGGCGCGGCCACCATGAAAATAATCAGCAGCACCAGCATCACGTCGATGAACGGCGTGACGTTGATTTCGTGGTTCTCGGCCAGATCGTCGTCTGCGCCTTCTTTCAAATGCAGGCCCATGGCCGATTACCCCACTTTCACCATGTGTGGTTGCGAGCTGCTGCGCTCAGGCTGGTGATCGAGGTCACGGCTGACCAGCAACAGGACCTGCGCCGAAGCGTCGGACACCTGCGCCTTGTAGCCGGCGATGGAGCGGGCGAACACGTTGTAGATCACCACCGCAGGAATCGCCGCAACCAGGCCCAGCGCGGTGGCCAGCAGCGCTTCGGCGATGCCCGGCGCCACGACGGCAAGGTTGGTGGTCTGGGTCTTGGCGATGCCGATGAAGCTGTTCATGATGCCCCACACGGTACCGAACAGGCCGACGAACGGCGCGGTGGAACCGATGGTGGCGAGGACGCCGGTGCCGCTGCTCATGTTGCGGCCACAGGCAGCGACCAGACGCTCAAGACGGAAGCTGACGCGCTCCTTGATGCCTTCTTTCTCGCGGCTGTTGACCGACAGGCGCATCTCTTCGAGCGCGTCGTGCACCAGCAGGTTGGCCAGGGTGCCTTCCTTTGCCGCAGTGGCGCTGGCTTCCTTGAGGGTCGCGGCTTTTTTCAGGGCAGCGATTTCACCGCGCAGACGACGCTTGGCGCCCATCAGCTCGAAGCCTTTGGCGATCCAGATGGTCCAGGTGATGATGGAAGCGATGGCCAGACCGATCATCACGATTTTCACGATGATGTCGGCGTTCTGGTACATGCCCCATGGCGACAGGTCGTGGGCCATGCCCAAGCTGTTGTCAGGTTCGAGCACTTCAGGCGCGTCTGCTGCGCTGGCGTCTACAGCCTGTACCGGGTCGGTGGCGGCTGGCGCGGCGGTAGCAGGCGCGTGCTGTTCAGTGGCAGCCGGGGCGGCTGGCGCCTGGGCATCGGCGAAGGCGGCGGTCGGCGCCAGCATCAGGCTGAGCAGCAGGGCCGCCACCGCGCTGAAGGCGCGAGGTCGTTTGGTTGGCGAAGCGGGGTTTTGATTACGTGTCATGCTGGCCGGACCTGAAGTAGAAAACGGTTGATGCTCTTCCAGGCCTCGTGAGGCCGAGAACAAAAGTGGGGTGCATTATTGCAAGTAATTCTTGTTAACAGAAGTAATAGAGTATCTTTTTTTCCACGATTGCTAGCCGTTCGTCCTTTACGAGGGCTAGTCTGTTCCTTTGGTTTGGGAGTTTTTTGATGTCCGCGCCTTCTGTTTTGATTGCCGGTTGTGGTGACGTCGGCAGTCGTCTGGCTACGCAATTGTTGGCCGCCGGCTGGGAGGTGCATGGTCTGCGCCGTGATGTTTCGCGCTTGCCGGATGGCGTCATCGGCGTCGCCGGTGACCTGTTCAAGGAAGATTGCCCGGAAAACTGGCCGTTCGGAGCGGTGGATTACCTGGTGTATTGCGCGGCCGCCACCGATCACGATGAAGCCGGTTATCGCGCCGCCTACGTGCAGGGTTTGCAGAACGTGCTTAGCTGGCTGGACGACTACGGGCAGACGCCTGATCGGCTACTGTTCGTTTCCAGCAGCAGTGTGTACGGGCAGCAGGAAGGGGAGTGGGTCGACGAACATTCAGCGACCGTCGCCAGCGGCTATTCCGGGCAGGTGATGCTTGAGGCTGAGCAAGTGGCGCTGAACAGCGGTATCCCGGCGAGCATCGTGCGCCTGACCGGCATTTACGGCCCGGGACGTGAATGGCTGTTGACCCAGGTACGTCGCGGTTATCGGGTGGCGGTCGAGCCGCCGCTATACGGCAATCGCATTCATGCTGATGACGCGGCGGGGCTGATGGCGTTTCTGCTGCAGGCAGCTCATCAGGGCGCGCCGTTGCAGGATGTTTATATCGGTGTGGACGATGCGCCGGCACCGCTGGCCGAAGTGGTCGCCTGGTTGCGCGAGTATCTGGGTGTCACCGATTGGGCGGAAGACGCCAGCGTACGCCGCACCGGCAGCAAGCGCTGCAGCAATGCCCGGGCGAAGGCGCTGGGCTGGACGCCGAAGTATCCGAGTTACCGTGAAGGCTATGCGGCGATTCTTGAAGGTAAATGCTGACTTCCAGACACCCAAAAACAATTGTAGGAGTGAGCCTGCTCGCGATGTGGCCATAACATTCAACACTTATGTTGGCTGTTAAACCGTCATCGCGAGCAGGCTCACTCCTACAGGGCTATGTGTTGCCCTCAGGTGTGGTTACTGCTTCTCAAGCAACCACTTGCGCTCACCCGGGGTGAACTGCGGCATTTCATCCGCCAGTGCGGTATTCACTGCCTGGAAAATCTCCAGCGCCTTGCCTTTGCGGGCGAAGATCCAGTTGTTGCCCTGGCCGTTGAGTTGCAGCCACATGCTGTCGTGGTCGCTGTTCATCGAGGCGCAGTCGCCTGCCAGGCACAGGGCATAGCGGTCGGCGCCGGGCAGACCGGAGACCTGGCCGTCGGCCTGGAACTGCACGGTGTTGCCTTCGCCGTCGCCGCTGGCAATCTTCCAGCTGCCGCCCAGGTACGCTGAATACAGCGCCCGTTCGAAGCTGGCACCGATTGGCGCGCCTTCCGGTACGGGGATTTGCGCGCGGTCGAACAACTGATCCGGCTCGTTCTCGGTGGCGGCTTGTTTCATCCGTCCGCCGTCGCGTTTCAGCTCACTGCCGGAGCTGCCATAGAAGTCGACTTTCCAGGCGCCGGACTGTTCGCCCTGCAGCCGTCCTTCGACGTTCTCGAAACCGTTGGTGTAGCGGGCCTGACCAGCCTTGGTGTTGACGTCCCACTCCAGGTTCGGGCCATAGGCCTGAAGCGCTTCGCGCAGGGGGCCGCCCTTGGCAGCAGCGTCGATCGCCACCTGGTTGATCCAGGTGCCGCTGATGTCACGGTCGGCGGGGTCGCTGGCACAGCCGCCGAGGAAAATGGCGAGCAGCGAGAGAGCAAGCGCTTTGCGCATGGTGGAATCCTTTCAAAACCTTTTCTTTACCGCAGAGCAGTCGGCGCAGCGTTTGAAGGCTGCGCCGTGCGCATTACTCGATGACCAGGATGGCATCCATTTCGACCTGCGAACCCTTCGGCAGGGCAGCAACGCCGATGGCGGCGCGGGCCGGGTACGGCTGATCGAAGTACTTGCCCATGATCTCGTTGACCTTGGCGAAGTGGCTCAGGTCGGTGAGGAAGATGTTCAGCTTGACGATGTCCTTGAACGAACCGCCAGCGGCTTCAGCCACGGCTTTGAGGTTCTCGAACACCTGGACGGTCTGGGCTTCGAAGCCTTCAACCAGTTCCATGGTCTTTGGGTCCAGAGGAATCTGGCCCGACATGTAGACGGTGTTGCCGGCCTTGATCGCCTGGGAGTAGGTACCGATGGCAGCTGGGGCCTTGTCGCTGGTGATAACGGTCTTGGTCATGTATGACTCCTTGTTAGGTGTGAATTAGGCACGCATGCGGGTGATGCGGATGACCCCGGTCAGGGCGCGCAGTTTCTTGATCACGCGGGCCAGGTGCACACGGTCGTGGACGCTGACCACCAGTTGGACGACGCTGATGCGGCCATCGCGCTCGTCCATGCTGATTTTCTCGATATTGCCGTCGGCCGCGTTGACGCTGCTGGCCAGCAGGGCGATCAGGCCGCGCTGGTGTTCCAGCTCGACGCGCAGCTCGACGTTGAATTCGCCGGTGACATCCTTGGCCCACGAGAGCTGGATGCATTTTTCCGGGTTGTGCCTGATTTCGCTGATGTTGCGGCAGTTGTCCAGGTGCACGACCATGCCTTTGCCCGCCGACAGGTGCCCGACAATCGGGTCGCCCGGGATCGGCGTGCAGCATTTGGCGTAACTGAGCACCAGACCTTCGGTACCGCGAATCGCCAGGGGGCCTTCCGGGCTCGGCAGCTGCTCGCCTTCGCCAAGCAGGCGGCGCGCCACGACATAGGCCATGCGGTTGCCCAGACCAATGTCTTCGAGCAAATCTTCAATCAGTTCGAGGCGGTATTCGGTGAGCATCGCCTTGACGCGCTCGGTCGGAATTTTCTCTAGCGAGCTGTCGAAACCGTTGAGCACCTTGTTCAGCAGGCGTTCGCCGAGGCTGATGGACTCGGAGCGACGTTGCAGTTTCAGTGCATGACGGATGTGCGTACGTGCCTTGCCGGTGACCACGAAGTTGAGCCACGCCGGATTCGGCCGCGCGCCGGGTGCGCTGACGATCTCGACCGTGGAGCCGCTTTGCAGCGGTTCGGACAGCGGTGCGAGACGGCGGTTGATCCGGCAGGCGATGCAGCTGTTGCCGACGTCGGTGTGCACCGCATAGGCAAAGTCGACCGCCGTGGAGCCTTTGGGCAGCTCCATGATCCGGCCTTTGGGCGTGAACACGTAGACCTCGTCCGGGAACAGGTCGATCTTCACGCTCTCGATGAATTCCAGCGAGTTGCCGGCACGTTGCTGCATTTCCAGCACGCCTTTGACCCACTGGCGGGCACGAGCGTGAGTGCCTTTGGGCTGCTCGTCACCGCTGGATTTATACAGCCAGTGAGCGGCAATGCCGTTGTTGGCCATTTCTTCCATTTCGCGGGTGCGGATCTGGATCTCGATCGGTACGCCGTGCATGCCAAACAGCGTGGTGTGCAGCGACTGATAGCCGTTGGCCTTGGGAATCGCGATGTAATCCTTGAAGCGTCCCGGCAACGGTTTGTACAAATTATGCACAGCACCCAGCACGCGGTAGCAGGTATCGACCTTGTCGACGATGATCCGGAACGCATAGACGTCCATGATCTCGTTGAAGGCCCGACGCTTGCCGCGCATTTTCTTGTAGATGCCGTAGAGGTGTTTCTGGCGACCGCTGACTTCGCCCTGGATGCCGTCGATCGCGAGGCAGTGGCCGAGGGACTCTTCGATCTTGTTGACGATTTCCTTGCGGTTGCCCCGGGCGCGCTTGACCGCCTGGTAGATCCGCGCCGAACGCATCGGGTGCATCGCCTTGAAGCCGAGGTCTTCGAATTCGATACGAATGGCGTGCATGCCCAGCCGGTTGGCGATGGGCGCATAGATTTCGAGGGTTTCCTTGGCGATCCGGCGGCGTTTTTCCCCGGACAGCACTTCCAGCGTGCGCATGTTGTGCAGGCGGTCGGCAAGTTTGACCAGGATCACGCGAATGTCGCGGGCCATGGCCATGGCCATTTTCTGGAAGTTTTCGGCCTGGGCTTCGGCCTTGGTCTCGAAGTTCATCTGGGTCAGTTTGCTGACCCCGTCGACCAGTTCGGCCACGGTTTCACCGAACTGCGCTTGCAGCGCTTCTTTGGCGATACCGGTGTCTTCGATTACGTCATGCAGCATCGCGGCCATCAGGCTCTGATGGTCCATGTGCATGTCGGCAAGAATATTCGCCACCGCAAGAGGATGCGTGACGTACGCCTCGCCACTGCGACGGCGCTGACCGTCATGGGCTTGTTCGGCGTAGAAATACGCTCGGCGGACCAGGTTGACCTGGTCGTTGCCGAGGTAGGTCGATAAGCGATCGGCGAGGGCGTCTATGCTCGGCATGATGACTCCTGCCGTAGGCTGTGTTCCCGCGCCGTGCTACGTCGACCAGGCATAGGCTTAGACGGCCTCGTTGGACTCGTCCTCGAACGCAGCGAAGACCGGGTCTTCGTGGACGATTTCCTGCTCGGCGATGAACTCGTAGCTCATCAGGCCTTCTGCGATTTCACGCAGGGCGACAACGGTCGGCTTGTCGTTTTCCCACTGGACCAGTGGCTCTTTGCCGCCGGTGGCCAGTTGACGGGCACGCTTGGTAGAGAGCATGACCAGCTCAAAGCGGTTTTCCACGTGTTCTAGGCAGTCTTCAACGGTTACGCGGGCCATGGTATTCCTCGGAGCGAATGCAATATGCGCGCTGCCCGGTTGGGCGAGCGGACTGAGCAGTTTAAAAAATCACCAGCGATTAGGGAAGCGCTGATTTTTTGACCAGACCCTTCAACGCGCTGCAAGCACCAATGTAAAGCGCTTGCAGCGGTTTTGGGAAGTGCTGATTAACCGAGCAGTTCGGCCAGTAATTTGCCGAAACGTACCTGCTGGCGTTTCTGTTGCAGCTGATTGGCGCGGAAAATCGCCTTCAGATCGTCCAGTGCATGGGCGAAATCGTCGTTGATGATCAGATAGTCGTACTCGACATAGTGGCTCATCTCGCTGACGGCTTCACGCATCCGCCCGTCAATGATCTCGTCACTGTCCTGGCCGCGGTTGGTCAGACGCTGGTGCAAGGCCTGCAACGACGGCGGCAGGATGAAGATCGAGCGTGCTTGCGGCATCAGCTTGCGCACTTGTTCGGCGCCTTGCCAGTCGATTTCCAGAATCAGGTCGTGACCTTCGTCCAGCGTCTGCTGCAGGCGGCTTTGTGAGGTGCCATAGAAGTTGCCGAAGACTTCGGCGCGTTCGAGGAAATCGCCGTGCTCGCCCATCTTCACGAACTCTTCGCGAGTCACGAAGTGATAGTTCACGCCGTCCACTTCACCCGGACGCATGGCGCGGGTGGTGTGGGAGATCGAGACGCGGATCTCCGGATTGGCATCGGTCAAAGCCTTGACCAGGCTGCTCTTGCCTGCGCCCGATGGCGCGGAAATGATGTACAGGGTGCCGGTGCTGTGGGTCATGTCTGTTGCCTTACTCAATATTCTGCACTTGTTCGCGCATCTGCTCGATCAACACCTTGAGGTTGACGGCGGCCTGGGTGCTGCGCGGGTCGAAGGCCTTGGAGCCCAGTGTGTTGGCTTCGCGGTTGAGCTCCTGCATCAGGAAATCCAGGCGCCGACCGGCGGCACCGCCGGACTTGAGCACCCGGCGAACTTCGATGATGTGAGTGCTCAAGCGATCCAGTTCTTCGGCCACATCGCTCTTTTGCGCGAGCATGACCATTTCCTGTTCCAGGCGCTGCGGATCCAGTTCGGCCTTCATGTCGGTGAAGCGGTCGAGGACTTTCTGACGCTGGGTCGCGAGCATCTGCGGCACCAGTTCACGCAAGGTCACGACGTCCTCTTCAATGGAAGTCAGGCGCTCGTTGATCAGGCGTGCCAACTCCGCGCCTTCGCGCTCGCGGCCGGCCTTGAGTTCCTTGAGACCTTGATTGAACAGCGCCAGCGCATCGGCGTTCAGCGCTTGTGGATCAGTGGCGTCGGCCACCAGCACGCCGGGCCAGGCCAGCACTTCCAGCGGGTTGAGTGCTGCCGGGTTCTTGATCAGGCCGGCAACGGTTTCGGCGGCGGCGACCAGTTGCGCGGCGCGCTCGCGGTCGACCTGCAACGGCTTGCCGGTGCTTTCTTCGGTGAAGCGCAGGGTGCATTCCAGTTTGCCCCGCGACAGGCCCTGACGCAGGGCTTCACGCACGGCGCCCTCGAGGTCGCGGAACGACTCCGGCAGGCGCAGGTGCGGTTCCAGATAGCGGCTGTTGACCGAGCGCAGCTCCCAGCTCAGGGTGCCCTGGACGCCGGCTTTCTCGACGCGGGCGAAGGCGGTCATGCTGTGCACCATGGCGGTGACCTCGCAATGCAAATCGGCGCAGAAGGGATGTTCCGCAGGCTCGATATCAATGAATTTAAGCCGACTGGCAGCAAAGGCGCAGGATTGTAGCGCAGTGCGGCGGATGCGCCCAAACACACGGTGTGACAAAGGGCTGCAGGCCGTCGGTTATGCGCGTTTCAGGGCCCTGGGTCGACGGTCGGAATTTTTAACCCGTGCCCAGGCGCGGTGCAGCGCTCTATAATGCTCGGCAGTTTTCCGTCCCCAGTACAGGTATTCCCTATGAAACGTCCAAGTGGTCGCGCTGCCGATCAGCTTCGCTCGATCCGCATTACCCGCAACTACACCAAACACGCCGAGGGATCCGTACTGGTCGAATTCGGTGATACCAAAGTCATCTGCACCGTCAGCGTCGAAAACGGCGTGCCGCGTTTCCTGAAGGGTCAGGGCCAGGGCTGGTTGACCGCCGAATACGGCATGCTGCCGCGCGCCACCGGCGAGCGTAACCAGCGTGAAGCGAGCCGTGGCAAGCAGGGCGGCCGCACCCTGGAAATCCAGCGCCTGATCGGCCGTTCGCTACGCGCTGCGCTGGACATGTCCAAGCTGGGCGACGTGACCCTGTACGTCGACTGCGACGTGATCCAGGCTGACGGCGGCACCCGCACCGCGTCCATCACCGGCGCGATGGTGGCACTGGTCGATGCGTTGAAAGTGATCAAGAAGCGCGGCGGCCTGAAAGGCGGCGACCCGCTCAAGCAAATGATCGGCGCGGTGTCGGTCGGCATGTATCAGGGCGAGCCGGTGCTGGATCTGGACTATCTTGAAGATTCCGCCGCCGAGACCGACCTCAACGTGGTGATGACCAGCACCGGTGGCTTCATCGAAGTCCAGGGCACCGCCGAAGGCGCGCCGTTCCAGCCTGAAGATCTGAACGCCATGCTGGAACTGGCGAAGAAAGGCATGAACGAAATCTTCGAACTGCAAAAGGCTGCACTGGCCGACTGAGCAGGTTCGCAACCCGCAAGGAGGACGTGATGAGTGATGAGCAAGAGTTGCTGCCCAAGCCGAGCCAGGAGGTTCGCCAATGGGCGATGTTTTGTCACTTGTCCGCGTTGCTGGGGATCTGGATTCCGTTCGGCAACCTGATCGGACCGCTGATCCTGTGGCAGATGAAGCGCGAAACCGACCCGTTCATCGACGCTCAGGGCAAAGAGGCACTGAATTTCCAGATCACCGTGGCGATTGCTGCCGCGATCTGTCTGCTGCTGATGGTGTTGATCATCGGCTTCTTCTTGCTGGGCCTGCTGGCCATCGGTGCATTGGTGCTGACGATCATTGCCGGGGTGAAGGCGAACGAAGGCTTTCCCTACCGTTATCCATTCACTTGGCGACTGATCAAATAACGATCAATGCAAAGCCTCCGTGACTCGCAAAGTTTTAATTTAAATGCCCTGACTTGTCAGGGCATTTGTGTTTTTGCAACTCGAATAATTACTCTTTCGTGTAGGAGCAGTTCTATCTGCGACAAGCGGTAGTGGATATTTTTTATATATCTAACGCCTACACTTTTAGTCACAACTGCAATGCTTTAACGCAATCTCAGTCCTTGGCAACAGGACTTGTCGATTGTTAAGGTTGCTCCGCGCAACATTGCTTCAGAAATATCTCGATATATTCAAGCCATCAAAGGCCCTTGAATTCCACATCAATCAGTGTTGAGACAATCAGCCGATTCAATAGGCGTGCGCGGGTAAAAGTGCGCCTGATGAATAAATAGCCAAGAATATCCCCAATGATCCAGCTCGATTTTTATGGAACGCTCGTGGCCGCCTCTCTGGTGCTATTACTGGGGCGCGGACTTATTGCACGAGTCGGATTTCTGCGTAATTACAATATTCCTGAACCCGTCGCCGGTGGACTGGTGGTTGCGCTGGGTTTATTGATATTGCGAACTTTTGATATAGAAATCAGATTCGATACTTCACTGCAGACGCCGTTGATGTTGGCGTTCTTTGCCACAATCGGTTTGAGCGCAGACTTTGCCAACCTGAAAAAGGGTGGTCGCGTAGTCGGCATATTTCTACTGGCGGTTACCGGGCTTCTGGTGGTTCAGAACGCTTTGGGCATTGGCCTTGCCAAAACGTTGGGTCTTGATCCGTTGATGGGGCTCCTGACGGGTTCGATCACGCTTGCGGGCGGTCACGGTACGGGGGCGGCGTGGGGCACGGTATTCAGTGAAAAGTACGGCCTTGCTTCGGCCTCCGAGCTTGCAATCGCCTCGGCAACCTTCGGCTTGGTCCTGGGCGGTTTGATAGGTGGGCCTGTGGCCCGCCTGCTCATCAAGCGCGTTGAGGTGCCCGGTTGCCAGTTTCAAGAAACGCCACGGATGCCAAAGGGTTTTGAGCAGCCGAACAAAGAGCGCTCGATTACGCCCTTTTCGTTTATCGAGACACTGGCATTGATTGCGGTCAGTTTATTGGCTGGCAATCTTCTGAATGGCTTTCTGCACGGAACCGCATTCGAGTTGCCAACGTTTGTCTGCGTTTTGTTTGTGGGGGTGATGCTACGTAACGGGCTATCGGCGCTGGGCCTGTATCAGGTATTCGAGCGTGAAGTGTCGGTGCTGGGCAATGTCAGCCTGTCGCTGTTTCTGGCAATTGCCTTGATGTCTCTCAAGCTCTGGGATCTGGCAGCGTTGGCACTGCCGATATTCATCATCCTGGCTGCGCAAACGTTGGTCATGGCGCTGTTTGCGATTTTTGTGACATTCAGAGTGATGGGCAGTAACTACGACGCGGCGGTCCTGGCGGCGGGGCATTGCGGTTTTGGCCTGGGCGCAACGCCAACCGCCATTGCCAACATGCAGGCGGTGACGCAGCGTTTCGGGCCTTCGCAGATTGCGTTTCTGGTGGTGCCGATGGTCGGTGCATTCTTCATCGACATCATCAACGTGATCGTCATCAAGCTTTACCTGGCCTTGCCGTTTTTTGTCGCCGTCTGAGGTCAGGACGGCTTCAGGCGCGGCATAAAAAATGCCCGTATCTCGCGATACGGGCATTTTTTAACGACGGATCGACGCTTATATGGTCAGCGTCCAGTCGTAGTCGACGATCAGCGGCGCGTGCTGCGAGAACCGTGGCTGACGTGGCAGGCGTGCGCTGCGTACGAAACGGCGCAAGCCCGGGGTCAGCAGCTGGTAGTCGAAGCGCCAGCCCAGATTGAGCATCTCGGCCTGCTCGTTGTCCGGCCACCAGCTGTATTGGTCGCCTTCGCGGCTGACTTCGCGCAGGGCATCGACGTAGCCCATGTTGCCGACAATCTCGTCCATCCAGGCGCGTTCTGGCGCCAGGAAGCCCGGGGATTGCTGGCTGTCGCGCCAGTTCTTGATGTCGAGCTTCTGCTGCGCAACGTACAGCGAGCCACAATAAATGTACTCGCGACGTTTACGCCGCTGTTTGTCCAGGTACTTGCCGAAGTCGTCCATGAGCTTGAACTTCTGGTTCAAGTCCTCATCGCCGTTCATCCCCGAAGGAAGCAGCAAGGTGGCAATACTGACTTTGTCGAAATCTGCTTGCAGGTAGCGCCCGTAGCGGTCGGCCGTCTCGAAACCGAGACCGCTGATGACAGCCTTCGGTTGCAACCGCGAATACAAAGCCACGCCACCTTGGGCAGGGACTTCAGCATCGCAGGCATAAAGGAAGTAGCCATCCAGTTGGAAGGCTGGGTCATCCAGTTCAAAGGCGGAGGCACGGGTGTCCTGCAGGCAGATGACGTCGGCATTCTGTGCTTGCAGCCAACTGAGCAAACCACGCTCGACTGCAGCCTGAATACCATTGACGTTCACACTGATGATCCGCATAAATGGCCCCAAAAATCGCGTGCGTGTATGATACACGGCGTCAAGCTAATTAGCTAAATCCGTGGTATTTGGGGTTTTTTTCATGCAAGCGTATCAGCGCGATTTCATTCGTTTTGCCATCGATCGCGGCGTTTTGCGCTTCGGTGAGTTCACCCTGAAGTCCGGGCGCACCAGTCCTTACTTCTTCAATGCCGGCCTGTTCAACTCGGGTTCGGCCCTGGCGCAGCTGGGGCGTTTCTACGCGGCAGCCATCGCCGAAAGCGGCATTCCTTTCGACGTATTGTTTGGCCCGGCCTACAAAGGCATCCCGCTGGCAGCCACCACCGCTGTCGCGTTGGCCGAACACCACAACCGTGACCTGCCATGGTGCTTCAACCGCAAGGAAGCCAAGGCCCACGGCGAAGGCGGCAGCCTGGTCGGCGCGCCGCTGACCGGTGACGTGCTGATCATCGACGACGTGATCACTGCCGGCACCGCGATCCGCGAAGTGATGCAGATCATCGCGTCCCAGGACGGCGCCAAGGCCGCCGGCGTGCTGATTGCCCTGAACCGTCAGGAGCGTGGCAACGGCGAGTTGTCGGCGATCCAGGAAGTCGAGCGTGATTTCGGTATTCCGGTGATCAGCATCGTTTCGCTGAATCAGGTGCTGGAATTCCTCGCCGACGATCCGCAGCTCAAGCAGCACTTGCCAGCCGTGGAAGCGTACCGCGCCCAGTTCGGCGTCTGAACTGTGGAATGAGCTTTTGTGGCGAGGGAGCTTGCTCCCGCTGGGCTGCGTAGCAGACCCGAAAAGCTTGTGAGCGCTGCGCACTCAAGCGGGAGCAAGCTCCCTCGCCACAATAGATGGAAGGCCGCAGGCAAAAAAAGACCCCGCTCAGTCAGGCTGAGCAGGGTCTTTTCGTTTCCGCGACGGCTTACGGACGCTTGCGATTGCTGATCAGCGTGCCCACACCGGTGTCGGTGAAGATTTCCAGCAGGATCGCGTTCGGTACGCGGCCGTCGATGATCAGCGAGCTGCCAACACCGCCCTGAACCGCTTCCAGTGCGCAGCGGATCTTCGGCAGCATGCCGCCGTAGATGGTGCCGTCGGCGATCAAGTCGTCGACCTGCTGGGTGCTCAGGCCGGTCAACACGGTGCCGGACTTGTCCATCAGGCCGGCGATGTTGGTCAGCAGCATCAGCTTCTCGGCTTTCAGCGCTTCGGCGACTTTACCGGCCACCAGGTCGGCGTTGATGTTGTACGACTCGCCGTTCTCACCCACGCCGATCGGCGCGATCACCGGGATGAAGTTGCCTTTGACCAGCAGGTTCAGCAACTCGGTGTTGATTCCGACCACTTCACCGACCTGACCGATGTCGATGATTTCCGGCTGGGTCATCTCCGGGGTCTGGCGGGTGACGGTCAGTTTCTTCGCCCGAATCAGCCCGGCGTCTTTACCGGTCAGGCCGATGGCGCTGCCGCCGTGACGGTTGATCAGGTTGACGATGCTTTTGTTGACCTGACCGCCGAGGACCATTTCCACCACGTCCATGGTCGCGGCGTCGGTGACGCGCATGCCATCGACGAAGTGGCTTTCGATCGACAGGCGCTTGAGCAGATCACCGATCTGCGGGCCGCCGCCGTGAACCACCACCGGGTTGATGCCTACGGCTTTCATCAAGACGATGTCGCGGGCGAAGCCGGTTTTCAGCTCCTCGCTTTCCATCGCGTTGCCGCCGTATTTGATCACCAGGGTCTTGCCGACATAACGTCGGATGTAAGGCAACGCTTCGGACAGGACCTGGGCGGTGTGGGCGGCGGCTTCGCGTTCGAGGGTCATTCAGGGCTCCGGGTGAATCAGAACGGTAGTTGGAGATCAGGTGCAACGCGTTTCAGTTGGGCGTGGAACACGTCCTTGATGCGCTGCAATTCAGCCTCGTCATCGGCCTCGAAGCGCAGCACCAGCACCGGAGTGGTGTTGGAGGCGCGTACCAGGCCCCAGCCTTTGGCGTAATCGACTCGCACGCCGTCGATGGTGGTCAGGTCGGCGCCTGCGCCCCACTGTGCGTCGTGCAATGCATCAATGATGCTGAATTTGCTCTCTTCGGTCACATGGATATTGATTTCCGGCGTAGAAATATCGTTCGGGAAGGTCGCAAACAGCTCTTCGGCGGTGGATTTTTCCTTGCTGAGGATCTCCAGCAGCCGTGCGGCGCTGTAGATGCCGTCGTCGAAACCGAACCAGCGCTCCTTGAAGAAGATGTGGCCGCTCATCTCACCGGCCAATAGAGCACCGGATTGTTTCATTTTCTTTTTGATCAACGAGTGACCGGTCTTCCACATTAGCGGGCGACCGCCGTATTCCTTGATCAGCGGCACCAGGCGGCGGGTGCATTTGACGTCGAAGATGATTTCCGCGTCCGGATTACGCGCCACCACGTCGCGGGCGAACAGCATCAGCAGGCGATCCGGGTAGACGATGCTGCCGGTGTTGGTCACCACGCCGACACGGTCGCCGTCACCGTCGAAGGCCAGGCCGAGGTCGGCGTTGGTTTCCTTGACCTTGGCGATCAGGTCGACGAGGTTCTCGGGCTTACCCGGATCCGGGTGGTGGTTGGGGAAGTTGCCGTCGACTTCGCAGAACAGCGGGATGACTTCGCAGTTCAGCGCTTCGATCAGTTGCGGGGCAATCACGCCGGCCGCGCCGTTGCCGCAGTCGACCACGACTTTCAGACGTCGGGCCAGTTTGACGTCCTGGACGATTTCGGTGGTGTAGCGGTCGAGGATTTCGACCTGGGTCACGCTGCCCTGACCGCTGGTCAGGTCATTGGTCTTGATGTGCTCGTGCAGCACCTGGATCTGCTCGTTGGCGAGGGTGTCGCCGGCGATCACGATCTTGAAGCCGTTGTAGTTCGACGGGTTATGGCTGCCGGTGAGCATCACCCCAGACTTGCCGGCCAATACGTTCGCCGCGTAATACAGCGCAGGCGTCGGGACCAGGCCGACGTCGCTGACGTGGCAGCCGCTCTCGGCGATACCGCGGATCAGTTCTGCAACCAGCTCCGGGCCGGACAGGCGACCGTCGCGACCGACGGAAACATTCGGTTCACCTTGGGCCAGGCTCTGCGAGCCGATGGCGCGGCCGATCCAGTAGGCGGTTTCGGCATTGAGGAATTCCGGCACAGTGCCGCGAATGTCATAGGCGCGGAAGATGCTGTCAGGAAGCTTCGGGGCGATCTTGGCGGGGGTGCTCATCTGCACAAATGCTCCATCTCGAAAGTGGCGGGACACACCGACGATTCACTCGGCGGCAGGCTCAAACTGAAGGGTATGACGGCGTTTTCCACAGAGAGTTCGTGGTGTGAAAGGGCCATGACGCCTCGGCTGGCGTGGCTTGTGGCCGGCAAAACCTTGATTTTCGGTGCTAAAACCTGCTGCCGAAAAAGCACAAATTTTGTGGTGAGGGGATTTATCCCCGATTGCTGCGCAGCAGATCCAAAAGCCTTGGGGCCGCTTCGCGGCCCATCGGGATAAATCCCCTCGCCACAATAATATTTCAGGGTTATTTAGTGCCGGTATGGCCAAATCCGCCCGCGCCGCGTTCGGTTTCGACGAACTCTTCAACCATTTCGAAATGCGCCTGCACCACCGGCACCAACACCAGCTGCGCCAGACGCTCGCCGACGGTCATGGTGAAGTCGTTCTGGCCACGGTTCCAGCAGGACACCATCAAAGGGCCCTGATAATCCGAGTCGATCAGGCCGACGAGGTTGCCGAGCACGATGCCGTGCTTATGGCCCATGCCCGAGCGCGGCAGGATCAGTGCGGCGAGGTTCGGGTCGCCGATGTACACCGACAGACCGGTAGGGATCAGCACGGTTTCACCCGGCTTGATCACGATGTCCTGTTCCAGCATGGCGCGCAGGTCGAGACCGGCGGAGCCTGGGGTGGCGTATTGCGGCAGCGGGAATTCGGTACCGATGCGTGGGTCGAGGATCTTGGCTTGCAAAGCGTGCATGTAAATTAAACCTGGTTCAGACGTTCGGCGATAAAAGTGACCAATTGGCGAGCGATCTTGCTCTTGCTGGTCTGGGCGAAAACAGTGGCATGAAGCTCACGGTCGATCACGCTGCAGGCGTTTTCTTCGCTGTTGAAACCGATGCTCGGGTTGGCCACGTCGTTGGCGACGATCAAATCGAGATTCTTGTCTTTCAGCTTGCGTGCAGCGTAGTCGAGCAGGTGTTCGGTCTCGGCGGCAAAGCCGACACTGAACGGACGGTCGGGACGGGTCGCGATGGTGGCCAGGATGTCCGGATTGCGCACCATTTGCAGGACGAAGCCGTCGCCGCTTGTAGGGTCTTTCTTGAGTTTTTGCGGGGCAACGACTTCCGGACGGTAGTCCGCCACCGCTGCCGAGGCGATGAACACATCACACGGGATGGCCGATTCGCACGCTGCAAGCATGTCGCGGGCACTGACCACATCGATGCGCGTGACGCGATCCGGCGTCGGCAGGTGCACCGGGCCGCTGATCAGGGTCACGCGGGCGCCGGCTTCCACCGCGGCTTCGGCCAGAGCGAAGCCCATTTTCCCGGAGCTGTGGTTGGTGATGTAGCGCACCGGGTCGATGTTTTCCTGGGTCGGGCCGGCGGTGATCACCACGTGCTTGCCGGTCAGCGCCTGACGCTGGAAGCAGTCCGCCGCGCACTGCGCCAGATCGGTGGCTTCCATCATCCGGCCCATGCCGACGTCGCCGCAGGCCTGGCTGCCAGAGGCCGGGCCGAAAGTCTTCAGGCCACGGCTTTCAAGGATTTTCAGGTTGGCTTGGGTTGCCGGATCGCGCCACATCGCCTGATTCATTGCTGGCGCGACGGCCACCACGGCGTCGGTGGCCAGCACCAGGGTTGTCAGCAGATCGTTGGCGATGCCTTGGGCCAGACGCGCAATCAGGTCGGCAGTGGCTGGGGCGATCAGCACCAGATCGGCCCATTTGGCCAGTTCGATATGACCCATGGCCGCTTCGGCGGCCGGGTCGAGCAAGTCGAGGTGAACCGGGTGCCCGGACAGGGCCTGCATGGTCAGCGGGGTGATGAACTCGGCGCCGCCATGGGTCATGACCACGCGCACTTCGGCGCCCTGGTCGATCAGGCGACGAACCAGATCGGCGCTCTTGTAGGCCGCAATGCCGCCGCCGACGCCCAGAACGATGCGTTTCCGATACAGCCGCTGCATAGGTCTGCCTTTACATTTCGTGGGTGACATACGTGGCGAAACCCCCTCCCCAGGGTGAATTCGCCCGCAAAAAAGATGGGCTACGATATCACAGCGACCGCTACGGAACAGCGGCGCCCACAGACAAGGAAGGTGTATGAGTATTCGCGATTGGCCGGCGGCGGAGCGGCCGCGGGAGAAGCTGCTTGAACAGGGCTCGGGAAGTCTTTCGGACGCCGAGTTGCTGGCGATTTTTCTTCGAACCGGGGTCACGGGAAAAAGCGCGGTGGATCTGGCGCGACACCTGTTGACGCAATTCGGCAGCCTGCGCGCGTTGCTGGAGGCCGATCTTGCGGCGTTCAGCGGACAGTTGGGATTGGGGCCTGCGAAATTCGCGCAGTTGCAGGCGGTGCTGGAAATGGGGCGGCGACACTTGGCCGAGCGCATGCGTAAAAAACCGGCGCTGGAGAATCCGCAGGCAGTTCGGGACTATCTGAAATCCATGCTGCGCCACGAGCCACACGAGGTGTTTGGCTGCCTGTTTCTCGATTCCAAGCATCAGGTGTTGACGTTCGAGGCGCTGTTTCGCGGCTCGATCGATAACACCAGCGTGCATCCCCGGGAAGTGGTGAAACGCTCATTGGCCAACAACGCGGCGGCGGTGATTCTCTGCCACAACCACCCGTCGGGGAACAGCGATCCGAGCCAGGCGGACCGCCAACTGACCAAGCGCTTGCAGAAGGCTCTGGACCTGATTGATGTACGGGTGCTGGATCACTTCATCATTGGCGACGGCGAGCCGCTGTCGATGGCGGAATGTGGCTGGATGTAGCTTTCAACAACAAACACCAACCCCTGTGGGAGCGGGCTTGCTCGCGAAGGCGATGTGTCAGTCAATAAGAGTTTGGCTGATCCGACGCCTTCGCGAGCAAGCCCGCTCCCACAGGTGAATTGTGTTGTGACGGGTTATTTCAGGTTGACCTTGGAGTAGTCCTGCCGCCCGAACGGGCTCACCGAGTAACCCTGCACATCCTTGCGCGTCAGTGCATAAGCGGTCGGGTGTGCCAGCGGCAACCACAGCGCCTGCTGCTGAATCTGCGCCTGTGCCTGTTCGTACAGTTTGGTGCGCACGCCTTGCTCACTGGTGGTCTTGCCGGCGCTGATCAACTTGTCCAGGTCGGCATTGCAGTAGCGGGCGAAGTTGGTGCCGGATTTGACCGCCGCGCAGGAAAACTGCGGCGTGAGGAAGTTATCCGGGTCGCCGTTGTCGCCGGCCCAGCCCATGAACAGCAGGTCATGCTCGCCAGCCTTGGCGCGGCGAATCAGTTCGCCCCACTCGATCACGCGGATTTCCGCCTGAATGCCGATTTCCGCCAGATCCGATTGCAGCAATTGCGCGCCCAGACTCGGATTCGGGTTGAGCAGGCTGCCGGACGGACGCGTCCAGATGGTGGTCTGGAAGCCGTCCTTGAGTCCGGCCTTGGCCAGCAGCGCCTTGGCTTTGGCCACGTCGTGCGGATAGCCCGGCAGGTTCTTCGCGTAGCTCCAGGTGTTCGGCGGGTAAGGACCATTGGCGGGTTCGGCGGTGTCTTCGAACACGGCTTTGACGTAGTTGGCCTTGTCGAAGGCGAGGTTGATCGCCTGGCGCACTTCCGGCTTGTCCAGCGGTGGATGCTGGCTGTTGATGCCGACGAAAGCGGTCATGAACGCGTCAGTCTTTTCTACTTTCAGCGTCGGCTCTTCCTGCGCAGCCTTCACGTCCAGCGGTTTTGGCGACAGGGCGATCTGGCACTCGTTGCGCCGCAGCTTTTGCAGGCGCACGTTGGCGTCCGGGGTGATGGCGAAGATCAGCGGGTCGACCGCCGGCTTGCCGCCGAAATAGTCCGGGTTGGCCTTGTAGCGCACAGAGGCGTCTTTCTGGAAGCGCGTGAACACGAACGGACCGGTGCCGATCGGCTGGCTGTTGAGCTTGTCGGTCGCGTCGGCCTTGAGCAACTTGTCGGCGTACTCGGCGGAATAGATGGAGGCGAAGCCCATGCTCAGGGTCGCGAGGAACGTCGAGTCCGGGTGGTCGAGGGTAAAGCGCACGGTCAGCGGGTCAAGCGCGTCGATCTTCTTGATCAGCGCCGGCAACTGCATGGACTGGGCGTGCGGGAAGCCGCTTTGCGCCACTTTGTGCCATGGGTTGGCTGGATCGAGCATGCGGTCGAAGCTGAATTTGACGTCTTCGGCGCTCAGGGTGCGGGTCGGCTTGAAATAGTCAGTGCTGTGAAACTTCACCTGCGGGTGCAGCTTGAACACATAAGTCAGGCCGTCGGTGCTGACTTCCCAGCTGTCGGCCAGGCTCGGCACGACTTTGCCGCTGGCGGTGTCGAAGTCCACCAGGCGATTCATCAGCACATCGGCCGAGGCATTGGTGGTGGTCAGCGAGTTGTATTGCACCACGTCGAACCCTTCAGGGCTGGCCTCGGTGCAAACGCTCAGGGCGGCAGCCTGGGCCAGGGGGCTCAGCAGAAGCGGGGCGAGCAACAGGGGTAGGGCAGCGAGGCGCATGGTCGGCTTCCTTTACAGATCGAAGGCCATCTGCAGGTGCAGTCTGGAAAAGGGTTACCCTAGAGGGCTGGATTGCAAATGACTATCCCCTTTTTGTATTTTTGGGGCAGCCCAGTGACGTTTTTCAGACCACGGTGCACGAGGAAAAGTCGAAAACGTCTATTAGAGCGGTTTTCTGCGACGAGTGGTCAAAACTCGCCTCAGCCTTTATCCAAAGCGTCTGCAGGCGGAAAATGCGCCTTTTTACCGGTCGATTGCACATCCATTGTTGTTGCACCCCGGTCTTTCTGGTATAAAGCAGCGCTCTTTTCTAGGGGCCCGGTTCCTTCACTGTAGGTGTAGCCGGTAAGACCTCTAAAGAAACGCGGCGCCTGGCGCCAAATGACTGAGAGATTAAGCGGCCAACCCATGCCGGGTTGGGCATGTGGTTTTAGAGGGCTGAGGCATGTCGAGAGTATGTCAAGTTACCGGTAAGGGTCCGGTAACCGGGAATAACATTTCCCACGCAAACAACAAAACCCGTCGTCGTTTCCTGCCGAACCTGCAGCATCACCGCTTCTGGGTTGAAGAAGAGAAACGTTTTGTGCGTCTGCGCGTATCTGCCAAAGGCATGCGCATCATCGACAAGCGTGGCATCAGTGTCGTGCTCGCCGAACTTCGCCGCGATGGCAAGATTTAAGGGAGCTAATCATGCGTGAATTGATTCGTTTGATCTCGAGCGCCGGTACTGGTCACTTCTACACTACCGACAAGAACAAGCGTACTACCCCGGACAAAATCGAGATCAAGAAATATGATCCGGTTGTTCGCAAGCACGTGATCTACAAGGAAGGCAAAATCAAGTAATTGATTTTTCCCGACTTACGAAAAAGGCCCGTATCGTGAGATGCGGGCCTTTTTTGTTGCCTTGAGTTTTGTGCTGACTGTTGCGACGCTTTCGCGAGCAGGCTCGCTCCCACAATGGAATGCGGTCGAATGTGGGAGCGAGCCTGCTCGCGAAGGGGCCGGTAATATCAGCGAAAGACTCAGGCCTTCTGTTCAAAGATCACATAGATCTTGCGGCAAGCCTCCAGCACTTCCCAGGTACCACGGAAACCGGCCGGAATCACAAAGCGGTCGCCAACACGCAAGGTCTTGGCATTGCCATCGCTGTCACGCAGCACCGAAACCCCTTGCAGGATTTCGCAGTATTCATGTTCGGTGTAGTTCACCGTCCACTGCCCGACCGCACCTTCCCACACGCCAACACCCATTTGCCCACAAGGGCTGTCGTACTGATTGAACACCGCTTGCTCTGGGTCGCCCTTGAGCACTTTGGCCGGGTCCGGGCGATAGCGTTCGGCTTCGCTGCTGGTCAGGCTGATATCGACGACGTTCTGGATGTTCATTGTTGTTTTCTCCCGTGATGACGGCGCGGTGGCTTGAAAGGGCCAAAGTCTATGTTTATTAAAATGAACACCGCAAGGGCGTATGGCGCGCTTATGTCAAATATATTGAAACAACCCCGGCCGCTGGTTTAGGGTGGCGGGTGCCTTGGGCCGAAAAGCAGGCTGGCCGGGCAGCATTCCTGAAGACGACCGCGAAGAACGCGGCGCTCTATTCAACAAGAGGAGGACACTCGAATGACCACCCTGACTCGTGCCGATTGGGAACAACGTGCTCGCGACCTGAAGATCGAAGGCCGCGCCTATCTCAACGGTGAATACACCGACGCCGTCTCCGGCGAGACCTTCGAGTGCATCAGCCCGGTCGATGGCCGTCTGCTGGGCAAGATCGCCAGCTGTGACGCCGCCGACGCCCAGCGCGCCGTGGAAAACGCCCGCGCCACCTTCAATTCTGGCGTGTGGTCGCGCCTCGCGCCGACCAAGCGCAAAGCCACCATGATCCGTTTCGCCAGCCTGCTCAAGCAGCACGCTGAAGAACTGGCGCTGCTCGAAACCCTCGACATGGGTAAGCCGATCAGCGATTCGCTGTACATCGACGTACCGGGCGCGGCGCAAGCGCTGAGCTGGAGCGGTGAGGCGATCGACAAGATCTACGACGAAGTCGCCGCCACGCCGCACGATCAACTGGGTCTGGTGACCCGCGAGCCGGTGGGCGTTGTCGGCGCCATCGTGCCGTGGAACTTCCCGCTGATGATGGCTTGCTGGAAACTCGGCCCGGCGCTGTCGACCGGTAACTCGGTGATCCTCAAGCCGTCGGAAAAATCCCCGCTGACCGCCATCCGCATCGCTGCGCTGGCGGTTGAGGCCGGTATCCCGAAAGGCGTGCTCAACGTGCTGCCGGGCTATGGTCACACCGTCGGCAAGGCGCTGGCCCTGCACAATGACGTCGACACGCTGGTGTTCACCGGTTCGACCAAGATCGCCAAGCAACTGATGATCTACTCCGGCGAATCGAACATGAAGCGCGTGTGGCTGGAAGCCGGCGGCAAGAGCCCGAATATCGTCTTCGCCGATGCGCCGGACCTGCAAGCCGCTGCCGAATCCGCCGCCAGCGCCATCGCCTTCAACCAGGGCGAAGTCTGCACCGCCGGTTCGCGTCTGCTGGTCGAGCGTTCGATCAAGGACAAATTCCTGCCGATGGTGATCGAGGCGCTGAAGGCCTGGAAGCCGGGCAATCCGCTGGATCCGGCGACCAACGTCGGCGCGCTGGTCGATACCCAGCAGATGAACACCGTGCTGTCGTACATCGAATCCGGTCACAGCGATGGCGCCAAACTGGTGGCGGGCGGCAAACGCATTCTCCAGGAAACCGGTGGCACTTACGTCGAGCCGACGATTTTCGACGGCGTGAGCAACGCGATGAAGATCGCTCAGGAAGAGATCTTCGGCCCGGTGCTGTCGGTCATCGCCTTCGATACCGCCGAAGAAGCGATCCAGATCGCCAACGACACGCCGTATGGTCTGGCCGCTGCGGTATGGACTCAGGACATCTCCAAGGCGCACCTGACCGCCAAGGCGCTACGCGCCGGCAGCGTGTGGGTCAACCAGTACGACGGCGGCGACATGACCGCACCGTTCGGCGGCTTCAAGCAGTCGGGCAACGGTCGCGACAAGTCGCTGCACGCGTTCGACAAATACACCGAGCTGAAGGCGACGTGGATCAAGCTGTAAGCCGTTAGCGGGAGCCTGATTCGTTCAGGCTTTCGAACTTACGGAGATCCCCTGTGGGAGCGGGCTTGCTCGCGAAAGCGGTGTATCAGTCAGCACATCTGCTGAATGTGAAATCGTTTTCGCGAGCAAGCCCGCTCCCACAGTGATTTTGTGGCGCACATAAGAATATCCACAGGAGCGTGGACCATGCGTTGGGCGACGTATTTCGCCGTGTTGGCGTCTGTCTTGAGTGTCGGCCTGGCCCTGGGGGTCAGCATGCCGCTGGTGTCGTTGCGTCTGGAGAGCTGGGGTTACGGCTCTTTCGCCATCGGCGTGATGGCGGCGATGCCGGCGATTGGCGTATTGCTGGGGGCGAAGATTTCCAGTCATCTGGCGGCACGTCTCGGCACCGCCAACCTGATGCGCCTGTGCCTGTGGGCCGGGGCGTTGTCGATCGGCTTGCTCGCGCTGTTGCCGAGTTATCCGGTCTGGCTGGTGCTGCGCCTGATGATCGGGGTGATCCTGACCATCGTATTCATCCTCGGCGAGAGCTGGATCAATCAACTGGTCGTCGAACACTGGCGCGGTCGTCTGGTCGCTCTGTATGGCAGCAGCTATGCGCTGAGCCAACTGTCTGGTCCGCTGCTGCTGGGTGCGCTAGGCACTGAGCATGATTATGGTTTCTGGGTCGGTGTCGGGCTGCTGACAGTCTCGCCATTGCTGTTGATGGGCCGCAGTGGTGCGCCGAGCAGTGAATCCAGCAGCGTTACGTTCAGCGATCTGTGGGGTTTTGCCCGGGAGCTGCCGGCGATTGCCTGGGCGGTGTCACTGTTCGCCGCGTTCGAAGCGATGATCCTCACGCTGTTGCCGGTGTATTGCCTGCAACAGGGCTTCACCGCCGAGATTGCGCTGGCGATGGTCAGCACGGTGGTGGTCGGCGACGCATTGTTGCAACTGCCGATCGGCGCGCTGGCGGATTACCTGTCGCGGCGCACGTTGTTCGCCGGTTGCGCAGTGATCCTGATGCTGTCGAGTCTGGCGATTCCGCTGTTGATCGACACGCTGCTGATCTGGCCGTTGTGGGTGTTGTTCGGCGCCAGTGCCGGTGGCCTGTTCACCTTGTCACTGATTCTGATCGGCGAGCGTTATCGCGACGATGCGCTGGTGCGGGCCAATGCGCACATTGCGCAGCTGTGGGGTGTCGGCTGTCTGATCGGGCCGTTGCTGGCGGGGGCGGGCAGTCAGTGGATCAGCGGGCATGCGTTGCCGTTGTTGATGGCGGCGGGGGCGTTTGGATTGGTGATTCTACTGATGCGTCAGGGGGCATTCGGCACAGTGGCCGAGCCTGCTTAAGTCAGCTCTTAAAGCGAAAGAATTCTTGTGGTGAGGGAGCTTGCTCCCGCTGGGCTGCGCAGCGGCCCCAAAGACTTCGTGAGCGCTGCGCACTCAGGCGGGAGCAAGCTCCCTCGCCACAAATGAGTTTTCAATTCGACTACAGCATCCGCTCCAGGCCGACAGTGGTGCTGAACCACGCATTGAAGCGCCGCCACCAGTTGCCTGGTTCCTGGGTCAGCGTGTGCATCTGACCATTGTCCTCGGTCACCCAGACGATCTCGCCATCCTGCAGTTTCGCCTGATAACTCAGGGCCGGCGCCATGCCTTGCAGCGCCAGTTCGCGCACGTGTTCGGCCAGTTCCGGGCTGTCCACCAGCACCCCGACTTCGGTGTTCCACAGCACTGAGCGCGGATCGAAGTTGAACGAGCCGATGAACGCTTTCTGCCGATCGAAAATCATCGCCTTGCTGTGCAGGCTGGAATCCGAACCACGGAAAGACTTGCTGTAGAACAGATGTGGGCCGCTGCCATAGTTATCCCCGGGCTGACGGCGCAGTTCATACAGTTTCACCCCGTGTTCCAGCAGCGCCTTGCGATACGGTGCGTAACCGCCGTGCACCGCCGGCACATCGGTGGCTTCCAGCGAGTTGGTCAGCAGGCTCACCGAGACCCCGGCGTCGGCGCGCCCGGTCAGGTACACCAGCCCCGGCTGGCCGGGCACGAAGTACGCCGAGATCATGATCAGCTCTTTGCTGACGCCGCGCAGCTCCGGCGCCAGTTGCGTGGTCAGCAGCAGTTGCGGGTCCGGTTCGTCCTTGGCCAGCACCTTGCTCGGCGCGTCCCACAATGCCTGGTTCCAGGCCCAGATCAGTTCCTTGCGCCAGATGTCCATGCGTGGCGCGGTCTTGAACGTCATCAACTGTTGATACAGCGCGTGATTCTGTTTACGGGTTTCATCCAGCGACTCTTCCAGGCGCGTGCGGGTGTTCTGCAGGTCTTTGGCGCTTGGTTTGCTGGAGAGGAATTCGTTGATCGGCTTGCTCAGCGCGCTGTTCCAGTACTGGTCGAAACTGTGCCCGAGCTGCTCTGCCACCGGGCCGACACTGAGCATGTCGATGTCGGTGAAATTCAGATTCGGCTCGGCATCGAAATACTCGTCGCCCAGATTGCGCCCGCCAACGATGGCCACGCTATTGTCCGCCAGGAACAGTTTGTTGTGCATGCGCCGGTGTTGCAGCGACAGGTTGAACAGGCGTCCGGCGGCGCGGGTCACGCCGGTGCTGCGGCCCAGGTGCAGCGGATTGAACAGGCGGATCTGGATCTGTGGATGCGCCGCCAGCGTGGCGATGATCGTGTCGAGGCCGTCGCTGGTGGTGTCGTCGAGCAGGATGCGCACGCGCACGCCGCGGTCGGCGGCCTTGAGCAGTTCCTCCACCAGCATCCGCGTGCTGACGCCGTCATGGACGATGTAGTACTGCAAGTCGAGGCTGGTTTGCGCATTGCGAATCAGCTCGGCGCGGGCGGTGAAGGCTTCTGTGCTGTTGGACAGCAAGCGGAAGCCGGAACGGCCCTGCCAGGGCGCTGCCTGGGTCTGAATCGAGCGACCGAATGCGGAGCCCGCGGCCGGCAACGCCTGGCTGGGTTCGCGCGGCGCATCGAGGGTGGCGCAACCACTGGCCAACGAACACAACACACAGACAGCGAGCAATTTTTTTCCGGGTTGCACGTTGGTTTCTCGGCTGGAGGCAGGGGGTGACGGAGTATGGCACGCAGAGGATTTCCAAGACCGTTTCCGGCGGATCCTCGCCACACTGTGTAAACAATTAGTCGTTCAAAAGTAGGAATGAGTTCGCCTGTGGTTTTGGACTATTTGTTTTGTTGTTTTTTCAGCTCTTGGTCGGTGCCTATTCCTACATACGATTCCTGCAAAAAACGAAATCATCGCCCCGGTGTTCAGCGTCTTGTGAAGGCAATGCGCTGAACAACTGCCATTGATCAATAACCGATGAAGTAGGGACTGATGAAAAAAACAACATGGATGGTAGCCGTCGCGGCTGCAGTATTACCCACCCTGGTGGTCGCTGAGAGCGTGGACCTGAGTGTGGTCGGAACCATTATTCCGACGTCGTGCATCCCCGCATTTGCCGGTGGCGGCACGGTAGATTTGCGCAAAATATCCGCAGCTACCCTGAACAAGACCACGCAGACGCTGCTGCCGACCCACGACATTTCGCTGCACATCAACTGTGATGCAGAGGCATCGGTCGAGGTGTCGGTCAGAGACAATCGTACAGCCACCAAATTGCCGGGCATCAACGATGGTGCCGGTAATAACGATCCGGCTTTGTTCTACGGCCTGGGTGAAATCAACGGCATCCGTATCGGCGGATTTGCGCTGCGTCACGGTCGTCCGGAAGCCGACGGTGCGCCGCAGACTCTGATGACACGCACTCTGGCAGCACCGGCGTGGCAACTGCCTGCTTCGCCGCTGGTGGGCAATGCCCCGGCGCTCTACTCATGGGGTTCCGGCGTGGCAGCTGGCCCGGTCGCGGCCCGTCACCACGGGTTTCCGATGAGCCTGTTGCCGATCATCGGCCCGAGCAACGCGCTGCCGATCACCAGCGAGATCCCGCTCGATGGCTCGGTGACCTTCGAGATGTTCTACCTCTGATCGTCAGAACCCGGCCATTACCGGGTTCTTTCAGGTTCATTCAGCGCGCCCTTTGCCGGGTGCGCTGCCCCCTGCGGAGCAATACCGATGCCGATTTCAATGTGCCGCCCAGGCTTGCGGGCGTTGCCACTGTGCCTGCTCGTCTTGATTTTGATGCCCGGGGTTCACGCTGCCGGAATGGTGCCGCAAACCCCTGTGCTGGTGGTGGATGAGGGCGTCGGTGAAGCGACGATGAATGTGCGAAACACCGAAACGCGTCCGGCCCTGCTGCACACCACGGTCGAAAATATCGAGCCGCACGATCAACAGCTGTTGCTGTTCAGTCCGCCGATTGCCCGTGTCGAGCCTGGTGCGGTGCAGCAGGTACGGTTCATGTTGCAGAGCGCCGAACCATTGCAGACCGAGCGTCTGAAACGGGTGATTTTTGAGGGGATCAATCCTGTGGCAGGTGTCGACGGTGCCCGGGTCAATCTGGGGGTTCGGCAAAACCTGCCGGTGATCCTGCGCCCCGCCGGTCTGCCAGTGGAGCGCGAGCCATGGAAATGCCTGAGCTGGTCAGCCACGGCTGAAGGTTTGCTGGTCAGTAATCCCAGTCCTTACGTGGTGCGCCTGGCCAAAGCGATTGTTCCGCTGCCGGGCACGCAGGCGGTGGATCTGCCGCGTACCTGGATCCTGCCAGGGGAGCGCCTGTCTGTCGGGTCGCCGTTGAACGTGACAGTGCGAACCATGGCAGTGCGGATCTTTCCGGCGACCACCTATGGCTTTGCGGTCGATCACTTTGATGCCCCGGTTACGCACTGATGCGCGCGTGTGCCCGTCAGGGACTGGCACTGCTGATGGCGAATGCGATCGGCATGACGATGGCCAGTGAAGGGGTGGAATTCGATGCGCAGGTGCTTCGCGAGCGCGGGCTCGACCCCGCATTGGCTGAGTACTTTCGCCAGGCACCGCGTTTCTCCCAAGGCACATGGCTGGTCGCGCTTGAGGTCAATGGACAGCCACGGGGGCGGGTGTTCGTGGCATTCAATGAACAGGGCGAGCCGTGCCTGCAACCGGCCTTGCTCAAGGCTGCTGGTGTGCGCGCGCAAGCGGCTTTGCCCCCCGTTCAACCGCAGCAGTGCCTGACGCTGGGCGAAGGTCTGCCAGCGGCCACCGTTGCATTGCATCCCGGCAAGGAACAGATCGACCTGCTGCTGCCGACGGACCTGTTGGCATTGCCGGAATTCCAGCCACGCAGCTTCGCCAATGGCGGAGTGGGCGGCGTGTTCAACTACGATGTTTTGGTCATGGGCAGCCAGCACGAGGGGCAACGTAGTGACTTTCGCAGACTGGGTTCGGAGTTCGGCCTGAATGCCGGCAACTGGGTCTTGCGCAGTCGCCAGTCCTATACGCAGTTGCCCGATAGCACTCGCTTCGAGCATCTGTATGCCTACGGCACGCGCACCCTGGAAGACTACGAAGCCAACGTGCAGATCGGCCAGTTGAACTTGCAGTCGCCATTGTTCGCCGGCGAATCGTTCAACGGAGTGCAGATTCTGCCGGAAGGTGCGTTCGCGCAAATGCGCGCAGCACAGGAGGGCGCACGTGGCGAGGTCGAGGGCATTGCCTGGTCGCCATCACGAATCGAAGTCCGGCAGAACGGCGTGCTGATCTACACCACGCTGGTTCCCGGCGGCCCCTTCACCTTGCGCGCGCTGCCGTTGTTGAGCAACCAGCTCGACCTCGAGGTCAGCGTGCACGAGCAGGAAGGGCAAGTGCGGCGTTTTCGCGTCCCGGCAGCCAGCCTGCAGGATCCACAATCCGATCGCGCCGACGGCTTCAACCTGGCGCTGGGCACGGTGCGACGCCAGGGTTCGGATGATCGTCAGGCGCCGTCGTTTGCCACCCTTGGGCGGGAGTGGAGTCTGTCGCGCGCGGTGCGCGTGAGCGGCGGGCTCCTCGGTGGGGCGGATTATCTGTCGGCAGGCTGGGGGCTGCAGCGTCAATGGCCGGGCAATCTGAGCACCGGTGTGCGCCAGGTGCTGTCCAGCGATCGAGACACAGGCATTGCAGGTCATGAGGTGCAAATGACCGTCAGTGCCGTGTTGTCGCCGAATCTGTCCACCAGTGTGGTTGCGGTGCACCGTGGCCAGGGCTTTCGCAGCCTGTCGGACACCGGCTGGAGCCAGCAGCAGGGACGGGCCGACGCCTCCGGGCGCGATCACTGGACATTTTCGCTCAACGGTACTGTCGAGCGCTGGGGGGCATTCGGCATGACCTGGTCGCGCTACACCAGCGTGGACGAGCCACCCGACATGCGCCTGGGATTGTCCTGGTCGCAGACACTGCCCGCGCGCATCAGCCTGTCGTTGAGTATGGAGCGAGGGATCGGCGATGCCGACGCGAGGCAGCGGGGCACCTCGGTCTATCTGACGGCGGCGATGCCATTGGGCGATCAGCGCAGGGCTCGCAGCTACCTGCGCAGCGATCCGCGATCCGGGATGCGCAGTGGCGTGTCGATGAGTGAAGTGCTCAGTGAAACCCTGGCCTATAGCGCCAGTGCCGAACAGCGTGAAGCCGCGGCGCCATCGCTGGGTTTGCGGGTCAACGCACTGGCGCATTACACCAGTCTGGATCTGGGCCTGAACCAGCGAGCCGGGGCTAGCGAATTCGACCTGGGGCTGCGCGGCGGCATGGCGTTGCATCGCGACGGTGTGACGCTGTCGCCGTATCCGCTGCGCGAGACCTTTGCCGTACTCAAGGCTGGCGACCGTGCGGGTCTGAAGCTGTACACGCCGCAAGGCCCGGTGTGGACGGATGGATTGGGCCGGGCGGTGGTGGCGAGTTTGCCGGCCTATTCCACAGCCCGGCTGGAAGTCGATCCGTTGAGTTTGCCGCGCAACGTCGAGGTGCTCGACGGTTATCAGGAGGTCGAGGCCGGGCGTGGCTCGGTTCAGCATATGGATTTTTCCATCACCCGCGTGCGGCGTGTGCTGTTGAAGGCCAGGACGCTTGACCGGCAATGGCTGCCCAGTGGCCTCGCCGTACAGAACGGGCAAGGCGAATACGTGACCACGGTGCTTGAGGCCGGGGCGATCTTTCTACCGGACATCAAACCCGGTCAGTCGCTGCGGGTGCAACTGTCGGATAGCGCGCACTGCGACCTGCAATTCAATCTGGCTGAAGCGCCGGACGAGCAAGCATTGATCGAGCCCGTCGACGCGCTCTGTCAGCCTTTGAACCTTACATGACCGAGTTATTGCGCATGCATCGATGGATTGTCCTGATCACGCTGGCATCGTTGGCATCGACCTCGGTCATGGCCAGCGAGGCCTGTCAGATGACACTCTCACCGAGCGCTGTGGACTATGGCGTTTCGACGCGGGCGGAGCTGCTCGCCCGGCCATCGGGCAATGACGGCAGTTTTGGTGTGCGCACGGTTCATCTACGGATTCAATGTCCGGCTGCGCGCGCCATCAGGTGGAACTTTGCTGCTCCGAGCAGCGATGCGCTGCATTACCGCTGGGCACCGGGACGGTTGCAGATACGCATTGTGGCGGCGCGTCTGGATGGCGCGCCGGTGCAATGGCAGCGCGATGATGGCGAGGCGGGCCTGTTGCAGCCTGGCGATCGCATCACCGCATGGCGCGCAGGCAGTATCGCCGCCGGACGCCATCTGGAGGTGGAGCTGGAAATCGAAGCGCGCGTCAGTGATGCCTCAAGTCGTGTCGCCGACCTTCAGCGATTTGAGGGATTCGGTACGTTTCAGCTGGAATGATCAGGCTTCGGCCAGCAGTTTGATCGCCGCCGCGCCAACCTTGCGAACCGCCTCTTCGATCTGTGGTGTCGGTTTCGCCGCGTAGTTCATCCGCAGACAATTGCGGTACTTGCCCGAGGCGGAAAAGATGCTGCCGACGGCAATCTGTACGCCCTGATCGTGCAGCGCGCGATTGAGTTTCAGCGTATCGAAACCCTCCGGCAATTCGACCCACAACATGAAGCTGCCCTGTGGACGACTGGCGCGGGTCCCGACCGGGAAGTAGCGAGTAACCCAGTCGATCATCGCGTCACGATTGCGTTGGTATTGGCTGCGCATCCGCCGCAAGTGCGGTTCGAAATGGCCGCCCTTGAGAAATTCGGCGATGGCGATCTGCGGCTGCGGTGCGGTGGAACCGGTGCTGATGTATTTCATGTGCAGCACCCGTTCCAGATAACGGCCCGGCGCGACCCAGCCGATGCGCAGGCCCGGGGCCAGGGTCTTGGAAAACGAACTGCACAGCAGCACGCGACCGTCCTCGTCGAAGGACTTGATCGTGCGTGGACGCGGGTAGGTGTAGGCCAGTTCGCCATACACGTCGTCCTCGATGATCGCCACGTCGAAACGCTGCGCCAGCGTCAGCAACGCGCGTTTGCGTGACTCCGGCATGATGTAGCCGAGCGGGTTGTTGCAGTTGGGGGTGATCTGGATGACCTTGATCGGCCACTGCTCCAGCGCCAGTTCCAGCGCTTCGAGGCTGATGCCGGTCAGCGGATCGGTGGGGATCTCCAGAGCTTTCATGCCCAGCCCTTTGAGGGTTTGCATGGCACCGTGAAAGCTTGGCGAATCCACCGCGACGATATCGCCCGGCTCGCAGATCGCGTGGATGCTGGTGGACAGCGCTTCGTGGCAACCGGTAGTGATCACCAGGTCGCTGGCGCTCAACTGGCTGCCGGAATCGAGCATCAGCCGGGCGATCTGTTCGCGCAGTTCGAGGGTGCCGTGGATGTTGTCGTAATACAGACCGGGCATGTCCTGGCGGCGGCTGATCCGCGCCAGTCCGCGCAACAGCGGTTTCATCGTTGGCGTGGTCACGTCGGGCATGCCGCGACCCAGTTGCACCAAGTCCTTGCGCGGCACCGCGCGAATCAGCTCCAGCACCTGATCCCACTGCGAAATCTCCACCGGCCGCTGCGCCGGGCGCCCGACCGCGGGCAGTTCCGGCAGCTCGCGACCCACCGGCACGAAGTAGCCGGACTTGGGTTTCGGTGTCGCCAGACCGCTGTCCTCAAGCATGCGATAGGCCTGCTGCACCGTGCTGAGGCTGACCCCGTGTTCTACGCTCAAGGCGCGCACCGAAGGCAGGCGATCGCCAGGACGGTAGAAGCCTTGTTCGATGCGGGTGCCGAGCAGTTCGGCGAGGTTCACATACAGGGTCATGGCACTGCCTCGATGCAGGTGATTCGTTAAACCAGTACAGATGCAGCAAAAATCGGTGATTCAGTCTCAGGAATGGCAAATCTGTATGGAATTAATACAGATGTGTTGAATCTGTAATGCTTTTGCCGACCCGCGCATCATGGAATCTCTGGCTACCCAAGTAAACAGGAGCAACAAAAATGAACGGCTTGAGCGATGTGCGGCTGACGTTACGCAGTCAGGAACTGGCGGCAGGGCAGGAGGACAGTGCATGGAATAGCGCCATGCGTAACGCGCCGTCCGGCCTGAGTCGCTGGGGCCTGTTCTGGCATCGTCTGCACACGCGCAAGGCGCTGTTGAATCTGACGCCGGAGCAGCTCAAGGACGTCGGGTTGACCCGGGAGCAGGCAAATGAAGAGGGGTTGAAGCCGTTCTGGCGGATCTGAACGTTTTAGCGCCTGTTTCGGCCCCTTCGCGAGCAAGCCCGCTCCCACATTCGACCGTGTTCTCAAGGTGGAGCGCGGTCACCTGTGGGAGCGGGCTTGCTCGCGAAGGCGTATTCAGGGCCTCAAAAAAACATCAGACCAACTCTTTAATCCGATGCCACAACATCCCCAACGCCAGCAACGGCGAGCGCAAATGCTTGCCGCCGGGGAAGGTGATGTGCGGCACCTTGGCAAACAGATCAAAGCCACCGCTGTGCTGCCCGCTGATCGCCTCGGCGAGCAGCTTGCCCGCCAAGTGCGTGGCATTCACTCCGTGCCCGGAATAGGCCTGGGCGTAATACACGTTCGGTTGATCATTGAGCCGGCCGATCTGTGGCAGACGGTTGGCGCCGATGCCGATCATGCCGCCCCATTGATAGTCGATCTTCACGCCCGCCAGTTGCGGAAACACTTCGAGCATCTTCGGCTGCATGTAGGCGCCGATGTCCTTCGGGTCGCGCCCGGAATAGTGGCAGGCACCGCCGAACAGCAGGCGCCGATCGGCCGAGAGCCGATAGTAGTCCAGCGCCACGCGCTGGTCGCAGACGGCCATATTTTGCGGTAGCAGGCTGTGCGCCAGTTCTGTGGAAAGCGGTTCGGTCGCGATGATGTAACTGCCGGCCGGGAGCACTTTGCCGCTGAGTTGCGGATTGAGGTCGTTGAGGTAAGCGTTGCAGCCCAGCACCAGAGTCTTCGCCCGCACCGAGCCTTGAGCTGTGTGGACGCGAACTTCCGGGCCGTAGTCGATGCGCGTGACGCCCGACTGTTCAAACAGTTTGACGCCCATTTGTTGCGCAGCAGCGGCTTCGCCCAGCGCCAGGTTCAGTGGGTGCAGATGCCCGGAACCCATGTCGATCAAGCCGCCGACGTAACGTTTGGAGCCGACCACGGTGTGCATTTCATCGGCTTGCAGCAGACGGGTTTCGTAGCGATAGCCAAGGCTGCGCAGCTCTTCGGCGTCTTCGGCAAAGCCCTCAAGATCGGCCGGTTTGTTGGCGAGGTCGCAGTAGCCCCAGGTCAGATCGCACGGGATCTGGAACCGTTCGACGCGCTGGCGGACGATTTCCACCGCTTCCAGGCCCATCAGTTTCATCTGGCGAACGCCGTCAGCGCCGATGACGTTGCTGAACTGATCGAGGCCGTGGCCGACCCCGCGAATCAACTGCCCGCCGTTGCGGCCGCTGGCGCCCCAGCCGATCCGGTGGGCTTCCAGCAACACCACACTGAGGCCGCGTTCGGCCAGTTCCAGCGCGGTGTTCAGCCCCGAGAAGCCACCGCCGACCACGCACACGTCTGCGCTCAGCTCGCCTTGCAGCACCGGATACTCGGGCTGCGGCAGACTGCTGGCGGCGTAATAAGAGGCAACGTGGGGTTGGCTCGCGAAGGTTCGGGCGCGGGCATTCATGGGCATCATCCAACGGCTGGGTGTCGAGAAAATTTGACGGAGCATAAGCCGCACGGCCGAAGACGGGCAACACTGGTCGGACGTTGCTGTGTGTATCACGGCTTTTGCGGCACAATTGCCGCCTATTTGATGTGGGTTACTGTTTCGATGAGCTGCAACCGCCAGACAATCCGCGACCTGCGTCAGCAGATCCCCACGTTCGACTGCGTGCCGGGCTGCCACGATTGCTGTGGGCCGGTGACCACCTCGCCGGAAGAAATGTCGCGCCTGCCGCGCAAGACCCGCGCCGAGCAGGATGCGGCGATGGAAGAGCTGAACTGTGTGCACCTGGGGCCGGATGGCTGCACGGTGTATGGCGAGCGACCGCTGATTTGCCGCTTGTTCGGTACTACCAAAACCCTGCCATGCCCGAACGGGCGGGGGCCGGTGGAGCTGATTCATCCACGGGTTGAAAAGCAGATCTTCGAGTACATGGCTTCGAATCGGCAGGTGTTGGTTTAACGGGTTCACTCGGAACCGAGCTGACGTCTTCGCGAGCAGGCTCGCTCCCGCATTTGAAATGCATTCCCCTGTGGGAGCGAGCCTGCTCGCGAATGGAGCGATGCCAATCTTCAGTCTGGAATCGGCAGGCTCAGGCTCTCTTTCACCTCTTCCATCACGATATAGCTTTTGGACTCACGCACATGCGGCAGCTTCAACAGGATGTCGCCCAGCAGCTTGCGATACGAAGCCATCTCGGAAATCCGCGCCTTCACCAGATAGTCGAAATCTCCTGACACCAAATGGCATTCCAGCACGTGCGGCAGTTTCAGCACCGCGCGGCGGAACTCTTCGAAGGTGTCGCCGGATTTGTAATCGAGGCTGATCTCGACGAACACCAACAGGCTACCCTTCAAGTGCTGCGGATTCAGGCGGGCGTTGTAGCCCATGATGATCCCTTCGCGCTCCAGCCGGCGCACCCGCTCCGTGCACGGTGTGGTGGACAGACCAACCTTCTCCCCGAGTTCGGTAAACGATATGCGCCCGTCCGCCTGCAGGATCCGCAAAATGTTGCGGTCGATCTTGTCCAGCTCACGTTTGGTCTGAGTGTTGGTACGCATAGGGGATGCGCCTCCGTGAAAAGGGTTTTTGCCGAGAATTGTCGCCAAATATAGGCGCTTATATAGTGAAATGCACTGGCCATTCTTTTTTACACTGCGCGCATCATTGCTCTAACAACAGACGTACGCGGCCCCGCCGCGATGAGGGATACAAAAATGCGCGTAATGGTCTTGGGTAGCGGCGTCATCGGTACCGCCAGTGCTTACTATCTGGCCCGTGCCGGGTTTGAAGTGGTGGTGGTCGACCGGCAGCCAGCCGTGGCCATGGAGACCAGTTTCGCCAACGCCGGCCAGGTGTCGCCGGGTTATGCCTCGCCATGGGCTGCGCCGGGTGTACCGCTCAAGGCCATCAAGTGGTTGCTGCAGCGCCACGCGCCGTTGGCGATCAAGGCCACTGCCGACATCGACCAGTACCTGTGGATGGCGCAAATGCTGCGCAACTGCACCGCTAGCCGTTACGCAGTGAACAAGGAGCGCATGGTGCGTCTGTCCGAGTACAGTCGCGACTGCCTCGATGAACTGCGCGCCGAAACCGGCATCGCCTACGAAGGCCGCAGTCTCGGCACCACCCAGCTATTCCGCACTCAGGCGCAGCTCGATGGCGCCGCCAAAGACATCGCCGTGCTGAAAGAATCCGGCGTACCGTTTGAAGTCCTCGACCGCGCCGGCATTGCCCGTGTCGAGCCGGCACTGGCCAATGTCACCGACATCCTCGCCGGTGCTCTGCGTCTGCCGAACGACCAGACCGGCGACTGCCAGATGTTCACCACGCGTCTGGCGGAAATGGCGGTGAAACTCGGGGTGGAATTCCGCTTCGGCCAGGACATCCAGCGCCTCGACTACGCTGGTGACCGCATCAACGGCGTGTGGATCGACGGCAAGCTGGAAACCGCCGACCGCTACGTGCTGGCCCTCGGCAGCTACTCGCCGCAGTTGCTCAAGCCGCTGGGCATCAAGGCGCCGGTGTATCCGCTCAAGGGTTACTCGCTGACCGTGCCGATCACCAACCCGGCCATGGCCCCGACCTCGACCATTCTCGACGAGACCTACAAGGTCGCGATCACCCGTTTCGATAACCGCATCCGCGTCGGCGGCATGGCGGAAATCGCCGGTTTTGACCTGTCGCTGAACCCGCGTCGGCGTGAAACCCTGGAGATGATCGTCAACGACCTTTATCCTCAGGGCGGCAATCTGGCCGAGGCGAGCTTCTGGACCGGTCTGCGTCCGACCACCCCGGACGGCACGCCGATCGTGGGCGCCACGCCGTTCAAGAACCTGTTCCTCAACACCGGTCACGGCACCCTGGGTTGGACCATGGCGTGCGGTTCCGGTCGTTTGCTGGCCGATCTGATGGCGAAGAAAAAGCCGCAGATCAGCGCCGAAGGCCTCGATATTTCCCGTTACGGCAACAAGCCTCAGGAGTCCGCAAAACATGGCAATCCAGCGCCAGCTCACCAATGAGCGCATGAGTCAGATCGTCACCCACAACGGCACCGTGTATCTGGCCGGGCAGGTCGGCGACGACTTCGACGCCGGGGTCGAACAGCAGACCCGCGAGGTGCTCGCCAATATCGAGCGTTTGCTGGATCTGGCCGGGACTGACAAGCAGCATCTGCTGTCGGCAACGATCTACCTGAACGACATCGAGGCGCACTTTGCCGGGATGAACTCGGTGTGGGATCAGTGGCTGCCCAAAGGCGCCGCGCCGGCCCGGGCCACCGTCGAAGCGAAGATGGCCAAGCCGAGCATCCTGGTCGAGATCTCCATCGTCGCCGCGTTGCCGTAACCGATTCAAAGATCCCTCTCCCGGCGCTGTTGGCGGTTCACGTCGTCAGTCGGCGCCGGTTTTTATTTCCATGACCGCCTAGAAGTCTGCCGCCATGCGTCCTGCCCGTGCCCTGATCGACCTAGAAGCCCTGCGTCACAACTACCGAATTGCCCGCGAAGTCACCGGCGCCAAGGCGCTGGCGGTGATCAAGGCTGATGCCTATGGTCATGGTGCGGTGCGTTGCGCCCAGGCGCTGGAAGCCGAGGCCGACGGGTTTGCCGTTGCCTGCATCGAAGAAGCGCTGGAGCTGCGCGCCGCCGGCATCAAGGCCCCGGTGTTGTTGCTCGAAGGGATCTTCGAAGCTGATGAGTTGGCGCTGATCGTCGAGCATGATTTCTGGACCGTGGTGCATTCGCTGTGGCAACTTGAAGCCATCGAGCAGGCGGCACTGAGCAAACCGATCACCGTGTGGCTCAAGCTCGATTCCGGCATGCACCGCGTCGGCCTGCATCCGAAGGACTACGCGGCGGCCTACCAGCGCCTGCTGGCCAGCGGCAAAGTGGCGAAAATCGTGCTGATGAGCCACTTCGCCCGCGCCGATGAACTGCATGAGCAGAGCAGCGCCGATCAGGTCGCGGTGTTCGAAGCGGCGCGTCAGGGTCTGGCTGCCGAAGTCAGCCTGCGCAACTCGCCGGCCGTGCTCGGTTGGCCGCAGATCCACAGCGACTGGGTGCGCCCGGGCATCATGCTCTACGGCGCGACCCCGTTCGAAGAAGCCAACGCCGTGGCCGAGCGTCTGCAACCGGTGATGACCCTCGAATCGAAAGTCATCTGCGTGCGCGAACTGCCCGCCGGCGAGCCGATCGGCTATGGCGCCAAATTCATCACCGACAAGCCGATGCGCATCGGCGTGGTTGCCATGGGCTATGCCGATGGCTACCCGCGTCATGCCCCGACCGGCACGCCGGTGCTGGTGGCCGGCAAACGCAGCCGCCTGCTTGGCCGCGTATCGATGGACATGCTCTGCATCGACCTCACCGATGTGCCGGAAGCGGACCTCGGTTCGACCGTGGAGCTGTGGGGCAAAAACATCCTCGCCAGCGAAGTGGCGCAGTGGGCGGACACCATTCCGTACCAGATCTTCTGCAACCTGCGTCGCGTGCCAAGGCTCTATTCCGAGGGTTGAGGCCACTGCGGGGGCCAAGTGTTGTAAATACTGAACGCTGTCGCCATGATAACGCTCAATATTCTTACAACATCAGGAGGCTCCCGCCTTGGACGTCGGTGAACGACTGCAATCGATCCGCAAGCTCAAAGGGCTTTCCCAGCGTGAACTCGCCAAACGCGCGGGCGTCACCAACAGCACCATTTCGATGATCGAAAAGAACAGCGTCAGCCCTTCGATCAGTTCGCTGAGGAAGGTTCTGGGCGGGATTCCCATGTCCATGGTCGAGTTCTTTTCCGAAGAAATCCTGCAGGAAGTCCCGACCCAGATCGTCTACAAGGCCAACGAGCTGATCGACATCTCCGACGGCGCCGTGACCATGAAACTGGTCGGCCGCGCGCACCCGAGCCGGGCCATCGCGTTTCTCAACGAAATCTACCCGCCGGGCGCTGATACCGGCGAAGAAATGCTCACCCATGAAGGCGAAGAAACCGGGATTCTGGTGGAAGGGCGTCTGGAACTGGTGGTGGGTCTGGAAACTTTTATTCTCGAAGCCGGCGACAGCTACTATTTTGAAAGTACCAAGCCGCACCGTTTCCGTAATCCGTTCGACGCGCCCGCGCGACTAATCAGCGCAGCCACGCCGGCGAATTTTTAAAGACAGAGGTGCCAGGCCATGACGGTGAAGGCATCCGATGAGTTTTTCCACAGCGCGGTATAACCCCTTCGACTATGGGGTTGTTTCAGTGTGGCGGGCTACCCGCTATACTTGCGCCCGCCTGCGAACCGTGGCCGCAGGCGTGAATAGCCACCATTGAGGGTGAACGCGTGAACCTAATTATGAAAATGCTGGCCGCACCAGCAACCGTACTGGCCCTCTGGGCTGTCAGCGCTCAAGCTGCGACGAATGACGACATTGCCAAGCGCCTCGAGCCGGTCGGCCAGGTGTGCGTTCAGGGGCAGGAATGCAAAGGGATGGAAGTCGCTGCCTCCGCTGGCGGCGGTGGTGGGGCGAAGACGCCGGATGAAGTGATTGCAAAACATTGCAACGCTTGTCACGGTACGGGTCTGCTGGGCTCCCCAAAAATCGGCGACGCCGCAGACTGGGGCAAACGCGCCAAAGAGCAAGGCGGGATTGACGGTCTGTTGGCCAAAGCCATCAGCGGCATCAACTCGATGCCACCAAAAGGCACCTGCGCCGATTGCTCCGACGAAGAGCTCAAGGGCGCGATTCACAAAATGTCCGGCCTGTAATTCGCCGGCATCGCTCGCTGAAAAAACCGTCTTCGGACGGTTTTTTTGTGCCTGCGATTCACGGCTTTCGCTGTCCTTTGCAGCAAAGTCGAGGCAAGCTCGGTCTACCCCTATTCACGGAACGGGCAGGAGGCTTCAGATGGTGCAGTTGTGTTCGATCGAACAGGCGGTGGACGAGGTGCTCGCACGCTTGCCGGCGCATATCCACATGGGCATGCCGCTGGGGCTGGGCAAGCCCAATCACTTCGTCAACGCGCTGTACCGGCGCATCAAGAGCCTGCCCGAGCGGCAACTGACGATCTACACCGCGCTGTGCCTGGGGCGGCCGACGCTGGGTGACGGTCTGCAGAAGCGCTTCATCGAACCCTTCGTCGAACGCGTGTTCGGTGATTATCCCGAATTCGACTTTCTCGCTGATCTGCAGCGTGACAGCCTGCCCGCCAACATCCGCATCGAACAGTTCTTCATGCAGCCCGGCAGCCTGCTCAACAGCGCACCGGCGCAGCAGGACTACGTCAGCAGCAACTACAGCCACGCCGCCCGCGATATCAATGCCGCCGGCCTCAATCTGGTGGCGCAATTGCTCGCCAGCAGCAGCGAGCATCCCGATCGCCTGAGCCTGAGCTGCAACCCGGACATCACCCTCGACCTGTTGCCGATGATCACCAAGCGCCGCGATGCCGGGGAGACCATTCTGCTGGTCGGCCAAGTGCACACCGATCTGCCGTACATGCCCGGCGATGCCGAAGTCGATATCGACACCTTCGACCTGCTGATCGACGCGAAAGACAGCAGCACGCTGTTTTCCACGCCGAACATGCCGGTGGGTTTTCAGGATCACTTCATCGGTTTGCACGCCAGCACCCTGGTGCGCGACGGCGGCACCTTGCAGATCGGCATCGGTTCGATGGGCGACGCGCTCACGGCCGCATTGCTCGCGCGGCAGGCGGACAACGCTGGTTACCAAGCCTTGCTCAACGACATCAATCTCAGTCAGTGGGCACAGTTGATCGAGCGCGAGGGCGGTACCGCGCCGTTCGCCAAAGGCCTGTATGGCTGCAGTGAAATGTTCGTCAACGGTCTGCTGGTGCTGGCCGATGCCGGGATCATCCGGCGCAAGGTCTACCCCGACGTGCACACTCAGGAGCAGGCCAACGCCGGCACTCTCGATGAGTCGGCGCAAACCGATGGCATCTCGGTGCACGGCGGCTTCTTCCTCGGTCCGCGCAGTTTCTACGAGCGCCTGCGTGAGTTGCCGCAGAGCAAGCGCCTCGAATTCAACATGACCCGCATCAGCTACATCAACGAGCTGTACGGGCAGGAAGAGCTCAAGCGCTTGCAGCGTCTCGATGCGCGATTCATCAACACCGTGTTCACCATGACGCTGATGGGCGCGGGTGTGGCCGATCAATTGGAAGACGGGCGGGTGCTCAGCGGTGTCGGCGGGCAATACAATTTTGTTGCCCAGGGCCACGCGCTGCACGATGCGCGCTCGATTCTGATCCTGCGCAGCTGGCGCGAGTCCGGCGGCGAGGTCAGCTCGAACATCGTCTGGGAGTACGGCCATTGCACGATTCCACGGCACCTGCGCGACATCGTGGTCACCGAGTACGGCATCGCCGATCTGCGCGGCAAGACCGATGCGGTGGTGATCGAGTCGTTGCTGAACATCAGCGATTCACGCTTCCAGCCGGGGTTGATCGAGCAGGCACAGAAGGTCGGCAAACTGCCGAAGGACTTCCGCCTCGATCCGCGATTCGCCGACAACACCCCGCAACGCTTGCAGGCGATTGCCGCGAAGCATCCGAACCTGTTTCCGGAATATCCGCTGGGCTGTGATTTCACCGCGATCGAGCGCGATCTGCTGCGGGCGCTGAACTGGCTGAAGAGCAAGTTCAAGCTGAGCGAGATCTTGGAGCTGGGCAAGGCTGCGCTGGATGCGCCGGAGGCTTCGACGTTCCCCGAACACCTTGAACGTATGCAACTGACCAACCCGGAAGGCCTGAAAGAAGAGCTGTTCCAGCGTCTGCTGCTCACCGGCCTGAAGGCCACCGCGCAGTGACGGCTCACCCCAAAAACCACTGTGGGAGCGGGCTTGCTCGCGAAGGCGGTGTATCAGTCGAAGAATATGTCGACTGACACGACGCCTTCGCGAGCAAGCCCGCTCCCACAGGGGGTATTGCGGTGCTGCTGGTTTATTCGATGAAGGTAACGACGCCATCCTTCAGCGATTTCACGCGCGCCAGCGATTCAACGCGATAGCCCTGCGAATCCAGCTCGGCACGGCCGCCCTGGAACGACTTCTCGATCACAATGCCCAGACCGGCGACGGTGGCGCCAGCCTGTTTGATGATCGAGATCAGCGCCTGCGAAGCCTTACCGTTGGCCAGGAAGTCGTCGATGATCAGCACGCGGTCGCTGCTGGTCAGGTGACGCGGCGAGATGGCCACGGTGCTTTCGGTCTTCTTGGTGAACGAGTAAACGGTCGCCGACAGCAGGTTTTCGGTCAGGGTCAGGGACTGCTGCTTGCGGGCGAAGATCACCGGCACGCCCAGGTTCAGACCGGTCATGATCGCCGGAGCGATGCCCGAGGCTTCGATGGTGACGATCTTGGTGATGCCCGAATCCTTGAACAGCGTGGCGAATTCGTCGCCGATCAGCTTCATCAGGGCCGGGTCGATCTGGTGGTTCAGGAAGGCGTCGACCTTCAGGACCTGGTCGGAAAGCACGATGCCTTGTTCGCGGATTTTCTGCTGCAATGCTTCCATGAAGCTGTCCTCGTTTAGCGCTTGTGCGCCCTAAGCTTTAAAAAAGTGGTCAATTCTAGCGCTTTAACATCGCGCGTATATCAGCCAATGCGCTATTGCCGCGCACGGCTTTGACTTCGGTCGGTGTGTCGTCGTTGCCTTCCCACGCCAGGTCGTCCGGCGGCAGCTCATCGAGGAAGCGGCTTGGCGCGCAGTCGATGATCTCGCCGTACTGTTTGCGCTTGGCGGCGAAGGTGAACGCCAGGGTCTGACGCGCGCGGGTGATGCCCACGTAGGCCAGGCGGCGTTCTTCTTCGATGGTGTCGGCTTCGATGCTGGAGCGGTGCGGGAGGATTTCCTCTTCCATGCCCATGATGAATACGTAAGGGAATTCCAGGCCCTTGGACGCATGCAGGGTCATCATCTGCACGCCTTCGGCGCCATCCTCTTCTTCCTGCTGACGCTCGAGCATGTCGCGCAGGACCAGTTTGCCAATGGCGTCCTCGACGGTCATTTCGCCGTCTTCGTCTTTTTCCAGGGTGTTCTTCAAGGCCTCGATCAGAAACCAGACGTTGCTCATCCGGTAGTCCGCAGCCTTGTCGCTGGAACTGTTGGTGCGCAGCCAGTTCTCGTAGTCGATGTCCATGACCATGCTGCGCAGGGCCGAGATCGGGTCTTCGCCGGCACACTGCTCGCGCACCTTGTCCATGAAGCGCTTGAAGCGCGACAGGCGATCGGTGAAGCGGCTGTCGAGATGCTCGCCCAGACCGATTTCGTCGGTGGCGGCGTACATCGAGATCTTGCGTTCGGTGGCGTAGTTGCCGAGTTTTTCGAGGGTGGTCGAGCCGATTTCCCGGCGCGGCACGTTGATCACGCGCAGGAAGGCGTTGTCGTCGTCCGGGTTCACGATCAGGCGGAAGTAGGCCATCAGGTCCTTCACTTCCTGACGGCCAAAGAAGCTGTTGCCGCCGCTCAGGCGGTACGGCACCTGGTGGTGCTGCAACTTCAGTTCGATCAGCTTGGCCTGGTAGTTGCCGCGATAGAGGATCGCGAAATCGCTGTACGGGCGGTCGGTACGCAAGTGCAGGCTGAGGATTTCCATGGCCACGCGCTCGGCTTCGGCGTCCTCGTTGCGGCAGCGGATCACGCGGATCTCGTCGCCGTGGCCCATCTCACTCCACAGCTGTTTTTCGAATTCGTGCGGGTTGTTCGAGATCAGCACGTTGGCGCAACGCAGGATGCGGCTGGTGGAGCGGTAGTTCTGCTCGAGCATCACCACTTTCAGGGACGGGTAGTCGTCCTTGAGCAGCATCAGGTTTTCCGGCCGTGCGCCGCGCCAGGCGTAGATCGACTGGTCGTCGTCACCCACCACGGTGAACTGATTGCGCTTGCCGATCAGCATCTTCACCAGCAGGTACTGGCTGGCGTTGGTGTCCTGGTATTCGTCGACCAGCAGGTAACGCACCTTGTTCTGCCACTTTTCGAGAATGTCGGCGTGCTCTTCGAAGAGCTTTACCGGCAGCAGGATCAGGTCGTCGAAGTCCACCGCGTTGAACGCCTTGAGCGTGCGCTGATAGTGGGTGTAGACGATGGCGGCAGTCTGTTCTTTCGGATTGCGCGCGTTTTCCAGCGCCTGGGCCGGCAGGATCAGGTCGTTTTTCCAGGCGCCGATCATGTTCTTGATCTCGTCGACGCCGTCGTCGCCTGCGTATTCCTTCTGCATGATGTCGGTCATCAGGGCTTTGACGTCGGTCTCGTCAAAGATCGAGAAGCCGGGTTTGTAGCCCAGCCGCGCATGCTCCTTGCGGATGATGTTCAGGCCCAGGTTGTGGAAGGTGCAGACCGTCAGGCCGCGACCTTCGCCTGCACGCAGCAGGGTGCCGACCCGCTCCTTCATCTCGCGCGCAGCCTTGTTGGTAAAGGTCATGGCGACGATGTACTGGGCGCGGATGCCACAGTTCTGGATCAGGTGCGCGATCTTGCGGGTAATCACGCTGGTCTTGCCGGAGCCAGCGCCGGCGAGCACCAATAGAGGGCCGCCGACGTAGTTCACGGCTTCTTGCTGCCGGGGATTGAGTCGGGACATACGAAAATTCGGGAGTCGTTGACGAAATGGGCCGGCATTTTAACAGGCTCAGCGATTTGTGCTGCTCTGTCCGACTTGTGACGTACCACGCGATTCAAATTTGCCGGTTTTGTTACTTTCGCGGAGGATACACGGTGATTTTGCGGCTAATGTTCTCATTCGTGACACAAAATAACGTTCTGATAATCGTTGTCATTGAACATCGCAACGGCATAATGCCCCGCCCACATCATTGCAGAGTCTAGGGAGCTAGCTTGTCTACGCCTGTCGAACCCTTGCGTTTGCTGCTACTGGCCGAAGAGCCAGCGTGGACAGCGTTATTGCGCGAGTGTCTGGCTCCGATGGGGAGCGCGGCGGTGCTGATCAGTGCGCCGAGCTGGGAGTCGGTCAGCAGTCTGTTCGAAGACAATCGTCACGCGGTGTTGTTGACCGTTCCCGCGTTGCAGCCGGCCCCGGGCCGTTGCAGCCTGCCGACGGTGTTGCTGCTGGATCACGAGCCGGTCACCGCGCCGGTTGGTGTCAGCGACTGGCTGGTGTTCGACGCCCTCGACGCCGGCATGCTGCGCCGTTGTCTGCGCCATGTGCGTGAACGCGGCGTCCTCGAAAACACCCTGCAACGCCTGGCCGAACAGGATCCTCTGACCGGCATCGCCAACCGCCAGGGCTTCCAGACCCTGCTCGCGGCGCGCCTGGCGGAAAACGACGGCCGTGGTCTGGCCCTCGGGCATCTCGATCTCGACAACTTCCGTCACGCCAACGACGCCCTCGGTCATCAGGCCGGCGATCGCTTGATCCTGCAAGTCGTCGCGCGGCTGAAAAGTCAGCTTGAGGCCGGGGATCAACTGGCGCGCCTGGGCAGCGACGAGTTTGCCTTGCTGATCGACACCCGCCGCGCGCCGCAACGCGCCGAGTGGATGGCCGAACGCATTACCGAAGCCCTGGCCGAACCGTATTGGGTCGATGGCGAAAGCCTGTTGATCGGCTCCAGCCTCGGCATCGCCCATGCCCGTGCACAGGGTGGTGCCGACCCACTGATGTGGCACGCGCACATTGCCATGCAGCAGGCCAAGAGCACGCAGGGCTGCACCTTCCATATCTTCAACGAACGCATCAACCGCAACGCACGGAGCATGGCCGACCTCGAAAGTGAGCTGCGCCGGGCCTTGCGCCGCGATGAGCTGGAGTTGCACTACCAGCCACGGCTGAATCTTGCAGACGGGCAGATCGTCGGCCTCGAAGCCCTGGTGCGCTGGCGCCATGGCGAGCGCGGTCTGCTGCCACCGAGCGAATTCGTGCCGCTGGCCGAGCAGAGCGGTCTGATCGTGCCGCTGGGCTACTGGGTGATTTCCCGCGCGTTGCGCGACATGCAGGCACTGCGCGAGCGCGGGCTGCCGGCGCTGCACATGGCGATCAACCTGTCGTTCCGCCAGTTTCAGGACAGCCAGTTGCTGCCGACGCTCAGTCGGCTGATTGCCGAGCGTGGGGTCGAGGCGCAGTGGCTGGAATTTGAACTCACCGAAACCGCCGTCATGCGCCGCAGCGATCTGGTCAAACAGACCATGGACGCCCTCGGCCGTCTCGGCGTGCGTTTCTCACTGGATGACTTTGGCACCGGTTTCTCGTCGTTCGTGCACCTCAACAGCCTGCCGATCACCTTGCTGAAGATCGACAAAAGCTTTGTCGGCGGCATGGAGCAGCGCGAAGAGAACCGCAAACTGGTGCACGCGATGATCAACCTCGCGCATAACCTGCATCTGGAAGTGGTGGCCGAGGGGGTGGAAACCCCTGAGCAACTGGAGTTATTGCGCGGGTTTGGCTGTGATCAGGTGCAGGGTTATCTGATCAGCCGGCCGTTGCCGTTGGCAGAGCTGGTTGAATACCTGACCTTCGGCTCTAGCCAGCAGCCAGCCCTCGAAATCGTGAGCTGAACGCAATCTCCGGGTTAGGCATGAATCCCTGTGGGAGCGGGCTTGCTCGCGAAGGCGTCGTGTCAGTCAAAGCATAGGCTGCCTGACCCACCGCTTTCGCGAGCAAGCCCGCTCCCACAAGGGAATCTCAGTCTGCCTGAGCGACTGTGTACTGGTTTGATGACAGAGGTTCGCGCTGAATCATCCGCTTCATCTTCCATTCAAACGCCAGGGTCAGGCTCACTGCCGCGCAGGCCAGGCCCAGCGCCAGACCCCACCAGACGCCCGTCGGCCCCCAGTTCAGGTGGAACGCCATCCACCACGCCGCCGGTGCGCCAATCAACCAATAACAAGCGAGGCCGACCAGAAACGTGGTTTTCGCATCCTTGAGCCCGCGGATGCAGCCCATGGCGATGGTCTGCGTGCCGTCAAACAATTCGAACCATGCCGCCACCGCCAACAGGCTCACCGCCAGACGAATGACTTCGGCAAACGCCGGGTCGTTGTGATTGAGGAACAGCCCGACAAGTTGATTCGGCAGCAGCCAGAACACCATCGCAAAACCCAGCATCACCACCGCACCGAAAACGATGCCGACCCGGCCGGACATCCGCGCGTCGCTCAGTTGCCCGGCGCCGTAGTGCTGGCCGACGCGCATGGTGATCGCGTAGGACATCCCCGCCGGCACCATGAACGCCACCGAAACGATCTGCAGAGCGATCTGGTGTGCGCCGAGTTGCGTGCTGCCCATGGTGCCCATGCACAGCGCCGCGAAGGCAAACAGTCCGACTTCCACCGCGTAGGTGCCGCCAATCGGCAGGCCGAGGCGCCACAGTTCTTTCAGATACTGACGATTTGGCCGTGACAGGCCGGCGCGCAATGGGTAGGCGTCGTAGGCCGGGTGCCGGCGAATGTGCCAGGCGAGGGCCAGCGCCATGCAGTTGGCAACGATTGCCGTGACCAGACCGATGCCGGTCAACCCCAGTTTCGGCAGGCCGAACATGCCGGTGATCAGTGCGTAATTGAGCAGGAAGTTGGCCACGGTGCCGCCGAGGCTGATGACCATCACGGGGGTCGCCCGGCCGATTGCACTGGTAAAGCCGCGCAGGGCCATGAAGCTCAGGTAGCCGGGCAGGGCGAAGGGCAGAGCGATCAAAAATTGTCCAGCGGCGTTGACGTTGGTTTCGGTCTGGCCGAACAGCAGCAACACCGGTTTCAAATTCCACAGCAGCAACCCGGCGCCCAGCGCCATCAGCCACGCCAGCCACAGCCCGGCCTGGGTCAGGCGTGCCGCGCCGATGATGTCGCCGGCGCCCTGACGGATCGCCACCAGCGTGCCGACCGCTGCAATCACGCCGATGCAGAAAATCGACACGAACGAATAACTCGCTGCCCCCAGTCCGCCGCCGGCCAGGGCTTCGGGGCTGAGGCGCGCCATCATCAGGGTGTCGGTCAGCACCATCAACATGTGCGCCAACTGCGAAGCAATCAACGGCCCCGCCAGCCGCAGGATGGCCCAGAGTTCGGTACGCACAGGATGCTGCATGGTCATTACCACCCATCAATCAGAGGGAACAAGAGACCGTCGATTCTCGGCGCTTGGAAAGGTTTGCACAAAAGGATAAAAAGGATAGGTCGCATGATTAAAACTCATTATGAGAAAAATTCGCCGGGGTGGCCGGATGCCGCCAAAGGAGCTTTGTGCATGTCCCGTCGTCTTCCTCCCTTGTATGCCCTGCGCGCATTCGAAGCGGCGGCGCGGCACAGCTCGTTCACCCGGGCGGCCGAGGAGTTGTCGATCACCCAGAGTGCAGTCAGCCGGCACATCAAGACGCTGGAGGAACACTTTGCCTGCAAGCTGTTTCATCGCAGTGGGCGCAACCTGCAACTGACGGAATCGGCGCGGATGCTGTTGCCCGGCATTCGCGATGGTTTTGCGGCGCTGGAGCGCGCCTGCAACACCTTGCGCGCCGAAGACGACATCCTGCGCATGAAAGCGCCCTCGACCCTGACGATGCGCTGGCTGCTGGCCCGGCTCAGCCGTTTTCGTCACCTACAGCCCGGCAACGAAGTGCAACTGACCAGTGCCTGGATGGACGTGGACTCGGTGGACTTCAACAACGAGCCCTTCGACTGCGCGGTGCTGCTGAGCGATGGGCACTTCCCGCCGGACTGGGAGGCCAGCCTGCTGTTTCCCGAGGAGTTGATCCCGGTCGGTGCGCCAAACCTGCTGAATGACCAGCCGTGGGATGTGGCGCGGCTGGCCTCCACGGAGTTGCTGCATCCGACCCCGGATCGGCGCGACTGGCGCAGTTGGCTGGAGCACATGGGCCTGTCCGATCAGGTGTCGCTCAAGGGTGGGCAGGTGTTCGATACCCTCGAACTGGGGATGATCGCCGCAGCGCGCGGTTACGGTGTGTCGATGGGTGACTTGCTGATGGTCGCCGAAGATGTGGCGCAAGGAAGACTGAGCCTGCCATGGCCGACCGCGGTCGCCAGCGGACTGAATTATTACCTGGTATGGCCAAAAACCCGTCCGGGAGGTGAACGTTTGCGCCGTCTCAGCGACTTCCTGCAAGGCGAAGTGCGCGCCATGGCGCTGCCGGTGGTCAAGCGCTTGAGCTGAAACGTTCGAGCCCGCACAATGCCGGCCTTGTGCCATAACCCTGCTGTTCGCTCAAGTATTCGGCTTTACCGCCGAATACGTGCATGTGGAACCGCCGTGCAGGTATCCACGATTCACCCCCATTAGAAAATTATCCGAGCTGCGATCAAGGAGGATCGGCAAGTTCGGCCAGGAGCTGTCCATGTCTCAACCTCGCGCTCGGATCGCCTCGCAGCTGGGCCTCGCGCTCGCTGTGATACTGGCGATCGTCATCAGCGGCAGTACGGTGTTCGCCCTGCGTTCGCTGGATTCCGCCAACCTCGCCACCCGTGAAGAGCACCTCGCCAGTGAGGCGCGGCTGCTGGCCGACCAGTTGAGCACTTTCCACGGCACGCTGCGCGAAAGCACCCAGCGCCTGAGCGGGCTGTTCGAGAAGCGCTTCAGCGCGGGCCTGAGCATTCACCCGGATGAACCGGTGAACGTCGCCGGCACCCAGACCCCGGGCCTGCACCTGGGCAGCGAAGTGTTGAACAACAACTTCAAGGAAGTCGACGAGTTCAAGCAGATGACCGCCGGCGTTGCCACGCTGTTCGTGCGTAGCGGCGAAGACTTCGTGCGGGTCAGCACCTCGCTGACCAAACAGGACGGCACGCGCGCTATCGGCACTTTGCTCGATCATGCGCACCCGGCTTATGCGAAGTTGATGGCCGGGCAAGGCTACGTCGGCCGCGCGTTGCTGTTTGATCGCTCCTACATGACCCAATACACCCCGGTGCGCGACAGCAGCGGCAAGGTGATTGCGGTGTTGTTCGTTGGTTTTGACTACACCGACGCGCAGAACGCCCAGTTCGACAACCTCAAACGCTTCCGCATCGGCCAGACCGGTTCGCTGGCGCTGCTGGATGAGCAGAACAAATGGTTGGTGGCCCCGGCGGGTGTCCAGGCGCTGGATCAGGCGGTTACGGTGATTGGCGCTCTGGCCAAGACCCCTGGCAAAGGTCAGTTCTGGGGCGACAAGAACGAAGATTTCTACAGTGTTTCGGTACCGTTCGACGGTGGGCCGTGGGCGGTAGTGGCGAGCATGCCGAAAGCCGAGATTCGCGCGGTGACCTGGAGCGTCGGCACGCAACTGGCCATCGGCAGCCTGCTGGCGATGCTGTTGGCGGTGGGTTCGGTGGTGTGGTTGCTGCGCAGCAAACTGGCGCCGCTGAGTGATCTGGTGCGTCAGGCCGAAGCGCTGGGCGCAGGTGATCTGAGCGTGCGCCTGAGCGTGTCGAGCAACGACGAGATCGGACAGTTGTCCCGTGCGTTCAACCAGATGAGCCAGGCGCTATCGACGATGGTCGAACACATCCGCCGCTCCTCGGAAGAGGTCAACAGCCGCGCCCAGGCGCTGTCCGGTTTGTCCGGCGGTGCGTACGAAGGCATGGAACAGCAGTCCGGCGAAATCACCAGCATGGCCGGCGCAGTTGAAGAGTTCAGCGCCACCTCGCTGAACATTGCCGACAACATGGGTGCCACCCAGCGTCTGGCCCAGGAAAACGCTCAGCAGACGCAGATCGGTCGTACTTCCATGGACGAAGCGTCTTCCTCGCTTGAGCAAATCGCTGGCGCGTTGAACACCACGGCTACCGTGATCAACACCCTTGGCCAGCGTTCCCAGGAAATCGGCGGCATTGTCAGTGTGATCACCTCGATTGCCGAACAGACCAACCTGCTGGCGCTCAACGCGGCTATCGAAGCGGCCCGTGCCGGTGAACAGGGCCGTGGTTTTGCCGTGGTCGCCGATGAGGTGCGTAACCTGGCGTCGCGCACCCGTCAGGCCACCGATGAAATCTCCGGGATGATTCACAGCATCCAGCAGGAAACCGGCAATGCCATCAGCACCATGGAGCAGGGCAACCTGCTGATGCAGGAAGGCCTGTCGCGCAACGCCAACGTGGCATCGGCGCTGGCGCGGATCGATGAGCAGAGCCGTTCGGCAGGGCAGCAGTTCGCCGCGATTACCACCGCGACTCAGGAGCAGAGCAGCACCGCGACATTGTTGAGCAGCAATTTGCAGAGCATTGCGCTGGCCAACAGTGAGCAGCGTGAGGTGGTGTCGAACCTCGCGGTCACCGCCAAAGAGCTTGAAAAGCTGGCGGCGGATCTGCGTTCCGAGGTTGATCGCTTCCGTTAATACAGCCTTGATATCGCTTTCGCGAGCAGGCTCGCTCCCACAGTTTCCGGGGTAGCTCATAAATCGTTTGAGCACCCGAATACTCTGTGGGAGCGAGCCTGCTCGCGAATGCAACGCCGCCGATCCATGGCAAATCATCCTATATGTCTCTCATCTTTTCTTGCTGAAACGTTTCCGCAGCGCTATAAAAATGGCACAACTCCAATAAAGGCTGCTGCCATGACCCCGTTCAAACTCGCCGTTGCATTCGGCGCACTCTCTGCTGCTTCCCACGCCATGGCCTGGGATTACGTACTCCTCGATACCAACAAGCCCGCGCAAAACTGGAGCATTACCAGTGAGCAGCTCGGGTTGAAAACCGCCAAGCCTTTCTCCGTGAGTCTGCGAACCTTGCACGGCGGACGACAGGAAGGTGTCAGCATCGTCGATATCGATAACGGCACGATGAAACTCTCGGTGGTGCCGACCCGTGGCATGAATGTCCTGCAGGCGTCTGTCGGCAACGTGCGCATGGGTTGGGATTCGCCGGTCAAGGAAGTGGTCAACCCGGCCTTCATCGAACTCAATGGACGCGGTGGCCTGGGCTGGCTGGAAGGCTTCAACGAGCTGGTAACCCGCTGCGGTTACGAATGGGTCGGCCATCCGGGCATCGACAATGGCGAGATGCTGACCCTGCACGGCCGCGCCGCGAACATTCCGGCCAGCACTGTCACGCTGCACATCGATGAAAAACCACCCTACGCCATCAGTCTGCGCGGTGAACTGAAGGAACAGGCGTTCAAGAAAGTCGACTTCTCGGTCGTCACTGAGTTGGTCACCGAGCCGGGCAGCGTGCGCTTTGCCCTCAACGATACGCTGACCAACAACGGCGATTATCCGAAGGAATACCAGGCGCTGTATCACAGCAACTTCAGCACGCCGTTCCTCGAGCAGGGTGCACGGTTCGCGGCGCCGGTGAAACAGGTCTCGCCATTCAACGACAAGGCCAAAGCCGAGTTGGCGGACTGGCAGATTTATCGCGGTCCAACCAAGGACTACGATGAAACCGTCTATAACGTCGTGCCCTACGCCGACGCCAAAGGCGAAACCCTGACTGTTTTGCACAACAAGGCTGGCAGCCTCGGTGTCTCTGTTGGCTTCAATACTCAACAGCTGCCAGTGTTTTCCCTGTGGAAAAACACCGACACCCAAGGGCAGGGCTATGTCACGGGCCTTGAGCCAGGCACCAGCTTTTCCTACAATCGCCGCTATCAGCGTCCGCTGAACCTGGTGCCGACCATTGCGCCAAAGGCCAGCCAACAGCTTCAGATCAGCTACAGCCTGCTGGCAGACAAAGGCGCTGTGGATAATGCGTTGAAGCACGTGAGCGAAATCCAGGCCGGGCGTGAAACCGAAGTGCGGCAGACGCCGCTGGTGGATCTGACCGAGCATTAAGGCGTCGCCGGACGGTACTGCAGCGCCTCGGCCAGATGCTCACGGCTGATTGCATGGACTTGCTCAAGGTCTGCCAGAGTTCTGGCGACCTTGAGCAAACGATGGGCTGAGCGCAGTGACAAGGTCAGCCGTTCGCAGGCTGACTCCAGCCATTTCTCATCGGCTGTGGATAACTGGCAGTGCCGCTTCAGGCCTGGCAGATCGAGGAACGCATTGGCACAACGCTGACGCTTTTGCTGGCGTTCGCGTGCCTCGGCCACCACGGCTGCCGCACTGGCGCTGTCCTCGCCTGGCTTCACTGCCGGATTCAACGCCGTCGCTTCCCGCGCCACCGTCAGGTGCAGATCGATCCGATCCAGCAACGGCCCCGATAGCTTGTTGCGGTAGCGCTGCACCATGTCCGGTGTACAAGAGCACTTGCCGCTCGGCTCGCCAAGATATCCACAAGGGCACGGATTCATCGCCGCCACCAACTGGAAGCGCGCCGGAAAACGCACGCGATCCTTGGCTCGGGCAATCACGATATGCCCGGATTCCAGCGGCTCGCGCAGCACCTCCAGTACCTTGCGATCGAACTCCGGCAGCTCATCGAGAAACAGTACGCCGTGGTGGGCGAGGGTGATCTCGCCGGGTTGCGGTTTCGAGCTGCCACCGACCAGTGCCGGCCCGGAGGCCGAGTGGTGCGGCTGGCGAAAGGGCCGTTGTGGCCAATGGGTCAGTGGCACGCCGCTGGCGACCGATTGAATCGCCGCCACTTCCAGCGCCTCGCATTCGGAGAGTGGCGGCAGCAGGCCCGGCAAGCGACTCGCCAACAAGGTCTTGCCCGTTCCCGGCGGCCCACTGAACAACAGGTTATGCGCGCCCGCCGCCGCAATCAGCAGCGCCCGTTTCGCGGCCATCTGTCCTTGCACCTCATTGAGGTCGGGATAAGGTTTCGCCGCATGGATCAGCCCGTCCGAGACATAAGGCTCGACCGGCGTATGCCCGTTGAAATGCGCCACTGCCTCCAGCAGATGATCCACCGCAAACACCTTCAAACCCGAAGCAAGGCACGCTTCCTCGGCATTCGCCCGCGGCACCACCAGTGCCCGCCCGGCCTTGCGCGCCGCCAGTGCCGCCGGCAACACCCCGCGCACCGGCCGCACAGCGCCGGACAACGCCAGTTCACCAAGGCATTCCACCTCATCCAGCGTCAGACACGGCACCTGCACACTCGCCGACAGAATCCCCAAGGCAATCGCCAGATCAAAGCGCCCGCCGTCCTTGGGCAAGTCCGCTGGCGCCAGATTCAAGGTGATGCGCCGCGCCGGAAACTGCAGCCCGGAATTGATGATCGCGCTGCGCACCCGGTCCTTGCTCTCCTTCACCGCCGCCTCGGGCAGACCGACCATGGTCAGCGACGGCAGACCGTTGGCCAGATGGACTTCGACGGTGACGGCGGGAGCATCCACGCCTATCTGGGCGCGACTGTGGACGATGGAGAGGGACATGGTCGTTCCTTGAGTTGAATCGAGGGGCCGCTTCCTGCGGGTTTTTGAAGGTTAGTTGAGCCGGGTTTCAGTGCTGAAATAGAGGTTTACAAGACGTATCAAGATCCGATGGGCTGTCATTGCTTGCCTGAATTGGACCGTTGACTCTCGACCGGCATTGACGGATCATCCCGTTCGAGGACTGCAACTGCGCATTCGTCGGGACTGGGCACCAGCAAAAGCTCCCCCGCATTTTTGGCAGCAGAGAAAGCTGGTTTCTCTGAAGTAGTGACGACGGGCTAGCCTGTCGGATTCTGAACCCAAGGCCGTAAAGCCAGGAGCTAAAGAATCGCTGCGACTACTCCTCAAAAAATACTTGAAAGGCGTCCATCGGACGCCTTTTTTATTTCTGATTTGGTGGTGCTCGTGGTATCTGCCCCACTAACGTGCCATGTGCACGTTTTTGCGGGTACCAAGTCACCACGAAGTAACCAAATCCTGTGGCGCGCTCGTGTCGCGGTTCAAGAATCAGTGTTCCCATAGATGTCCTCAGTACCGCGACCCTGTTTCCACATCGCTGTTCTTTGAACTCACAATAGATTTGTGCTCCCGGGACGATCATTTTCGCAACAATCGCTGCTACCCCATCGGCAGTCTGGCAACCATGCTTGAGCAAATCGGCACTATGGGCTTCCCAAATGTGCACTACGCCAAAACCACTATTCGCTCGACGGTGAATACCTACACGCAGATAAATCTTCCCGCCTGGCAAGCCGAATTTTGGCATATCGGGGATCGTGCCAAAGATGTAACCACCATCTGGATGCTGAACCAGCGTGTTTTCTTTGAGCTTGAGCAAATGAGACAAGAGGGATCCAGAACCAGAGTGTCTGGCGATCAATGTGTATCGCCTGGAACTCGACGAATAGGATCGACCAGCGCAGGCGAAAGCCACCAGCCTAATCACAGCCAAGAACTCACGGAATCAGGCGCAGACGCTGATTTTTGTAGGGCCATGCCCTAATAGTTGTAGGACGCCGGCGAAAGGGTTTCGACGGTCTTGTATCGCGGAGTCGGATGCTCCAGGTTGGCCGTTCAATGCAGCTTCTGGAGGCGAAAAATGGACCGCAATGGTATGCGCCCGATTCATCCGGCGAGGTTCTGAATAAGGAATTCATGGAGCCGTTGGGCATGACCGTCATGGGTCTGGCCATGCCCACGAACTGGCCCGAAAGTGAGATCGAAAAGCTTGTGAAATGCCAGCTCAGGATCTGCGCCGATCTGGCAATCAGCCTTGCCACTCATCTCAACACTACGCCTGAGTTCTGGATGAATCTCCAATCGAATTACGATTTACGCAGGGCCCAGCTCCGGCATGCGGGTTTATAGCGATTGCAGCATCCGTGAAGCCCTTTTCCACCATGGCCCCGTCATTGGGCGCTTGGTTTGTTCCCGTTCCACCATCATCAACGGCACATCCTGCAACCGAATCCACGGCTGGTTATTCCAGTGCAACAAACTCAATGACATATCCGGCCAACTGAGCAGGCTCAGGTGTGGGCGTTCGCTTGTGGTGGGGTGTTGGGCGTCGCGCAGGGTGGGGATGACCTGGTGGGTGAGCCATTCGCGTAGCGCTCGGTATTCGGGGCAGTAGTGGTAGACGAGGAGGGCGTAGATGCCGGATTCGCTGATCAGCAGGGTGTTTTCGATCTGGTTGTGGATCAAGGTTTTGCGGGTTTGGTATTGGTCGGGGTCGAGTTTTCGCAGCATGCGTTCGTTGAGGTAGATGTGCAGCAGGCGGCTCAGGTCTCGGGCGCAGAACCAGGGTTGGTTCTGGATGAGGAGGGCGTGGAGGGGGAGTTTGTGGCGGGTGAAGATGTGCGGGGTCAGATAAGTCTCTTCTTGATTCATTGAGCAGTTCCTCTTGCTTAAAGGGCTGCCCTCAATCGTCGCCAAACGATTGGGTGGCAGTTGTACGCGGGTTGGCGAACCGGAGCAAAAGGAACCCGGCAGACCCGAAGGTCTCCCACGCACAACCGCCATGAAACGATGTGGCGGTAAATGTAGCCGCCATCATGGTTGTCGTGCGCCTTAAGCTGTCCAGGTCGCCAAACCCGGTGCTGAACATTCAGCATCGGGGTGAGCTTAGAAACCTGGGCTTTTCGGCGCAATCGGACGGCGGTGGTGCAGGTTGTAGGACGTTGCCGAGAGGATTGAAAGGCTGAAGATCAAAAGATCGCAGCCTTTGGCAGCTCCTACAGGGGGAGCGGATTATTCAGCGGGCGGTGTCAGCTTCGCTTCCATCTCGGCAACTTTCGCTTCGAGGCTCTCGAGGCGGGCACGAGTGCGGGCCAGTACGACCATCTGACTATCAAACTCTTCACGGCTCACCAAATCGAGTTTGCTGAACGCACTCTGCAGCAGCATCTTGAACTGGCTTTCGATTTCGGCTTTCGGCAGCGGGGTGTCGCCGCTGAACAGGCGGGAGGCGGTGCCGCTCAGGGCGTCGAGGAAGTCTTTTGGCGCGAGCATGGAATGTGTCCTGTAAACAGTGGCGGGCAGTGTATCACGCAGTGTCTATAGTCATTGACGCAGGCACGGATGCACGCTTTTCGCGCAGGCGGACGGATGGCAGCGCACCGTTGTTGTGCGTAACCGTCGGGGCTTTTTTGCGCGGGCGCCTGTGGCAGCGGCCAAGGGCTTGAAATCTGGGGAATTTGGCGAGATGGCAAGCTTTCTGCTTAGTCGGTAGTGACCCATGCACTGATGCAGTCGCTGTGACGAATGCAGTGCGGCAGGCGGGACGGGGAGTTTCGCCGGCAGCGGTTAGCTGGCGTCAGTCGGGCAGGTAAGGCCGACGATGCGTTACAAAGCCAGGCACTGCGCTTAGACTTGAGTCGGGTTTGTTTTCCTGGGGCAAGTCCACCAATTCGGGAGAGAGTTTCATGAAGCTAGTCACTGCCATCATCAAGCCGTTCAAGTTGGACGACGTGCGCGAGTCGCTGTCCGAAATCGGCGTGCAGGGCATTACCGTTACTGAAGTCAAAGGCTTCGGCCGGCAGAAGGGTCACACCGAGCTGTATCGCGGCGCGGAATATGTGGTCGATTTTCTGCCCAAGGTGAAAATCGACGTGGCCATCGACGACAAGGATCTGGATCGGGTTATCGAGGCGATAACCAAAGCGGCCAACACCGGCAAGATCGGTGACGGCAAGATCTTCGTGGTCAATCTGGAACAGGCGATCCGCATCCGTACCGGCGAAACCGATACCGACGCGATTTAAGCCGCCACAAACCCCAACGCCCCAGGAGAAAACAATATGACTCTGCGTAAATTCGCAGGGCTAGGAGCCCTGTTGTCCATCGTAATGCCCGGCCTTGCAATGGCGGCAGACGAAGTGGCGGCCCCGGTCCTCAATTCCGGCGACACCGCCTGGATGCTCACCTCGACAGCCCTCGTGCTGTTCATGACCATCCCGGGCCTGGCGCTGTTTTACGGCGGCATGGTTCGCTCGAAAAACATTCTTTCCGTGATGATGCAGTGCTTCGCCATTACCGGTCTGATCAGCATCCTGTGGGTCATTTATGGCTACAGCATTGCGTTCGACACCACCGGCATGGAGCAGGGCGTCGTCAACTTCAACTCGTTCTTCGGCGGTATGGGCAAGGCGTTCCTCGCCGGTGTCACGCCTTCGAGCCTGACCGGCCCTGCGGCGCTGTTCCCCGAGGCGGTGTTCATCACCTTCCAGATGACCTTCGCGATCATCACCCCGGCGCTGATTGTCGGTGCGTTCGCCGAGCGGATGAAATTCTCCGCGATGCTGATTTTCATGGGCATCTGGTTCACCCTCGTCTACGCACCGATTGCGCACATGGTCTGGTCCGGTAACGGCGGCCTGATGTGGGACTGGGGCGTACTCGACTTCGCGGGCGGCACCGTGGTGCACATCAACGCCGGTGTGGCCGGTCTGATTGCGTGCCTGGTATTGGGCAAGCGCAAAGGCTTCCCGACCACTCCGATGGCGCCGCACAACCTCGGTTACACCCTGATGGGTGCTGCGATGCTGTGGGTCGGCTGGTTCGGCTTCAACGCCGGTTCCGCCGCAGCCGCCAACGGCACCGCCGGCATGGCGATGCTGGTCACTCAGATTGCTACCGCTGCGGCTGCACTGGGCTGGATGTTTGCCGAGTGGATCACCCACGGCAAGCCAAGTGCACTGGGCATCGCCTCGGGTGTGGTTGCCGGTCTGGTGGCAATCACTCCGGCGGCCGGCACTGTGGGCCCGATGGGTGCACTGGTGATCGGTCTGGCGGCAGGTGTGGTGTGCTTCTTCTGCGCCACCACGCTGAAACGCAAACTCGGCTATGACGACTCTCTGGACGCGTTCGGCGTACACGGTATCGGCGGTATCCTCGGTGCGATCCTCACCGGTGTGTTCGCTGCACCGTCGCTGGGTGGCTTCGGCACCGTCACCGACATCGCCGCTCAAGTGTGGATTCAGTGCAAAGGTGTCGGCTTCACGGTGATCTACACCGCAATCGTCACCTTCATCATCCTCAAGGTCCTGGACGCCGTGATGGGTCTGCGTGTGACCGAGGAAGAAGAGTCGGTGGGTCTGGATCTGGCACAACACAACGAACGCGGCTACAACCTGTAAGTACGCGCATTAAAAAACTTGCCCGGTTCGCCGGGCATTTTTTTGTCTGGAATTTGTCATTGAAAGGAAGGCTGAAAGGATTTTTCGTACGGCTTTGGTCGTGTTTACGGCGGGCATTTTTCTGCGGCCAATCGCTTACATCATTGCAGGAATATTAGGGCCTTTGTTTTTTCCCAGAGCGCGCTAGAATGCGCCCCGAACGTGCGGAGAACTGTATGTGGCAACAGACTCTGATAACCCTGCGGGCACGGCCCCGGGGCTTTCATCTGGTAACGGACGAGTTACTCGCCGGCCTGCCTGAACTCAAGGCGTGCCGGGTCGGTCTGTTGCATTTGTGGCTGCAGCACACCTCGGCGTCGTTGACCATCAACGAGAACGCCGATCCGGCGGTCCGTCGCGACTTCGAACGATTTTTCAATCGTCTGATCCCACAAGGAACAGACGGCTATGAGCATAACGACGAAGGCCTGGACGACCTCCCGGCGCACTTCAAGGCCAGCGTACTTGGCTGTCAGATCAGTCTGCCGGTTTCGGCAGGGCGACTGGCACTGGGCACCTGGCAAGGTGTTTATCTGGGCGAGCACCGTGATCATGGCGGTGCCCGTAAAGTCCTCGCCACCCTGCACGGTGAAGGGGCGTAAACCGTTGGTCACCCGCGGTTACCGATTTTTTTCCGGCGACTTTCGACAGTCGCCAAAGCTGGTCTATAACTAATCTGCTTTTCGCAAGTCATGAGGTAGAACATGAGCGACGATGATCTGGAAAACGACGACCTCGAAGTAGGCGACGAAGACGAGGCCGAGGACGGTCTGGAAGCAGCAGCGGAAGACGTTGCTGAAGACGATGGCGGTGACGATACGCCGGCCCCGGCTGCCAAAGGCAAAGCCAAGGCTGCGGTGTCGGTCGACGAGTTGCCGAGCATCGAAGCCAAGAACAAGGAGCGCGACGCCCTGGCCAAGGCCATGGAAGAATTCCTTGCGCGCGGCGGCAAGGTGCAGGAAGTGGAGGCCAACGTGGTCGCCGATCCGCCCAAGAAGCCGGATAACAAGTACGGCAGCCGCCCTATCTGAGGCGTGCTACCTGCTTGCTGAAAAAGCCCGCCGTCGCTGCGGGCTTTTTCATGCCTGAAACAAAGAGGTCATGGATACACGCAACCCCCTGTGGGAGCGGGCTTGCTCGCGAAGGCGGTGTGTCATTCAAATTGTATGTCGACTGACACGGCCTCTTCGCGAGCAAGCCCGCTCCCACAGGGGATAGTGGATCAGTTCGAGAGGGCATTCCAGCGGGCGAGCACTGCTGGCAAATCGGTCAGGCTACGGATCTCGGCATCCGGAAGCCGCTCGGCTTCCCAGACCTTGCCCGTCGGGTTGAACCAGACCGCGCGCATGCCCGCTTGTTGCGCCCCGGCAATGTCATCGCCGGGATGATCGCCGATATGTACGGCGGTTTCGGCTGTGGCGCCACCACGCTGCAACGCCTCGTGAAACAACCGCACATCCGGCTTGGCGATACCGATATCTTCGGCGCACAGGGCAAACTTGAAGTAGTCCGCCAGGCCCAGCCGACGCACGTCGGCGTTGCCGTTGGTGACCACGCCGAGGGCGTAGTGGTTGGCGAGGATTTCCAAAGTCGGTTCGACCTCCGGGAACACCTCGATCTGATGCCGCGCATGCAGGAATACTTCAAAGCTTTTGTCGGCCAGATCCGCAGCTTCGCCGTGGGCGTACCCGGCTTCCTCCAGTGCGTGGAACAGCACGCGCCTGCGCAACGCACTGATGCGGTGCTTGAGGCCCGGCTCGCGGGTCAGCACCCGTTCGCGAATCGCCCACAGATGCTCCACCGGCACCGCGCCCAGATTCGGCGCGTGTTCGCTCAGCCATTGGCGCAATACCGCTTCGGCGCTGACGATCACCGGGGCGGTGTCCCACAGGGTGTCGTCGAGGTCGAAGGTAATCAACTGGATGTTCATGAATCGTCGCCTTCGCTTCGTTTGGCCCGTGGGTGGGCGCTGTCGTAGACCGCCGCCAGGTGCTGGAAGTCCAGGTGGGTGTAGATCTGCGTGGTCTTGATGTCCGAGTGGCCGAGCAGTTCCTGCACCGCGCGCAGGTCCTGCGAGGATTCCAGCAAGTGGCTGGCAAAGGAATGCCGCAGCATGTGCGGGTGCAGGTTCTGCCCCAGTTCGCGCTCGCCGGCCAGTTTTACTCGCACCTGAATCGCCCGTGGGCCGAGGCGCCGACCTTGTTGGCTGACGAATACGGCGTCGTCGGCCGGGTTGGTCATGGCCCGCAGCGGCAGCCATTGCTCCAGTGCTTCGCGCGCCTTTTTGCCGACCGGCAGCAGGCGGGTCTTGCTGCCCTTGCCGAGCACTTGAACCATGCCGTCGGCCAGATCCAGCTGATCGAGATTGAGCCCGGTCAGCTCGGACAGGCGCAGGCCCGAGGAATAGAACAATTCGAGAATCGCCTGATCGCGACGGGCAAGAAAGTCGTCCTCGACCGCACCTTCCAGCAGTTGCAATGCACGGTCGGTGTCGAGGGTTTTCGGCAAGCGCCGTTCGCCTTTCGGCGGCGCCAGACCGGTCGCCGGGTCGTGGTCGCACAGACCTTCGCGATTCAGATAGTGATAGAGCCCGCGCACCGCTGAAAGCAATCGGGCGAGACTGCGTGACGACTGACCCTGCGCATGCAGGCGGGCGATCAGGCTGCGCAGACGCTGAATATCCAGCGCCGCCCAACTGCCAATGTTCTGCTTGAGGCACCAGCCGAGGACTTTATCGAGGTCGCGGCGGTAGGCCGACAGGGTGTGCGGCGACACCTGTCGCTCACTGCGCAGGTGTTCGCAGTAAGCGTCCAGTTGTCGTTCCATGCTCAGCGTACCGAGCGCAGGGGGCTGTTGACCCGTGGCAGCACGCGACCCATGACTTCAGCGATGTAGCTGAGGAACAGCGTACCCACCGAACTCTTGTAGTGCTGCGGATCACGGCTGGCGATCGCCAGAATGCCGTGGATACCTTGATGGCTGACCGCGACTACCGCGGTGGAGCCGATCTGCTTGCGCTGTTCTTCGCCGAACAGGAAGTCCAGCTCATGTTCGCGCAGAGTGCCGCTGACGCTCTTGCCTTCGGTGAGCAGCCCGCCGATCGCGGTTTGCGCGTCGGCATGTGTCACCCAGCGGCCAACCGGTGCCGGGTTGTCGCCGAGCAGGATCAGGCTGACAAAGGGCACCTGAAAGTCCTGGCGCAGGCTGTCTTCGACGCTGATCACCACGTCTTCCAGACTGGCCGCGTCCATCAGCGACAGGATCAGGCGGCGGGTCTTGTCGAACAGCCGGTCGTTGTCGCGGGCGACGTCCATCAACTGCGAGAGGCGGTGGCGCATCTCGATGTTGCGGTCGCGCAGGATGCTCATCTGCCGCTCGACCAGCGAAACGGTGTCACCGCGCTGGTGGGGAATGCGCATGGCGGGCAGCAGTTCTTCGTGCTCGACGAAGAAGTCCGGATGAGCCTCCAGGTATGCGGCAACCGCTGCCGCCTCCAGGCTCTCGGACGCGGATTCGTCGGACTGTCGGGCGGGTACCTGAGGCTTATCGGTCATGGCTTCTGCTCACTCAAAGACGCACTTGTCCTTCGTATACACGCACTGCCGGGCCGGTCATCAGCACCGGGTGGCCAGGGCCTGCCCATTCAATGGACAGACGCCCGCCGGGCAGGTCGATCAACAGCGGCGAATCCATCCACCCCTGGCTGATGGCCGCAACTGCAGCGGCACAAGCGCCGGTGCCGCAGGCCTGGGTTTCCCCGGCCCCGCGTTCCCAGACGCGCAACTGCGCGCGGTTGCGGTCGATGACCTGGATGAAACCGACGTTGACCCGCGCCGGGAAGCGCGGGTGGTGTTCGATTTTCGGCCCCAGTTCATGCACCGGTGCATTGTTGATGTCCTGTACGCGCAGCACCGCATGGGGGTTGCCCATTGACACAGCGGCCAGTTCGACCGTGGTGCCGTCGACTTCCAGCTGATAGCTGCTGGCCTGCGCCGGTGCGTCGAACGGAATGTCCGCCGGCACCAGACGCGGCGCACCCATGTTCACCCCGATCTGGCCGTCGTTACGCACGTCCAGCTCGATGATGCCGCCCTTGGTCTCGACGCGAATCTGCCGCTTGGCCGTCAGACGCTTGTCCAGAACGAAGCGGGCGAAGCAGCGTGCACCGTTGCCGCACTGTTCCACTTCCGAGCCATCGGAGTTGAAGATCCGGTAACGGAAATCCACGTCCGGATTGCTCGGCGCTTCGACGATCAGCAATTGGTCGAAACCGATACCGGTGTGCCGGTCGCCCCATTGCTTGGCGTGCTTGGGCTGAATATGCGCGTGCTGGCTGACCAGGTCGAGAACCATGAAGTCATTGCCCAGGCCGTGCATTTTGGTAAAACGCAGCAGCATGGGTTACTCCGGCAGCAGGCTTTCGCCGGCAAACAGCTCGGCCACGGTTTCGCGGCGGCGCACTTCAAAAACCTGATCACCGTCTACCAACACTTCAGCGGCACGGCCACGGGTGTTGTAGTTGGAACTCATCACGAAGCCGTAGGCCCCGGCCGAATGCACGGCCAGCAGGTCGCCTTCTTCCAGCGCGAGCTCACGATCCTTGGCGAGGAAATCGCCGGTTTCGCAGATCGGGCCGACGATGTCGTATTTGCGCGCAGCGGAGTCACGCGGTTTGACCGCGGTGACGTCCATCCAGGCCTGATACAGCGCCGGGCGGATCAGGTCGTTCATCGCCGCGTCGACGATGGCGAAATCCTTGTGTTCGGTGTGCTTGAGGTACTCGACCTGGGTCAGCAGCACGCCGGCGTTGGCGACGATGAAGCGGCCCGGTTCGAACACCAGCGCCAGGTCACGACCGTTCAGACGCTCGCGCACGGCCTTGATGTAGTCGCCGGCCAGCGGCGGCTCTTCATCGCGATACCGCACGCCCAGGCCACCACCGAGATCGATGTGGCGCAGGTGGATGCCGCAATCGCCGAGGCGGTCGACCAGATCCAGCAAGCGATCGAGGGCATCGAGGAACGGCGGCAGGGTGGTCAGTTGCGAGCCGATGTGGCAGTCGACACCGATCACTTCGAGGTTCGGCAGGTGCGCGGCACGCACGTACACGTCTTCGGCGTCGGCAATGGCGATGCCGAACTTGTTCTCTTTGAGACCGGTGGAAATGTACGGGTGGGTGCCGGCGTCGACGTCCGGGTTCACGCGCAGCGAGACCGGGGCGCGAACACCCAGCTCGGCAGCCACGACTTGCAGGCGCTCGAGTTCGTCGGTGGATTCGACGTTGAAGCAGTGCACGCCGACTTCCAGCGCGCGACGCATGTCGTCACGGGTCTTGCCGACGCCGGAGAACACGATCTTGTCGGCGCTGCCGCCAGCGGCGAGTACACGTTCCAGCTCGCCACGGGAAACGATGTCGAAACCGGCGCCGAGACGGGCCAGGACATTCAGAACCCCGAGGTTGGAGTTGGCTTTGACGGCGTAGCAGACCAGGTGCGGCATGCCGGCCAGCGCGTCGGCGTAGGCCAGATACTGGGCTTCGATGTGCGCGCGCGAATAAACATAGGTGGGCGTGCCGAAGCGGTCGGCGATGGCGGACAGCGCCACACCTTCCGCGAACAGCTCCCCGCCACGGTAGTTAAAAGCGTCCATGGCGATCCCTTATTGGTAAACGTCGTGCTTGTGTGCTTTGGACGGCTGCTTTTGCGAAGACTGGGCTTGCTCGGCCGGGTCCTGATCGTCATCCGGCAGGTACAGCGGGCCTTTTTGACCACAGGCCGAAACGAGGCAGGCAACCGCGACGAGCGCAGCAAGGGAAGAGATCAGGCGCTTCATGGCGAAATCCTTGAAAATGCGTTAATTGCGCCGGAGTATACCGGCCACCCGGCAGCTTGCCTATGCGAGGGGGTTCCCGTCCGGCGGGGCTCTGTGAATACACACAAACCCGTGTGGGAGCGGGCTTGCCCGCGAAGGCGTCGGTCCAGTCGAGAAAAATGCTGGATGTGCCGGCCCCTTCGCGAGCAAGCCCGCTCCCACAAGTGTTGTGTTGGATGTGCCGGCAGGTGCCTGGTCGTTAATCTTTGCAATCGGCCGGAAGCGTCCGTATCTTGCGGCGCTTGAGCCTGAGCCGACATTTTTGAGGTTGCCACAATGAGTTTGTCCGAAGCGCGTTTCCATGATCTGGTCGATGAAACCCAGGAAAAACTGGAAGACATCTTTGATGAAAGCGACCTGGATATCGACCTGGAGAGCTCGGCCGGTGTGCTGACTGTGAAGTTTGAAAACGGCTCGCAACTGATCTTCAGTCGTCAGGAGCCCCTGCGTCAGCTGTGGCTGGCGGCGGTGTCCGGCGGTTTCCACTTCGACTACGACGAAGAGAGCGAGCGCTGGATGTGCGACAAGAGCGAAGAGCAATTGGGCGAAATGCTCGAACGCATCGTCAAGCAGCAGGCCGGCGTCGAATTTGACTTCGAAGGTCTGTGATTTCGTGACTGATAGCGCATCTGTTCGTCCGCCAAAGCCGCTTTACAGCAACATCAGCCCGGCCGTGCCTTCGCCGTGCAGCGGCGTGTGCCGGCTGGATGAACAGAAGGTTTGTCTCGGCTGCTTCCGCCATGTCGAGGATATTCGCGAATGGCGCTCGGCAGACGATCAACGCCGCCGGATCATCTGCCAGCAGGCTGCCGCACGAAAAGCCCTGACTTGACTCGACCTTGTGGTGAGGGGATTTATCCCCGATAGACTGCGCAGCAGTCTCAGAAGCTTGGGGCCGCTGCGCGACCCATCGGGGATAAATCCCCTCGCCACAGGTGTTCTTGCCAGATCAAAAGTGGGTGACTTGTATATTTTTTGAGCTGTGATAGTGTCCGAACACGCCTCAACCCATCGAGGCCTGGTGAAAACCCCGTCTTTTTTGGCGGGGTTTTGCTTTTTTTGTGTGCAGAAGAAAGGAGTCTGCCCGGATCATGACCGCACCTTCCATCACTCTTACCCGTCTGGACGTGCAACGTCTGGAGCGCTTGATCGACAACCTGAATGGGAAAGACCAGGCTGCGCCGGGCGTGATCGCGCTGCAAACCGAACTGGACCGCGCCGATACACTGGTCGGCCACGATGAAGTGCCCGCCGATGTCGTGACGATGAATTCCCGTGTGCACTGCCGCGAAGAGGGCAGTGGCAAGGACTATCACCTGACATTGGTCTATCCCAAGGACGCTAACGCCGACGAAGGCAAGATCTCGATCCTCGCACCGGTCGGCAGCGCGCTACTGGGCCTGAAGGTTGGTCAGCACATCGACTGGCCGGCTCCAGGTGGCAAAACCCTGAAACTGATTTTGCTCGAGGTCGAATCGCAACCGATCAAGGGTGGAGATTTTCCGGAGTAACCCGCCTCAGACCTGTTCGAGCGCCTCGTTCAGGGCGCGCTCCAGGTCGGCCTTGTAGCGCAGATACAAATTGCTTGAACTCTGACCATCACCGAGCAGGCCCGAGAGGTTCAGGTCGGTGATGTAGCAGCGATAGCGCTCGGTCTCGCGGCGCTGCTCGACGATCTCCCGGGCGACCACGTGGAACAGCTGGTCGCCATATTCCAGCTCGCTGAATTCCCGTTGATTGCAATACAAGGTGACCTGCACCTCGCCCGGTGCGGCTTTGCCGACGATCGCCTGCACGTCGTAGAACGGTTTGTTGACCGGTGTCTGCGGCGCCGGTCGTGGTTCGACCCGGCGCGCCCGCCCGGGGCCGGAAGGCAATAGCTGGTAATACAAGGTGTCGAGGCCGACCGCCGGGCTGCCATCCATCGGCAACAGCGCTTCGCGTCGGTACTGGATCGATTGCAGGAAGCGCTGCAGCGGTACCAGCAGGCTCTGTTCATCGTGATACGGCAGATGCTGTTGCCACAGCGCGTTGAACTCATCCAGCACGTACAGCTCGGCCTGTTGTTCGCTGATCCGGTAGAACACCTGAATCGATTCCGGCTGACCCATCGGCAGGATCAACGCGAGGTCGTGATCCTCCAGCGCCATCGGGTCCAGGTGCAGCGGGCTGTAGCGCGGCTGTTCTTCGCCCAGATAATCGAGCAGCGCCGGCAGTGTGGCGAGTGCGACATGGTTGACCTGGCCCGGCACCAGCTCCAGCACGTGATAGTGCTGTTGCACCTGAATCAGGTAGCGGTGATTGAGCTCGCTGAGCAGCAGGGTCTGCGCGGTGTCGATGACTTCTTCCACGCGCCGGGCAATGAACTGCGCGCGGTTGTGGCAGAAGCAGCGCACCTTCAATGACGGCTGCTGCGCGCCGCGCGGCAGATTGTTGAGGTAGTCGCGCAGGCAATCGAGCAGCGCGTGGGGGCCGTCGAAACGGTTGACCAGCACTTCATTCCAGCTGTTGAGTGTGACCTGATCGAGGGTCAGCACAAGGTTTTCGCGCACCCCGGCGTAACTCAGTGAGTCGGTGCGCTCGGTGGTCATCAGGATATTCAGGTCGCGGTGATGCTTGAGCGGATCGATACCGACGTTGACCAGCATCAGCACTTCGCTCGGCACCGCAGCGCGCAGCAGTCGTTCTTCGGCAACGGTCGGCAGGGGCAGGGCGATGCACTGCTGCAGGCTGCCGAGCAGGTTGAACAACTCGAACTCGCTCATATCGCTAGTGCCGGGGTGCAGCGCCAGGCGCGTACTGCTATCGATTACGCCGTTGCGATGGCACCAGGTCAGCAGTTCGAGCAACTCGCGGCTGCGCTTGATCGGCGCGAAGTGCTCCCACTCCAGCGCGTTCAGGCTACCGTTGTACAAACCCCACTGGGTTTGCCCGGGCTCTTTTTTGTTCGGCGATTGCACCAGCGTCAGGGTGTCTTCGGCCAGATCCGGGGCGATGCCGGGATTGATGAATTCGACCTTGTCGGCCTTGCGCTCGAACGCGGCGTACAGGCGACGACCGAGCACGTTCAGGTCGCGCTTGTTGATCAGGCTGACGGTCTGTTCGCTGCGGGCGAACTGGGTCAGGAAGCGGTAGCTGTAATTCAGCTCATTGACCAGGGCGCGGCGTTCGGCGCTGACCTGGCGGACTTTCCACTGGCTGCGGCTGTCGAGCAAGGCCAGTTGCCGCTGATCCCAATGCCATTCGTGCGCCAGGCGCTCCAGCAGCGAACGCTGCCAGCTTTGGGTGCGGCTGTTGCCGGTGAGCTTGCGGTTGACCTTGAGGTACAGCGCGCGCCGCACCAGCTCCAGACGCTCCGGCTCGTTGCGGGCGCAGAGGTATTCCTCGATGCGTCGGTACACCACCATGTACGGATCCAGCTCATCCAGATCCAGCTGATTGGCGAACACGGCCTGCTTGTAGCGCAGGCTCAGACACTGCACTTGCGGGTGTTCGCTGGCGTAGACCTCGGTCAGCAACAGCTTTAGCACTGACTTGTAGGGCGACTCGATGCCCTTGAACAACTGCCACAGGCCGGCACCGATGAACTCGCCCGGCGGAATTGTCGCCAGATGCCCGAGATCAAGCGTCTCGTCGGCGCGAATGAAACGCTTGGACAGCAGAGTGTGGGTGTACAGGTCGTAAGCGCGTTCTTCGTAGACCGGCACCAGCCACCAGATCGGTGTGCGCCCGGCCAGCCAGATCGCGGTGCGATAAAACTCGTCCAGCAACAGATAGTGCTGCGTGCTGCCGCAGTTTTCGGAGCTGAGCTGGGTGTCGCGTTCGCCTTTGACGAAGCGTACCGGGTCGATCAGAAAGAAGTGCGCTTCGGCGCCTTGGGTCGCGGCCCAGGCTTCGAGGAGCTGGCATTTTTTGCGCAGCTCGGCGAGTTCGTTGTCGCTCAGGTCCGGCGCATGGCAGACCCACACGTCCATGTCGCTCTGATCGGCCTGGGCCAGGGTGCCGAGGCTGCCCATCAGAAACAGTCCGTGAATCGGCCGAGGCGGGTTGCTGCCATGGCGCGGCTTGTAGGAGAACGAACGGGTCAGGCGCTGCGCTTCGGTGAGGGCGCTGGCGTCCGGTTCATAGTTGGACAGCCCGGCTGGGGTGCTGCCGGAAACATAGCCCGGCAACAGCGGGTGATTGACGTGGAAGAACAGTGGCAGCAGGGTCAGTACGCCTTGCTGGCGGCTCGACAGACCTTCGAGCGCCCGGCCAAGGCGACCCTCATTGAGCTTGAGAAAGCGCGCGCGCAGCTGGCTGAGCACCTTGCGGTCGATGCCTTCGTCCAGGTCGGGGCGGATTTCATGGGTGCGCGTCATGTCAGCTCAAACCGGCTCGCAGGCTCGGACGAAGAGGGTCTCGGAATGGGAGGCAGTTTAGCCTTTGCGCAGCTGGACTTTTAAGCTGAATTTGTTTTTGACGTCAGATTTTTAGCGATGAGCGATCAAGCGGGCCCGCGGAAATCCCGTGGCAGGAGTTCCCGTGGGCGAAGACGGGAAAAATCAGGCGGTTGCCTGCTCTCTCAGAATGGTCAGCACGGTTTGCACATTTTGCGCGGCATCGCGACCCAGGCTGGTCAGATACCCGCCATCAGGCTGGTCGGTGAGTTCTTTCTCGAAGAGGCGTTTGGCGGCGGCGATATGTTTCGGGGCAGCGGTCTGATGAATTTTCAAACCTTCCTGGGAACTGTCCAGGTTGAAGAGTGCGAGGACTTCCAGTTCGGCAACCAACTCAGGGGTAAGCGACATAAGGACTCCAGACTTTCTAGGAATTGGACGACAGCGCCCCTAAGGTGAACCCGCTTGTGCGGCATGTCCAGTGCTCAGATCAGGGATTTTGTCTTGAGGCGAATTCCAGTGTAGTAGGGGCCGGAGAGATGGCTGGATGGATACGTTACAAACCTTGTGGGAGCGGGCTTGCTCGCGAAGGCGTTGGGTCAGTCGCCCTGTTCGTCGATTGATCCACCGTCTTCGCGAGCAAGCCCGCTCCCACAGGGGAATTGTGCAGTTACTGTTTTTCGGGTGGCAGCTCAGGCAATGCACGCAGCGCGGTTTCATACCACTCGGTATTGAACGCGCGGTCTTCGTCGAGCATCGCGTCGATTTCGTAGGCCAGCACGTGGGCCATCAGATTCAGGATGTCATCACGCTCGTAACCGACCAGCGTCAGCTTGTTGAAGGTTGCCTTGGACGCTGGAGGGTTGTCGCTTTCGATCTGGTTCTCGATCGCTTCGATCAGCGTCGATTCGGTGAACTCTTCTTCATCATTGTCGATGTCAGTCGGCTCGCTCATGGCAGGCTCCTCAAGGAAAGGCGCCAGTTTACCCGCATTCAGCGGCGTGATGCTGCTGGCAGGATCGAGCCCGGCGATCTATAAACAGTGACTGCCTACCCCGCACGGCCTGGAGGCTATGTGATGTTCAAGCTCTACGGATTCGCTGTCAGCAACTACTACAACATGGTCAAGCTGGCGCTGCTGGAAAAGGGCCTGGCGTTCGAAGAAGTCACCTTCTACCCGACGCCGACGCCTGAATCATTGGCGATCAGTCCACGCGGCAAAGTGCCGGTGCTGGGTGTCGAGGCGGGTTTCATCAACGAAACCGCGATCATCCTTGAATACCTCGAGCAGACCCAGAAGGGCACGCCGCTGCTGCCGAGCGATCCATTCGAGCGGGCGCAGGTGCTGGCGATCGCCAAGGAAATCGAGCTGTACATCGAACTGCCGGGCCGCGCCTGCTATGGCGAAGCGTTCTTCGGCTCGCCGGTGCCGGAGGCGATCAAGGAGAAAACCAAAGCCGAGCTGTTGCTGGGTTTCGCGGCGCTGGGCCGCCACGGCAAATTCGCCCCGTACGTGGCGGGCGACAGTTTGAGCATCGCGGATTTGTATTTCCTGTACAGCGTGCCGCTGGCGTGTGCGGTCGGGCAGAAACTGTTCGGGATCGATTTGCTGGCAGAGATGCCGAAAGCCAAGGCGCTGTTGGAGCGGCTTGAGCAGAATTCGCATGTGCGGAAGATTGCGGCGGACAAAGAATTGGCGATGCCGGCGTTTTTGGCGATGATCGCAGCGAAGAAGTAGATCTTGCAGTGTTCTGAAGTCAGCATTCGCGAGCAAGCCCGCTCCCACATTTGGACTGTATTAACAAATCCAGACTGTGGGAGCGGGCTTGCTCGCGAAGCTTTTGACCTTAGCGGCTGGCGATGAGGGCCTGACCGCGAACCACCGCTGCCTTGACCTGCGCCGGCGCAGTCCCGCCGATATGGTCACGGGCATTCACCGAGCCTTCCAGGGTCAGCACGGCGAACACGTCCTGCTCGATCTGGTCGCTGAACTGTCGCAGTTCTTCCAGGCTCATCTCGGCCAGATCCTTGCCGGTGTCGACGCCGTACTTCACCGCGTGACCGACGATTTCGTGGCAGTCACGGAACGGCAGGCCACGGCGTACCAGGTAGTCCGCCAGGTCGGTGGCGGTGGAGAAACCACGCAGGGCCGCTTCACGCATGATCGCGTGTTTCGGTTTGATCGCCGGGATCATGTCGGCAAACGCCCGCAGCGAATCGCGCAGGGTGTCGGCGGCGTCGAACAGCGGCTCCTTGTCTTCCTGGTTGTCCTTGTTGTAGGCCAGTGGCTGGCCTTTCATCAGGGTCAGCAGGCCCATCAGGGCGCCGAATACGCGACCGGTCTTGCCGCGTACCAGCTCCGGCACGTCCGGGTTTTTCTTTTGCGGCATGATCGAGCTGCCGGTGCAGAAGCGGTCCGGCAGATCGATGAACTGGAACTGCGCGCTGGTCCACAGCACCAGCTCTTCGGAGAAACGCGACAGGTGCATCATCGCGATGCTGGCGGCCGAGCAGAATTCGATGGCGAAGTCGCGATCGGAAACGTTGTCCAGCGAGTTGCCGCCCACGGCGTCGAAGCCCAGCAGTTGCGCGGTGTATTCGCGATCGATCGGGTAGGTGGTGCCGGCCAGCGCGGCGCTGCCCAGCGGCATGCGGTTGGTGCGCTTGCGGCAGTCGACCAGACGCTCGTAGTCGCGGCTGAGCATTTCGAACCACGCCAGCATATGGTGGCCGAAGGTCACTGGCTGAGCAGTTTGCAGGTGAGTGAAGCCGGGCATGATGCTCGCCGCTTCACGCTCGGCTTGCTCCAGCAGGCCTTTTTGCAGGCGGGTGATCTCGGCCAGGATCAGGTCGATTTCGTCACGCAGCCACAGACGGATGTCGGTGGCGACCTGGTCGTTGCGGCTGCGCCCGGTGTGCAGTTTCTTGCCGGTGATGCCGATGCGATCGGTCAGGCGTGCTTCGATGTTCATGTGCACGTCTTCGAGGTCGACGCGCCAGTCGAACTGGCCGGCTTCGATTTCGCCCTGAATGGTCTTCAGGCCGTCGATGATGCTGTCGCGCTCGGCATCGGTCAGCACGCCGACCTTGGCCAGCATGGTGGCGTGGGCGATCGAGCCCATGATGTCGTGGCGATACAGGCGCTGGTCGAAGGTGACGGAGGCGGTGAAGCGGGCGACGAAGGCGTCGACGGGTTCACTGAAGCGGCCGCCCCAGGACTGATTGGTCTTGTCAGTGCTCATGAATTCGCTCGTATCGGCTTGAAGAAAGAAGGCGTGAAACGCTGGCGCGGATAATAACAGGGTTGCCAATCCTGTCGCTGACACCGGTCGATACGTTTTTTTCTCATCTGCTCATTCATAGTCGGCGCCGTCTGCGGGGGATTTGCGCAAGGATATTTTTCGATTGAGCAATATCGGCCCGGCAAGCGTCTACAGTTGGACATAAGGGTCGGCGCGACTGCGGATCGCACAAAGGTCCGGACGCCGACTATAAGAAGAGGGGGTGGGTGGTTTTGTCCTTTGGCATACCCCGTGAAAAACGCAGGAAACAGCGGGCTTTGAGCAGTACGACCCGGACACTGGCAAATATTGCTGGCCGACGTACGGCACTTTTTGGCGCTCGGGCTAGTCTTAGCGTGGATCGCGGTGACGGACGTCACTTCACCTGTCTACGCTATCCTTGTGCGAGACTCACGCAGGAATCCAGCGCAATATGAATGTCCTGATCGTTGATGACGAACCACTGGCTCGCGAGCGCCTAAGCCGAATGGTAAGCGAGCTCGAGGGTTATACAGTCCTGGAGCCCAGCGCCACGAATGGCGAAGAGGCGTTGGCGCTGATCGACAGCCACAAGCCGGATATCGTGCTGCTCGATATCCGCATGCCGGGCCTCGATGGCCTGCAGGTCGCTGCCCGTCTGTGCGAACGCGAAACGCCACCGGCCGTGGTGTTTTGCACCGGCCCCGATGAATTTGCCGTGGAAGCCCTGCAGGCCAGCGCCGTGGGCTATGTGGTGAAACCCGTGCGAACCGAACATCTGCATGACGCCCTGAAACGGGCTGAACGTCCCAACCGGGCGCAACTCTCGGCCCTGACCCGTCCCGCCGCCGAAAGCGGTAATGGCCCGCGCAGTCACATCAGCGCCCGCACCCGCAAAGGCATCGAGCTGATCCCGCTGGATCAGGTGGTCTATTTCATTGCCGATCACAAATACGTGACCCTGCGCCATGAAAGCGGCGAGGTGCTGCTGGATGAGCCGCTGAAAGCCCTCGAAGACGAATTCGGCGAGCGTTTTGTGCGTATCCACCGCAACGCGTTGGTCGCCCGTGACCGCATCGAACGTCTGCAACGCACGCCGCTGGGGCATTTCCAGCTGTTCCTCAAAGGCCTCAATGGTGATGCGCTGATCGTCAGTCGTCGACATGTGGCCGGTGTGCGCAAGATGATGCAGGGCCTCTGACGCGGCCTTCGCGCGCGGTTGCACTTTCTTCTACCGGGCATTGCAGGCCAGGGAGGCCACGCCGTTTCTGATTCAAGTCAAAGTGGATTTGGCTGAGCTGTTATTATCCGCCGTATCTATTCAGTACGGATTGATCCATGTCCTCTCGCGAAATCCGCATCGCCACCCGTAAAAGTGCGCTGGCCCTCTGGCAGGCCGAATATGTCAAAGCCCGTCTGGAAGCGGCCCATCCGGGTCTGTTGGTGACGTTGGTGCCCATGGTCAGTCGCGGCGACAAGCTGCTCGACTCGCCGCTGTCGAAAATCGGCGGCAAGGGTCTGTTCGTCAAGGAGCTGGAAACCGCACTGCTGGAAAACGAAGCCGACATCGCCGTGCATTCGATGAAAGACGTGCCGATGGACTTCCCCGAAGGCCTTGGCCTGTTCTGTATCTGCGAACGCGAAGACCCGCGCGATGCTTTCGTTTCCAATACCTACGCCAGCCTTGATGCGCTGCCTGCCGGCGCCATCGTCGGCACCTCCAGCCTGCGGCGACAGGCGCAGTTGCTGACCCGTCGTCCTGATCTGGAAATCCGCTTCCTGCGCGGTAACGTCAACACTCGTCTGGCCAAGCTCGATGCCGGCGAGTACGACGCGATCATCCTCGCGGCGGCCGGGCTGATCCGTCTCGGTTTTGAAGACCGCATCACCTCGGCCATCAGCGTCGATGACAGCCTGCCGGCCGGTGGTCAGGGCGCCGTCGGCATCGAGTGCCGCAGCGCCGACACGCAAATCCACGCCTTGCTCGCGCCGTTGCACCACGCCGACACCGCTTCACGCGTGACCGCTGAACGTGCCCTCAACAAACACTTGAATGGCGGCTGCCAGGTGCCGATCGCTTGCTACGCCGTGCTTGAAGGTGAGCAGTTGTGGTTACGTGGTCTGGTGGGCGAGCCGAGCGGTGGCAAGCTGCTCAGCGCCGAAGCGCGTGCGCCGCGTGCCAATGCCGAAGCGTTGGGCGTGCAGGTCGCTGAAGCGTTGCTCAGTCAGGGTGCCGACGACATTCTCAAAGCGGTGTATGGCGAGGCAGGTCACGAGTGACTGGCTGGCGCCTGCTGCTGACGCGCCCTGCGGATGACTGTGCGGCGCTGGCCGCGGTGTTGGCCGGGCAGGGGATTTCCAGCAGTTGCCTGCCGCTTCTGGACATCGCGCCGCTGCCGGTCTCTGACAAGATACGTCAGGCGCTGGCGCAGCTGCCGGGTTGCAGCGCGGTCATCGTGGTCAGCAAGCCGGCGGCGCGGATTGCGCTTGATCTGCTAGACGCTCATGGGCTTCAGTCGCTGTCGATGCCGTGGTTCAGCGTCGGTGCGGCGACTGCGCAGATTCTTCGCGATCACGGTCTCGATGTGCACTGTCCCGCCGACGGCGATGACAGTGAAGCCCTGCTGCAATTGCCGCGTCTGCGCGAGGCGGTCACAGGGCCCGGCGCGCAGGTGCTGATCCTGCGTGGCGAGGGTGGTCGCGAGCTGCTCGCCGAGCGCCTGCGCGCGCTTGGTGCTAGTGTCGAGTATCTGGAGTTGTATCGGCGTGACCTGCCGGCCTACCCGCCGCAAGAGCTGCCGCGGCGCATTGCAGCGGAACGCTTGAACGGGCTGGTGGTCAGCAGTGGACAGGGTTTCGAGCACTTGCGCCAGATGGCCGGCGATGCCTGGCCGTCAATTGCGCAGTTGCCGTTGTTTGTGCCAAGCCCAAGGGTCGCCGAGCTGGCACGTGCCGCCGGGGCCCGAACAGTTGTGGATTGCCGCGGCGCGAGTGCCGCGGCTTTGCTGACGGCGTTACGGGAGCATCCCGTGCCCGTTCTCTAATGCAAAGGATGGATACGTGAGCGAAACAGCCTTGCCTAAAGATGATGTCCAGCCTGTGATCGATGCCCAGGTTGAAACTCCACCGCCGGCCAAAGAGCCGCGCCGGGGCAACGGACTGGCCATTGTCGCCCTGTTGCTCGGCGCTGCCGGCGTGGCGATCGGTGGCTGGGGTGTCTGGCAGGTGCGTCACCTGCAGAGCAACACCGCACAACAGTCAGGCCAGGTGCAGGCACTGAACGATCAGGCACAGAGCCTCAAGCTCAACGAACAGCGCCTGACCGAGCGCCTCGCGCAACTGCCCGGTGCCGATGAACTCGCCGAGCGCCAGCGTCTGGTGACGCAACTGCAGGGGGATCAGCAGCGCCTCAACCAGCGTCTGGAAACCGTTCTCGGCGCCAGCCGCAAGGACTGGCGTCTGGCCGAGGCCGAGCATCTGCTGCGTCTGGCCAGCCTGCGTCTGTCGGCCTTGCAGGACATCAGCAGCGCCCAGGCGCTGGTGCAGGGTGCCGACGAAATTCTGCGTGAGCAGAACGATCCCGGCTCGTTCGCCGCCCGCGAGCAAGTGGCGAAAACCCTCGTCGCGCTGCGCAGCACCGAGCAGCCGGATCGCACCGGGCTGTTCCTGCGCATCGGTGCCTTGCGTGATCAGGTCATCGAACTGACCGAGCTGGCGCCTGAGTACAAGGATCGCGGCGAGTCGCTGCTGGGCCTGACCGCTGACGGCGATGGCGCCAGCCGCTGGGCGCAGTGGTGGGATCAGGTGTCGCGTTACATCCGCATCGATTTCAATGCCGACAAGAATGTGAAGCCACTGCTGGCCGGGCAGAGCCTGAGTCAGGTGCGCCTTGCCCTGAGTCTCGCGCTGGAGCAGGCGCAATGGGCGGCGCTCAATGGCCAGGCACCGGTCTACACCCAGGCACTGACCGAAGCGCGGGATGTGCTCACGGGCAATTTCAACCCGGACAATCCGCAGAGCAAAATCATGCTCGAACAGGTTGCCGAGCTGAGCAAGCAACCGGTCACCGTCAAGACGCCGGACCTGACCGGCACGCTGAGTGCAGTGCAGGCTTATCTGGAGCGCCGTAACGTCAACGCTGAAGAGTCGGTCAAACCGTTCGCCAAACCTGCCGCCAACACCGCGCAGGAGACCACGCCATGAAACGCCTGTATGTGATCGTGTTTCTGGTGATCGCGGCGACGGCGGCGCTGGGCCTGGCGATTGCCGAGCACTCCGGGTACGTGTTGATTGCCTACAAGAGCTTCCGCTACGAGGCCAGTCTGTGGGCCACGCTGGGCCTGATCGCGGTGTTGTGGCTGCTGATCTGGGGGATCAAGGCCTTGGTCGAGCTGGTCATGGCCTCCAGTGGCGTGGTCAATCCGTGGTCGCGCCGCAACCGCAGCCGGCGGGTGCAGGTGGCCATCGAACACGGGCAGCTGGATCTGGCCGAAGGTCGCTGGGCCAGCGCGCAACGTCATCTGTCTCGCGCCGCCGAGGCCGAGCGCCAGCCGCTGTTGTATTACCTCGGCGCGGCACGCGCGGCCAACGAACAAGGCAAGTACGAAGAGTGTGATCACCTGCTTGAACGTGCGCTGGAGCGCCAGCCGCAGGCCGAATTGGCGATTGCCTTGAGTCATGCGCAGTTGCAGACCGATCGTGGTGATACCGACGGCGCCTTGGTGACCCTGCAGGCGATGCACGAGCGACATCCGCATAACGTGCAGACCTTGCGACAGTTGCAGCGTCTGCATCAGCAGCGCGGCGACTGGTCGGCGGTGATTCGCCTGTTGCCGGAGCTGCGCAAGGACAAGGCTTTGCCTGCGGCCGAACTGGCTGAACTGGAGCGGCGTGCCTGGGGCAACAACCTGTCTCTGGCGGCGCATCGGGACGAGGACGGCAAGGTCGGTCTGCAGTCACTCACTCGTGCCTGGGAGCAATTGACTTCCGCACAGCGTCAGGAGCCGGCGCTGGTGCTGGCTTACGCCGAGCAATTGCGTCAGTTGGGTGCTCAGGTCGAAGCTGAAGAAATCCTGCGCAGTGCCCTCAAGCGCAAGTACGACAGCCATCTCGCGCGTCTGTATGGCCTGGTGCGCGGCAGCGATCCGGCGCGCCAGTTGCAGACCGCCGAAGGTTGGCTCAAGGAACATCCTGCTGACCCGAGCCTGTTGCTGACCCTCGGTCGTCTCTGTCTGCAAGCCAGCTTGTGGGGCAAGGCACGGGATTATCTGGAAAGCAGTCTGCGAGTGCAGCGTAACCCTGAAGCCTGCGCCGAGCTGGCGCGTCTGCTTGCGCAACTGGGTGACACCGAGCGCAGTAACCAGCTGTTCCAGGAAGGTCTCGGATTGCTGGATGAGCGTCTGCTGGCCGCGCCGTTGCCGGTGCCGGTTCACGCCTGATATCGCGAGGGAGCATGCTCCCTCGTTAACGTTCAGTGAGCGAAAAATTACCTGTGGCGGGCGTCTTGGGCAAAGTCCTACAACGGACTACACCTATTCCTCTCGCACCTGTCGGGTTTTCCCTACACTTCTGGTGAACTGTCGCCAAGGCCCCGCCTTGAAAGGCTGACAAGCTTTCCTCTACCGTAACTGCCTGTCTCCACTGTTACGGAAAAGCCATGTCGTTGGCCTGTTCACGCTCCTTGTTTTTCACGGCTTTCACTGCAGGGGCCATGGCCCTGGGAGCTTCCTATTATCTCGAGTATGCGGTCGGGCTGACGCCCTGCAGCCTGTGCCTGGCGCAAAGGTTTTTCATGGCGTTGCTGACGTTCTGTTGCGGGTTGGCGGCGGTCCACGGCCCACGGCGTGTCGGCCTGTCGCTGTACTGGGTCGCCGCGCTTGGCCTGAGCCTGGGCGGGACTACGGCGGCCTGGCGACAGGTGTTGTTGCAGAGTGACCCGTTGATGCAGATGACGAGGTGCGCGCCTGATGCCGAAGCGTTGTTCAGCAACCTGCCGTGGTTGTGTGCAACGTTGCGGATGCTTAGGGGCGGTGTAGATTGCGCAGAAATTTCCTGGACGCTGTTCGATTTGAGCATCCCGGAATGGAGCCTGCTGTTCTTTGTGGCGATGTCGATCCTGGCGGTCTATCAATTGCTGCGGCTGGTCTGGAGCGCTCTGCAGCGACCGCTCAGCGGCGAAGCGTCGCACCGCACGCTGGTCAGGGATTAAACACTTGTATGAACTTTATCTCCTGCGTACCTTGAAGCCATAGGCGTGCGGGCATAATCTGGCCCGCACGTGTCATTGGATTTATGTTGCTCGATGACGCTCTGCCCGGTCGGCCCCCAAGCGATAACAGCCAGAAGAGGGGCGCGGGTGTAGAGCAGCATGACCCACAAGGGAAGAGAGATCGCCATGCTCGAAAGTTGTCAGAATGCTCAGGAACGCTGGGGTGGAGTTCATCTGCTGATCGACCGCTGGTTGCAAGAGCGTGAAGATCTGATCAGTGCCTACGACAAGTTGGGTGACAAACCACAGGCTCTGTCCGAGAACCGTAAACCCTTGCTGGAATTCTGCGGCGTGCTGGTCGATTACGTCTCGGCCGGGCACTTCGAGATCTACGAACAGCTGACCGGTGAAGCCAAGGCGTTCGGTGACACGCGCGGTCTGGAATTGGCCGAGACAATCTACCCGCGCATCGACGTCATCACCGAAAAACTCCTCGCCTTCAACGACCTTTGCGACGAAGGCAAATGCGTTGCGGAGAAATTCAAGGAGCTCGGTGGCCTGCTGCACGAACGCTTCGAACTGGAAGACTGCCTTATTGAAGTGCTGCACACGGCACACAAGGAAGAAGATACCGCTCAGGCCTGATTGGTTTTCTCAGGCAAAAAAAACGCGATGCGCCGAAAGCGCACCGCGTTTTTTTATGCCGGCGAATCGGCGTCGGTCAGCTCGTTGCACCGCGCAATTCGACTTCAAACACTAACGGTGTGAACGGCGCGATCAGATCGCCCGCACCGTCGGCGCCATAGGCCTGATCCGATGGAATCACCAGTCGCCACTTGGCACCCACCGGCATGTTCTGCAGCGCGGAACGCCAGCCGGCTATTACGCTGTCGAGGCTGAACCATTGCGGCTGAGTGTTCTGGTCGAACACCGTGCCATCCGGCAGCCGACCGACATACAGCACCTGGACTTTTCCATCGGGGCCGGCCTTGGCACCGGTGCCCGGTGTCAGCTCGGTCAGCAGGATGCCGTCGGCCAGTTCCTTCACACCCGGTTTGGCTTTTTCGGCGGTGAGAAAACGCTGCTCGTTTTCCATCGCAGCATCACTGGAAGGCAGCGACGCGTGTTCGGCGTTTTGCGATTCGTGATCGGCGAGGATCTGCTCGATCCGCGCTTCGCTCAGGGCCAGCGGCTTGCCTTGATAGGCCTGCTGCAAACCGTCGACCAATGCCTGAATCTGCAATTGCGGCACCTCTTGGCGCAGCCGCTCACCGAGGCTGGCGCCGAGGCTGTAAGCCAGATCGTGAGCATCGTTCGCGGTGGTTTTTTCGTCGGCGTGGGCCACGGAAAAAATCATCCAGAGGGATAAAAAAAGGTAGCGCGACATGGGCACTCTCCGTCCTGAATTGCGGTGGATTATGCCAGCGCGAACGTCTGCAACGGTGAACTGCTTTTGACTTGTTGAAGAACATTTTCGCTTCGTTGCAACGCAACGGTTTCGTTACTGTCAAGATGACCTAGCGGCGGTAACTGCAGAGGTCTAGTATGAGCCGCACTCACGTCAGCCAGGAGGTAAACCATGTCGGCCACCAAGAAGCCTGTAAACACTCCGTTGCACTTACTCCAACAACTCTCGGGCAGCCTGCTCGAGCATTTGGAAAACGCTTGCTCCCAAGCCTTGGCTGATGCTGAAAAACTGCTCGCCAAACTGGAAAAGCAACGCGGCAAGGCGCAAGAAAAACTGCACAAGTCCCGCACCAAATTGCAGGACGCCGCTGCTGCCGGTAAAGCCAAGGCACAGAACAAGGCCAAGGCTGCCGTCAAAGAACTTGAAGACCTGCTCGATGCGTTGAAGGATCGTCAGTCCGACACTCGCGGCTACATTCTGCAACTCAAGCGCGATGCCCAGGAAAGCCTGAAACTGGCCCAAGGTGTCGGCCGGGTGCAAGAGGCCGCCGGCAAAGCGCTGTCCTCCCGCGCCGCCAAACCAGCAGCAGCGCCTGCGAAAAAAGCGCCAGCCAAACCTGCTGCGGCGAAAGCCCCGGCGAAAACTGCTGCGGCCAAACCAGCGGCAAAACCTGCAGCCAAGGCACCGGCTAAAACCGCCGCCAAACCTGCTGCAAAAACCGCAGTGAAAAAACCGGCTGCGGCGAGCGCTGCGAAACCGGCCGCACGTACTGCCGCTGCCAAACCTGCAGCGGCCAAACCGGCTGCCAAGCCAGCAGCAAAACCTGCTGCGCGCAAAGTCGCTCCGGCAAAAACCGCTGCTGCTAAACCAGCTGCCAAAGTAGCGGTAAAACCGGCTGCCAAACCTGCCGCGAAAACCGCTGCGGCAAAACCGGCAGTCAAGACTGCGGCCAAACCAGTCGCGGCAAAACCTGCTGCCAAGGTTGCTGCCAAACCAGCGGCCAAGCCTGCTGCTAAAACCGCTGCCAAACCTGCAGCAGCAAAACCTGCGACCGCTGCAGCCAAGCCTGCCGCCAAACCAGTAGCCGCAAAGCCAGCCGCTAAACCAGCCGCCAAGCCAGCTGCCAAACCTGCCGCGAAAAAACCGGCCGTTGCCAAACCAGCTGCCGCCAAGCCGGCGACTGCACCTGCCGCCAAGCCAGCCGTTCCGGCGCCGGCCGCCGCCGCGCCTGCTCCAGCCGCTTCCACCTCGACCACCACGACGGCGCCAACGCCAGCCGCTGCGTCGAGCGCCAGCAGCAACCCGACCAGCGCTTCCTAAGTGCCGGTTGCCGCGACGCGCAGCACTTGCAGCGCGTCGCGGTTCGGGCTGGCGGCCGATCCCGTCAGACTCTCCAGCCACTCCCCCGACGCTGATGCGTCATCGCGCGGCCAATCCTGCGCAACCTGTTCCAGTTGCCACAGCAGATGCCGTTCGGCTTCCAGCTCCAGCGCCTTCATTTGTGCTCGCAGCCCCTTGAGCACCGGATCTTCCTCGGCCAGGGTTTTCCACTGAGTACGCAACGCACGCAGTGGCTGCACCACCTCCACATCCCACGGCCCCACCAGCGTTTTCAGCTGCTGCACGCGCTGTTCGTCGCAGGCCGCGCCGCGCCGCTCCAGCCATAAACCGCACAGCAGCAGGCAGACATTGGCCCCCGCCGTTTGCAGTTGCAGGCAAGCAGGTTCCACGCCCGGTCGGGCGTAGATGGCAAGGGAAAAGCTCCACAGGTCAGAGGACATCGTGCTACTCGCGCCAGTTGTGAGCGAAGCTGGTAGACTCCGCCGCCATTATGATCCGACTTCAGAACCTGACTTTACAGCGTGGCCCGCAACGTCTGCTAGAAGACGCCGAGCTGACCCTGCACGCCGGCCACAAAGCCGGCCTCATCGGTGCCAACGGCGCCGGCAAATCCAGCCTGTTTGCCTTGCTGCGCGGCGAGTTGCACCCGGACTCGGGCGATTGCCTGCTGCCGGCCGACTGGCGGATCGCGCACATGCGCCAGGAGGTCGACACGCTCGAACGCCTGGCGGTCGACTATGTGCTCGATGGCGACCTGCGTCTACGTGAGGTGCAACGTGACCTCGCCGTGGCCGAAGCGGCCCACGATGGCACGGCTCTGGCCCGCCTGCACGCCGAACTCGACAGCGCCGACGGCTATACCGCCGATGCGCGGGCACGCAAGTTGCTGGCCGGTCTCGGTTTCACCAACGAGCAGATGGATCGTCAGGTAGGAGATTTCTCCGGTGGCTGGCGGATGCGTCTGAACCTGGCGCAGGCCTTGATGTGTCCGTCGGACCTGTTGCTGCTCGACGAACCGACCAACCACCTGGATCTCGACGCGATCATCTGGCTCGAAGAGTGGCTGAAAAGCTATCCGGGCACCTTGCTGTTGATTTCCCACGACCGCGACTTCCTCGATGAAGTGGTCGATCACGTGGCGCATGTCGATCAGCGCAAACTGACCCTGTACCGTGGCGGCTACACTGCGTTCGAACGTGCCCGTGCCGAACGTCTGGCCCAGCAGCAACAGGCCTACGAGAAGCAGCAGGCGCAACGTGCGCACATGGAAAGCTACATCGCCCGCTTCAAGGCTCAGGCCACCAAGGCCCGTCAGGCGCAGAGCCGGATCAAGGCCCTGGAGCGCATGGAAGAGCTGTCGGCGGCCCACGTCGATTCACCGTTCGATTTCGTGTTTCGCGAATCGACCAAGATCTCCAGTCCGCTGATCGACCTGTCCGATGCGCGCCTGGGTTACGGCGACAAAACCATCCTGGAGAAGGTCAAGCTGCAACTGACCCCGGGTGCGCGGATCGGTCTGCTCGGGCCGAACGGTGCCGGTAAATCGACCCTGATCAAGAACCTCGCCGGTGAGCTCGAGCCGCTGGCCGGGCGTCTGACCCGTGGCGAAAACACCGTGGTTGGCTACTTCGCCCAGCATCAGCTCGACTCGCTGGATGCCAAGGCCAGCCCGCTGCTGCACTTGCAGCGTCTGGCGCCGACCGAACGCGAGCAGACCCTGCGCGACTTCCTCGGCGGTTTCGATTTCCGTGGCGCACGCATTGACGAGCCAGTGCTGAATTTCTCCGGTGGCGAGAAAGCGCGTCTGGCGCTGGCATTGATCGCCTGGGAACGGCCGAATCTGTTGCTGCTCGACGAACCGACCAACCACCTCGACCTGGAAATGCGCCTGGCGCTGACCATGGCGCTGCAGGAATTCAGCGGCGCGGTATTGGTGGTGTCTCACGATCGGCACTTGCTCAAGAGCACCACCGACAACTTCTACCTGGTCGCGGACGGCAAGGTAGAAGAGTTCGATGGCGACCTCGAAGACTACGCGCGCTGGCTGGTGGAATACCGTCAACGCAATGCGCCGGTCAGCAACACCCCGGTGAACCCGGACAAGACCGACAAAAAGGCCCAGCGCCAGGCCGCTGCTGCATTGCGTCAGCAACTGGCACCGCACAAGCGCGAGGCCGACAAGCTCGAAGCCGAACTGGGCAAGCTCCACGAAAAACTCGCCAAGGTCGATGCCAGCCTCGGTGACAGCGACATCTACGAGCCGGCGCGCAAGAACGAGTTGCGTGATCTGCTGGCAGAGCAGGCCAAGCTGAAAGTGCGCGAAGCCGAGCTGGAAGAAGCGTGGATGGAGGCACTCGAAACGCTGGAAAGCATGCAGGCGGAGCTGGAGGCGCTGTCCTGATGGAAGCGTTCAAGCTGCCGCTGCCGGCGGTGTGGGTCGAGCCGATCTGGCTCGGCGTGCAGATTCTGCTGATCCTGCTGGCCGGCTACTTCGCTCAACGTGTCGTCGCTCGATTCCTCACCCGCCTGGGCGAGCGCTATCCGTTTCCGCCGCAGTTGCTGATGCCCCTGCGGGGCGGTCTGCGCTGGCTGATCATGGGCAGCGCGCTGATCTTTGTGCTGGAACGCCTCGGGGTGTCGGCCACGGTGCTGTGGACGGCGCTGTCGGGTTTCGTCGCGGTGGCGGCGGTGGCGTTCTTCGCGATGTGGAGTGTGCTGTCGAACCTGCTTTGCGCGATTCTGATCTTCACCGTCGGCCCGTTCCGCCTGGGCGATGTGGTCGAGCTGGTGGACACCACCGACAAGCCGGGTGTCAAAGGCCGGGTGGTGGCGATCAATCTGCTCTACACCACGTTGATCGAAGCCGAGGAGCTCGGGACGGGCAGCGCCATGGTGCAAGTGCCGAACAGCCTGTTCTTCCAGCGTTCGGTGCGGCGCTGGCGTGGCAGCGATGTGTTTCCTTCCAGCGGTTTCGAGAAGTAGTCCTCGGGCGTCTGATCTGACGCCTTCGCGAGCAAGCCCGCTCCCACATTGGATCTGTGATTGACACAAATCCAATGTGGGAGCGGGCTTGCTCGCGAAGAGGCCATCAGCCGCGCCCGAACCCTCCAGCAAAAATCGGTAGTCATCCGCGCCAAAGCGCATTAGCTTTGACGTCTGTCACGATTCAGAGTCGAGGTGTGCGATGGAGCTTCAAACATGGCTGGCATTCTTTGCCGCCTGCTGGGTGATCAGTCTGTCCCCGGGCGCGGGCGCCATTGCGTCGATGTCCAGCGGTCTGCAATACGGTTTCTGGCGCGGTTACTGGAACGCCCTCGGCCTGCAGATCGGCCTGGCGGTACAGATTGCGATTGTCGGCGCCGGTGTCGGCGCGATCCTCACCGCCTCGGCCACCGCATTCCACGCGATCAAATGGTTCGGTGTGGCGTATCTGGTCTATCTGGCGATCAAGCAATGGCGTGCGCTGCCCATGGACATGAGCGATGACGCGGCGGTACGGCCGATCGGCAAACCGCTGGCGCTGGTGTTTCGCGGCTTCCTGGTCAACATCAGCAACCCCAAGGCACTGGTGTTCATGCTGGCGGTGCTGCCGCAGTTCATCAATCCCCACGCACCGTTGCTGATTCAGTATGTGGTGATCGGTGCGACCATGATCTGCGTGGATCTGATTGTCATGGCCGGCTACACCGGACTGGCGTCCAAGGTGCTGCGTCTGTTGCGTACACCGCAGCAGCAGAAACGCATGAACCGCACGTTTGCCGGGCTGTTCATTGGTGCGGCGGCATTTATGGCGACGTTGCGTAAAGCGGCGGTGTAAAACCTGCCGGCACAAAAAAGGCGACCTGATGAGGTCGCCTTTTTTATCCGCCAAGACTTTGGAGTGACGCGCAATTGTGGCGAGGGAGCTTGCTCCCGCTTGAGTGCGTAGCGCTCACAAGCTTTTGGGTCTGCTTCGCAGCCCAGCGGGAGCAAGCTCCCTCGCCACAGAACGCGTTCAGCCAAGAGTCAGTGCAAAATCACCGGCGCGGTATCACGCGGCAAGTTGTTGCGCTGCGGCGCTTCGCGCGGCTGCTCGTAACCAGCGCCACCGAGCTGCATGCTCAGTTGCCCGGCCACGTCCTCACCCAGCGCTTTCGATACCTCACGCACCACCCGTGGGCGGTTCAACGAAATCTTGATGTCGCGGCCATTCACCAGTTTGGTGTCCTGCGCTTCGCCCATCGCCGTGAAGGCCGAGGTGATTTCGTAGGTCTTGGTGTTGATCAGGCTGAAATCCGCCACCAGCGTCAGGCCCAGCACCGCCGAATAGCTGTCGGTGTGCGCCAGCTCGTTCATGTCCTGGGTGAAGTCGATGTCCGACACGGTGCCGAACAGCACGTAGTCGGCACCCTTGAAGCTGCCGGCCTTGATGCGCTTGATCACGTCGTACACGTCACCCTTGGACGACGCGGTGTACGGCGTGCCCTGCACCAGCTGGAACATCCCGGTGCGGAGGATCTCGCCCTTGATGTCGCCGGTGAATTTACGCAGCTCACCTTGTTCGATGTAGCTGGTGGTCGCTTCCAGCTCGTTGTAGTTCGACGAACCACTGGAGCTGTAGTAACCCTCGCGGTAATTGTTCTGCGCCGAAACGATGTGGATGTACTGCTCCACGCGCTCCTGATACGCCAGATCCGTTACCGCCACTTTCGGGGCCGCTTGCACGCTGAACGCGCAAGCCAGGGCCATCATGCCAATCCATGCGCGCATCAATTAACGCTCCGTGGTTTTGCGGATCTCTTTTTCGTCCATCCACTCGGCCAGACCGCTTTCGACGTCGATCAGTTGCAGGCTGAATTTGTAGAAGACGTCCTTGTAGTCGCTGCTGCGCTTGACGATCGAGCTGATCGAGCCTTCCAGACGGTACTTGGCGGCGATCATGTTGCCGGTCTTGGCCACGGTGCTCTTCTTGTACAGGCCGCTCTGGTTCTGCAGCTTGAGCTGATCGACCTGGCTCTGCATCGCGGTGTTGTCGCTGGCGAAACGGGCGGTGCCGGACTTCATCAGCTGAGTCTTGATGCTGGTGGTGATTTCGCGGGTATCGATGTATTCGCTGGTCTTGTTCTTCACGTCGTAGACCTGCACCACTGGGCGGCCCTGCAGAATGCCGGACTGGGCCAGCGAGCGGGTCATCGATTCGGCGATCATTTGCAGGTCGGTCGAACCGAATTCGTTGGTCACGGTTTCAACCGCTTTGGTGTCGCCGTAGCTGATGTTTTTGCTGCCCAGGGTCGGCGAGGTGTTGGCGCAACCGGAAGCCAGCAGGGCGAGGACAGCGATCAGGGAAAAGCGTGCAAACATGGGAATGCTCTCTAAAACAGGAATAGGGTGGCGGACTTAAGGCGTCTTGAGTTCGAGACGGAAATCCACGGCTTTCGGGGTCGGGGCGATGCCCTGGATGAAGCTGGTCTGAGCGCCGTACATCATCTGGCTCTTCCAGACTTCTTCCTCGGCGATCGGGAAACCTTCCGGGCCGAGCCAGGCGAAGCGGTAGTAGAACGTCTTGTTGCTGTTGAGGGTGTTGGTCAACTGCACATTGACGGTCATGAAGCCGTTCTCTCGGGCGACGCGCATGGCGCCGACCGCAATGTGCTTCTGCGGGCCCATGGCCACGACCTTGCTCGCGGCGCTGCCCGGCTCCGGTGGTGGCGGGGTGGCGCAGCCGCTGGCCAGGATGGCGAGAGCGGCGACGGCGAAGAGTTTCAAGCGCATGCAAAGACTCCGTTCTTAAGGTTGTTTGAGGCTGGCGACGTTGGTCGCGCCGGCGCTCGGGATGACATGGGCGGCGACGCCGCCGGCAAATACCTGATTGCCCACGGCACGCAGGCTGATCACTTGATAACGCTGATCGACGGTGACCTTGACCAGCGAACCGCCGACGGCGCTCGGCAGACTGACTTGGTGCTCGCCTTTCTTCAAGCGCAGACGCACCACTTGGGTGTTGTCCGGCAGGGTGCGCCACGTACGGGTATCGGCACCTTCCAGCACAGCTGAAGAAATACCCACGGCCAGACCGGCCAGCGGGTTGGTTTCGTTGATCTTCTTCTGCGCCACGCCTTTGGTGATTGCGCGCACGGTGGTGCGCACGATGATCCCTGGCATGTCATCGCGCAGGGCGCGACGGGACATGGCGGTGGTGCTGTTGAGGGCGGTCAGGCTGACTTGCTGGCCATCGACGCCAATCTGCGTGAACGGTGCGGTAGAGGTGTCAGGCTTGATGATCGGGAACGACAGCGGGGTGATCACCACGTTGTTGGAGATCGGCAATGGCAGCGGCACGCGGATCGAATCACGCGAGGGTGCCAGACCACTTTGCACCACGATCAGGATGTCGCTGTCGTCGGACTTGCTCGGCTTGTCGAGGTTGACCAGCGCCTGCTCCAGCAGCGGCGTGTTCGGGCGCAGTTCGGCCGCCTTGCGGTAGCCCGGCGCAGCCAGGTCTTTCTCGCCCAGGGCTTCGTAGACGAAACCGGCCAGGTAATGGCTGAACGCACTCTGGTAGCTGTTTTTCAGACTGACCACTTCTGGCGCATCGAGGCTGGCGACCGGGTAGCCTTGCAGATCCTTGTACTGAGTCTTGATGCCTTCTTTCTCGGCCTCTTCCTCACTCTTGAAGTATTCCTTGTCGCGCAGGTCGGCGATCACCGCTTCACGTTCGTGAGTCTTCTTGATCGCGGTGCGGGCGCCGTCGAAGTCATTGACCGCCAGCAGGTTGAGGGCCATCTGCGTGGTCAACATGACTTTTTCGTAGTCGTAGCCTTCGTAGCGACGCACCTTGTCGTTGACCAGGAAGCTGCCGAACTGAGCCAGGTATTTACCGGTGTCGAGCTTGACCGAATCTTCCCACTGGCCAACCACCTGATCGGCGCTGGTCCAGGCGTTCTGGCTGCCGGACAGGTCGCCCTTGGCGCGCAGCAACTCACCTTTCTCGAAGTAATAGAGCAGGTCTTTGTCCGGACCGGTGTTGTTCTTTTCCAGCAGGCTCAGCGCGGCGTCGACGTTGCCGGTGGCCAGTTGCTGGTTGGTCTGGGCCAGTTCCGAATCGTAGTTGCGAAACGCTGAACAGCCGGACAGCAGAGTAACCGCGCTGAGCGCGATCAAGGTGGGAGTGCGCAATGCCATGGGGGTACTTCTTCCCTGAGCTAGTAACTGCATCAGCCGCCGGTGCTGGTCGGGCTGGTGTGACCCATCGACAGTGGCGCTGGCCTCCTGCCAATTCCTCATAACCAGAGGAGCTTTTATGCCGCGTTGCTATAGCGCGGGCGCGGCATTATAAGCGGGCGATGCTGGCCATGTAATAGCTTTTTAATTGCACTTGTTAGTTTGGTGCCATTACTCCTCTGCTTTATCTGACACCTTTCGTTCATGGCGTTTCGGGCAGGACCAATGCGGATCCGACGTAATAGTTCTGGCCCATGAATACCCGCAGGTTGAACACTTGATGGCTGTGGTCGACGCGTACCGTGAACCCGTCTTCTGCACGAAAATACGGAAAGCGCACGCGGTGCAGGCCTTTTTTCAGGCGCAGACGGGCGACCAGGGTTTTGTCCGGCAGCGTGCGCCAGGTTCTAGTGTCAGCCTCTTCAAAAGGATCAGGATCGGTCACCACCAACGACGCCTTGGACGGATCGCGCTCGTTCTTTTGCGCCTGGCTGATGGCGGCCATGTTGGCGCGGAACATGGCGCGAGAGATGATCGCCGGCATGTCATCGCGCAAGGTGCGAATGGCCATGTCCGACACGCTGTTAATCATGGTCAATGGGTGCTTTTTACCGTCGACGAGGACCTGGGTCACGCCAGGTGTGAGGGTGTCGGGCACCATCACCGGGAACGAGATCGGTGCAACAATCGTCAGGTTTTCGTTCAGCCGCACCGGGATCGGCACTTGCACCGAGCTGCGTGCCGGGGCGAAACCGGCCTGGACCACGATCAGAATCTCGCTTTCATCGGCTGCCGGTCCGGGCTTGTCCAGGTTGCGCAAAGCGTTTTCGAGCAGCGGCACGCCCGGGCGCAATTCGATCGCCTGTCGATACCCCGGCGCTGCGAGCGCGCGTTCGCCCAGCGCTTCATAAGTGAAGCCGGCCAGATAATGGCTGAATGCACTCTGGTAGCCGTTCTTCAGCTCAAGCACTTGCGGGGCATCGAGGATGGCCACCGGATAGCCTTCCAGATCCTTGTAGTGCAAGGTGATGCCCTGTTGCGTAGCTTGCTCTTGCGCCTCTTCGTATTGCCGCTCCCGCTGGCGGGCGATCAGGGTTTCGCGCTCGTGGGTTTTCTTGATGTCGGCGCGGGCCCCGTCGAAATCGTTTTCCGCCAGTTGGTTGAGGGCCATTTCGGTGGTCAGCATGACTTTTTCGTAGTCGTAGCCTTCGTAACGCTGCAGCTTGTCATTGACCAGCATGGTGCCCATTTCATTACCGAAACGGGTCAGCAACTTCATGCCTGCGGAAGGCACGGCTTCTTCGCGCTGAAAAATCATCCGGTCAGCACTGCGCCACGCTTCCTGGCTTTTTGGCAGGTTGGTGCCGGCGCTGAGGATCGCGCCGCGTTCCATGAAATACAGCAGATCCTTGTCTTCCCAAGGATTGTGCAGCTCCATCAGATAAAGCGCTTCGTTGAGATTGCCCTGCGCCATCTGATCGATGGTCTGCTGCATTTCCTGATCGTAATTGCGGTAAGCGGCGCACCCACTCAGTTGCATGATGAGGCTAAGCAGCAGGTAGAGCGGCAGGCAATGGCGCATGGAGACGGGTTCTTCCTTGAACGGCAAAAGCACGGAGGTGACGCATTATAGGGGCGCTTTGCTGCTGCCGGGTGGACAAGGATTGCGCTAGGCTTGCGCGCTCAGCGCTCAACAGATCCGGGGCTTTAATGAATCAACTGCAAGCCATGCGCGCGTTTCGTTGCATCGTCGAGTGTCGCGGGTTCAGCGCCGCTGCCGAGCGCCTCGACACCACTCACTCGACCATCTCCCGGCAGTTGCAGCAACTGGAAAGCGAGCTGGGCACGCGGCTGATCAATCGCAACACCCGAGGTTTCAGCCTGACCACGGCAGGGCAGCAGTATTACGCGGCGTGCGTGGACATTCTCGATCGCCTCGATCAAGCCGCACTGGCGGTGGGGCAGGCACATGAAAGCCCCAGCGGTGTGCTGCGCATCAGTGCACCGATGGTCATCGGTACGCTGGAACTGGCGAGCTGGTTGCCGGCGTTTCAGCAGCGCTATCCCGAGATTGAAGTGGACCTGTCCTGCGATGACCGTTTCGTCGATCTGATCGCCGAGGGTTTCGATGTGGCTCTGCGCATCTGCGGACCCTTGGCCGATTCATCCATGGTGGCGCGGTTGCTGACTGTCTCGGACATGTTGCTGGTGGCTTCGCCTGTGTATGTGGCGCGCAATGGTCTGGTGCGCCAGGTGCGCGAACTCGCCGAGCAGCAGTTGCTGGCGTTTGCCGGTGGCAGTGACTGGGTGCTGACCGATACGCGTGGACTCACCACCACCAGCGTGCGCGTGCAGGGCCGGTTCAAGGCCGATTCGATCAGTTCGCTGCACGCCGCCGCGTTGGCCGGGGTTGGCATCGCCGCGTTCACCCGGGCCACGGTGCAGGACGATCTGTTCAGCGGCCGGCTGGTACAAATCCTGCCCAACTACAGCCTTGGGCGGCGCCACTATTACGCGCTCTATCCGCATGCCCGGCACGTCGCGCTGAAGGTGCAGGTGTTCGTCGAATTCATGCTTGAGCACTACCGCAACAGCGCCGCAGCGCTGCGTTAAAACGCCACGAGACGTCGACAAAGCTTGAGTGAAAGGCGTTCGAAGTGAACAATATGTAACTTCGCATTTCCATTTGAGACTCATTCATGACTGCCGCGTCCCGATTCCTGGCCTGGCTGGTGTTCCCGCTGTTTGCCCTGAGCAGTTTCAACCTGCTGGCCGACACCGTGGAAGGCGCCCCGCAGGCGCTGCACCTGCTCGATTACATCAGCGCCGACTATCCGCCGACGGTCGAGGCGGGCAAGGTCGTCGACGACGGCGAATACCGCGAGCAACTGGAATTCACCCAGGTGCTGCAAGGGCTGATCGGCGGTCTGCCGGCCAAACCGGAGAAGGCTGAGCTGGAGCAGGGTGTCGAGGCTCTGCACGCCGCCATCACCGCGAAACAGGACGGCGCCGAGGTCGCGCGTCAGGCCCGACAACTGGGGGCGAAACTGGCGGTAGCATATGAAGTCAGCCAAGCGCCGATCATCACTCCCGATCCGACCCGGGGCGCGCCGCTGTACGCGCAGAACTGCTCGGTATGCCACGGTGAAACCGGCGCCGGTGACGGCCCGGCGGGGCTCGGCATGACGCCGCCACCGGCCAATCTGCGCGATGCCGCACGCATCGATCACCTGAGCCTGTACGCGATCTACAGCACCCTCGGCCAAGGCGTCGAAGGCACCGACATGCCGGCCTTCGCCGATCAACTGGACGACCGTCAGCGTTGGGATCTGGCGACCTACATTGCCGGTTTCAGTGCCGACCCGGCTGCGGCCAAGTCTGACAAGACCTTCAACATCGCCGATCTGGCGCGCCAGACCCCGGCCGAGGTGCAGGCCGCCGAAGGCCCGCAGGTCGCCGCAAGCTTCCGTGCCCAGCGCGCGCAACCGCCGCAGGTCAAACGCGGCCCGGCGCAATTGCTCGATTACACCGCCGCCACGCTGGACAAGAGCCTGGCGGCGTACCGCGCCGGCGAGCACGATCAGGCCTACGACCTGTCGGTGGCGGCGTATCTGGAAGGTTTCGAGCTGGTCGAAAGCTCGCTGGACAACGTCGACGCCAACGTGCGCAAGGACACCGAAAAATCGCTGATGGCCTACCGTCAATCGTTGCAGGACGGTTTGCCGGTGGCGCAAGCCGAACAGCGCCTGGACGCGGCCAAGGGCAAGTTGAAAGAGTCTGCTGAACTGCTCGGCAGCGATGGTCTGAGCTGGTCGCTGAGCTTTATCTCCGGCCTGCTGATTCTGCTGCGCGAAGGTCTCGAAGCGATTCTGGTGCTGGCGGCGATCCTCGCGTTTCTGCGCAACACCGGCCAGCAGTCGGCAGTGCGTAGCGTCAACATCGGTTGGGGCCTGGCGCTGCTCGCCGGTCTTGGCACCTGGGCGCTGGCGGCGTACGTGATCGACGTCAGCGGCTCGCAGCGTGAACTGCTCGAAGGCGCCACGGCGCTGTTCGCCAGCGTCATGGTGCTGTGGCTCGGCGTGTGGATGCACGACCGGCGCCACGCAGCGGCCTGGCAGGATTACATCAAGCAGAGTCTGGTGGGCGGCGGCGGGCGCTTTGGTTTTGCGATCCTCGCGTTCTTCTCGGTGTACCGCGAGCTGTTCGAAGTGATCCTGTTCTACGAAACCCTGTGGCTGCAGGCCGGCCCCGCCGGGCATGACGCGGTGCTGGCCGGTGGTGCGACCGCACTGGTGCTGCTGATCGGTCTGGCCTGGGTGATCCTGCGCGGTTCGGCGAAACTGCCGCTGGCGCTGTTCTTCAGCATCAACGCCGGTCTGCTCTGTGCCTTGTCGGTGGTGTTCGCCGGGCATGGCGTGAAAGCGCTGCAGGAAGCCGGGATCTTCGGCACGCGACCGGTGGCGTTCTTTGAATTCGACTGGCTGGGGATTCACGCCGACGCCTATTCGCTGACGGCTCAGGCCGTGGCGATTCTGGCGATTGTTGTGCTGTACGGGCGGAGTCGGATCGCGGAGAAGAAGCGGGTCACTGCTTAACAGCATTCGCTGCGCTCACATTCGCGGGCAAGCCACGCTCCCACAGGTTTAGCGTTAACCTTGTGGGAGCGGGCTTGCCCGCGATGCTTTTTTGAAGAGGAAAAAATCATGCGTGTATGGATCGATGCCGACGCCTGCCCTCGGGCCGCCAAGGATCTGGTGGTGAAGTTCGCCCTCAAGCGCCAGTTCGAAGTGGTGCTGGTGGCCGGGCAGCCGCAGACCAAGCCGGGGCTGGCCATCGTCAAACTGATCGTGGTGCCCAGCGGTCCGGATGCGGCGGACGATTATCTGGTCGAGCACGCGGTGCCTGGTGAACTGGTGATCTGCAGCGATATTCCGCTAGCCGATCGTCTGGTGAAGAAGGGGGTGGCAGCGCTGGACCCGCGCGGCAAGGAGTTCGATGCGCAGAACATGGGCGAGCGGCTGGCGGTGCGCAACCTGTTCACCGACCTGCGTGAGCAGGGCCAGATCAGCGGCGGTCCGGCACCTTTTGGCGAGCGCGAGAAGCAGGCGTTTGCCAATGCGCTGGACCGCATCCTGACGCGCCTGACCCGCAAACCCTGAAATAATCACCATTCCCTTGTGGGAGCGGGCTTGCTCGCGAAGGCGTCGAATCAGACAACATTGATTTGAATGACACACCGCTTTCGCGAGCAAGCCCGCTCCCACATCTCGCTCCGCATGCGGTCAGAGATCAAACATCGTTCTCGTGAGTCAGTTCGAGAACGCGATCCACCAGTTTGTTGATCCCCGAAGCCGCTTCACTGATGTTCTGCGCCAGCATGTAAGCCGGGGTCGTCACCAGTTTGCGTGCCTTGTCTTCGATGATGTCGGTCACCGCGCAGTCTTCGTGGCTGGCGCCCATCTTGTTCATCGCGGTGGCGGTGTCGGCATCGTTGCCGATGGTGCAGGTCACGCCCGGGCCGTAGATCTTCGCTGCCAGCGCCGGCGAGATGCACATCAGACCCACCGGTTTGCCCGCTTCGGCAAATGCTTCCGCCAAGGCCAGCACTTCAGGCTGCACCGTGCAGCCGGCGCCTTCAACGGCGAAGTTCGAGAGGTTTTTCGCGGCACCAAAACCGCCAGGTACGATCAGCGCGTCGAAGTCATCGACGTCGGCCTCGCGGATGTCCTTGATGTTGCCGCGGGCAATGCGCGCCGACTCCACCAGCACGTTGCGCGTTTCGGGCATTTCTTCACCGGTCAGGTGATTGATCACATGCAATTGCGCGATGTTCGGCGCGAAGCATTGCACCTGTGCGCCGCGTTGATCCAGGCGCAGGAGGGTGATGACGCTTTCATGGATTTCGGCGCCGTCGTACACGCCGCTGCCGGACAGGATCACTGCAACTTTTTTGCTCATGGGTTTCTCTCCAGATTCATGGCGCTAAATGTCCACTAATTTATCGCGCGTTGCCATAGGCTGAAGTGGCGGCGGCACCTGCATGGAGCGCTTTCTAAATGGATCGCAACAACGGCGGGGTGTTCATTATTTGCGGTTGCCTGCCTCGTGACGAGCAGGAGATTTTTGGCGTGAGAACGCCGCTGGCGAACGGGAGTCCGCTGGCGCAGAGGGGATAAATGACTAAAAGAGCCGGCCAGCCCGGGCTTTGCGCAGGGCTGTACGCCAGGCGCCAGCGCGTTATTCGGCTGGCGTCTTCGGTTCGGCAGGTTTGGCCACTTCGGCTTGATTCAGCAGTGCCGCTTTTGCGGCTTGCTCATCGGCGTAAACCTGCTTGGCCAGACGCGCATTCTTGAAGCGGCGACGCAGCCACAGACCAACGCCAAGAATCAGCAGCGCACCGAGCACCCACAGCTCGTACTTCTTGATGCTGCCGAGCATGCCTTCGAGCACCGCGCCGAAGTGGTAGGCGGCGGCTGCCAGAGCGGTGGCCCAGATCGCTGCGCCGATGCCGTTCAGCAGCAGATAACGTCCCGGCGGATAACCCGACAGGCCGATCGCCACCGGCATCACCGTGCGCAGGCCGTAAACGAAGCGGAAGCTCAGAACCCAGATGTCCGGATGCTTGCGAATATGTTCCAGCGCGCGGTCGCCCATCATCTGCCAGCGCGGTTTGCGCGCGAGCAATTTGCGCCCGTGCTTGCGCCCCAGGAAGTACCACAGCTGATCGCCGGCATAGCTGCCGAAGAACGCCACGACCACCACCAGGTTGATGTCCATGTATCCACGGAACGCGAGGAAGCCTGCGAGCACCAGGATGGTTTCGCCTTCGAAGAACGTGCCGAGGAACAAGGCAAAGTAGCCAAAGTCATGCAGAAATTGTTGGAGCATTGTCTGGGTGCTGGCGAAATGAACGCGCAGCCTAACCCTTCGGACACATTCATGAAAGTGTCCAAATGTGTCTCGACGTGAACAATTCCTACGCTAACAATGGAATGCGGCTACATGTCACGGGGTACGCACAACTGTAATCTGTTGGTCATAATGGCCGTCTATAACTGTCACGCTCGCCCGTTTGCGCGGGCTCAGGAGTCCGCCGTGAGCTTTACCCCTGCCAATCGTCTGTTCCCAGCCACTCGCCTGCGTCGCAATCGTCGTGATGATTTTTCGCGTCGGCTGGTGCGGGAAAACGTGCTGACGGTCGATGACCTGATCCTGCCGGTGTTCGTGCTTGAGGGTGAAAACCGTCGCGAAGCCGTGGCCTCGATGCCCGGTGTCGAGCGCCTGACCATCGACCTGCTGCTTGAAGAAGCGGCGCAATGGGTCGAACTGGGGATCCCGGCGCTGGCGCTGTTCCCGGTCACGCCTGTCGAACTGAAATCCCTTGATGCTGCCGAAGCCTGGAACCCCGAGGGTATTGCCCAACGTGCTACTCGCGCGTTGCGTGAGCGTTTCCCGGAATTGGGCGTGATCACTGACGTCGCCCTTGATCCGTTCACCACCCACGGTCAGGACGGCATTCTCGATGAAGAAGGCTACGTGCAGAACGACATCACCGTCGACGCACTGGTCAAGCAGGCACTGTCCCACGCCGAAGCCGGCGCTCAGGTCGTGGCGCCGTCGGACATGATGGACGGTCGGATTCAGGCGATCCGCGAGGCGCTGGAGCTGGCCGGTCACGTCAACGTGCGGATCATGGCCTACTCGGCCAAGTACGCCAGCGCCTATTACGGGCCGTTCCGCGATGCCGTGGGGTCGGCGGCGAATCTGGGCAAGGCCAACAAGGCCTCCTATCAGATGGACCCGGCCAACAGCGACGAAGCGCTGCACGAAGTCGGCGCGGACTTGTCTGAAGGCGCGGACATGGTCATGGTCAAACCCGGCATGCCGTACCTGGACATACTTTTCCGGGTAAAAGATGCCTTCAAAGTGCCGACCTTCGTCTATCAGGTTAGCGGCGAATACGCCATGCACATGGCGGCGATCCAGAATGGCTGGTTGAGCGAGGCGGTAATTCTTGAATCACTGACCGCCTTTAAACGTGCCGGCGCTGATGGCATCCTGACTTACTTTGCTGTCCGCGCCGCTCAATTGTTACGAGAGCAGAAATAGCCCTCCCAGGAACATTCGATGAATACCGAAGGACTCACTGAAGTTGCAGTAAAAGAAGCTCAACCGGTGGTGGAGCAAATCACCGAAACCCCGCCGGAACTCGAGCCTGCGCCACCCGCGCCGGTTACCGAAGCCGTCGCGGCGGCGCCAGTGATTGCGATCCCGGGCCTGGATGACAGCAGCCTGTATATCCATCGCGAGCTCTCGCAACTGCAGTTCAACATCCGCGTGCTGGAACAGGCGCTGGACGAGTCCTATCCGTTGCTGGAGCGGCTGAAGTTCCTGCTGATCTTCTCCAGCAACCTCGACGAATTCTTTGAAATCCGCGTCGCCGGCCTGAAAAAGCAGATCACCTTCGCCCGGGAACAGGCCGGTGCCGACGGTTTGCAACCGCATCAGGCGCTGGCGCGGATCAGCGAGCTGGTGCACGGTCACGTTGACCGCCAGTACGCGATCCTCAACGACATCCTGCTGCCGGAGCTGGAAAAGCATCAGGTGCGCTTCATCCGTCGCCGTCACTGGACGACCAAGATCAAGACCTGGGTGCGCCGCTACTTCCGCGACGAGATCGCGCCGATCATCACCCCGATCGGCCTCGACCCGACGCACCCGTTCCCGTTGCTGGTGAACAAGAGCCTGAACTTCATCGTCGAACTGGAAGGCATCGACGCCTTCGGTCGCGATTCCGGTCTGGCGATCATCCCGGCACCGCGCCTGCTGCCACGGATCATCAAGGTTCCGGAAGAAGTCGGCGGCCCGGGCGACAACTATGTGTTCCTGTCGTCGATGATCCACGCCCACGCCGATGACCTGTTCCAGGGCATGAAGGTCAAGGGCTGCTACCAGTTCCGCCTGACCCGAAACGCCGACCTGGCGCTCGACTCCGAAGATGTCGAAGACCTGGCGCGCGCCCTGCGTGGCGAGCTGTTCTCGCGGCGCTACGGTGATGCGGTGCGCCTGGAAGTCGCCGACACCTGCCCGAAACACCTCTCGGACTATCTGCTCAAGCAGTTCAACCTGAGCGAGACCGAGCTGTATCAGGTCAACGGCCCGGTCAACCTGACCCGTCTGTTCAGCATCACCGGTCTGGACAGCCACCCGGAGCTGCAATACACGCCGTTCACCCCGCAGATCCCGAAACTGCTGCAGAACAGCGAGAACATTTTCAGCGTGGTGAGCAAGCAGGACATCCTGCTGCTGCACCCGTTCGAGTCGTTTACCCCGGTGGTCGACCTGCTGCGCCAAGCGGCGAAAGACCCGCATGTATTGGCTGTGCGCCAGACCCTGTACCGCTCCGGTGCCAACTCCGAGATCGTCGATGCGCTGGTGGACGCCGCGCGTAACGGCAAGGAAGTGACCGCGGTTATCGAACTGCGCGCACGCTTCGACGAAGAGTCCAACCTGCAACTGGCCAGCCGTCTGCAAGCGGCCGGTGCGGTGGTGATCTACGGCGTGGTCGGCTTCAAGACCCACGCCAAGATGATGCTGATCCTGCGTCGCGAGGCCGGCGAGATCGTGCGTTACGCGCACCTCGGCACCGGTAACTACCACGCCGGCAACGCCCGTCTGTACACCGACTACAGCCTGCTGACTTCCGACGACGCCTTGTGCGAAGACGTCGGCAAACTGTTCAGTCAGTTGATCGGCATGGGTAAAACCCTGCGCATGAAGAAGCTGCTGCATGCGCCGTTCACTCTGAAGAAGGGCATGCTCGACATGATTGCCCGGGAAACCCAGTTCGCCGTCGAAGGCAAACCGGCGCACATCATCGCCAAGTTCAACTCGCTGACCGATCCGAAGATCATTCGTGCGCTGTACAAGGCCAGCCAGTCCGGCGTGCGCATTGATCTGGTGGTGCGTGGCATGTGCTGCCTGCGTCCGGGCATCGCCGGGGTTTCGCACAACATCCATGTGCGCTCGATCATCGGTCGCTTCCTTGAACACACCCGAGTGTTCTACTTCCTCAACGGCGGCGAGGAGCAGATGTTCCTCTCCAGCGCCGACTGGATGGAGCGCAACCTCGACAAGCGCGTCGAGACTTGCTTCCCGGTAGAAGGCAAGAAGCTGCTGACTCGCGTGAAGAAAGAGCTGGAGCTGTACCTGACTGACAACACCCACAGCTGGAGCCTGCAGTCGGATGGCCGTTACATCCGCAACACGCCAACCGGCAACCAGAACCCGCGCAGCGCGCAGGCGACCTTGCTGGAACGCCTGGGCAGCCCGATTCTGCCGGTGAGCAGCTGACCTTCAGCCCAATAAAAAGGCGATCCTTGCGGATCGCCTTTTTTGTGCCTGTCGTTCACCCACCTGTGGCGAGGGAGCTTGCTCCCGCTGGACTGCGCAGCAGGCCTATGCTTTCAAAGGAAGGGCCGCTTCGCGCCCCAGCGGGAGCAAGCTCCCTCGCCACAAGGTTATCAGTGGACTGTTAGCACGATGCCCACCCGCGTCAGCCAGTCGGCTTCGAGGCCAAAGTCGGCCTGAGTCAGCTGATTCTCATCCAGCCAGTTCTCCGGGAATTCCACGTCGAGGGTGTTGCCTTTGGCATGCAGCGTCACTTGTGGCATCGCCTGGGTGCCACGGATGTGGTGGAACAGGATCGCGAAGCGCAGCAGCACGCACAGGCGGATCAGCTTGTCGCCGTCGTCACCGAATTCGGCGAACTTGTCCTTGGGAATGTTGCGGCGGTGGCCGCGCACCAGCAGGGCGAGCATTTGCTGGTCTTCGCGGGAGAACCCGGCAAGGTCCGAGTGCTCGATCAGGTAGGCGCCGTGCTTGTGGTAGTGGTAGTGCGCGATGTCGAGGCCGACTTCGTGGACTTTCGCCGCCCAGCCCAGCAGTTCACGCCAGATGCCGTCATCCAGCTCCCAGTCCGCGGCGACCTGATCGAAGGCGTGCAGTGCCTTGCGTTCAACTCGCGCGGCTTGTTCCAGATCGACGTGATAGCGCTCCATCAGCGAAGTCAGGGTGCGTTCGCGCACGTCTTCGTGGTGATGGCGCCCGAGCAGATCGTAGAGCACGCCTTCACGCAGCGCGCCTTCGCAATGATCCATGCGTTGCAGTTCGAGGGCGTCGAAGATCGCTTCGAGAATCGCCAGGCCAGCCGGGAAGATTGCCCGACGGTCAGGCTTGATGCCTTCGAAGTCGATCTTGTCGACGTCACCCAGTTTGAACAGACGACGCTTGAGCCAGGCCAGGCCTTCGGCATTCACTTCGCCGGTGCCATGCCCGCCGGCCTTCAGCGCCAGGCCGATGGCGCGGATGGTGCCCGAGGAGCCGATGGCTTCATCCCAGGTCAGGCGGTGCAGGGCGTGCTCGATGCTCATGATCTCCAGCCGCGCCGCGGTGTACGCCTGGGCGTAACGGGCCGGGGTGATCTTGCCGTCCTTGAAGTAACGCTGGGTGAAGCTGACGCAGCCCATTTGCAGGCTTTCGCGCAGCAGCGGTTCAAAACGCTGGCCGATGATGAATTCGGTACTGCCGCCGCCGATGTCGGCCACCAGACGCTTGCCCGGGGTGTCGGCGAGGGTGTGCGAAACGCCCAGATAAATCAGCCGCGCTTCTTCACGGCCGGAGATGACTTCCACCGGGTGGCCGAGGATCTCTTCGGCGCGGTGGATGAATTCCAGGCGATTGCGCGCTTCGCGCAGGGCGTTGGTGCCGACGATCCGCACGGCGCCCAGTGGCATGCCGTTGATCAGTTGGGCAAAGCGCTTGAGGCAGTCGAGGCCGCGCTGCATCGATTCTTCGTTGAGATGGCGCTCATCGTCGATACCGGCGGCGAGCTGCACTTTCTCTCCGAGGCGCTCCAGGATGCGGATTTCACCGTTCTGGGCCTTGGCCACGACCATGTGGAAGCTGTTGGAGCCCAGGTCGATTGCGGCGATCAGGGACAGATTCTTGGCTTTGGATTGCGGCATGGTCAGGGGGTCTCGGTCGATAACCCCGCCATCGTGCCACGATCAAACGCTGACGCCAACGCGCATGGTTCAAACCGTTGATCCTGCGCATAAAAGCTTGAGACCGCGGCGCGGCCATTCGCGAGCAAGCCCGCTCCCACAGGTTTTTGTGTCGAACACACAATCGTGTTCCGCCGCAGAACCCTGTGGGAGCGGGCTTGCCCGCGAAGGCGTCCGCTCAGGTGCTGAAGCGTTATCAGGCTGTCGCTTCCACGGTACCAATGAAATTCGCCAGCTCCGCTGTCTGCGGATTGGCAAACAACACCTTCGGATCCCCCACCTCATGCACCTTGCCATGGTGCATGAACACCAGTTTGTCGCCGACTTCCCGGGCAAAGCGCATTTCGTGGGTGACCATGATCAGCGTCATGCCTTCCTTGGCCAGTTGCCTGACCACGGCGAGCACTTCATTGACCAGCTCCGGGTCCAGCGCCGAGGTGATCTCGTCGCACAGCAACACTTTCGGCGACATCGCCAGCGCCCGGGCAATCGCCACGCGCTGTTGCTGTCCGCCGGACAACCGATCCGGGAAGGCGTCGAACTTCTCCCCCAGCCCGACGCGTTCGAGCATCTTGCGCGCCAGTTCGGCCGCCTTGGCCTTCGGTACTTTCTGCACCACTTGCGGCGCGAGCATCACGTTCTCGCCCACGGTCAGGTGCGGGAACAGGTTGAACTGCTGGAATACCATGCCGACTTTCTGCCGCAGACTGCGCAGGTCGGCGCGGGCTGCGTCGAGGTATTCGCCGTCGACTTCGATCACCCCGTCGTTGATCGACTCCAGACCATTGAGGGTGCGCAGCAGGGTCGATTTGCCCGAGCCGCTGCGGCCGATGATCGCCACCACCTGGCCTTCCTCGACGCTCAGGTCGATGCCTTTGAGCACGTGGTGATCGCCGTAGTATTTATGCAGGGCGGAAATTCTAAGCAGAGGCATGCAGTCTCCTTTCCAGGTAGCGCGCGCTGAGCGACAAGGGGTAGCAGAGCAGGAAGTAGCCGAGGGCGACGAGGCCGTAGACCATGAACGGTTCGAAAGTGGCGTTGGCGAGCATGCCGCCGGTCTTGGTCAGCTCGGTGAAGCCGATGATCGAGGTCACCGCAGTGCCTTTGACCACTTGCACCGAGAAGCCCACGGTCGGCGCCACGGCGATGCGCAGCGCTTGCGGCAGGATCACGTAGCGCAGTTGCTCCAGCGGATTCAGCGCCAGACTCGACGAGGCTTCCCATTGGCCATTGGGGATCGCTTCGACGCAACCGCGCCAGATCTCCGCCAGATAGGCGCTGGTGAACAATGTCAGGGCAATGGCTGCCGCCATCCACGGCGAGATCTCGATCCCGGCCAGCGCCACGCCGAAAAACACCAGAAACAGCTGCATCAGCAGCGGTGTGCCCTGGAACAGCTCGATCCAGGTGCGGGCGATATTGCTCGGCAACGGGTTTTTCGAGATGCGCATGATCAGAATCAGCAGCCCGACGATCCCGCCGCCAATGAACGCCACCAGCGACAACGCCAGCGTCCATTGCAGGCCGGTGAGCAGGTTGCGCAGGATGTCCCAGAAGGTGAAGTCGCTCATTGGCTGCTCCTCGCGATATAGCGGCGGCCGATCCAGTTCAGCAATTGGCGGATCAGCAGCGCCATGCACAGGTAGATCAGCGTGGTCAGCGCATAGGTTTCAAAGGCGCGGAAGTTGCGCGACTGAATGAAGTTGGCGGCGAAGCTCAGCTCCTCGGTGGCGATCTGCGAACACACCGCCGAACCGAGCATGACGATGATGATCTGGCTGCTCAGGGCCGGCCAGACCTTGCCCAGCGCCGGCAGCAGGACCACATGGCGGAACGCTTCGAAACGGCTCATCGCCAGTGCGGCAGCGGCTTCCAGTTGTCCGCGCGGAATCGCCTGGATGCCGGCGCGGATGATCTCGGTCGAATAAGCACCGAGGTTGATCACCATCGCCAGCACCGCCGCCTGCCACTCGGAAATCTGCACCCCGAGGGATGGCAGGCCGAAGAAGATGAAGAACAGTTGCACCAGAAATGGCGTGTTGCGGATCAACTCGACGTAGACGCCGAAGAGTGCCGAGAACGGGCGGATGTTCCACGCCCGCACCAGCGCGCCGACGATGCCCACGCCGACCCCGAACAGCGCGCCAATCGCCGTCAGCTCCAGGGTGAACAGGGCGCCGCGCAGCAGCAGGTCGGTGTTTTGCACCACCGGCATGAAATCGAACTGATAAGCCATCGATTGTCTCCCGCGCGACCGATCAGAGGTCGGCCGGCAGGGGCTCTTTGAGCCAGGTCTGCGAGTTTTTCTCCAGCGCGCCGTCAGCCTTGGCGGTGGCGAGGATCTCGTTGACCTTGCCCAGCAGCGCGGGCTCGTTCTTGTTCACGCCGACGTAGACCGGCGAATCCTTGAGCTTCACTTTCAGCGCCGGCACGCGTTTCGGGTTCTTCTCGCTGATCGCCACCATCACCACGTTGCCGCTGGCGATCAGATCGACCTGGCCGGCGAGGTAGGCGGCGATGGTCGAGTTATTGTCCTCGAAGCGCTTGATGGTCACGCCTTCGGGGGCGACCTTGGTCAGCTCGATGTCTTCGATGGCGCCACGGGTGACGCTGATGGTTTTGCCCTTAAGGTCGTCAAGGCCGCTGATCGCTGCCTCAGGCGGGCCGAATACCGCGAGGTAGAACGGCGCGTAGGCGTGGGAGAAGTCGATGACTTTCTCGCGCTCCGGGTTCTTGCCGAGGCTGGAGATCACCAGGTCGACCTTGCCGGTGGTGAGGAACGGGATGCGGTTGGTGCTGTTGACCGGGGTCAGTTCGAGTTTGACCTTGAGTTGATCAGCCAGCAGCTTCGCCGTGTCGATATCCAGGCCACGGGGTTTCATGTCCGGGCCGACCGAGCCGAATGGCGGGAAGTCCTGAGGCACGGCAACTTTCAGTGTGCCGCGTTTGACCACGTCTTCCAGGCCATCGGCGTGGGCGGGGATCTGGCTCAGCATCAAGCTGGAAAACAGAGCGGCGAGGAGGGCTCGGTAACGCAGGGTCATGGCAAATCTCCGGATCGACGGGAAGTGATTTCTGCGATCGGACAGAGCACGGGCCGTGCCAATACCCGGATTTATCCCCGGCAGGCCGCGGGTTTGCCGGGTTTGTTCGGTCTTACTGGTCTGAACAGTCAGGTTGTTTTTCGCACCCCGATGGCGCACCGGCAGCGGGCGCCGAACCCCGCTGGGGCACGACTTGCCGGATCCCGCGAATAGCTTTACAACTAGCCGCACCTTGGCCTGGCTCGTCTGAAAAACCATGAACTCGATCTCCCGCGCCGTACCCGAAGTGGCGCTGCAAGCCATACGCAAACTGATCACCGAGCAGGGTTTTGGTGCGGGCGATGCGTTGCCGTCGCAACGGGATCTGGCGGTGCAACTGGGAGTCAGCCGGGCGTCGTTGCGTGAGGCACTGTCGTCGCTCAGCGCGCTCGGCGTGGTCAGCATCCAGCCGGGCAAAGGCGTGTTCGTGCAGGCACCGGTGGAGATTGCGCAGGGTGACAATGCGCCGGGCTGGCCGTTCGCAGCGCAGGCCTCGCCGCTCGACATCTTTCAGTTGCGCTATGCGCTGGAGGGTTTTGCCGCCGGGCTGGCGGCGGTGACCTTGAGCACCTTCGATCTGGATGCGCTGGAGGACAACGTTGCGGCGATGCGCGAGCAATTGAAGGCTGGGGACTTCGAGGCTGCGGCGAAACTCGACTTCGAATTCCACCGGCGCATTCTGCTGGCCAGCGGCAATCAGGCGATGCTGAGCATCCTCACTGCGAGCGCCGAGATCTTTCTGGAGAGCCAGAAGCTACCGTTCATCCGCGCCGAACGGGCGATGGAAACCTGGCAGGAGCACCGCAAGATCCTTCGTGCGCTGGCGCGCCGGGCATCCGCTGCGGCCCAGAAGGCCATGCAGGAGCACGTGCGCAATGCGGCCCTGCGCACCGGAATTTCCTTCATTGCCCCCGCCACGGCGTGACTTGGGCTATACCCAAACTCATCGAGTGCCATAGCAAGACTCAATCAACTGCGGCTTCCTGAAGAGGGGAAGGGCGGCTATGATGGGCCACGTTTTTTTGCTTACAACCTGGAGAATTCCATGAGCAGCGATCTTATCAAACACGTTAGCGACGCCAGCTTCGAAGCCGACGTACTCAAGGCCGAAGGCGCTGTACTGGTCGACTACTGGGCTGAATGGTGCGGCCCTTGCAAAATGATCGCTCCGGTTCTGGACGAGATTGCCGAGACTTACAAAGGCAAGCTGACCATCGCCAAACTGAACATCGACGAAAACCAGGAAACCCCGGCCAAGCACGGCGTGCGTGGTATCCCGACGCTGATGCTGTTCAAGAACGGCAACGTTGAAGCGACCAAAGTCGGCGCCCTGTCGAAGTCGCAACTGGCTGCTTTCCTCGACGCCAACATCTAAGCGTCGCAGTAAATCGCCGAAAAAAAGCCTCGCAATTTGCGGGGCTTTTTGCGTATTCAGGGCTAGACGCTCCGAAACTCAGGTGGTACATTCGGCCCCGCACTGGTTTCTCCACTGCCCCCTGCTAGCCGTCGCCGACGCACTCCTTTTCGAACAAGTTCGCGATCCTGTCGCCTTCTCCGCGGCGCGGCCTCATTAAGCCAAAAGCTTAATTTCCCCCCTCCATAAATGATTACGTCATTCCTATATGAATCTGACTGAACTCAAGCAAAAGCCGATTACCGAACTGCTCGAATTGGCCGAACAGATGGGCATAGAAAATATGGCCCGTTCGCGCAAGCAGGACGTGATTTTCTCCCTGCTGAAAAAGCACGCGAAAAGCGGCGAGGAAATCTCCGGTGATGGCGTGCTGGAGATTCTCCAGGACGGCTTCGGCTTCCTGCGCTCCGCTGACGCTTCCTACCTCGCCGGCCCGGACGATATCTACGTCTCGCCGAGCCAGATCCGTCGTTTCAACTTGCGCACCGGTGACACCATCGTTGGCAAGATCCGCCCTCCGAAGGAAGGCGAGCGTTACTTCGCTCTGCTCAAGGTCGACACGATCAACTTCGATCGTCCGGAGAACGCGAAGAACAAGATTCTCTTCGAGAACCTGACCCCGCTGTTCCCGACCGTGCGCATGAAGATGGAAGCCGGCAACGGTTCCACCGAAGACTTGACCGGTCGTGTGATCGACCTGTGCGCCCCGATCGGCAAAGGCCAGCGTGGTCTGATCGTTGCACCGCCGAAAGCCGGTAAGACGATCATGCTGCAGAACATCGCGGCGAACATCGCCCGTAACAACCCTGAAGTTCACCTGATCGTGCTGTTGATCGACGAACGTCCGGAAGAAGTAACCGAAATGCAGCGCACCGTGCGCGGCGAAGTGGTTGCCTCGACCTTCGACGAACCGCCGACCCGTCACGTGCAGGTTGCCGAAATGGTGATCGAGAAGGCCAAGCGCCTGGTCGAACACAAGAAGGATGTGGTGATCCTGCTCGACTCCATCACCCGTCTGGCCCGTGCCTACAACACCGTGATCCCGAGCTCCGGCAAGGTGCTGACCGGTGGTGTCGATGCTCACGCCCTGGAGAAACCGAAGCGTTTCTTCGGTGCTGCGCGCAACATCGAAGAAGGCGGCTCGCTGACCATTATCGCCACCGCGCTGGTTGAAACCGGCTCGAAGATGGACGAAGTGATCTACGAAGAGTTCAAGGGTACCGGCAACATGGAACTGCCTCTGGATCGCAAGATCGCCGAGAAGCGTGTGTTCCCGGCCATCAACATCAACCGTTCCGGCACCCGCCGCGAAGAGTTGCTGACCGCCGACGACGAACTGCAGCGCATGTGGATCCTGCGCAAGCTGCTGCACCCGATGGACGAAGTGGCTGCCATCGAGTTCCTGGTCGACAAGCTGAAAACGACCAAGACCAACGACGAGTTCTTCCTGTCGATGAAGCGCAAGTAACATCGCCGGTTGAACCGATAAAAAGGGCGCCCCTTTGGGGGGCGCCTTTTTTTTGCATGAAATTTACCCCGGCAATGGGAGGTTCCTGATCTGGTAAGGTCTGTGATCGGGCAACCCACAAACAGCGCTCGGAGCCTCTGTGATTAAGGCTCGTGCTGTACAAAAAACAACCACCTGATTGGCATTAAAGATTTTATGAGCACACTCGCTTATCGAAGGGATATCGACGGCCTGCGAGCAGTCGCGGTGATCGCCGTGGTGCTGTTCCATTTTGGCGTCCCGGGGTTTACCGGCGGTTTTGTCGGCGTGGACGTGTTCTTCGTGATTTCCGGCTACCTCATCACCTCGATCATCTGGAATCAGCGTCAGGCTGGCCGTTTCAGCTTCGTCGAGTTCTGGGCGCGGCGTGCGCGGCGGATTCTGCCGGCGCTGTTCGCGATGATCATTGCGGTGCTGGCGGTGGGCTGGTTCCTGCTGGCGCCCAAGGACTACGAAGAGCTGGGGCGTTCGGTGCGCTATCAGGTGACGTTCGTCTCGAACATCCTGTTCATGCGTCAGGACGGCTACTTCGACGTTGCCTCTGACCTGAAACCGCTGTTGCACACGTGGTCACTGGCGGTGGAGGAGCAGTTCTACATCTTCTTCCCGCTGCTGCTGACGTTGCTCTCGAGCCGCCTGAAACACTGGCGGCTGGCGCTGTGCGGCGTGCTGCTGGTGTCGTTCGGGCTGAGTGTGTGGGCGATCCAGCATCATCCGGAGAAAGCCTTCTTCCTGCTGCCGATGCGCGCCTGGGAGTTGCTGGCCGGGGCGATGCTGGCGGTTGCGCCGAAACACGCCTGGCGCTTGAAGCCGCTGGCCGCCCAGGCCTTGAGCCTGCTCGGCATGGGGTTGATCCTGCTGGCGGTGTTTGCCTATGACAAGTCGACGCCGTTCCCGGGTGTCACCGCGTTGCTGCCAGTACTGGGCGTGGTGCTGCTGATTCTGGCCAACGGTCATCGCGAAACGCTGGTTGGTCAATTGTTGAGCAGTCGGGTGATGGTCGGCCTCGGGCTGATCTCCTATTCCTGGTATTTGTGGCACTGGCCGGTATTCGTGTTTTCCAGCTACGCCAGTGTCGATGAGCCGGGCGCGCTCGACACGGCCGGGTTGATTCTGCTGACCCTGGTGCTGGGTTATCTGTCATGGAAGTTCGTCGAAACGCCGTTCCGTGAACGGCGCCTGCTCGCCGGTCGTCGGCAGATTCTGCTGGCCGGTTTCTGCGGGATCCTGGTGCTCGGTCTGGCCGGGCAATCACTGCGCTGGACCGATGGCTTGCCATGGCGCCTGTCCGAGCAGGCGCTGCAATACGCCAAAGGCCGCGAATGGCGGCCTGAGCTGATGGCTTGTCTGGCGGATGACAAGACCCCGGACGACAAGCTGTTCTGCCATTACGGCGTGGCGGATCTGCCGACCCGCGCGCTGGTCTGGGGCGACAGCCATGCCACGGCGCTGATCCCGGTGTTCGATGACGGTGCCAAAGCTCACGGTGTCAGCGTGATTCTGACCAGTTCTCCAGGGTGCATTCCGGTCGATGGGCTGGAGCATGACGGGGTTTGTGCACGCTTCAACAAGCGGGTCGAGCAGGGGCTGAAAACCCAGGCGATCAGCGATGTGGTGCTGGTCGCCCGCTGGAGCCTGTACCTGTACGGCGATGCCAAGGGTGATCTCGGGCATGTCTTGAGAACGCCAGACGGTCGTTACGATCGCGCCGAGGCCGAGCAGCGTTTTGCCGAAGGCCTGCGCACTCGCGTCGCACAATTGCGGGCAGCCGGGCATCGCGTATGGCTGGTGAAAGAGGCGCCGTTGCAGGCATTCAGCCCGCCGTATCGGCTGACGCGACTGGCGATGCTCGATCGTCCGGTGGATGACGTCGGACTGGCCGTCGAGGCGCACCACAAGCGTCAGGTGTTCATCAGTCAGTTGTTCGCGCAGTTGGCGCAGAATGATCCGGCGGTGCGCGTGGTCGATCCGGCGCCGCGACTGTGTGATGAAAACGGCCTGTGTCACGCCGAACTCGGCGGCTACTCGCTGTACACCGATGACAACCACCTGTCCGAAGTCGGTGCGCGGTTTGTGGCGCCGATCCTCGAGCCGCTGTTTATCGGACTGCAAGCCCGGGAAAACCTTGGCAAAGCGCAGACGAATGCAGCCAAGTAAGCAGCGACAGGCTGCCACAGGGCTGCATAGCAGGTAGGATGTACGCCTATTTTGAGGGTGCCATCGTCAATGAAATTCAAGGATCTTCGGGATTTCGTGCAGCAGCTTGAGCAGCGCGGAGAGTTGAAACGCATCCAGATTCCCGTCTCGCCGGTGCTGGAGATGACCGAGGTGTGCGACCGCACACTGCGGGCCAAGGGCCCGGCGCTGCTGTTCGAGAAGCCGACCGGCTACGACATCCCGGTGCTCGGCAACCTGTTTGGCACCCCGGAGCGGGTGGCCATGGGCATGGGCGCCGAGTCGGTCAGCGAACTGCGCGAGATCGGCAAGCTGCTGGCTTTCCTCAAGGAGCCGGAGCCACCGAAGGGCTTGAAGGACGCGTGGTCGAAACTGCCGATCTTCCGCAAGATCATCTCGATGGCGCCCAAAGTCGTCAAAGACGCGGTGTGCCAGGAAGTGGTCATCGAAGGCGACGACGTCGACCTGGCGATGCTGCCGGTGCAGACCTGCTGGCCCGGCGACGTCGGCCCGCTGATCACCTGGGGCCTGACTGTCACCAAAGGCCCGAACAAGGACCGCCAGAACCTCGGTATCTACCGTCAGCAAGTGATCGGCCGCAACAAGGTGATCATGCGCTGGCTCAGCCACCGTGGCGGTGCGCTGGACTTCCGTGAGTGGTGCGAGAAGCATCCGGGCCAGCCATTCCCGGTCTCCGTGGCGCTGGGCGCCGACCCTGCGACCATCCTCGGCGCCGTGACGCCGGTGCCGGACAGTCTCTCCGAATACGCTTTCGCCGGCCTGTTGCGCGGTAACCGCACCGAGCTGGTCAAGTGCCGTGCCAACGACCTGCAAGTGCCGGCCACTGCCGAGATCATCCTCGAAGGGGTGATTCATCCGGGCGAAATGGCCGACGAAGGCCCGTACGGCGACCACACCGGTTACTACAACGAAGTCGACAGCTTCCCGGTGTTCACCGTCGAACGCATCACCCATCGGATCAAGCCGATCTATCACAGCACCTACACCGGCCGTCCACCGGATGAGCCGGCGATCCTTGGTGTGGCGCTGAACGAAGTGTTCGTGCCGATCCTGCAGAAGCAGTTCCCGGAGATCACCGATTTCTATCTGCCGCCCGAAGGCTGCTCGTACCGCATGGCCGTGGTGACGATGAAGAAGTCGTATCCGGGGCATGCCAAGCGCGTGATGCTCGGTGTCTGGTCGTTTTTGCGACAGTTCATGTACACCAAGTTCGTTATCGTCACTGACGACGATATCAACGCCCGGGACTGGAACGACGTGATCTGGGCCATCACCACGCGCATGGACCCCAAGCGCGACACGGTGATGATCGACAACACGCCGATCGACTACCTCGACTTCGCCTCGCCGGTGTCCGGCCTGGGCTCGAAAATGGGCCTGGATGCCACCCACAAGTGGCCGGGCGAAACCACTCGCGAGTGGGGCCGCGTAATCGTCAAGGACGACGCCGTCACCCAGCGGATCGATGCCATCTGGAATCAGTTAGGAATAGATTGATGCGTGTAACCCTGCAGCCCTCCGGAGCGGTGCTTGAGATACAGCCCGGCGAGCGGATTCTCGATGGTGCGCGGCGCCTGGGCTACGACTGCCCGCAAAGCTGCCGCAACGGCAATTGCCACGTGTGTGCGGCGCTGTTGGTGGAAGGCCGGGTCGAGCAGGCCGGCAAGGTGCACGACCACGGCGAGTTCTACACTTGCATAGCCGAGCCGCTGGAAGACTGCGTCCTGCTGTGGGATGGCGTGCTCGCGCTGGGAGAACTGCCGGTGCGCAGCCTGTCGTGTCAGGTCATCGAATGCCGGGATGTCGGCGGCGACACCTGGCGCGTGCGTCTGCGTGCGCCGGCCGGCAAGCCGCCGCGTTATCACGCCGGGCAGTACCTGATGATCGAGCGTGAAAACGGCGAGAAGTCGGCGTTCTCCATGGCCTCGGCGCCGCACGGTGGGCGCGATCTGGAAATCCACGTACTGGCCCGCGAAGCCAGTGCCCTGAGTCTGATAGAACAACTGCAGCGCAACCCGATGGTGCGCGTCGAGCTGCCATTCGGCGACACCCACCTCGCCGAGTTGCCTGACGGGCCGCTGGTACTGATCGCCGCCGGTACCGGCATGGGCCAGATCCACAGCCTGATCGAACACTGCCGCGCCAACGGCTTCAAACACCCGGTGCATCTGTATTGGGGTGTACGCCGTCCGGAAGATTTCTACGAGATCGAACATTGGGACGAATGGTTGAAGCTGCCCAATCTGTTCCTGCACAAAGTCGTCAGCGACCAGTGCGGTTGGGAAGGGCGCTGCGGGATGTTGCACCAGGCCGTGTGTGAAGACTTCGCCGATCTGAAGTCCCTGCACGTCTACGCCAGCGGCTCGCCGGCGATGGTCTACGGCACGCTGGATGCGCTGGTGGAAGCCGGGATGGATGCGCACCAGATGCGCGCCGATGTATTTGCGTATGCGCCGCGCTCTTGAGCAGCGCGAATTGAGCCGAGCTCTTGCGTCCCGCGCCTGAGCCGCGCTTCTAGAAACGCACGCCGCTAGTCACCATCGCCGCATTGGCGCCGAGAAATACCAGCTCGGCGGCCAATGGGCCGTAGTGAGTCCCGACGGACGGAATGATCACCGGCGCAACGCCGTAGCGGTTCAAAGGAATCTTGTCCTTGTAATCACCGTGATAACCCTGCAACAGCCCACCCGTGAGTTTCAGATACAGCGGATATTCGCTGCTGTCATAGCGCTTGCCGACATAGGCGTAGTTCGAGCGCTGGCGGAACGAGTTGCGGAAAGTTGCCCCGCCAAATACCCAGCCGGAAGCCTGATTGCGTTCGATGCCGATCAAGTCCTGATGATTATTGTGTTCGGGGTCGGGCGAGTAATGTCGGGTATAGACACTGGTCTGGGCATACCAGAAGCCTTTGCCTTGCGCATCGTCCTCGGCCAATGCATGGCCGGCCTGAGCCATCAGCAATGCGGCCAGAAGTCTTGGGATTTTCATAGTGAAGCCTCGGTTAAACGGGATGGCTTGCGCCAGAGGAAGGCCGTTATACGCAGGCGTTCAGCGACGGAGAGGAAAGAAAGTCCGACATTTTAGTCGGAAGTTTCCTGCGCCTTCATGAACGAAACCTGAACAAGCGAAGGCTTATGCATATTTCATTCGGGTATTTAAGATATTTCTGCAATGGTATTAGGCTATATAAAACCGCATAGCCGAGGCTGATAATCGCCAATTAGCGCTATGGGACAGGTCATACATCCTTTAGCACTTTTCGTTTTAGAGTTACTGCTATATGTTCTATCAAGCGAATTGTGCTTACATCTTGTAATACTTGCGGGGCCGAACACTTCCGTCATGACAGCCATTGAATCTGCTTTTGTGAATCTGGCTTACCCTCCGCGGCTCGATCTGGGGCCGCAGTTGACCCACGAACAACTTCTCGTCTCGATGCAATCGACCATGGCGCGCCACAAGGGCGGCCCGGTGTGGCTGTTCGCCTACGGTTCGCTGATCTGGCGCCCGGAATGTACGGCGGTGGAGCGGGTGCGCGGACGAGTCCATGGCTACCATCGGGGCTTGTACCTGTGGTCGCATGAGCATCGCGGAACGCCGGAAATGCCCGGGCTGGTATTTGGTCTGGATCGCGGCGGTTCATGCAGCGGCTTCGCCTATCGGCTGCCGGAAGAGAACCTCGACGCTGCGCTGTACGCGCTGTGGAAACGCGAGATGCCGTTCCCGTCCTATCGCCCGCACTGGCTGAACTGCCGGCTCGAAGATGGCAGTCAGGTTCAGGCGTTAGGGTTTGTTTTGGAGCGACACCTGCCCAGCTATGCCGGCAACTTGCCGGATCATGTGCTGAGCCAGGTGTTCGAAAGCGCTTGCGGGCGTTACGGCACCACTCGTGATTATGTCGAGCAGACCGCCCACGCCCTGCGCAGCCACGCCATGCCGGATCGAAATCTGGAGGCGCGGCTCAAGCGCTGTCAGTCAAAAGCCGATCAGGCGACGGCTTCGCGGCTCTGACTGGCGCCTTGCTTGTGCCACAGGGTCGGGGCCAGGAAGGCCATCGACAGCAGGCAAGCGCCCACCAGCAGGACAAAACCACCGTTCCAGCCGAAGTGGTCAACGGTGTAGCCCATCGCCGCACTCGCCGCGACCGAACCACCCAGGTAACCGAACAGACCGGTGAAGCCCGCAGCCGTGCCGGCGGCTTTCTTCGGTGCCAGTTCCAGCGCCTGCAGGCCGATCAGCATCACCGGGCCATAGATCAGGAAGCCGATCGAGAACAGCGCGATCATGTCCACCGTCGGGTTGCCGGCCGGGTTCAGCCAGTACACCAGCGTCGCCACGGTCACCAGCGCCATGAACACCATGCCGGTCAGGCCACGATTGCCACGGAAGATCTTGTCCGACATCCAGCCGCACAGCAGCGTGCCCGGAATGCCCGCCCACTCGTAGAAGAAATAGGCCCACGAGGTTTTATCCACGGTGAAACCTTTGGCTTCTTTCAGGTAGGTCGGCGCCCAATCCAGTACGCCGTAGCGCAGCAGGTAAACGAACACGTTGGCCATGGCGATGTACCAGAGCATTTTGTTGCGCAGCACGTATTTGACGAAGATTTCCTTGGCGCTGAATTCGTCTTCGTGGCTGGCGTCGTAGCCTTCCGGGTAATCGTTCTTGTACTTCTCGATCGGCGGCAGGCCGACCGATTGCGGGGTGTCGCGCATGGTGATGAAGGCAAACACCGCCACGCCCAGCGCCACCGCTGCCGGAACGTAGAAGGCTGCGTGCCAGTCATTGAACAGGCCCATGCCGAGCAGGAACAGCGGGCCGATCAGACCGCCACCGACGTTATGCGCCACGTTCCACACCGAAACCACGCCGCCGCGTTCCTTCTGCGACCACCAGTGCACCATGGTGCGTCCGCTCGGCGGCCAGCCCATGCCCTGGGCCCAGCCGTTGATGAACAGCAGGATGAACATCATGGTCACGCTGGAAGTCGCCCACGGCGCGAAACCGAAAATGAACATCACCCCGGCCGACACCAGCAGGCCGAACGGCAGGAAGTAACGCGGGTTGGAACGGTCGGACACCAGGCCCATCAGGAACTTCGACAGACCGTAGGCAATGGCGATGGCCGACATCGCCAGACCCAGATCGCCACGGCTGTAGCCTTCGTCGATCAGGTACGGCATGGCCAGCGAGAAGTTTTTGCGCAGCAGGTAGTAACCCGCGTAGCCAAAGAAGATACCGGCGAAGATCTGCCAGCGCAGGCGTCGGTAAGTACTGTCTATTTTTTCTTCAGGCAATGGAGCCTGATGTGCGGCAGGACGAAAGAAAGCAAACATTCAAGAGCTCCAGATTTCTTGTTTTGACTGCGGATGCGAATGTTACAGTTTCGTTACCGAAAATAGCACCGGTTCGCATTGGCAAAACAGGGGAAATGTTGGAATTCGCGCGTTCTTTTACGAACCTGTCGCTCAGCTGTAAGAACAGGGCGTTTTCACCACTTATCTACCTGGAGTGACTTAGACTCGCGGCCCGTTCAGCCGATTGATCCGCCGAGATAAGCAATGTCACTGAAGGTTCGCATGTTGGTGCCGAGATTTTTGGTGGCAGCGGGACTTGCCGTCGTGTTGCTGACATTGATCGTCACCGATCATCCTGCTCATTCCGGCCTGCGCAACGCCACGGTGCTGATCATTCGGCATGCGGAAAAACCGGATACAGGATCGGTGCTCAATGCCCGAGGTGAACAGCGCGCCGCCGCTTACGTTGACTATTTCAATCCGCTGAAACTCGACGGCCAGACGTTCACCCCCCAGCGTTTGATCGCTGCCGGCGATACCCCGGAAAGTTCGCGCTCACGCCTGACCCTGACCCCGTTGGCCCAGCGCTTGAACCTTGCGATCGAGCAGCCCTACGTCAACGGCGACCTGCATCAACTGGTCAAACTGTTGCGCAAGAGCAATCAGGCGCAGACGGTGCTGATTGCCTGGCACCACGGCCATATCAATAAACTGATCAAAGCCTTCGGCGGTGACCCCACAGCGCTGATGGGCCAGGAAAAATGGCCGGATGATGTCTTCGACTGGCTGATCGTCCTGCGCTTCGATGACAAGGGCCGGCTGATTCCGTCGCGCAGTCTGAAGGTGCAGGAGCACTTGTTGCCGGGCGACTCTGCCGGGCCGAACGGCGGGTAAACGTCCGTCAGAAAATTTACCTGCCGTCATTTGCCCAGCGGTTTCGTCGGATTTCCCATCGGGATCAGGAAATGTCCTGCATTCAATAGCGAAGCTGCGCCATTCAGTTAAAAGACAGTGCTCCTTAAACTTTCTGTTGTTGCCGGACAGGCATCTCAATAGGGAAGGGGCGCGATCATGCGGTGGTTTTTTGCAGGGCTTTTATTGACGATCTTCAGTCTTGCACTGGCGGCAGAAGGGTTACTCATACCTGAAAACAACCCGCAGCCGATTTACCCGAAGAGGTTGTCCAGGGCAGGGGTCGAAGGCGAGGTCAGGGTCAGCTTTATCGTCAAGGCGGATGGCTCGGTCAGCGCGATCGACATCGTGCAAAGTGATCACCCCGATCTGGCTGAGGCGGTCAAAGACGCCATAACACAGTGGCGCTTCAGGCCCTGGACGATTGAAGACGGTCGGCCTGCGGAACAGCCCGTCGTGGCGCCGATGCTCTTTCGATTGGCCAGGGACCAGCCGATCGACATCAACCAGTGGCTGAAGTCAGTAAAGTGTCGCGGCATCAATGACAATTTCAGGAACATGCCTGAGCATGCCTGGGTCGATGCACAAGTGTTTAATTACACCCGTGCTTACGTTTCCAACGTGATTCTCAAGAGTCAGATGGCCGATGAACAGCGTCTGGCGATCATCGCCAAGATGAACCGGCGTGTACCGATGATCGTCAGAGGCTGCCGGGAAGCCCCTATGCGTAGCTACATGAGTTTTCTGCCGGGAGAGGTTCGTGAGTTGCTTTAATAGCCAGCGACGCTGGGTTGCTGCCTGGCGCGAATCAGGCCGGCGCCGAGAGTCACCGGCCTGCAAAAACTCAGCGCACCTGCACCACCACCTTGCCCACCGCCTTGCGCTGCCCCAGATCGTTGATCGCCTGCGCCGCATTACTCAGCGGATACACCTGCGACACCAGCGGTTTCAACTTGCCCTCGGCGAACCAGTCGAACAGTTGCTGGAAGTTCGCCGCGTTGTCCTGCGGCTGGCGCTGGGCGAAGGAGCCCCAGAACACGCCGAGTACCGCGGCGCCCTTGAGCAGCGTGAGGTTGACCGGCAGCTCGGGGATGCGTCCGCTGGCGAAGCCGACCACCAGCAGGCGGCCGTTCCAGGCGATGGCGCGGATGGCCTGGTCAAACAGGTCGCCGCCGACCGGGTCGTAGATCACGTCGGCGCCCTGGCCGTCGGTGAGGCGTTTGATTTCGTCCTTGAGGCTGGTTTCGCTGTAGTTGATCAGTTCATCGGCACCGGCGGCCTTGGCCACGGCGAGTTTCTCTGCACTGCTGGCGGCGGCAATGACCCGGGCACCCATGGCTTTACCGATTTCCACCGCCGCCAGACCGACGCCACCGGAAGCGCCGAGCACCAGCAGGGTCTCGCCCGGTTGCAGGTTGGCCCGTTGCTTGAGGGCGTGCATCGAAGTGCCGTAGGTCATGCTGAACGCGGCGGCGGTGTTGAAATCCATCGACGGCGGGATCGGCAGCACGTTGTAACCCGGCACCGCGACCTGTTCGGCGAAGCTGCCCCAACCGGTCAGGGCCATGACCCGGTCGCCGACTTTCAGGTGGCTGACTTTCTCACCGACGGCGCTGACCACGCCGGCCGCTTCGCCCCCCGGCGAAAACGGGAAGGGCGGCTTGAACTGATACTTGCCCTCGATGATCAGCGTGTCCGGGAAGTTGACCCCGGCGGCGTGCACCTCCAGCAGGATTTCGTTCTTCTTCGCGACAGGACTGGCGACGTCTTCCAGCACCAGCGATTCGGCAGGGCCGAAGGCTTTGCACAGCACGGCTTTCATCAGGGCTATTCCTTTGGGAGTGATGGCCGATAAGTGTAGGTGTGTCAGTCAACGGGTCAACGAGCATGCCCGGCCCTGATAGTCAGCCATAAGCTTGTGCTTGCGCGGCGGGTCGTTATGCTAGGCCGCAAACCGGATAAGGAGCGAATTGTGAAAGCGTGGATCATGTTGTTGCTGGCCCTGTCTCTGCCTGTGGCAGCGCTGGCCGAAGAAGCCAAAGAAGGCGAGGCGCCGAAGGTCAACTACATCACCCTGAGCCCGCCGTTCGTGGGCAACTACGGGCTGGACGGCACACCGAAGCTGAAGGTCTACAAGGCCGATGTGGCGCTGCGTGTGACGGGCGAAGAGGCGACCAAACTGGTCAAGGCCAACGAGCCGCTGATCCGCAATCAACTGGTGGCGCTGTTCACTCAGCAGACCACCGAGGCGATGGGCAGCATCGAAGGCAAGGAAAAGCTGCGTCAGGAAGCCCTGAAGCAGACCCAGCAAGTGATGAATGACGAGACCGGCAAGCCGGTGGTTGAAGATCTGTTGTTCAACAACCTGATCATTCAGTAACCACGTTGGCCGCTGTTCAGGACGCCAGGCTCTTGCGAAAGCGCGCGAGCGCGATGAGAAAGAACAGCAGGCCGATGGCCGTCAGCGCCAGCAAGTCCGGCCAGACCACGTTCAGCCCGGCGTCGCGAAACAGAATCGCGGCGCTGAGGCTGACAAAGTGCGTGGACGGCGAGCCCTGCATGACCCACTGCAGCCACTGCGGCATGCTGTCCAATGGCGTGCTGCCGCCCGACAGCAGCAACATCGGGATGATCACCGGAATCGCCAGCAGACCGAACTGCGGCGTCGAGCGCGCCAGCGTCGCCAGAAAGATGCCCAGCGCGGTACTGGCAAACAGATAAACCGCAGTCACCAGCAAAAACAGACTCATCGAGCCGGCCAACGGCACACCCAACAGGCCTTTGACCACCACTTCCAGCGACAGCCAGGTGCACAACACCACCACCAGCAGGTTGCTCCAGATTTTCGCCAGCATGATTTCCAGCGCCGTCAGCGGCAGCACCAGCAAATGGTCGAGCGTGCCGTGTTCGCGTTCGCGCAGCAGCGCCGTGCCGGTGAGGATGATCGCCAGAATAGTGATGTTGTTGACGATCTGAATCACCGCCAGAAACCAGCCACCCTCCAGATTGGTGTTGAACAGGGCGCGAGTAGTCAGTTGCACGGGTGCCTTGGCCGCTGCACCGCCCTGACCGGCATAGTCGAGCAATTCGCGCTGGAAGATCCGGCCGATGTAGCCGGCGCCCATGAACGCTTGGCTCATGGCTGTGGCATCGACGTTGACCTGAATCGCCGGTTGCCGCGCCGCCAGCAGGTCGGTTTGAAAGCCCGCCGGAATATTGATCACGAAGGTGTACTGGCCGCTGTCCATCACTTGGTCCAGCTGCGCATAAGGCAACAGCACCGGATTCTGGAATTCCGGCGGCTGCAGGGCCTGGGCCAATTGGCGTGAGAGGGCGCTGTGGTCTTCGTCAACGATCGCCACGCTGGCGTTGTGCACGCCGATCACCGAACCGGCGGCGGGCATGTAAATCGCCACGGTGAAGGCGTAGAACAGGAACAGCAGCAACACGCTGTCATGGCGCAGGCTGGTCAGTTCCTTAAGTCCCAGGCGCAGGATGTGCGCGAACTTGTGCATCAGGCCTCCTGCTTTTTCAGCATGATCAGGCTCAGCCCGGTGAACCCGACAAAGAACCCGAACAGCGCCAGGCACTGTGGCCACAGCTGACGCAAGTCCAGCGCCTTGGTGAACGTACCCACCGCGATGTCGAGGAAGTGCCCCGCCGGAAACAGCATGCCCATAATCGCTGCCGCGCCCTCCAGTGAAGAGCGCGGCACGATCAGCCCGGAGAACTGGATGGTCGGCAGGCTGGTGATGATCATGGTGCCGAGGATCGCGGCAATTTGCGTGCGGGTGAACGCCGAGATCAGCAGGCCCATGCTGGTGGTCGCCAGCACGTACAGCAGGCCGCCGAATGCCAGCGTCAGCAGGCTGCCCTTGAACGGCACGCCGAACAGCCAGCGATTCATCGCCACCAGCAGCGCCAGGTTGACCAGACTGACCAGCAGGTACGGCGCCTGTTTGCCCAGCAGAAATTCGAGGCGGGTCAGGGGCGTGGCGTAGAAATTGGTGATCGAGCCCAACTCCTTTTCGCGGACGATGCCCAGCGCCGTGAGCATCGCCGGAATGAAGGCGAGGATCAGCGCCATGACCCCGGGGCCAATAGCGTTGACGCTGACCACGTCCTGGTTGTAGCGAAAGCGGGTTTCCAGGCTGGCGGCCGCCGGGTGGGCCAGCGCGGGGCTGCTCTGCTCGGCCAGCTGTTGCAGATTGCCCAGGTGCACGGCTTCAACATAGTTACGACTGGTTTCGGCGCGAAACGGCATGCCGCCATCCAGCCACGCCGCCACAGCGGGTTGGCGCCCGGCGTACAGATCGCGGCCGAATCCGGGGGGAATCTCCAGCGCCAGTTTGATTTCCGAGCGTTGCAGGCGCCGGTGCAGTTCCTGCGGGTCATGAATGGCCGGCTGTTCGTCAAAGTACCGGGAGCCGCGAAACGCCTCCAGATAAGCTCGGCTCTGCGGCGTCTGATCCTGGTCGTACACGGCAAACGCGAGGTTTTCCACGTCCAGCGAGATGCCGAAACCGAAGATCACCATCATGAAAATCGCCCCGGCCAAGGCGAACGCCATGCGCACCTTGTCGCGCAGCAGCTCCTTGCCTTCGCGACTGGCCACGGCCAACAGGCGACCGAGGCTGAAACCGTGACGGGGCAGCGGTGTTGTCGCTGCGCTCGGCGACGCCATTTGCGGTTCGGCCACAGGCGCTGATGGCTGAGCGCCCTGAGCCTGTTCCAGGCAAGTGACGAAGGCCGCTTCCAGCGTCTCTCCCGCAAACTGGCGTTGCAGCGCCGCCGGGGTGTCGCAGGCGAGGACCTTGCCCGCGTGCATCAGCGAGATGCGGTCGCAGCGCTGCGCTTCGTTCATGAAATGCGTGGAGAGGAAGATCGTCACGCCCTGTTCGCGGGACAACTCGATCAACAGCCGCCAGAAGTCATCGCGAGCTGCTGGGTCGACGCCGGAAGTCGGCTCATCGAGAATCAGCACCTCCGGGCGGTGCAGCACCGCCACCGCCAGTGACAGACGCTGGCGCAGCCCCAATGGCAATGCCCCGGATGGCTGGTCGGCGACCGCGAGCAGATTGAAGCGCTGAATCAACGCCTCGATGCGTTGTGCGCTCTCGGTTTTGGGCAGGTCGAACAGCCGCGCGTGCAGCTCGAGGTTCTGCCGCACACTCAGTTCGCCATACAGCGAAAAACTCTGCGACATGAAGCCGACCCGCTTGCGCGTGGCCAGATCCTTGGCGTTCACCGGGTTGCCGAGCAGCGTCGCACTGCCTTCGCTGGCCGGCATCAGCCCGGTCAGGACTTTCATGGTGGTGGTCTTGCCGCAGCCGTTGGAGCCAAGAAAGCCGAAAATCTCGCCACGGCCAATGGCAAAACTGACGTGATCCACAGCGGTGAAGTCGCCGAAGCGCAGCGTCAGGTCGTGGGCTTCGATGGCGATGTCGCTGCTGTTGCCGGTGCGCGGTGGAATCACCAGCGGCTGAGCGTCATGCTGGCTGTCACCCTGAAAATGGGTGAAGGCGTCATCGAGTTTGCCGCTGGGGGTGACGTTCGCCAGTTCGCGGCTCAGGCCGGTGGCGATCAACTTGCCGGCATCGAGCATCAGGCAATGCTCGAACTGCTCGGCTTCTTCCATATAGGCCGTGGCGACCAGCAGCGTCAGTTGCGGGCGCTGGCGTCGCACATCGTCGACCAACTCCCAGAAGCGCCGGCGCGAGAGTGGGTCGACGCCGGTGGTCGGCTCATCGAGGATCAGCAGATCCGGTTCATGGATCAGCGCGCAACACAGCCCGAGTTTCTGCTTCATGCCGCCGGACAACTTGCCGGCAGGGCGCTCGGCGAACTTCAGCAGATCCGTGGCGAGCAGCAGGCTGTGCATGCGTTGCTCGCTTTCAGCCTTCGACAGGCCGAACAGCGTCGAAAAGAACTGGATGTTCTCGCGGATCGACAGCTCCGGGTACAAGTTGCCGCCCAGTCCCTGCGGCATGAAGGCGATGCGCGCATAGAGTGTGTCGCGATGCCGGCGATCCTCGATCGCGCCACCGAGCACGTCCAGTTGCCCTTGCTGCAAGGTCTTCACGCCGGCAATCAACCCCAGCAGGCTGGATTTGCCCGCGCCATCGGGGCCGATCAGCCCGCAGCGGGTACCGGCGGGCAGGCTGAAGCTGATATCGCTTAGCGCTTGCTGTTTGCCGTAGCGGTGCGCGATACCGTTCGCTTGAACCGCAAGGCCGCTCATTGCAGATTGGCCGGCCATTCGACGGGCGCGATCCGCACGTAGCCGGCCCCGGGCATGCCGGGTTTGGCCTGCGGCACGGCGCTGGGCTGAACCAGGCGCAGCTTGACGCGGAACACCAGTTTTTGCCGCTCGTCGCGGGTCTCGACCTCTTTGGGAGTGAACTGCGATTTGGCTGCGACGAAGCTGATTTTTGCCGGCAGCGGGTTATCGGGCAAGGCATCGAGCAGCACGCGAGCGTCTTCGCCCACCGCCAGGCGCCCAGCCACCGCGGCTGACAGATAGAGGTTCATGTACTGGTCGTTGGGATCGATCAGCAACAGCACGCGACCACCGGCCCCCAGCACTTCGCCGGGTTCGGCCATGCGCAGCTGAATCACGCCATCAATCGGCGTGCGCAGACTGCTGTCGTCAATTTCACTGGTCAACTGCGCGACTTGAGCCTGTGCCGCGCCAATCGCCGCACTGACAGCAGACACTTGGGCCCGGGCGGCGACAACGGCAGCGTTGCCAGTGCCGATGCGTGACTGCAGCTGATCGATGATCTGCGCGCTGACATAACCGTGCTTGAACAGTGATTGCGAACGCCCGAGCTCTTGCTGGGCCAGCAGCAGTTCACTCTGGCGCAATTGCACGTTGGCCTGAGCGGCGTTGAGATTCTCCCGGGCGCGCAACACTTCGGCTTCGGCCTGATTACGCTGGGCTTCAAGGGTGCGGGTGTCCATGCGTGCCAGCAATTGCCCTTTGCTGACCTTGTCGCCTTCGTCGACCAGTACTTCGGCGAGGCGCCCAGAAGTCTTGCTGGCGATCTGCACTTCGGTGGCTTCCAGCCGCCCGTTGCCCATCGACAGTCCTTCGACCAGGCGGCTGCTAATGGACATCCAGTAACCGAGGCCGCCAGCGACGGCGAGTAATACCAAGAGCGAACCGGCGTATAGAAGTGAAGAACGGCTGTGCGTCGACATGGGGGCATCCTGCGGCAGTGGCTTGCAGTCTGACTGTTCAAGCGTTCCATTCGCTTGATGTCAGTCAAATGAGCGCCAAGCCTAGCCCCTTTTGTCGGTAAAAACCGTGACCGGCGAGTTCTCAGCGCAAACCGAGTACGGCGGCCCACTGTTCGGCCGTCACCGGCATGACCGACAGGCGACTGCCTTTCTGCACCAGCGGCATTTCGGCCAGCGCAGTCTGCTGTTTCAGGTAATCGAGCTTCAGCACCCGGGCAAACGTCTCGACGTGTGCCACATCAATCGCACTCCAGGCGTTTTTCTCGGGTGTGGCCTTCGGGTCGAAGTAATGGCTCTCGGGTTCCAGTGCGGTGGGATCCGGGTACGCCGCCTCGATTATTTTGCCGATTCCGGCGATACCCGGCTCCGGGCAACTGGAGTGGTAGAAAAAGAACTCATCGCCCACCGCCATCGCCCGCAGGAAGTTACGCGCCTGATAGTTGCGAACCCCGTCCCAGCGCGCTTTGCCGAGTTTCTCCAGATCCTTGATCGAGAGTTCGTCAGGCTCGGATTTCATCAGCCAATAGGCCATGTCTTTTGCTCCTCAAGCGGTGATTGGGCAGGTTGTCGGGCAATTTTATGACAAACCGACGGTCGGTTGACGTCAGCATTTGCGCCCGGGTTCACGTTGTCGCAAAATGCCGGCCTTTAAAGCTTGACGCTGCTGCACGGCCTACGAACGGAAACCGCTGCTGTCATCGTGATGATGTGCCTTGAGGGGGGCAATCGATGAAACGCAAACCGGATTTGCTATGGACTTTGGTTATTTTGTTCGGCCTTGGCGTCGTAACCACCGGTTATGCGCAAAGTCTGTGGACGAGCAAGACCGATGCTCCGGTTGAAGTCGCGCAACAGGTTCAACAGTCGACCGCTTTCAAACGCTGAAACTGCCTTCCCGACGCCGCTGATCTGCGCGGCGTCTATCCTGCGAAATACCACGCCTTATCGGTGACCGTGCCCTGCAACGGTACATCCCAGCTGGCCTGCGCCAGGCGTTCGACCTTCTGACATTCATGGGCCAGGCCCAGCAACGTCGGCTTGCGCCAGTTTTTGCGCCGGGCCAGGTACGCCAGGCTGCGATCATAGAAACCGCCGCCCATCCCCAGACGTCCGCCAACATCGTCAAACCCCACCAGTGGCAACAGCACCAGATCCAGGGTCCAGATCTTGCGCTGACGAGCCAGATTGGCCCGAGGCTCAAGAATACGGAAGCGATTGGGCTTGAGCTTTTCTCCGGGGCGAATCCGCTGGAACACCATTTTGGTTCGCGGCCAGGCGCTGAGCACCGGCAGATACGTGGCTTTGCCGCGACGCTGGGCTTCGCGCAGGAGCAGGCGCGGGTCGATTTCACCGTCGGTGGGCAGGTACAGAGAGATATGTTTGGCCCGGCGAAAGTGCGGGTCTTGCGCCAGTTGGCGGAACAGGCCTTTGGCGGCCTGCCGCTGTTCACCGGGAGTCAGTGAGCGGCGCGCCTTGCGCAGCAGGCGGCGGAGTTGCGGGCGGGGCAGCAGCGCAGGTTCGGTCATGGTTCGGCTTCGGCAGGTGAGGGCGAAAACGCACGCATAAAAAATCCGATGCCGGCAAAAACCAGCATCGGATTCGAATCAGGCTCCCCGGATGAACCGCTGTCAACTTAGCCCTTGAACCCGAAAGTTCAAGGTGGAGGATGCAGTAGACTTTAAGGCTTTCCGTCTGGCGGACATGCACACCAGCCCAACGTGCAACCTCCAGGGTAGTGCAAATCGGCTCAGGGACATCGTCAACTGGCAAGCACCCCAGGGAGTGCCGCGAGTATACCTCAAGCGGCCTGGCGAATCAGCCCTTGCTGATGTCCGGATCGTCGGCCAGCACCAGATCGACACGATCGAGCAAGTCGCGCACCTGTTCACGGGTCGAGCCGCTGGCCTGGATGTCCGGGCGCTCTTCTTTGTGCAAGAGGTCGTGGGTGATGTTCAGCGCGGCCATTACCGCAATACGGTCGGCGCCGATGACTTTGCCGCTGCTGCGGATCTCGCGCATCTTGCCGTCCAGGTAGCGGGCGGCGCTGACCAGATTGCTGCGTTCTTCCTGGGGGCAGATGATCGAATATTCTTTGTCGAGGATCTGCACGGTAACGCTATTGCTTGAACTCATGAGTCTTGCTCCAGGGCCTTGAGGCGCGAAATCATCGATTCGACCTTACGCCGGGCGATTTCGTTTTTTTCAATGAGGTGAGCGCGTTCCTCGCGCCAGGTCTTTTCCTGAGCTAGTAAGAGTGCGTTTTGACTCTTTAGTTGCTCGACTCGGCTAATCAGCTTTTCGAGTCTGGCCATCAGCGCTTGCAGGTCGGTGTCTTCCATTGTGTCCACTGGGTCGGAGTCTGTCTGATGGGATAGCTGGCGGACAGCCTTTAATAGTCTTGGCGAGTCTGTCGATGTAGGATACAAGGCCTTCATTCTAGACATAGCGCCGTCTGGCGCCTAGCTGCCCATGACCATTGCGAATTCCCCGTACCAAGCCTTTGCCACCCTGCTGACCACCAGCGGCCACAACGTCTCGCCTGCCGAACTGCACGGCCTGCTGCTCGGCCGCAGCTGCGCCGGTGCCGGCTTCAACGCCGACGAGTGGCTGATCGATGCCGCCGAAATTCTGGAAAACGAGCCACAGGACAACGTCCGCAACGCCCTGATCGGCCTGCAAGAGATGGTCAAGGGTGAGTTGACCGGTGACGACGTCACCGTCGTTCTGCTGCTGCCGACCGATGACGCGCCCCTGGCCGACCGCGCCGCCGCACTGGGCCAATGGTGCCAGGGCTTCCTCAGCGGTTTCGGCCTGAACTGCCGCGACAGCAGCATGCTCAGCACTGAAGCCACCGAAGTGCTGCAGGATCTGGCTGCGATCTCTCAAGTGCAAGACGCCCTGGAAGAATCCGAAGACGGCGAAAGCGACTACATGGAAGTCATGGAATACCTGCGCGTCGCGCCACTGCTGCTGTTCTCGGAAACCAGGAAAGCCGACGTGCCGCCAGCCGCCAAGCCGTCGTTGCATTAATCGCGTGCCAGGGAAAGCCATCTGCCCATGACCCATATCCCCAAAGCGGAATACAGCCGTCGCCGCAAGGCCCTGATGGCGCAGATGGAACCCAACAGCATCGCGATCCTGCCTGCCGCCGCAGTGGCGATCCGCAACCGCGACGTCGAGCATGTCTACCGTCAGGACAGCGACTTTCAGTACCTCAGCGGTTTCCCCGAGCCGCAAGCCGTCATCGTCCTGATGCCCGGCCGCGAGCACGGCGAGTACGTACTGTTCTGCCGTGAGCGCAACGCCGAACGCGAGTTATGGGACGGCCTGCGCGCCGGCCAGGAAGGCGCGATCCGTGATTACGGCGCCGACGACGCGTTCCCGATTACCGACATCGACGACATCCTGCCGGGCCTGATCGAAGGCCGCGACCGGGTGTATTCGGCGATGGGCAGCAACCCGGAGTTCGACCGCCATCTGATGGACTGGATCAACGTGATCCGCTCCAAGGCGCACCTCGGCGCCCAGCCACCGAACGAATTCGTTGCCCTGGATCATCTGCTGCACGACATGCGCCTGTATAAATCGGCGGCAGAAGTGAAGGTGATGCGCGAAGCCGCACGGATTTCCGCTCAGGCGCATATCCGGGCGATGCAGGCCAGCCGGCCGGGACTGTACGAATACAGCCTCGAAGCCGAACTGGATTACGAATTCCGCAAGGGCGGGGCGAAGATGCCGGCCTACGGTTCCATCGTCGCCGCCGGGCGCAACAGTTGCATCCTGCATTACCAGCAGAATGACGCGCTGCTCAAGGACGGTGATCTGGTGTTGATCGACGCCGGTTGCGAAATCGACTGCTACGCCAGCGACATCACCCGCACCTGGCCGGTCAACGGCAAGTTTTCCGCCGAGCAGAAAGCGATCTACGAACTGGTGCTGGCTTCGCAGGAAGCCGCGTTCGCTGAAATCGCCCCGAACAAAAACTGGAATCAGGCGCACGAAGCCACGGTGCGGGTGATTACCGCAGGCCTGGTCAAGCTCGGAATCCTGCAAGGCGAGGTCGATGAGTTGATCGCGACTGAAGCCTATAAAGCGTTTTACATGCACCGTGCCGGCCACTGGCTGGGCATGGATGTACACGACGTTGGCGAGTACAAGGTCGGCGGCGAATGGCGGGTGCTGGAGGTCGGCATGGCGCTGACCGTGGAACCGGGCATTTATATTTCCCCGGACAACCAGCACGTAGCGAAGAAATGGCGCGGCATTGGCGTGCGCATCGAGGATGACGTGGTAGTGACCAAGACCGGTTGTGAAATATTGACCAGCGGCGTACCGAAAACCGTTGCCGAAATCGAAGCGCTTATGGCGCAAGCACGGACACACGCGGCATGAGTCGAGTCAATCTGGCAATCATCGGTGGCGGCCTGGTCGGCGCCAGTCTGGCGCTGGCCTTGCAGGCCGGGGCCAAGGCCCGCGGCTGGAAAATCGTCCTGATCGAACCGTTCGCCCCCGGCGACAGCTGGCAGCCGAGCTACGACGCACGTTCGTCGGCGCTGTCCTTCGGTTCCCGGCAGATCTATCAACGGCTGGGCGTGTGGCAGGAGATTTCCCGCCGCGCCGAGCCGATCAAACAGATTCACGTGTCCGACCGTGGTCGCTTCTCCACCGCTCGTCTGTCGGCGATGGAGGAGGGCGTGCCGGCCTTGGGCTACGTGGTGGAAAACGCCTGGCTCGGCCAGTGCCTGTGGCAGCACCTGGACAAAGACGTTATCAGCTGGCGCTGCCCGGCGGAAGTCACGCGCATGGAGCCGCTGCCCGACGGCTATCGCCTGACCCTCAATGATGAAACCACCGTCGAGTGCGATCTGGCGGTGCTCGCCGATGGCGGCCGTTCCGGTTTGCGCGAGCAACTGGGCATCAACGTGCGCAAGCGTCCGTACAACCAGAGCGCGCTGATCGCCAACATCACCCCGAGCGAATCACACAACGGCATGGCCTTCGAGCGTTTCACCGACGAAGGGCCGATGGCCTTGTTGCCGCTGCCGGACAACCGTTGCGCACTGGTCTGGACCCGCCTGGGCATGGATGCGCAACGCCTGGCAGACCTCAGCGAGCGTGATTTCCTCAGCGAACTGCAAGGCGTGTTCGGCTACCGCCTCGGCACCTTGAAACAGGTCGGCGCGCGGCATCTGTATCCGTTGTCGCTGGTCGAGGCCGAGGAGCAAGTACGCTCGCATCTGGCCGTACTCGGCAATGCCGCGCACAGCCTGCACCCGATTGCCGGGCAGGGTTTCAACCTGTCCCTGCGGGATGCTGATGCGCTGGCTGCCGCACTGCTCGCCAGCGACAAACCGCTGGGCGACTTCGCCACCTTGCAGGCCTATCGCGAGCGGCAGCGTCTGGATCAGGAGCTCACCGTGGGCTTCTCCGATCAGGTCACCCGACTGTTCGGCAGCACCCAGCCGCTGGTCTCGCTGGGCCGCAACATCGGCCTGCTCGGTCTCGATCTGTTGCCACCGGCCAAGCGCTGGTTTGCTCGTCAGGCCATGGGGCTGGGGACGCGGCCGGATGCTTGAGCGGCGGGTCGGCACTTTCACTTTCAGCAGCGCGCCGCTAACTGGCGCGCTCGCTAAAACCTTTTACGAGCGGCGCATGCCGCCAGCGAGACAGGCTTAAAGCATGGAAATGCGCGCAGATCTGCTGATTGTCGGAGCCGGAATGGTCGGCAGCGCCCTCGCGTTGGCGTTGCAGGACAGCGGCCTGGAAGTGTTGCTGCTCGACGGCAGCCCGCTGAGCGTCAAACCGTTCGACGCCGCCGCGCCGTTCGAACCTCGAGTGAGCGCCTTGTCGGCGGCCAGCCAGCGGATACTCGAACGCCTTGGCGTCTGGGACGGCATCGCCAAGCGCCGCAGCAGCCCGTACACCGACATGCACGTGTGGGACGGCAGCGGCACCGGGCAGATTCACTTCTCGGCGAGCAGTGTGCATGCCGAAGTGCTCGGCCATATCGTCGAAAACCGCGTGGTGCAGGATGCCTTGCTCGATCGTTTGCACGACTGCGGTCTGGGCATGCTGGCCAACGCACGGCTGGAACAGATGCGCCGCTCCGGCGACGACTGGCTGCTGACCCTGGCCGACGGTCGCCAGTTGCGCGCGCCGCTGGTGATTGCGGCGGATGGCGCCAATTCGGCGGTGCGCCGTCTGACCGGTGTCGCTACCCGCGAGTGGGATTATCTGCACCACGCCATCGTCACCAGCGTGCGCAGCAGCAGGCCGCACCGGATGACCGCCTGGCAGCGTTTCACCGATCACGGGCCGCTGGCGTTTCTGCCGCTGGAGCGTGACGGGCAGCAGGACTGGTGCTCGATCGTCTGGTCGACCACACCGAGTGAAGCCGAGCGCCTGATGGCGCTGGATGAAGCGGCATTCTGCCGTGAGCTGGAGCGAGCCTTCGAAGGTTGCCTGGGCGAAGTCGTCAGTGCTGATCCACGGCTGTGCGTGCCCTTGCGTCAACGCCACGCCAAACGCTATGTGGCCGAAGGCCTGGCACTGATCGGCGATGCGGCGCACACCATTCACCCGTTGGCCGGGCAGGGGGTGAACCTCGGTTTCCTCGATGCGGCGGTGCTGGCTGAAGTGCTGTTGCAAGCCGCGGAACGCGGCGAACGGCTGGCGGACGTGAAAGTGCTGAGTCGTTACGAGCGTCGGCGCATGCCGCACAACCTGGCATTGATGGCGGCGATGGAGGGCTTCGAGCGCTTGTTCCAGGCTGACCCGTTGCCGCTGCGCTGGTTGCGCAATGCCGGGTTGAAGCTGGTGGAGCAGATGCCGGAGGCCAAGGCGTTGTTTGTGCGTGAGGCGCTGGGGTTGACCGGGGATCTGCCGGTACTGGCCAAACCCTGAGATCTGTTTGAGGCTGATGGCCCCTTCGCGAGCAAGCCCGCTCCCACATTGGAATGCATTTCAAGGGTGGGAGCGGGCTTGCTCGCGAAGGGGCCAGAGCCGACGCCATGAATTTCAGCTTGTGCAACATCTGGTAACTCCTTGCCCAAGTGTTCGATTGAGCTGGTAAATGTGAGTCCTTATCATTTGGCCCACATTTTCCGACCGAGAGATCACTCCCATGTTGGCACCCAAGCGTCTCCTGACCGCACTGGCCCTGACCCTGATCGGCAGCACCACCGCCCAGGCCGCCGACGAGGTGGTGGTCTACTCCTCGCGTATCGATGAACTGATCAAACCGGTGTTCGACGCCTACACCGCGAAAACCGGGGTGAAGATCAAGTTCATCACCGACAAGGAAGCGCCGCTGATGCAGCGGATCAAGGCCGAAGGCGAAAACGCCACCGCCGACCTGCTGCTCACCGTCGATGCGGGTAACCTCTGGCAGGCCGAACAGATGGGCATCCTGCAGCCGTTTACCTCGAAGACCATCGACGCCAACATTCCCGCGCAATACCGTTCGTCCACCCATGCCTGGACTGGCCTGAGCCTGCGCGCGCGGACCATCGCTTACTCCACCGAGCGCGTTAAGCCGGGCGAGTTGACCACCTACGAAGCGCTGGCCGACAAGGACTGGGAAGGGCGTCTTTGCCTGCGCACGGCGAAGAAGGTCTACAACCAGTCGCTGACCGCGACCATGATTGAAGTGCACGGCGCCGAGAAGACCGAGAAGATCCTCAAGGGCTGGGTCAACAACCTGTCCACCGATGTGTTCTCCGACGACGTCGCGGTGCTGGAAGCGATCAACGCCGGGCAGTGCGACGTCGGCATCGTCAACACCTACTACTACGGTCGTTTGCACAAGCAGAAGCCCGACCTGCCGGTGAAACTGTTCTGGCCGAATCAGGCCGATCGCGGCGTGCATGTAAACCTGTCCGGTATCGGCCTGACCAAGCATGCACCGCACCCGGAAGCCGCCAAGGCGCTGGTGGAGTGGATGACCACGCCTGAGGCGCAGAAAATCTTCGCCGACGTCAACCAGGAGTTTCCGGCCAACCCGGCAGTGAAACCTTCGGAAGAAGTGGCGGCGTGGGGCCAGTTCGTCGCTGACACCTTGCCGGTGGAAGTGGCGGGCAAGCGTCAGGCGGAAGCGATCCGCATGATGGATCGCGCGGGTTGGAACTGAGCCGGCCATCACGGCGAGCCCTCTGTGGCGAGGGAGCTTGCTCCCGCTGGGTCGCGAAGCGACCCCATGGCGCCCTTGCGTCTGGCGTGAATTGAACTGTTAATCTCCTGCGGCTGCTTCGCAGCCGAGCGGGAGCAAGCTCCCTCGCCACAACATGTGGTCGACGTCGAATGGGCGTTGGCCCTCTTGCAGAGAACCCCCTTGGCCCACCCCGCCCAACGCCGCTGGTACCCCATCGTCCTCGCCATTGCCGCGCTGGTGCTGTTGCCCCTGAGTGTCCTGCTGCTGTCGTGGCAGACCATCGATCAGCAGATCTGGTCGCACCTGTGGGAAACCCAGATGCCGCGCCTGCTCGGCAACACCCTGACGCTGGTGCTCGGCGTTGGCGTCGGTGTGACGCTGCTCGGTGTCAGTCTGGCGTGGCTCACCAGCCTCTGCGAATTCCCCGGACGGCGCTGGCTCGACTGGGCGCTGATGCTGCCGTTCGCCATCCCGGCCTACGTGCTGGCGTTCGTTTTCGTCGGTCTGCTGGACTTTGCCGGCACGGTGCAAACCCTGTTGCGTGAATGGTTCGGCAGCGGCTTGCGCTTGCCGCGAGTGCGCTCCACTGGTGGGGTGATTGTGGTACTGGTGCTGGTGTTTTATCCCTATGTCTATTTGCTGGCGCGCACCGCGTTTCTTGCGCAGGGCAAAGGCCTGATGGAAGCGGCGCGAGTACTCGGGCAATCGCCATGGCAGGCGTTCTGGCGGGTGGCGTTGCCGATGGCGCGTCCGGCGATTGGCGCCGGTGTGGCGCTGGCGCTGATGGAGACGCTGGCGGATTTCGGCGCGGTGTCGGTGTTCAACTTCGACACCTTCACCACCGCCATCTACAAGACCTGGTACGGCTTCTTCAGCCTGCCGAGCGCCGCGCAACTGGCGAGCCTGTTGCTGCTGGTGGTGATGCTGGTGCTCTATGGCGAGCGGCGCGCCCGTGGCGCCAACCGGGCGAGCAACGAGCGCCCCAGGGTCAAGGCGTTGTATCAGCTGCGCGGGCTAAAGGCGTTCGCGGCGACCGGCTGGTGCACGTTGGTGTTTGCCTGCGCGTTCGTGATTCCGTTGCTGCAACTGCTCGTATGGTTCTGGCAGCGCGGGCGCTTCGATCTCGATGAGCGTTATGCCGGGCTGATCCTGCACACCCTGTATCTGGGCGGCATGGCGGCGTTGATCACCGTCAGCGTCGCGCTGCTGCTGGCGTTTGCCCGACGTCTGGCGCCGACCCCGGCGATCTGCTCCGGGGTCAGTCTGGCCAATCTTGGTTATGCGCTGCCGGGTTCGGTGCTGGCGGTATCGATCATGCTGGCATTCAGTTATCTCGACCGCGAACTGATTATTCCGCTCTCGGGCTGGCTCGGCGGCGCCGGCAAGCCGCTGCTGCTGGGCAGTCTGGCGGCGTTGCTGATGGCCTATCTGGTGCGCTTTATCGCGGTGGCCTACGGACCACTGGAAAACAGTCTGGCGCGTATACGGCCTTCATTGCCCGAAGCGGCACGTAGTCTGGGTGTCAGTGGGCCGCGACTGTTTTTCAAAGTGTATCTGCCGCTGTTGCTGCCCGGCACACTGAGCGCGGCGTTGCTGGTGTTCGTCGATGTGCTCAAGGAAATGCCCGCGACCCTGCTGATGCGCCCGTTTGGCTGGGACACGCTGGCGGTGCGGATCTTCGAAATGACCAGTGAAGGGGAATGGGCGCGGGCATCGCTGCCGGCGCTGACCCTGGTGTTGGTCGGCCTGTTACCGGTCATCGGCCTGATCCGCCGCTCGGCGCACCGAAACACTTAGTCGTCAGTCCTGAATCATGCGGCTACAATGCGCGGCATTCGGTGCGGTTCGTCTGACAGACCCGTTCGCTGAAATCGGCTGAAAGCCTTCTATTTCGAGGCTTTCACCCCGTACAGCGGCTGTCCGCACCTTCGCCACGCCCGGAAGGAGAAACCCATGGGACAGCGTACGCCTCTGTATGACCTGCATCTCGCCCTCGGCGCGAAGATGGTCGATTTTGGCGGTTGGGACATGCCACTGCATTACGGCTCGCAGGTCGAGGAACACCACGAGGTGCGCCGCGATTGCGGGGTGTTCGATGTTTCCCATATGACCGTTATCGACATTGACGGCCCCCAGGCCAAGGCCTGGCTGCAGCATTTGCTGGCCAATGACGTCGAACGCCTGCATCGCCCCGGCCGCGCGCTCTACAGCACGATGCTCAACGAACGTGGCGGCATCGTCGACGACATGATCGTCTATCGCCTCGAAGACCGTTATCGTCTGGTGTTCAACGCCTCCACTCGTGACCAGGATCTGGCGTGGATGCAGGCGCAGGTCGCCGGTTACGACGTGCATCTGCACGAGCGTCAGGATCTGGCGATGCTCGCCATTCAAGGCCCGCAGGCCCGGCAGAAGATTGCCGAACTGGTGACCCAGTCCCGCGCCGCACTGATCCAGCACCTCAAACCGTTCGAAGCCGAAGTCGATGGCGACTGGTTCATCGCCCGCACCGGTTATACCGGTGAAGACGGCCTGGAAATCGCTTTGCCGGCCGAGCAGGCGCCGGGATTTTTCAACGATCTGGTCGGTGCCGGCATTTCTCCCATCGGCCTCGGCGCCCGCGACACGTTGCGGGTCGAAGCCGGGATGAACCTCTATGGCCAGGACATTCATCAGGATGTCTCGCCGCTGGCGTCCAATATGGCCTGGAGCATCGCCTGGGAACCGGCTTCGCGGCAGTTCATCGGTCGCTCGGCCCTGGAAGCGGAAAAAGCCGCCGGCGTTGCGCACAAACTGGTGGGTCTGGTGCTTGAGGAACGCGGTGTTTTGCGCGCCCATCAAGTGGTTCGTATCGCCGATGTTGGCGAAGGAGAGATCACCAGTGGTAGTTTCTCTCCTACGCTAAGCAAATCGATTGCCCTGGCGCGTGTACCGATGGCTACCGCCGACCGCGCCGAAGTGGAAATCCGTGGCAAGTGGTATCCGGTACGAGTGGTCAAACCGACCTTCGTGCGCCATGGTAAAACCTTGATCTGACCTTTTCCGGCGGGCCTGACCGCTGACAATTTTCTTGAGGACACCGAGCATGAGCAATATCCCCGCTGAACTGCGTTTTGCCGAAAGTCATGAATGGGCACGCCTGGAAGCCGACGGCACCGTTACCGTGGGCATCAGCGATCACGCGCAGGAAGCGCTGGGCGATGTGGTGTTCGTTGAGCTGGCCGAAGTCGGCAAAGTGTTTACTGCCCGTGATACAGCAGGTGTTGTCGAGTCGGTGAAGGCCGCTTCCGACATCTACTCCCCGGTCGGCGGTGAAGTGATCGCGGTCAACGAAGATCTGAGCGGCTCTCCGGAACTGCTGAACTCCGACCCGTACGGTGCGTGGATCTTCAAGCTCAAGCCAAGCGACAAGGCCGAGCTGGACAAGCTGCTGGACGCCGCTGCCTACAAGGCTGCCATCGGCGAATAAGCAGAGTGTGATACTGCAAAAGCCCCGATCTCTCGGGGCTTTTTTGTGGGCGTCGATCAGGCGTCGCGCAATACCGCTTTCACCGCCGCCACCGAACGCTCGACGTCGTCCTTGGTCATGGTGGTGAACATCGGCAATGACACGATCAAGCGTCCAACGCGCTCGGCAACTGGCAACATGCCTTCCTTGAAACCGCGCTCGCGGTACAGACTCAGCAAGTGAATCGGTGGGTAGTGATAGCCGATGCCGATGCCTTTGGCCTGCATCTGCTCCATGAACGTGGCGCGGGCCGGCAAGCCGTCCTTGCGCTCCGGCAGGACCAGTTGGAACAGGTGCCAGTTGCTCTGGGTAAAGTCCGCCGGTGGCAGTTGGGCGCCATAAGTCGCTTCAAAGTCATCGCCAAAACATTTGAAGTAGTGCCGGGCCAGTTCCTGACGATGGGCGGTCAGCGCCTCGATATGGGCGAACTGGCCGAGGCCGATGGTGGCGGCGATGTCGGTCATGTTGAACTTGCCACCCAGCACATCGACGTCCAGACCATCAAAGCCGTTGCGGGTCACGCCCTGCAGGCGGTACTTCTCCGCCATCCGCGCCTCTTCCGGGGTGTTCAGCACCAGGCAGCCGCCCTCGGAACAGGTGACGTTCTTGTTCGCCTGAAAGCTGAACGACACGAAATCGCCGGTGGCGCCGATGCGCTGGCCGTTCCAGCTCGAACCCAGGGCCTGAGCGGCGTCTTCGACGATACGCAGATTGTGTTTGCGCGCGATGGCATATAGCCGATCCATATCCACTGGCAGACCGGCGAGGTACACCGGAATCAGCGCTTTGGTGCGCGGGGTGATGGCCGCTTCCAACTGGTCCAGATCGATGTTGCGGGTCACCGGATCGATGTCGGCAAACACTGGTGTGGCGCCGACTTCGAGGATCACGTTGGCGGTGGCGACCCAGGAAATCGGCGTGGTGATCACTTCGTCACCCGGCCCGATGCCGGCGATGCGCAAGGCGATTTCCATGGTGCAGGTGCCGGAGTTGAAGGTGCGCACCGGGCGTCCGCCGAAGTATTCCGACAACTGTGCTTCAAAGGCCTGGACCTTCGGCCCGCTGGTGATCCAGCCGGAACGCAGCACATCGCCGACGGCGGCAATCGTGGCTTCATCAATGACAGGTTTGGAAAACGGCAGGAACGGCAGTTGGTTCATGAGGATTGGATCATCCGAAGGTTGGACGCCTGATGCAGGCGCTACAGCATGCCCCGGAACCCCCTCTGCCGCCAAGCCGTGCGCGTCGGGATCGGCTGCTATGCTGGTTTGACCGTGTTGCATTGACGCCGAGCGCCAGCCAAGAGAGAGCCCGTCATGTCCCAGTTGCCATCCTTGAGCCAGTTACGTGACCCCGAAGCCTTCCTGCGCCGCCATTTGGGCCCCGACGCCGCCGAGCAACAGGCGATGCTCGACAGCCTCGGTCTGGGCAGCCGGGTCGAACTGATCGAGCAGACGGTGCCGCCGGGCATTCGCCTGAATCGGGCGCTGGACTTGCCGCCGGCCCTTGATGAGCAGGCGGCACTGGCCAAGCTGCGCAGCTACGCCGAGCAGAATCAGGTCTGGACCAGCCTGATCGGCATGGGTTACCACGGCACGCTGACGCCGACGGTCATCCTGCGCAATGTGCTGGAAAATCCTGGCTGGTACACCGCCTATACACCGTATCAACCGGAGATCGCCCAAGGCCGTCTCGAAGCGCTGCTGAATTTCCAGCAACTGACCATCGACCTCACCGGGCTTGAACTGGCCAACGCCTCGTTGCTCGACGAAGCCACCGCCGCTGCAGAAGCCATGGCGCTGGCCAAGCGTGTGGCGAAGTCGAAGAGCAATCTGTTTTTCGTCGATGAGAACTGTCATCCGCAAACCATCTCCGTGGTGCAGACCCGCGCCGAAGGTTTCGGCTTCGAGCTGATCATCGACGCTGTGGATAACCTCAACCAGCATCAGGTGTTCGGCGCGTTGCTGCAGTATCCCGACACTCACGGCGAGATCCGTGATCTGCGTCCGGTCATCGATCAGTTGCACGCGCAGCAGGCGTTAGCGTGTGTCGCCACCGATCTGCTGAGCCTGTTGCTGCTGACACCGCCGGGTGAACTGGGCGCGGACGTGGTGTTCGGTTCGTCCCAGCGCTTTGGCGTACCGATGGGCTACGGTGGCCCGCATGCGGCGTTTTTTGCCAGCCGCGAGGAGTACAAACGGGCGATTCCGGGGCGGATCATCGGCGTGTCGAAAGACGCTCGTGGCAACGTCGCGTTGCGCATGGCCCTGCAAACCCGTGAGCAACATATTCGCCGCGAAAAGGCCAACTCGAACATCTGCACCGCGCAGGTGCTGCTGGCCAACATCGCCAGTTGCTACGCGGTGTATCACGGGCCGCAAGGCTTGAAACGCATCGCCCAGCGCGTGCACCGCTTGACCTGCATCCTGGCGGCGGGCCTTGAGCGCCATGGCATCCAAAGGATCAACGCACAGTTTTTCGACACCCTCACGCTGGTGGTTGGCGGCGCGCAGAGCGCGATCATCGATAGCGCCAAGGCTGCGCAGATCAACCTGCGGATTCTCGGCCGTGGCCGAGTGGGGTTGAGCCTCGACGAGACGTGCGATGAAAGCACGGTGGCGAAGCTGTTCGATGTGCTGCTCGGTGCCGATCATGGTTTGAACGTCGAGCAACTCGATGCAGAAACGCTGGTTTCCGGCATTCCCGACCACCTGCAGCGCAAGACGCCTTACTTGCGCCATCCGGTGTTCAACGCGCATCACAGTGAAACCGAGATGCTGCGCTACCTCAAGCAACTGGAGAACAAGGATCTGGCGCTCAACCAGTCGATGATCCCGCTGGGCTCCTGCACCATGAAACTCAACGCCACCAGCGAGATGATCCCGATCACCTGGCCGCAGTTCGCCAATCTGCACCCGTTCGCGCCACGGGAACAGGCGCTCGGTTACACCTTGATGATCGAAGAACTGGAGCGCTGGTTGTGCGCGATTACCGGGTTCGATGCGATCTGCATGCAGCCCAACTCCGGCGCTCAGGGCGAGTACGCCGGGCTGCTGGCGATTCGCAAATACCACGAGAGCCGGCAGCAGTGCGCGCGGGATATCTGCCTGATCCCGTCCTCGGCCCACGGCACCAACCCGGCCTCGGCGCAGATGGCCGGGATGCGCGTGGTCATCGTCGAGTGCGACGAGGCCGGCAACGTCGATCTGGACGACCTGAAAACCAAGGCTGCCGCGGCGGGGGACAAGTTGTCGTGTCTGATGGCGACCTATCCGTCGACCCATGGTGTGTACGAGGAAGGCATCAGCGAGATCTGCGAAGTTATTCACCAGCACGGCGGGCAGGTGTACATGGACGGCGCCAATCTCAATGCGCAGGTCGGGCTGGCGCGGCCGGCGGACATCGGCGCCGATGTGTCGCACATGAACCTGCACAAGACTTTCTGCATTCCCCACGGCGGTGGCGGGCCGGGCATGGGGCCGATCGGTATTCGCGCGCATCTGGCGCCGTTCGTTGCCAATCACCCGGTGGTGCCGATTGACGGCCCGCTGCCACAGAACGGCGCGGTCAGCGCGGCGCCGTGGGGCAGCGCGAGCATTTTGCCGATCAGCTGGATGTACATCGCGATGATGGGGCCGCAACTGGCGGATGCCAGCGAAGTGGCGATCCTCGCCGCGAACTATCTGGCGCAGCATTTATCCGGCGCATTCCCGGTGCTCTACACCGGGCGCAACGGGCGGGTGGCCCATGAGTGCATTCTTGATCTGCGGCCGTTGAAGGCGCAGACCGGGATCAGTGAAGAGGACGTCGCCAAGCGCCTGATGGACTATGGTTTCCATGCGCCGACCATGTCCTTCCCGGTGCCGGGTACGCTGATGGTCGAGCCGACCGAGAGCGAGTCCAAGGCCGAACTCGATCGTTTCATCGGCGCGATGCTGAGCATCCGCGCGGAAATCACCGAAGTGCAGAACGGCAACTGGCCGGCGGAAGACAACCCGCTCAAGCGCGCGCCGCATACCCTGGCGGATGTCACTGGAGTGTGGGAGCGGCCTTACAGCATCGAACAGGGCATCACCCCGGATGCGCACACCAAGGCGCACAAGTATTGGCCGGCGGTGAATCGGGTGGATAACGTCTATGGGGATCGCAATCTGTTTTGTGCCTGCGTCCCGGTAGACGATTACCGCTGATCTTCAGGCAACCCGCAGAGCCATTGTGGGAGCGGGCTTGCTCGCGAAGGCGTCGTGTCAGAGAAATACATGTGTCTGACCCACCGCCTTCGCGAGCAAGCCCGCTCCCACAGGGGGGCGGCGTGGTGAATTCGACATTACGGGCAAAAAAATGCCGCTCGATCGATCGAGCGGCATTTTTGTTGGCGCCGGGCTTACTCGGAGGCCACTGCGTTCTTCGCCAGAATCGCATTCGCCAGTTCCATGTCCGTGGCCTGCAGGCCCGGGTTGTCGGCGCGGACTTTCTGCATCGCCGCTTCAAGGTACGGCCCACGGATGCCGCCATCGCTGGCGACGAAGCTACCCGCATCGTCCTGTGCGGCAACGATCAGCTTGTGATCCTTGAAGGTCAGGTAGGTCGAACCGGTGGTGGCGCCGGACGAAATGACGTTACGCCAAAAGCTGTCGGCCATCGCTGAACCAACGGGAAGGGACAGCAAGGCAAGGGTGGCGACAGCAAGTTTGAGACGCATGATTGAGTGACTCCTGGGGGTTAACTACGGCGTTGGATAACGATTCGCCAATCCGGTTCCGTAGTGGCCTATTTCTGCTCGCTCTGCGGTGTCACCCGCAGCACTTCTTCGAGGGTGGTCAGCCCCGCCGCGACCTTCTGCGCACCCGACAGGCGCAGGCTGCGCATGCCTTCCTTGAAGGCTTGGCGACGGATGGCAGTGAGGTCGGTGTCCGGGGTGATGAGCGCTTTGAGGCTATCGCTCAACTGCATGATTTCGTAGACCCCGGCGCGCCCGCGATAACCGGTGTCGCGGCACTCCAGGCAGCCGATCGCCCATTGCGCATTGCCCGGCAGCGGCGCCTGCCATGGGCGGGTCAGGGTCTGCCAGTCTTCCTCTTCCAGCGTCAGCGGCGCCTTGCAGTGCGGGCACAGGGTGCGCACCAGACGCTGGGCCATGACCCCGAGCACCGTGGCTTTAATCAGATAGTGCGGCACGCCGAGTTCCAATAGCCGACTGATCGCGCTGGGGGCATCGTTGGTGTGCAGGGTCGACAGCACCAGGTGGCCGGTGAGTGCCGCCTGAATCGCCATTTCTGCGGTTTCCAGGTCACGGATCTCGCCGATCATGATGATGTCCGGGTCTTGCCGCATCAGCGCACGCACGCCGGCGGCGAAGCTCAGGTCGATGTTGTGCTGCACCTGCATCTGGTTGAATGCCGGCTCGACCATTTCGATCGGGTCTTCGATGGTGCAGAGGTTGATCTCCGGCGTCGCCAGTTTCTTCAGCGTGGTGTACAGCGTGGTGGTCTTGCCCGAGCCGGTTGGTCCGGTGACCAGAATGATGCCGTTAGGCTGGCGGGTCATGTCCTGCCAGCGGCGCAGGTCGTCGGCGGAAAAGCCCAACTGATCGAAGTCCTTGAGCAGCACTTCCGGGTCGAAGATCCGCATGACCATTTTTTCGCCAAACGCGGTGGGCAGCGTTGAGAGCCGCAGCTCCACCTCGCCGCCGTCCGGGGTTTTGGTCTTGACCCGGCCGTCCTGGGGTTTGCGCTTCTCGGCGACGTTCATCCGCCCGAGGCTTTTCAGGCGACTGACGATCGCCATGGTCACCTGCGGCGGGAATTGATAGACGTTGTGCAGCACGCCGTCGATGCGGAAACGCACGGTGCCCTGTTCGCGGCGCGGTTCGATGTGGATATCGCTGGCGCGCTGCTGGAAGGCGTACTGGAACAGCCAGTCGACGATGTTGACGATGTGCGCGTCGTTGGCGTCCGGCTCCTGATCGCTGGCGCCGAGGTTGAGCAGTTGTTCGAAGTTGCCGAGGTTGCCGTTTTGCTGATCGGCGTTGTTGGCGCCGCTGACCGATTTGGCGAGGCGGAAGAATTCGACGCTGAAGCGCTGGATGTCCACCGGGTTGGCGACCACCCGTTTGATCGGCAGCTTCAGCACGTGGGTCAGGTCAGCCTCCCAACCGGTGACGTAGGGCTGGGCGCTGGCGACGACCACGGCGTCGCGGTCGACCGCCACCGCGAGAATCTTGTGGCGTTGGGCAAAGGCGTAGGACATCAGCGGGGTGATCGCCGCAACGTTGATCTTCAACGGGTCGATGCGCATGTACGGCTGGCCGGCCTGCTGCGCCAGCCACAGGGTCAGGCTTTCCAGGTCCAGATGTTTGCCCGGACGGCTGAGGTCATCCAGTTGCTGGCTGGCGATGAACTCCAGCGGATGTTGCTGGCCGTGGGTCGCATGGCGGCGCCGGGCGTTGAGCGCCTGCTCCGCCGAGTCCTGGCTGATAAAGCCCTGGGCGACCAGCTCACGCAACACATCGTTGAGATCCAGCCAGCGGTCCTGAGTGGCGAGTTGAACGGACATGCGGGCTCCTTTTGAACGACTGTGCGCAAAGGATAGTCGTGGCCCCGCAGACTGTTGGGCCACTACCCGACAAAGCCGTTGCCGGATTTGTCAGCCGGACGCCTGGGCCGGCGCAGCCCACGCCGTGTCGGCGTCTTGCAGGTTCACCGAGCAGACGCTGATCAGGTTACGAAGTTTTTCCGCAATCACCTGGGCGCGATGCCAGCTCAGACCATCAATGACGATATCGATCGACAGCAGATCGTCGAGCCGCTCGACGTGGACCTGTTGCGGCGTGAGGAATTGCAGCGCAAACAGATTCAGCACCCGCACCAACAGATCCGGCTCGGCCTCGGCAAGCAGTTGATAACGCGCGCAGCAGTGCGCGTTGTTGACGTTCCACACATCGGCGCGGGGCGCGGGGGTATTCACGGCTTCGAGGTGAGGCATGTCCGGTCTCCAGAGTCAGTGGAGGAATTTTTACATTCGGTGTCGGGCATTTCTTGTCTAAGATGAGCGGATTCGCGGATTGCTCGACTGGAACGATTCGCAAAATGATCATTTTGAGGATTGATTATGCATAGCGAGCTGGACAGTTACGACCGGCGGATTCTCGCCTTGCTGCAAGAGGACGCGTCACTGTCCAGCGCGCAGATCGCCGAGCAGGTGGGACTGTCGCAGTCGCCGTGCTGGCGGCGGATTCAGCGGATGAAGGAGGAGGGGATCATTCGCGGGCAGGTGACCTTGCTTGATCGCAAGAAGATCGGCCTGAACACGCAGATCTTCGCCGAGATCAAACTCAACGCCCACGGGCGTTCGAACTTCACCGAATTCACCGAGGCGATTCGCGGCTTTCCGGAAGTGCTGGAGTGTTATGTGTTGATGGGCGCGGTGGATTTTCTGTTGCGCATTGTCGCGGCGGACATCGAGGCGTATGAGCGATTCTTCTTCGAAAAGCTGTCGCTGGTGCCAGGGATTCAGGAGGTGAACTCGATTGTGGCGCTGTCGGAGATCAAGTCCACGACCAGCCTGCCAGTTTTGCGCTGATGCCTCTGTGGCGAGGGAGCTTGCTCCCGCTGGGCTGCGAAGCGGCCCCAAAATCTGCAATTGCAGGAATTGGGAGTCCTTCGGCCTCGAGCGGGAGCAAGCTCCCTCGCCACAGTTTTCAGGTGTTGCTGAGCATCACATGCGCAGCAGCATTTTCCACGCACGATTCTGATAAACCGCAATCGCCTGCTGCTTGCGCGCATCGAGCAGTTCGTCAGTGATCGTCGGCTCGTTGGCCAGTTGCGCCAGTTTGTTCAGCTCGCCGTACAGGCGATCCATTTCCGCGATCTCCAGCACGTTACGCGCATGGTGCAGCCAGACCTGGATGCGTTCGATGCGCGGCAGTTGCTCGGCCAGATCTTCCGGCTGCTGCTGATAGCGCTGCAGTTGCAGGGACGTGGCTTCTTCGCCGAGCATGCGCGGCAGCCAGCTGTGCAGTTGCGCGGCGCCCTGACGATTGCCGCGGGTGTTGCGCTCGGCGGCCCAGGTGCGGGCCAGCAGCCAGCGCGAAACAGTCAGCGAGAACAGGCCCCAGCGTGGGTCTTCCAGTTCTTCGAGGAATTGCTCCGGCGCGGCCTTGCGTACGTCTTCGTCTTCGATACCGACCTGCACCAGCGGACGCCAGTCTTCCAGCAGTGCATCCAGCGCCACGCGCAGGTCGTGAGTGGCCGGACGCGGTGCGGCCTGGCCGAGGCTGCTGAGCAGGGCGCGCATTTCCGCGAGGTTCTCGACCCAGTCCTGCAGCAGGCGCCAGTGGCCGTTGAAGCGATATTGTTCGGCCAGACGCTGGCTGCTGCCGAGCAAGTGCCAGGCCAATGCGGCGAAGGCGTCGTCGAGTTGGGTTTCCGGGGTCAGTTGCGGCGCCGGCAGGCTCAGCGAGTAGCTGTTGGCGTCGTACAGACGGTAGCCGCGCTCGGCCTTGCTGATGTCGCACGGCATCAAGGCCAGGGTTTCGGCCAGTTCGGCGGCCAGCTCCAGCAGCGCAGCCGGCTCGCCTTCGCGCAGCTCCAGCTCCAGCTCGCAGATTTCTTCTTTCTGTTTGCCGACCACCACGTGACCGAGGTCCAGCGCGGCTTCGATCACCACTTTGGCCTTGCCGCGGCCCCAGGCGATTTCCGCGCGCTCGCGGACGAAATCGGTGGTGAAGATCGGCTTCAGGGTTTTCTTGTCCAGCTCGGCCAGCGACTCGGGCCAGCATTCGCCGTCGAGTTTCTTCACGTCGAGCTTGGCTTTGGGCAATTTCCAGTCGTACTCATTACGCTCGGACAGACCGGCCACGCTCTGGCCGCGGGTCTTGAGGGTCTGAATCACTTCGTCACCGTCCTTGCGCAGACGCAGGGCGACTTTGGCCTGAGCCAGATCGCGCTCGGGGGTGTCGAAGTACTGGTTCATCAACTCACGGCGTTCCCAGCCATTTTTGTTGCGTTTTTTCAGTAGCGGGTGCTCGCGCAGGGCAGCGAGGGTTTCGCGGCTGACGCGGAGTTTGATTTCGGTTTCTTTCTGCATGGCCGGAAAATCCAGGATCGGGAGCGCAGCCGGGGGAATGTGTGGCTGCCAAGGCCGTGCAGTGTACAGGACTCAAACTTCCTACGCCCTGCGGCGGTTTATTCCGAGCGCCGGATGGCTCTATGATGGACTTCAAATCGGGAGTTGGAGTCAGCGATGCCTTTGCCATCCATGCAAGACCAGTTCGCGGCACTGATCGCCGCACCGTCGGTCAGTTGCACCCAACCGAGCCTGGATCAGTCCAACCGGGCGGTGATCGATTTGCTCGCCGGTTGGCTGGGTGATCTGGGCTTCAGCTGCGATATCCAGCAGGTCAGCCCCGGCAAATTCAACCTGCTCGCCAGTTTCGGCAGTGGCCCCGGCGGCCTGGTCCTGGCCGGGCACAGCGATACCGTTCCTTATGACGATGCGCTGTGGCAGACCGATCCGCTGAAACTCACCGAAGTCGATGGTCGCTGGGTTGGCCTGGGCAGTTGCGACATGAAGGGCTTTTTCGCGCTGATCATCGAAGCCGTGCAGCCGCTGCTCGAGCAACCGTTCAAGCAACCGCTGCTGATCCTCGCCACTTGTGATGAAGAGAGCTCGATGTCCGGTGCCCGGGCGCTGGCCGAGGCCGGCAAGCCACTGGGCCGTGCGGCGGTGATCGGCGAGCCGACCGGGCTCAAACCGATCCGCATGCACAAGGGAATCATGATGGAGCGCATCGATATCCTCGGGCAGAGCGGCCATTCGTCGGATCCGCGTCTGGGCCACAGCGCCCTCGAAGCGATGCACGATGCCATTGGCGAACTGCGCGGTTTGCGTCTGCTATGGCAGCGTGAATTCAACAACCCGCAGTTCAGCGTGCCGCAACCGACCATGAACTTCGGCTGTATTCATGGCGGCGACAATCCGAATCGCATCTGCGGCCAGTGTTCGCTGGAGTTCGATCTGCGCCCGTTGCCGGGCATGGACCCGAAAGTCCTGCGTGCGGAAATCCTGCGCAAGCTCAATCCGGTTGCGGAACGTCATCAGGTGAAGATCGACTACCAGCCGTTGTTCCCGGAAGTGCCGCCATTCGAGCAGGCCGAAGACACCGAATTGGTGCGCATTGCTGAAAAGCTCACCGGCCACAGTGCCGAAGCAGTAGCGTTCGGCACCGAAGCGCCTTATCTTCAGCGCCTTGGCTGCGAAACCATCGTGCTTGGCCCCGGCGACATCGCCTGTGCACACCAGCCCGGCGAATACCTTGAAATGTCACGTTTGCAGCCTACCGTGCATCTATTGCGGCAGTTGATTGAACATTACTGCCTGAACCCGGACAAACGATGATGTCCACCTGTGGGAGCGGGCTTGCTCGCGAAAGCGGTGTATCAGGTATATCGATGTCGACTGACTCACCGCTTTCGCGAGCAAGCCCGCTCCCACAGGGGGACGGTGTTTTGTCAGATCAAACGCTGTAAATTGCCAGCACCCCAACCCGTATTCATGAGGAGAGCGCGCGTGTCGCCAAGCCTGTTCCGACGATAACCATCAGCCCGCTGTGCGTTTTCCGTTTCGCCCTTTTTTCGGCTGCTATTTATTACAGGCCCAGGTTCATGCCCGAATACGTCAATTGGCTTCGTCACGCGTCCCCTTACATCAATGCCCACCGCGACTGCACCTTCGTCGTCATGCTGCCCGGCGACGGCGTGGAGCATCCGAACTTCGGCAACATCGTCCACGACCTGGTGCTGCTGCACAGCCTCGGCGTGCGCCTGGTGCTGGTCCACGGTTCGCGCCCGCAGATTGAAACCCGCCTCGCTGCGCGCGGCCTGACCCCGCACTACCACCACGGCATGCGCATCACTGATGCGGCGACGCTGGAGTGCGTGATCGACGCGGTCGGTCAGCTGCGCATCGCTATCGAAGCGCGGCTGTCGATGGACATGGCCTCGTCGCCGATGCAGGGCTCGCGCTTGCGGGTGGCCAGCGGCAACCTGGTGACCGCGCGGCCGATCGGCGTGCTTGAAGGCGTCGACTATCACCACACCGGTGAAGTGCGCCGGGTCGATCGCAAAGGCATCAATCGTCTGCTCGACGAGCGTTCGATCGTGCTGCTGTCGCCGCTGGGCTACTCGCCGACCGGGGAAATCTTCAACCTCGCCTGCGAAGACGTCGCCACCCGCGCCGCCATCGACCTCGGTGCCGACAAGCTGCTGCTGTTCGGCGCCGACCTCGGTCTGATCGACGAGAACGGCAAACTGGTGCGCGAACTGCGTCCGCAACAGGTGCCTGCGCATCTGGCGCGTCTGGGCAATAACTATCAGGCGGAACTGCTGGATGCTGCTGCCGAGGCTTGCCGTGGCGGTGTCGCGCGCAGCCATATCGTCAGCTACGCCGAAGACGGCGCGCTGCTGACCGAACTGTTCACCCGCGACGGTGGCGGCACACTGGTCGCGCAAGAGCAATTCGAGCTGGTGCGCGAGGCGGCGATTGAAGACGTCGGTGGTTTGCTCGATTTGATCAGTCCGCTGGAAGAGCAGGGGATTCTGGTACGTCGTTCGCGCGAGGTGCTGGAGCGCGAGATCGAGCAGTTCAGCGTGGTCGAGCGCGAAGGGATGATCATCGCCTGTGCGGCGCTGTACCAGATTGCCGATTCGGATGCCGGTGAGCTGGCGTGCCTGGCGGTGAATCCGGAGTATCGCCACGGTGGTCGCGGCGATGAGCTGCTGGAGCGCATCGAGACCCGTGCCCGGGCGCAAGGGTTGAAAACCCTGTTCGTCCTCACCACCCGCACGGCGCACTGGTTCCGCGAGCGCGGGTTCGAACCTAGCAGCGTCGAGCGCCTGCCGGCGGCGCGGGCGTCGCTGTACAACTATCAGCGTAACTCGAAGATCTTCGAAAAGACCCTCTGAAGATTAGCGAAGGACTTTTGTGGCGAGGGGATTCATCCCCGATGGGCCGCGCAGCGGCCCCCGCTTCAGCAAAAGCAGGGGACTGCTGCGCAGTCCATCGGGGATGAATCCCCTCGCCACCTATTCAATTGTTTTCGGTTACAAACTTCGCACTGACGTACGGCGAGTAGTCCGGCAGCACCGTCTCGACCTTGCCTTGTTCCTTCAAAAACTTCGCCGTCTCACCAATCGCCTTGGCCGTGCCGCCGTCCAGCAGTGCGGTGGATTGCTGTGCCTTGGCATCCGGGAAGGCTGAACCGGCCAGCAGTTCCGGTACATCGGCGGCATTGGCACCGGTCAGTTTGGCGATTTTCTGAACCGGCGCCGAGTCAGCCGTCCAGCTGTCTTTATGCGCTGCGTAATCGGCAAATGAATCCAGCGTGACTTTGGCAAACTTCGCGACGACGTCAGGATGCTTCTCGGCGTAATCCTTGCGCGCGACCCAGACTTCGAAGGTCGGTGCGCCCCATTGGCCGACTTGAGCGGCATCGGTCAGGGTCTTGCCGGTCTTGCGGATTTCCCCCAGCGCCGGCGACCAGACGAACGCGCCATCGATATCCCCACGCTTCCAGGCTGCTGCGATTTCCGCCGGCTGCAGGTTCACCACTTTGACTTTGCTGGTGTCCAGACCCCAGTGCTTGAGTGCGCCGAGCAAGCTGTAGTGGGAGGTGGAAACAAAGGGCGTGGCGATGGTCTTGCCGACCAGGTCCTGCGGGGTGTTGATCCCGCTGCCATTGCGCACCACCAAGGCTTCGGCGGCATTGATCTGCGCCGAAACAATAAAGGCAACAATCGGCAGGTTTCGCGAAGCCGCGGCGGCCAACGGGCTGGAACCGAGGTTGCCGATCTGCACATCGCCGGAGGCAATGGCTGTCACAACTTCCGGGCCACTATTGAAGCGTCGCCAGTCGATCTTCTGGCCGATGGTTGTTTCGTAAGTACCGTCGGCCTGGGGGACTTTGCTGGGGTCGATCCCGGTTTGATAACCGATGGTGAGGTTGCCAGCGTGCGCGGAAAAACAAATCAGTGCTGACACACAAACTGTAACAAATTGACTAGATAGTGCGCGTTTAGCCATCATGGCGTCGCCTTTTCGATAGGGTTTGACGAATTGGGGTTGCGCCAAAGCTAATCGATATAAAAAAAGGCTAACAAATACCATTTAGGAATGAGCTTAGTCGCCGATACGTTGTATCCGGGCGAAGATGGCTAGATAGTGGCCATATTCCCGAATGATATGAAAAAGAATGAATAAATTCTTTTTGGGTTTATCAGGAAATCTTTACTCTGCACGGACCAAATCACTGCGATTAGACCTTGGTCGTAGACACACAAGGTTACGATTGACTTGTCAGTCACGGTCTGGCGCTAATCGCGCATCTTAGGATCCAGGGCATCAGACCCCGGGCCAGGAACACAAGAATTAGAAACGAGAGGAGCTTTACATGAACAAGTCCACCTTGGCCCTGGCTGTGGCCGTAGGGGTTATGGCGCAGCAGGCAGGCGCCGCCGGTTTCATCGAAGACAGCAAGGCCACTCTGGGCTTGCGCAACTTCTACATCAACACTGACAACCGTGACTCCGGCACCAAAGCGGCTGGCGCGCAGAACAAGAACGAAGAATGGGGCCAAGGCTTCGATCTGCGTTTCATCTCCGGTTACACCCAAGGCACCGTAGGCTTCGGTATCGACGCCATCGGCCTGCTGGGCGTGCGCCTGGATTCGGGCGGCGGCACCAACGGTGCAACCTCGACTTCCTACGGTGGCACTGTGTTCCCGAGCAAGTCCAACGGCGAAGCTGTTGATAACTTCTCGAGCCTGGGCCTGACCGCCAAGGCCAAGATCTCCCAGACCGAACTGAAGCTGGGTACCCTGCAGCCGAAGAACCCGGTCATCGTGACAAACGACGGTCGTCTGCTGCCACAAACCTGGCAGGGTGGCCAGATCACTTCCGGCGAGATCAAGGACCTGACCCTGGTCGCTGGTCAGATCGAAGCAGTGAAAGGTCGTAACTCCAGCAACAACGAGAACCTGTCCGTTGGTGGTGCGAACGCTCGCGTTGCCAACAGCAACAAGTTCTACTACGCCGGTGGTGACTACAAAATCACCAAGGACCTGACTGCCCAGTACTACTACGGCAACCTGGAAGACTTCTACAAGCAACACTTCCTGGGTCTGGTTCACAACTGGGCAATCGGCCCGGGCGTGCTGAAGTCTGACTTCCGCTACTTCCACAGCAGCGACGACGGCGCCAACGGCAACACCGCAGCCTACTTCGGCAACGGTAACTACGTCGGCAACGTCAGCGGCAAAGGTCCGATCGACAACAATCTGTACAGCGGCCTGTTCCTGTACACCGTTGAAGGCCACACCTTCGGTGGCGGCTACCAGGTTTCCAACGGCAGCTCCGACTTCCCTTGGCTGAACCAGGGCGACGGTTCGTCGAACTACACCATCACCGACATGCAGATCCAGAAGTTCGGTCGTGCCGGCGAGAAAACCTGGCAAGCACGCTACTCGTATGACTTCGCCAAAGTCGGCCTGCCAGGCCTGACTGCCGGTGTGGTCTACCTGCGCGGCGACGATATCGACACCGTTGGCTCCAACCGTCGTGAAAACGGCACCGGCGCTTCCGAGTGGGAACGCGACCTGACCGTCGGTTACGTGATCCCTGAAGGCCCGGCGAAAAACCTGGGCTTCATGTGGAAAAACGCTACCTGGCGCAACGACGTCCCAGGTCAGCGCGACCAGGATGAAAACCGCCTGATCGTCAGCTACTCGATCCCGCTGCTGTAATAGCGCGTCTCGATTCGCTGATGTAAAAAAGCCCCGTCCGGCATCGCGCCGGACGGGGCTTTTGCATTTTCGGGTCAGGCTCACCCCCGTAAGCCTGTTCCGAAATTCCCTCTTTTGCAGCTACTCAAGGCCTTCTCGAACCTTGAGGGCGATGTTCGTCGCGATGCGGGCGAGCGTCCAGTGAACGATGTTTAATATTCATTTAAATTCTAAATATCTGCTTATTTATTCTTTTTCATGATGTCGAATCCCGAGCTACAGTTGAGTTCTCCAACAACTCATCAGGAGCAGCACCATGAGCCTCAGACTCGGCGACATCGCCCCCGACTTCGAACAGGATTCCAGCGCCGGCAAGATTCGTTTCCACGAGTGGCTGGGCGATAGCTGGGGCGTGCTGTTCTCCCACCCGGCCGACTTCACCCCGGTATGCACCACCGAGCTGGGCTTCACCGCCAAGCTCAAGGATGAGTTCGCCAAGCGCGGCGTCAAAGCCATCGCGCTGTCGGTCGACCCAGTGGACTCGCACCACAAGTGGATCGAAGACATCAACGAAACCCAGAACACGATCGTCAACTTCCCGATCCTGGCCGATGCCGATCGCAAGGTTTCCGACCTCTATGACCTGATACACCCGAACGCCAACGACACCCTGACCGTGCGTTCGCTGTTCGTGATCGATCCGAACAAGAAGATCCGCCTGACCATCACCTATCCGGCGAGCACCGGGCGCAACTTCCACGAGATCCTGCGGGTGATCGATTCGCTGCAGCTCACCGACAACTACAAGGTGGCAACTCCGGCCAACTGGCAGGACGGTGAAGAGGTGGTGATCGTGCCGTCGCTCAAGGACGAGGAAGAGATCAAGCGGCGCTTCCCCAAAGGCTATCGCGCGGTGAAACCATACCTGCGCCTGACGCCGCAGCCGAATAAGTGAATCAGTGAGATTGGCGGTGTAGCCACCACCGACATTGCGAGCAGGCTCACTCCTATATTTGAAATGCGTTCCCCTGTAGGAGTGAGCCTGCTCGCGATGGCGTTAGTCCAGCCACCACGGAACCACAAAGCAGGGGATTTCAGGCCGTTTTCACGGCCTGTTTTTTTGCCCGGAACAAAGCAAATCGCATATCTCTTAAACGCATAACCAAATGAATAAATATGATTTATGGATATATAAATCAGCTGGTAAGGTCACTCCCATCGAAGCGAGATCGCAACCCGCGAATCGCCTGTAACGCTTAAGGAATTGTCTCAATGCTGGTCGTCTCACTCGGTGGCAGTCCCAGCCAGCGCTCCCGCTCAGGAGTGTTGCTTGAGCGCTCGCAACGCTGGTTGCAGGCGCAAGGGGTGGAAGTGGTGAGTTATCAGGTGCGGGACTTCCCGGCCGAAGATTTGCTCCACGCCCGCTTCGACAGCCCGAAGGTGCTCGACCTGCTGGCGCAGATTGAAAACGCTGACGGTCTGCTGATCGCCACGCCGGTGTACAAGGCGTCGTTTTCCGGGGCGCTGAAGACCGTACTCGATCTGCTGCCCGAACGCGCCTTGAACCACAAGATTGTTCTGCCGATGGCCACCGGCGGCAGCATCGCCCACATGCTGGTGGTCGATTACGCGCTCAAGCCCGTGCTGTCGGCATTGAAAGCCCAGGAAATGCTTCAAGGGATTTTTGCCGAGGACAGCCAGATCGCTTACGGCGAAGGCAGCGCCCAGGCGCAACTGGCGCCAGCGCTGGAACAGCGTCTGCATGAAGCGCTGGATCAGTTTGTCAGTGCCATGGCTCGCCGGCCGAAACCGCTGGAGCCGGGCCTGTTGAATGAACGTTTATTGAGTGCTCGCTGGAGCATTTGAGCCTTACCCGAATTTGCTCCACTCACCTTACTCAGCCGCTAACGGCCAAGCAGGTGCAGCCAAAACCCAACAGCAAAAAGGAGAGCGCTATGCGCACTGTATTTTTGCGTCGTGGTCTGGTCGCTCTGTTTGCTGCGGCTGTGTCCTTCGGCGCCATTACTCAAGCTCAAGCCGAGACATTACGGATCGGTTACCAGAAGTACGGCACGCTGGTGCTGCTCAAGGCCAAAGGCACGCTGGAAAAGCGTCTGGCCGCCCAAGGCGTGGACGTGCAATGGACTGAATTCCCCGGCGGCCCGCAACTGCTCGAAGGCCTGAACGTCGGCTCGATCGACTTCGGCGTGACCGGTGAGACTCCGCCAGTGTTTGCCCAAGCAGCGGGCGCTGATCTGCTTTACGTCGCCTACGAACCGCCAGCGCCGAACAGCGAAGCGATCCTCGTACCGAAAGACTCGCCGATCAAATCGGTAGCGGATCTCAAGGGCAAGAAAGTCGCCCTGAACAAAGGCTCCAACGTGCACTACCTGCTGGTGCGCGCACTGGAAGACGCCGGCCTCAAATACTCCGATATCCAGACCGTATTCCTGCCGCCGGCCGATGCCCGCGCCGCGTTCGAGCGTGGCAGCGTCGATGCCTGGGTAATCTGGGATCCGTACCAGGCTGCTGCCGAGCAACAGCTGCAAGCGCACACTCTGCGTGACGGTAAAGGCATCGTCGACAACCATCAGTTCTACCTCGCGACCAAACCTTACGCACAGAAAAATCCCGAGGTGATCAAGACCCTCGTCGAAGAAGTGCGCGCTGTCGGCGAGTGGTCCAAAGCCAACCCTGAAGACGTGACCCAGCAGGTCGCGCCGCTGCTCGGCCTGCCGGCGGACATCACCCTGACCTCGGTGAAACGCCAGGGCTACGGTGCGTTGTTCCTGACCCCGGAGGTGGTCGCCGCACAGCAGAAAATCGCCGACACCTTCTACCAGCTCAAGCTGATTCCCAAGCCGTTGAGCATCAAGGATGTGATCTGGACACCACCGGCCGCTGTGGCCCAAAGCTCGGTTACCCAAGCCCAGTAAATCGAATCCCCAAGGAGACCACTCCATGAGCCTCAACATCTTCTGGTTCCTGCCTACCCACGGCGACGGCCATTACCTTGGCACCGCCGAAGGCGCCCGCGCCGTTGACCACGGTTATCTGCAACAGGTCGCGCAAGCGGCGGATCGTCTGGGCTTTGGCGGCGTGCTGATTCCCACCGGCCGTTCCTGCGAGGACTCGTGGCTGGTCGCCGCGTCGCTGATCCCGGTGACCCAGCGTCTGAAATTCCTTGTCGCCCTGCGCCCCGGGATCATTTCCCCGACGGTGGCGGCGCGACAGGCAGCGACCCTGGATCGTCTGTCCGGCGGTCGTGCGCTGTTCAACCTGGTGACCGGCGGTGACCCGGAAGAGTTGGCCGGTGATGGTCTGTTCCTCAACCACGAAGAACGCTATCAAGCCTCGGTGGAATTCACCCGCATCTGGCGTCGGGTGCTGGAAGGTGAAACCGTCGATTACGACGGCGAACACATCAGCGTGAAGGGCGCCAAACTGCTCTATCCGCCGATCCAGCAACCGCGTCCGCCGCTGTACTTCGGCGGCTCCTCGGAAGCGGCGCAGGATCTGGCCGCCGAACAGGTCGAGATGGTGCTGACCTGGGGCGAGCCGCCAGCCGCGGTGGCCGAGAAGATCGAACAAGTGCGCGCCAAAGCCGCCAAACTCGGGCGTACCGTGCGCTTCGGCATTCGTCTGCATGTGATCGTGCGCGAAACCAACGCCGAAGCCTGGCAAGCAGCCGACCGGCTGATCTCGCATCTGGACGATGACACCATCAAACGTGCGCAAGCATCGCTGGCGCGCTTCGACTCGGTCGGTCAGCAGCGCATGGCCGCGCTGCACGGCGGCAGTCGCGACAACCTCGAAGTCAGCCCCAACCTGTGGGCCGGCGTCGGTCTGGTGCGTGGCGGTGCTGGCACCGCGCTGGTCGGCGATGGTCCAACCGTGGCCGCCCGCGTGAAGGAGTACGCGGATCTGGGTATCGACACCTTCATCTTCTCCGGTTATCCACACCTCGAAGAATCGTACCGCGTCGCTGAACTGCTGTTCCCGCACCTCGACATCGAGCGCCCGGAACTGCCGAAAAGCGCCGGTTATGTCAGCCCGTTCGGCGAGATGGTAGCCAACGACATTCTTCCCAAAGCCGCGTCGCAGAGCTGAGGCGCGCCATGAAAAAATTTATCCACAGCCTCGCGCCCTGGGCGTTGCCGGTGCTCCTGCTGGCGGTGTGGCAGTTGTCGGTGTCTGCCGGTTGGTTGTCGACGCGAATCCTGCCGGCACCGGTGGCGGTGATCGAGGCCGGTGTCAGCCTGGTGCGCAGCGGCGAAATCTGGACGCATCTGGCGATCAGCGGCTGGCGCGCGGCACTCGGTTTCACCATCGGCGGCAGCATCGGCCTGGTGCTGGGCTTCATCACTGGCCTGTCGAAGTGGGGCGAACGCCTGCTCGACAGCTCGGTGCAGATGATCCGCAACGTGCCGCACCTGGCGCTGATTCCACTGGTGATCCTGTGGTTCGGCATCGATGAGTCGGCGAAGATTTTTCTGGTCGCATTGGGCACGTTGTTCCCGATCTACCTCAACACCTATCACGGCATCCGCAACGTCGACCCGGCGCTGGTGGAAATGGCGCGCAGTTATGGCCTGTCCGGTTTCAGTTTGTTCTGGCAGGTGATTCTGCCGGGCGCACTGCCTTCGATTCTGGTCGGTGTGCGCTTTGCGCTGGGCTTCATGTGGCTGACGCTGATCGTTGCCGAAACCATCTCCGCCAGCTCCGGCATCGGCTATCTGGCGATGAACGCCCGCGAGTTTTTGCAGACCGACGTGGTGGTGCTGGCGATCCTGCTTTACGCGGTACTCGGCAAGCTTGCTGATCTCGCCGCCCGTGCTCTTGAGCGGGTGTGGCTGCGCTGGCATCCGGCCTATCAGGTTGCCAAGGGAGGTGCGGCATGACCGCTCAACAACCTCCACGCTTGCTGCGCGGGATTCCGCTGGTGGTGCGCAACCTGCAGAAAACCTTTGGCGCGCGGCAGGTGTTGCGCGACATCGACCTGCACATTCCGGCGGGGCAATTCGTCGCCGTGGTCGGACGCAGCGGGTGCGGCAAGAGCACCTTCCTGCGCTTGCTCGCCGGCCTCGACCAACCGACTGGCGGCGACCTGCTGGCCGGCGCCGCGCCGCTGAGCGATGCGCGGGAAGACACCCGGCTGATGTTCCAGGAAGCCCGGCTGCTGCCGTGGAAAAAGATCATTGACAACGTCGGCCTCGGCCTTAAAGGCAACTGGCGCCCGCAAGCTCTGGAGGCGCTGGAAGCGGTGGGTCTGGCCGATCGCGCCAACGAGTGGCCGGCAGCCTTGTCCGGTGGGCAGAAGCAGCGCGTGGCACTGGCCCGGGCGCTGATTCACCAGCCGCGCCTGCTGTTGCTCGACGAGCCGCTGGGTGCGCTGGATGCGCTGACCCGGATCGAGATGCAGCAACTGATCGAACGCCTCTGGCAGAAGCATGGGTTCACCATGCTGCTGGTGACCCATGACGTCAGCGAAGCGGTGGCGATTGCCGACCGGGTGATTCTGATCGAGGACGGCGAAGTCGGCCTCGACCTGCAAGTGGAACTGCCACGCCCGCGAGTGCGCGGATCGCATCGACTGGCGGCGCTGGAAACCGAAGTGCTCAACCGTGTTCTGTCCCTGCCCGGCGAGCCGCCGGAGCCGGAACCTGTTTCACCACTGCCTACGCAATTGCGCTGGGCGCAATAACTCAAGTTACATCCAACGACAGGAATCAAAGCCATGACTATCAAAGCCATCAACGTGCGCAACCAGTTCAAAGGCTCGATCAAGGAGATCGTTCTCGGCGACGTGCTGTCGGAAATCGACGTGCAAACCGCTTCCGGCATCGTCACTTCAGTGATCACCACCCGCTCGGTCAAGGAGCTGGAACTGGCGGTGGGCAGCGAGGTGATCGCCTTCGTGAAATCCACCGAGGTGTCGATCGCCAAGTTGTAAGCCAGTGAGTAAAAAACAACCCCGAAAGGCGTGAGCCCTTCGGGGTTTTTTGTACCTGGCTTGAAATCGGCTGAGCGGCCTTCGCGAGCAGGCTCGCTCCCACAGGGAACCGCATTCCAAATGTGGGAGCGAGCCTGCTCGCGAAGAGGCCGGTAAAGACGCTAGAGAATTCTTTTGGGCAGATAAGGCGGCAGATACAGCCCGATATAGGCATCAAACACCCGCATCCCTTCCTCGGCCATGCGCGGCGTGATCTGCCCATGCTGCTGCACCGAGCGCGCATACACGCGGTCACCCAGTTCCATCGCCAGGGCAAACACATCGACATCGCTGGGCAGTCGCGGCAATTCGAAGTGATGGTCGAACAGCTTGTGCATCAGGTCGCCGAGTTCGATGTCGTGCTGGCGGTCGGCCTGGGTCACTTCGGTCAGGCCGTGCTGGGCGAGGATCAACTGGCGGGCCGCCGCGTCTTCGTCGTAGATCTCCAGCATCCGCTCTTCGACCAGTCGCGACAGGTCACGCCAGTCGCGCAGGGCGTCGTGGTCGATCGGCGCTTGCAGGCAGGCGCGAAACGCCGCATGCACGTCGGCGGTCAGCGCTTCGAGCAGTGCCGGGACGCTGGCGAAGAAGTGATACACGGATGACGGCGGAATCTGCGCGCGTTCGGCGACGCTGTAGATCGACAGACTGGCCACACCCTCGGCGGCCAGCAGCGTACGCGCGGCTTCGAGTATCGAGTCGATCCGCGCCTGGCTGCGGGCACGGGGTTTGCGGACGGGGGCGGGACGCGTCATGGAAGTCTCCTGCGGGGCAGCGGGCATTGTACGAGCCACACCGTGTGTTGTCTGCCAGGACGCCTTCGGGAGCAAACCCCCTCCCACAGTTGATCTTCTGCGTACAAACGATCCCCATTCGCTGAGGCCCCTGTGGGAGGGGGCTTGCACCCGAACCGCCGCAGGCGGCCATTCAGATCAAAATTCGGCCATAAAAAACGCCGTGGGCCAAGACGGCCGACGGCGTTTTATCTGGTCGCAATCCGCTTAAACGGTATGCAGATACCAGTTGTACTCAAGGTCGGAGATGGAGTGTTCGAACTCCTCCAGCTCGCTTTCCTTGCAGGCGACGAAGATATCGATGTATTTCGGATCGATGTACTTGGCCATCACCTCGCTGTCGTCCAGCTCGCGCAGGGCATCGCGCAAGTTGTTCGGCAGGCTTTGTTCGTTCTGCTCATAGCTGTTGCCTTCGACCGGAGCGCCCGGTTCGATCTTGTTCACCAGACCGTGATGCACACCGGCCAGGACCGAAGCCATCAGCAGGTACGGGTTGGCGTCGGCGCCCGCTACGCGGTGTTCGATACGCACGGCATCGGCAGAGCCGGTTGGTACGCGGATCGCCACGGTGCGGTTGTCCAGGCCCCAGCACGGCGAGTTCGGCACATAGAACTGCGCGCCGAAGCGACGGTACGAGTTGACGTTCGGGCAGAGGAAAGCCATCTGCGCCGGCAGGGTCTCGAGCACACCGCCGATCGCGTGACGCAGCGCGGCGTTCTGCTCGGGATCCTCGCTTGCAAAGATGTTCTTGCCATCTTTGTCGAGCACCGAGATGTGGACATGCAGACCATTACCCGCCTGGCCCGGATACGGCTTGGCCATGAAGGTGGTGTCCATTTCATGGTCGTAGGCGATGTTCTTGATCAGACGCTTGAGCAGGACTGCGTAGTCGCACGCCTTGATCGGGTCGGCGACGTGGTGCAGGTTCACTTCGAACTGCGCCGGGGCACTTTCCTTGACGATGGCGTCGGCCGGGATGCCTTGCTCTTTGGCGCCTTCCAGAATGTCCTGGAGGCAGTCGACGTATTCGTCGAGGTCGTCGATCAGGTAGACCTGAGTCGAGTGCGGGCGTTTGCCGGAGATCGGCGAGCGTGGCGGCTGAGGGCGGCCGTTCACGTTTTCCTGGTCGATCAGGTAGAACTCCAGCTCGAAGGCTGCGCAGATGGTCAAGCCCAGCTCGTCAAACTTTGCAACAACTTGACGAAGCACTTCGCGCGGATCGGCGAAGAACGGGTCGCCTTCGAGTTCGTGCATGGTCATCAACAGCTGCGCGGTAGGGCGCTTCTGCCATGGCTCGTTGCACAGGGTATCGGGGATGGGATAGCAGATCCGGTCGGCGTCGCCGATGTCCAGACCCAGGCCGGTGCTTTCCACCGTAGAGCCATTGATATCCAGAGCAAATAGGGAGGCCGGCAGGTTGATGCCTTTCTCGTAAACCTTGTGGAGGCTGGTGCGTTCGATGCGCTTGCCGCGCACCACACCATTCATATCCGCAATCAGAAGGTCGACGTACAGAACCTCAGGATGTTCCTTAAGGAACGCGTTCGCTTCGTTAAGCTGAACGGCACGCGGGGGTACCGACATGATGCAACACCTTTGTTGTTAAAAATATCAATCATTGATCTTTTCTGGTTTCAGTCAACCCGAACGGCCTGCCGAAGTCAAGCGAGGCCTTTTTTGCCCTAAAAAAGCGCTGCGAGGGCATTTATGGGGCACTTTGGGGCAGTTTTTTGTCTTGGGGACGCTTGGCACCCGCGGGCTTGAGCAGGCCGTGTTGTATTTTTTACGGGGGTGTTGTGTAAAAAAATGAACAAGGCTAAGCTCCGACCAAACCCATAACAGCAATAATACCGGGGTGCTTCATGTCTCGCCTGCCGTTAATCGGCATCACCGACTGCTCGCAACAGTCCGGTCTGCATGCTCATCACATCAGTGGCGACAAATCCGTCCGTGACGCGGCCAGCATGGCTCGTGGCGGGTCGACGAGGTTCTTGTGCGCATCAGGCCCAACGGCAACGTCCGATATTCTGGACGCACGGGACAGCATCCTGTTTATGGCGTCTCCTTCCAATATAGATCCCTTTGAGTCCCAAAGCCTGTGCCGCTTCCAAAGCCGTGCTCATGATTCTGCACGCCTTGAATGTGCACAGGAAATGCAACGCCAGCGTAAAGGGCAGGTAAGCTCCTCTTTCATTGTCTATGCGCGGTGCCAGGCGTAAGCCGGTACTGCGCGCAAGCAAGCCCCCTTTAACGCGACGCCACGGCGTCAAACTTTGCCTGACACGATGTCAGGAGACTCAGCCCAGAGGCATTTATGAGTAACAACCTCGACCAGCTCACCGATTGGTTGAAAGACCACAAGATCACAGAAGTCGAATGCATGATCGGCGACTTGACCGGTATTACCCGGGGCAAGATCTCGCCGACCAACAAGTTCATCGCCGAGAAGGGCATGCGCCTGCCGGAAAGCGTGCTGTTGCAGACCGTGACCGGCGACTACGTCGAAGACGACATCTATTACGAACTGCTCGACCCGGCCGACATCGACATGATCTGCCGCCCCGACCAGAACGCCGTGTACCTGGTGCCATGGGCCATCGAGCCGACTGCCCAGGTGATCCACGACACCTACGACAAGCAAGGCAACCCGATTGAGCTGTCGCCGCGCAACGTGCTCAAGAAAGTCCTCAAGCTCTATGCCGACAAGGGCTGGCAGCCGATCGTGGCGCCGGAGATGGAGTTCTACCTGACCAAGCGCAGTGACGACCCCGACTATCCGCTGCAGCCGCCAATCGGCCGCTCGGGCCGTCCGGAAATCGGTCGTCAGTCGTTCTCCATCGAAGCGGCGAACGAATTCGACCCGCTGTTCGAAGACGTCTACGACTGGTGCGAACTGCAGGAGCTGGACCTCGACACGCTGATCCACGAAGACGGCACGGCGCAGATGGAAATCAACTTCCGTCACGGCGATGCACTGTCGCTGGCCGATCAGATTCTGGTGTTCAAGCGCACCATGCGCGAAGCCGCGCTCAAGCATGACGTGGCCGCGACCTTTATGGCCAAGCCGATGACCGGCGAGCCCGGCAGTGCGATGCACCTGCACCAGAGCATCATCGACATCGAGACTGGCAAAAACGTGTTCTCTAATGAAGACGGAACCATGAGCCAGCTGTTCCTGCACCACATCGGTGGTCTGCAGAAACTGATCCCGGAATTGCTCCCGCTGTTCGCACCGAACGTCAACTCGTTCCGCCGCTTCCTGCCGGACACTTCGGCGCCGGTGAACGTGGAGTGGGGCGAAGAGAACCGCACCGTGGGCCTGCGCGTACCGGATGCCGGCCCGCAGAACCGTCGGGTGGAAAACCGCCTGCCGGGCGCCGACGCCAACCCGTACCTGGCGATTGCCGCGAGCCTGCTCTGCGGTTACATCGGCATGGTCGAGGGCCTCAACCCGAGCGCGCCAGTGGTCGGTCGTGGCTATGAACGCCGCAACCTGCGCCTGCCGCTGACCATCGAGGACGCGCTGGAGCGTATGGAAAACAGCGCGACCATCGAGAAATACCTGGGCAAGACCTTCATCACCGGCTACGTCGCGGTCAAGCGGGCCGAGCATGAAAACTTCAAGCGCGTGATCAGTTCCTGGGAGCGTGAGTACCTGCTCTTCGCCGTCTGATACGCCGGGCGCGGTGGCCAGCCGCCGCGCCTTCACCGATAACAAGGAGAATTGGCATGACCAGCAACAACCCGCAAACCCGTGAGTGGCAAGCCCTGAGCAGCGATCACCACCTGGCCCCGTTCAGCGATTTCAAGCAGCTGAAAGAGAAGGGTCCACGGATCATCACCAACGCCAAGGGCGTGTACCTGTGGGACAGCGAGGGCAACAAGATCCTCGATGGCATGGCGGGTCTGTGGTGCGTGGCGATCGGTTATGGCCGCGATGAGCTTGCTGACGCCGCCGCGAAGCAGATGCGCGAACTGCCTTACTACAACCTGTTCTTCCAGACTGCGCACCCGCCGGCACTGGAACTGGCCAAGGCCATCGCCGATGTGGCGCCGCAAGGCATGAACCACGTGTTCTTCACCGGTTCCGGCTCCGAAGGCAACGACACCATGCTGCGCATGGTTCGCCACTACTGGGCGATCAAGGGCCAGCCGAACAAGAAAGTCATCATCAGCCGCAAGAACGGTTATCACGGTTCCACCGTGGCCGGCGCTAGCCTGGGTGGCATGACCTATATGCACGAGCAGGGCGACTTGCCGATTCCGGGCATCGTCCATATCGCGCAGCCGTACTGGTTCGCCGAGGGCGGCGACATGTCGCCGGAAGAGTTCGGCATCTGGGCGGCCAATCAGCTGGAAGAGAAGATTCTCGAAGTCGGCGTGGACAACGTCGGAGCGTTCATTGCCGAGCCGATTCAGGGCGCTGGCGGCGTGATCATTCCGCCAGAGACTTACTGGCCGCGCATCAAGGAAATCCTCGCCAAGTACGACATTCTGTTCGTCGCCGACGAAGTGATCTGTGGTTTCGGTCGTACCGGCCAATGGTTCGGTTCGGATTTCTACGATCTGAAACCCGACATGATGACCATCGCCAAAGGCCTGACCTCCGGCTACATCCCGATGGGTGGCCTGATCGTGCGTGACGAAGTGGTGAAGGTGCTCAACGAAGGCGGCGATTTCAACCACGGCTTCACCTACTCCGGGCACCCGGTGGCGGCGGCGGTGGGGCTGGAAAACATCCGGATTCTGCGCGACGAGAAAATTATCGAGAACGCGCACAACGAAACGGCACCGTATTTGCAGAAACGTCTGCGCGAACTCAACGGCCACCCGTTGGTGGGCGAAGTGCGCGGCGTTGGTCTGCTGGGGGCGATCGAGCTGGTGCAGGACAAGGCCACTCGCAAGCGTTACGAAGGTCGGGGCGTGGGCATGATCTGCCGGCAGTTCTGCTTCGATAACGGCCTGATCATGCGCGCCGTGGGCGACACCATGATCATTGCGCCGCCGCTGGTGATCAGCAAGGCGGAGATCGATGAGCTGGTGACCAAGGCGCGCAAGTGCCTGGACCTGACCCTCAGTGCGTTGCAGGCCTAAGTGCTAGGCTTCGAGCGGGGGAGCTGCGGCGCTCTCGCTCGAAGGTGTCAGAAAGGTTGGCCTTTTCTTGAAAGACCGCCTCCGATCTTGCCAGACTAGCCGCGGTTCCAGTTGTCCGGGTTCGGCCGCTGAACAAAGTGGTTCAAAAAAGAAAAATTTGGAGCATGACGCATGAAGGCATTAGGTAAAAAGCTTGCTGGCAAGACTCTTCTCGCGCTGTCCGTCGCGGGCATGATGGCGGGTGCGGTTCACGCGGACGACAAGGTACTGCACGTTTACAACTGGTCTGACTACATCGCTCCGGACACCATCGCCAACTTCGAAAAAGAGTCGGGGATCAAGGTGGTCTACGACGTATTCGACAGCAACGAAACCCTGGAAGCCAAGCTGCTGGCGGGCAAGTCCGGTTACGACGTGGTTGTGCCGTCGAACAACTTCCTGGCCAAGCAGATCAAGGCGGGCGTTTATCAGGAGCTGGACAAGTCCAAGCTGTCCAACTACGGCAACCTGAACAAGTCGCTGCTCAAGGCCGTTTCGGTCAGCGACCCGGACAACAAGCACGCCTTCCCGTACATGTGGGGCTCGATCGGCATCGGCTACAACCCGGAGAAGGTCAAGGCTGCACTGGGCGTCGACACCATCGATTCCTGGGACACTCTGCTCAAGCCGGAGAACATCGCCAAGCTCAAGAGCTGCGGTGTGAGCTTCCTCGACTCGCCGACCGAAATGCTCCCGGTCGCGCTGCACTACCTGGGCCTGCCAACCGACAGCCAGAAGAAAGAAGACATCAAGAAAGCCGAGGAACTGTTCCTCAAGATTCGTCCTTCGATCACCTACTTCCACTCCTCCAAGTACATCTCGGACCTGGCCAACGGCAACATCTGCGTAGCGGTCGGCTACTCGGGTGACGTGCAGCAGGCCAAGTCCCGTGCCGCCGAGGCCGGTGACAAGGTCAAGGTCAGCTACGCCATTCCGAAGGAAGGTGCCGGCAGCTTCTATGACATGGTCGCGATTCCGAAAGATGCGGAAAACATCGACGGCGCCTACAAGTTCATGAACTACCTGCTGCAACCGAAAGTGATGGCCGAGATCACCAACGCTGTGCGCTTCCCTAACGGTAACGCCGAAGCGACCCAGTACGTGAACAAGGACATCACCGCCGATCCAGGCATCTACCCGCCAGCCGACGTGCAGGCCAAGCTGTATGCGATCGCCGATTTGCCGGCCGCTACCCAGCGTGAACTGACCCGCAGCTGGACCAAGATCAAATCCGGTAAATAAGCCGGTTTGACGCAGCAACCGCTGGCCGTCGTCGCCGCGACGGCGGCCAGCGGATCAATTAAATGACAGGAAGTTTTGCAGGAACGGTTTTTCGAGGGTAAGTTGCGCGCCGGTTTGGTTGCCGGGCAGCCATGGCTGTCATGTAACGCGGGGCAACTTGGGCCCAACTAATTTAGAGGACCTCCACTTGCCTATTTTTTCTTCTTTGCGCAAAGCCCTGCTGGCCACTGCCGGCCTGACGATCGCTGTCGGAGCCCAGGCCGCCGGTACGGTGCATATTTATAACTGGTCGGATTACATCGGCGAGACCACCCTGGCCGACTTCGAGAAAGCCACCGGGATCAAACCGGTGTACGACGTGTTCGATTCCAACGAGACCCTGGAAGGCAAGCTGCTGGCCGGGCGTACCGGTTACGACGTGGTCGTGCCGTCGAACCACTTCCTCGGCAAGCAGATCAAGGCGGGCGCGTTCCAGAAGCTCGACAGGTCGCAGCTGCCGAACTACTCGAATCTCGATCCGGTGCTGCTCAAGCGCCTGGAGCAGAACGACCCGGGCAACCAGTACGCCGTGCCGTACCTGTGGGGCACCAACGGCATCGGCTACAACGTCGAGAAAGTCAAAGCGGTGCTCGGCATCGACAAGATCGACTCCTGGAGCGTGCTGTTCGAACCGGAGAACATCAAGAAGCTGCACAGTTGTGGCGTAGCGTTCCTCGACTCGGCCGATGAAATGATGCCGACCGTGCTCAACTACATGGGGCTGAACGCCAACAGCACCAATCCGAAGGACTACGCCAAGGCCACCGACAAACTGCTGGCCGTGCGTCCTTACGTGACCTACTTCCACTCGTCGAAATACATCGGTGATCTGGCCAACGGCGACATCTGCGTGGCCATCGGTTTCTCCGGCGATATCTTCCAGGCCAAGCACCGTGCCGAAGAAGCCAAGAAGGGTGTGAACATCGCCTACTCGATTCCGAAAGAAGGCGGCGCGCTGTGGTTCGACATGCTGGCGATTCCAAAGGACTCGTCCAACGTCAAAGAGGCCCACGCCTTCATCAACTATTTGCTGAAACCTGAGGTGATCGCCCAGGTCAGTGATTACGTCGGTTACGCCAACCCCAACCCGGGGTCGGACAAGCTGATGGAACAGTCCATCCGCACCGACGAAGCGGTTTATCCACCGCAAGCAGTCCTCGACAAGACTTACGTGTCGGTCGAGTTGCCACCCAATATTCAGCGTTTGATGACCCGTAGCTGGACCAAGGTCAAGTCGGGCAAGTAAGGCACAAACTATCCTGGGTTCGTCCGCATGGGGCGAACTGCACTGTTTTTTTCTGGGAGTTTCGTAAATGGCAGTTGCCTCCGGCGCCTATAAGAAAGCCCTCGAGGGCGACCAGACACCTAAGCAGGTGTTGGTCAAAATCGACCGGGTCACGAAGAAGTTCGACGAGACGATTGCCGTGGACGATGTGTCCCTGGAAATCAAGAAAGGCGAGATCTTCGCCCTGCTCGGCGGTTCGGGATCGGGCAAATCCACGCTGCTGCGGATGCTGGCAGGGTTTGAACGGCCCACGGAGGGGCGCATTTTCCTCGACGGCGTCGACATCACCGACATGCCGCCGTACGAGCGACCGATCAACATGATGTTCCAGTCGTATGCCTTGTTCCCGCACATGACTGTGGCGCAGAACATCGCCTTCGGCCTCAAGCAGGACAAGATCCCCAACGCCGAGATCGATGCGCGCGTGGCCGAGATGCTCAAACTGGTGCAGATGAGCCAGTACGCCAAGCGCAAGCCGCATCAACTGTCCGGCGGTCAGCGCCAGCGTGTGGCTCTGGCGCGCTCGCTGGCCAAGCGGCCGAAACTGCTGCTGCTCGACGAGCCGATGGGCGCACTGGACAAGAAACTGCGTTCGCAGATGCAACTGGAGTTGGTGGAAATCATCGAGCGTGTGGGCGTGACCTGCGTGATGGTGACCCACGACCAGGAAGAGGCCATGACCATGGCCGAGCGCATCGCAATCATGCACCTGGGCTGGATCGCCCAGATCGGCAGCCCGATCGACATCTACGAAACCCCGACCAGCCGTCTGGTCTGCGAATTCATCGGCAACGTGAACATCTTCGAAGGCGAAGTGATCGACGACGCCGAAGGCCACGCGACCATCACTTGCAAAGACCTCGACCGGCAGATCTACGTCGGCCACGGCATCAGCACTTCGGTGCAGGACAAATCCGTGACCTACGCGATTCGTCCGGAGAAGCTGCTGGTCACCGCCGAAATGCCGACCTGCGAATACAACTGGTCGAGCGGCAAGGTGCATGACATCGCCTACCTCGGCGGTCACTCGGTGTTCTACGTCGAATTGCCGAGCGGCAAACTGGTGCAGTCGTTTGTCGCCAACGCCGAACGTCGCGGCCAGCGTCCGACCTGGGGCGATCAGGTTTACGTGTGGTGGGAAGACGACAGCGGCGTGGTACTTCGCTCATGAACATGCGCAAGTTCAAACGACGGCTCAACCGAATAATTCCCAATGGCCGGCAACTGGTCATCGGGGTTCCGTTCATCTGGTTGTTCCTGTTCTTCATGCTGCCGTTCTTCATCGTCCTGAAGATCAGCTTCGCTGAAGCCGACGTGGCCATCCCGCCGTACACCGAGATCTACACCTTCGCCGAGCAGAAGCTGCAATTGCTGCTGAACCTGGGCAACTACGCGATGCTGGGCGACGACGAGTTGTACATCGCCGCCTACCTGGGCTCGCTGAAGATGGCGTTCTTCAGCACGCTGCTGTGCCTGCTGATCGGCTACCCGATGGCCTACGCCATCGCCAGCGCCCGTAAAGAGCTGCAGACAGTGCTGGTGTTGCTGATCATGATGCCGACCTGGACTGCGATCCTGATCCGTGTGTATGCGTGGATGGGCATCCTCAGCAACAACGGCCTGCTCAACGGTTTCCTGATGAGCATGGGCTTTATCGACGAGCCGCTGCAGATCCTCAACACCAACCTGGCGGTCTATATCGGCGTTGTTTATTCGTACCTGCCGTTCATGATCCTGCCGCTGTACGCCAACCTGGTGAAGCACGATCAGAGCCTGCTGGAAGCCGCTTCCGACCTCGGTTCGAGCACCTTCAACAGCTTTTGGAAAATCACCATTCCGCTGTCCAAGAACGGGATCATCGCCGGCTGCATGCTGGTGTTCATCCCGGTGGTCGGCGAGTTCGTGATCCCGGAACTGCTTGGCGGCCCGGAAACCCTGATGATCGGTAAAGTGCTCTGGCAAGAGTTCTTCAACAACCGTGACTGGCCGGTGGCGTCCGCCCTGGCGGTGGTGATGCTGGCGATCCTGATTGTGCCGATCATCTTGTTCAACCGCAGTCAGGCCAAGGAAATGGAGGGCAAAGAATGAAACGCATCCGTTTCTCCAGCCTGATGCTGGTACTGGGTCTGTTGTTCATCTACCTGCCGATGCTGATCCTGGTGATCTACTCGTTCAACGCCTCGAAACTGGTGACCGTGTGGGGCGGCTGGTCGATCAAGTGGTACGTCGGCCTGCTCGACAACACCCAACTGATGGGCTCGGTGGTGCGCTCGCTGGAAATCGCCTGCTATACCGCGGTTGCGGCGGTGGCGCTGGGTACGCTGGCAGCGTTCGTGCTGACCCGCATCACCCACTTCAAGGGCCGCACGCTGTTTGGTGGCCTGGTGACGGCGCCGTTGGTAATGCCGGAAGTGATCACCGGTCTGTCGCTGTTGCTGCTGTTCGTGGCCATGGCGCAGATGATCGGCTGGCCGCAGGAACGCGGCATCGTCACCATCTGGATCGCCCACACCACGTTCTGTGCGGCGTATGTGGCGGTGGTGGTGTCGGCGCGTCTGCGTGAGCTGGACCTGTCGATCGAAGAGGCGGCGATGGACCTCGGTGCACGGCCGTGGAAGGTGTTCTTCCTGATCACCATCCCGATGATCGCGCCGTCGCTGGCAGCCGGCGGCATGATGTCGTTCGCTCTGTCGCTGGATGACCTGGTACTGGCGAGCTTCGTTTCCGGCCCGGGTTCGACCACGCTGCCGATGGAAGTGTTCTCGGCGGTGCGTCTGGGCGTGAAGCCTGAGATCAACGCCGTGGCCAGCCTGATTCTGCTGGCGGTGTCGATCGTGACGTTCCTGGTGTGGTTCTTCAGCCGCCGAGCCGAAGAAGCGCGTAAGAAAGCCATCCAGCAAGCCATCGAAGAAGGCGCCGCCGATTCGTGGAAGCAACCGGACGTACGCCGCGCGCCTGCGCCGGAAGCGGCTTAAAGCAAACTCGGGTTGGCCCCTTTATCAAGGCCAACCCAAATCTACTGTGGGAGCGGGCTTGCTCGCGAAGAGGGCGTGTCAGTCGACTGAAATGTTGGCTGACCCACCGCATTCGCGAGCAAGCCCGCTCCCACATTGGGTATTAGGCAGTCCAGGGAGATTGGCGGATGACCTCAACAAAATTCATCGGCTTGAACCCCGGCTCCTGATCCACCAGCACATCGGTCTTCACGTTGCCAAACGTGGTCTGCGGACGATGGCGCAAGCCGTCGGCAAACGCGCAGATGATGCACTCCTTGAAACCTTCCCCGCGTGGATGCGCATGCACCACCGCCTCGCGCTGGGTGCTGCTGAACGCCGCGTAATCCATTCCCAATACATCCATCTCGACACCCGCCGTCACCAGCGCCACGGTCGGACGCAGATGCTTAGGCACCCCCGGTGTGGTGTGCAGAGCAATCGACAGCCAGACCTGCTCGATGTCGTCATCACTCAGCCCGTACGGTTTGAGAAACGCCGCTGCCGCGTTGGCGCCATCCACTTCGAAACGCTCGTCGGCACTGCGATAGCCCTCGACCAGCCCGAGGTCGTGGAACATCGCGCCGACGTACAGCAGTTCGGGGTTGTAGACCAGTTGTTGGCGCTCGCCGCTCAACGCACCGAACAGAAATACCCGGCGCGAGTGGTGGTAGAGCAGGTCGGTTTCGATGTCGCGAATGTATTCGGTGGTGGCCCGGGCGAGGGCGCTGTCGGGGATCTTGATGCCGGCAATGGTCGTGCTCATAAGGTGTTTCCTCGTCGAAAACGCCGTCGTGGCGCTGATGGACGAAGTCTGTTCCCCAAGGCACTAAACGGACAATCAACGCATGGCTGCGATCCTTGCCAATCAACCTGCAAATCGTGCCAACCTCGCTTGTTGAACCTGGATTGGCTAGGGTTGGCTCAATCAACAAGGCAGGCACGGCCCATGTGGGAGTGGGCTTGCTCGCGAAAGCGGTGTGTCATTCAACAGATAAGTTGAATGTAAGGGCCCTTTCGCGAGCAAGCCCGCTCCCACAGGGATTTGTGTTTGCCAGGGCATTGAGGACATTGGAGGCTTATGAACAAAACCATCGCCATCGTGATATTTCCCGGCGTGCAGGCGCTGGATGTCAGCGGGCCGATGGATGTGTTCGCCGAGGCCAATCGTTTTTTGCCGCCTGATGATCACTATCAACTGGAGGTGATCGGCCTCGAACGCGGGCCGATGGCTTGTTCCAACGGTTTGAATCTCAGCGCCCATCGGTACTTCAGCGAAGCGCAGGATGCTTATGACTTGTTGCTCGTCGCTGGCGGCCCGCAGTTGCCGTTCATGGATTTCGGCAAGCCATTCGACACCTGGCTGCGCGAGGCCTGCGCGCGTGCGCGGCGCTTTGGCTCGATCTGCAACGGCGCGTTCATGCTGGCGCGGGCGGGGTTGCTCGACGGGCGCACCGTGACCACCCACTGGAACGATGCCGAAGCCTTGGCACAGTTGTGTCCATCGACTCAAGTCAAGGCCGATCGCCTGTACGTCGAGGACGGTGCGCTCTACACCTCGGCCGGGGTCACCGCCGGGATCGATCTGTCGCTGTACCTGTTGGCCCGCGATCACGGCGCTGAAGTGGCGCTGAGTGTGGCCAAGCGACTGGTGGTGTTCACCCAGCGCTCGGGCGGGCAATCGCAGTTCAGTCCGTTCCTCACGCCGCATGCGGAGCCGACGTCGGCGGTGGCGATGGTGCAGTTGTATGTGCTGGCCAACCTCACCGGGGATTTGACGATTGCCGATCTTGCGAACGCGGCGAACATGAGTGCGCGCAACTTCTCCCGGGTGTTCGCCCGTGAGGCTCGGGTCACCCCGGCAGAGTTCGTCGAAAGTGCGCGAGTGGATGCGGCGCGGGTGCTGCTGGAAAGCACCACGGCACCGCTGAAGACCGTGGCCTATCAGTGCGGGTTTCGCGATGCGCAGCACATGCGCAGTGTGTTCAATCGGCGGTTGGGGGTGACGCCGCAGCAGTTTCGGCTGAATTTTGCGTTGATGCTCTGAGAGATGTGTTGAGTTGGCGGGCCCCATCGCGAGCAGGCTCACTCCTACAATTGGAATGCGTTCCCCTGTAGGAGTGAGCCTGCTCGCGATAGGGCCCGTCCGGCTAACCGAGAACTATTGGGCAGCCCGCGCCGGCAACAGCTTCAAGGTACTGCGCGTATTGGCCGTCACCTCTTCCTCGCTGAAATGCGCCTGCACGTACATCCCCTCGACGTACTCTTCGGCCTGATCGTCATAGTGGCTGTCGAACGGCACGCCGCTCTGGCCGACCGGGTTGATGGTCAGGCTGTGCGCCGGGTCGGCGAAGTCCACCAGGCGCCGCGTCGAAGGTCCATAGGTCACCGGCCACGGCGCCGGGCCGAGCTTGGCCGAGAGATTGTTCGGAACTTCGTGACTGCCCGGCGCTGCGAACGGCCCGACATTGACGATGCGGTCCAGCGGCTTCTGTTGCCCCAGCGGATGAGCATGGGTCAGGGTGTGCGCCGTGCCCCATTGCCAGTCGGACGTATTGTCGCCGAGGGTCTGTTTCAGGTGCGTCATGCTCGCCTGCCACGCCGCTTTGACTACGTCGGCGCGGGTTTCCTTGTTCGGCGTGTTGCGGTTGTCCCACCACGGTGAGTCCGCGTTCGCCGCCAGGCGCGGCAGGGCCGCGTCGATCACCCGGGTCGACAACAGCGTTTCGAAGAAATCGTTGCCCAGCTCATCACGCATCGCCGCATCGGCGAGATCGTAGAGGAACTGGTTGAACACTGTGGCGTTGACCGAATCCAGCGGATAGTCGCCTTGCCACTGCGCCAGTTGCTCGACCAGTTTCAGTTGCGCCGGATCACTCACCACTTCACGCAACACCGGCAGCAACGGTGCCAGGGTGCGCGGGCCGTAGGCGGTGGTGGTGCCCAGTTGCAGCTTCTGGTTGGCCTCGTTGCTCCACTTCAGGCTCTTGTCGCTGAGCTGGCGGTTGAGCTGCTGGCCGCGATCGGCGAGGTTGTAGTAACCGGGGATTTCCATCCCGGTCGGCGACAGCGGCTGGAAGTTGGCCGAGACGATGTAGCCGCGCGCCGGATTTTCTTCCTGCGGGTTGGCGCTGAACGGGTAGTAGCCGTCCTTGTCCGCCTGATTGCCGCTGCCGTCGAGAATGAACTCCGGGCGCACGCCCGTCGGGCGTTTCGGCAACAGCGCCGAGGCCCACCAGGCAATGTCACCCTTGGCGTTGGCGTAGACGATGTTCAGCCCCGGCGCCTGCACCTTGGCTGCCGCCGCACGGGCCTTGGCCAGGGTGTCGGCGCGGTTGAGCTGGTAGAAACCTTCGAGGATCGGGTTCGGCGTTTCGAGAAACGCCCACCACATGGCGATCGGCGTTTTACCGGCGGCAGTGCCGAGGGCGTCGTTGACGATCGGGCCGTGGGGCGACTGGCGCAAGGTCAGCGTCACCGGCGCCTGGCCCTTCACCGCGATCTGCTGCTGGGTGCTGAGCAGATCGGTCCACTGGCCGTGGTACCAGACCTGATTCGGGTTGTCCGGGTTGACCTTCTCGGCGATCAGATCCAGATCGTCATTCTGGAACATGGTCAGGCTCCAACCGAAATCCAGGTTGTGCCCCAGGAATGCGAACGGCACCAGCGCCTGATGATGGCCGTAGAGCTCAAATCCCGGTGCCGACAGTTGCGCTTCGTACCACACCGACGGCACCGAAAAACGAATGTGCGGGTCACCGGCCAGCAGCGGTTTGCCGCTCTGGCTACGGCTGCCGGCGATCACCCAGGCGTTGCTGCCTTCGAATTGCGGCAGGCCGTTTTCAATCAGCGCCTGCTCGCTGAGACGGGCGAGGGCATTGAGGTCTTTCCAGTCGCCGGCGGCGAGGGCCGGGGTCTTGTTGGCGTGACCTTTGGCGAGCACGCCTTTGGGCTGCCAGTCGAGGTCGAAGACGTTGAGGTAATCGGCGCCGAGTTGATCGCGCACGTAGGTCAGCAGTGGCTCGGTGCGAAACGCCGCGGCAAAGCTGTAGGCCATGTAACCGGCGACGCTGATGCTGTCTTCGGCGGTGAACGGCCGCTTGGGGATGCCCAGCACGTCGAACTCGATCGGCGCGGCGTGGCTGTCCTGATATTGGTTGATGCCGTCCAGATAGGCTTGCAGGGCCTTCCACGCCGGTGACTGCTTGTCGAGGCTGGCGACATAGCTGGCAGCGCGCTCACGGATGCGCAGGCTGCGGAACAGTTTGTCGGTGTCGAGCAGCTTCGGCCCGAGCACTTCGGCCAGTTCGCCGCGCGCGAGGCGGCGCATGGCTTCCATCTGGAACAGTCGGTCCTGGGCATGCACGTAGCCGAGGGCGCGATACAGATCGATTTCGTTCTCGGCACGAATATGCGGCACCCCGCGTTCGTCGTAACGCACGGTCACCGAACCCTGCAGATTGCGCAGCTCCACCTGGCCCTGACGCGTCGGTTGCTTGCTATAGACGTACCCGCCGACACTGGCGAGCAGGACAACGATGAGCAAGGCAAGAACGGTGAAAACGCGTTTCATGGTGACTCCTTGTGCATGCGGGATTGCCGCCCGTCGGGCTGCAAACAATTAGCACAGACCTTCCGTGCCGTGCATCGCTGTCCTCGAAAAGTCCGGAATGCCTTACTGCGCCAGCACCGGCCAAGGGCAATAACAACCGACCGCCAGGGTGTGAGTGGCGTTGACCGGGCGATCATCGGTCAGGGCATTGAGGATCGGTTCGATAAAGCTGTTGCTGGAGTTGCAGGTCAGCCCTTCGCTGTAAGGGCCGAAGTACGCCAGTTTGCCGCTACGGTCCCAGATCGCCACGGCGGGACTGGCCGGGATCTGCTCGGAGCCGGGCAGCACGGCGATGGTTTTCAGGTTGCTCAGGGTCGCAGGCAATTGACCGTGGGAGCCGGCGCGCTGCACGGCGAAGAATTCCACACCGCGCGCGCCGTACTGCTCGACCATCTCGGTCAGGTGCTGTTGATTGCCGACGTTGCACGGGCAGGCCGGGTCCCAGAAATGCACGAGACGGATTTTGCCGGGGCCGGCCAGTTCATCCGGCAGGCGCAACGGATCACCGGAAAACACCGCGGTGTGCTGACTGAACGCGCGCAGATAGCGTCCCTGAAACCAGTCGTACGCCGCCCACAGCACCCCGGCACACACAAGCGCGAGCAGGCTGGCAAACAGTGCGGTGCGGTAGGGCGAGCGCATGGTTTTTCGATCCTCGAAGGGGGGCTAGCTTGCCATGCTTGCCGCAACAGATGAATATCGCAGGCCGATAAAGTCTGTTTACCGCTTTGGAATACCCGCATGCCTGACACTTTCGATGCCGATCATTTACGCGCCAGCCTCAAGCCTTTGGCCCAGTGGCAGCCGTTGTCGGACGAAGCCAAGGCGTATCAGCGGTTTTATAAAACCGACTTTCCCGAGCGCGATGTCTGGCGCGGCATGGGCCGTTTCGACGTCGATGGTTATGAACTGGTCAGCCATTGCTGGTGGCCGGAAAAGGTCAAGGGCACGCTGTTTCTGCTGCACGGTTTTTACGATCACACCGGGCTGTATCGGCATGTGATCGAGTGGGCGCTGGATCAGGATTTTGCCGTCATCGCCTGCGACTTGCCGGGTCATGGTTTGTCGAGTGGGCCGCGGGCGAGCATTCGCGACTTCTCCGAATACCAGGACGCCTTGCAGGCGTTGTTCGCCGAAGCCAGTTCGATCGCCCTGCCGCAACCCTGGCATCTGTGCGGACAAAGCACTGGCGGCGCGATCGTCGTCGACCATGTGCTCAACCATGGCGAGAACAGTCCGGCGCAAGGTCAGTTGATTCTATTGGCACCGCTGGTGCGTCCGCGCGCCTGGGGCTGGTCGCAGCTCAGTTATTACCTGCTGAGGCCTTTCGTGCGGGGCATCGCCCGGCGCTTCAGCGAGAACTCCAACGACCCGGATTTCCTGCCGTTCCTGCAGACCGATCCGTTACAGCCAAAACGTTTGCCGACCGCGTGGGTCGGTGCGCTGTCGCGCTGGATCATCCGTGTCGAACACGCGAAAAAAAGTCCGCGACGGCCGCTGATCATTCAGGGGCAGGCGGACATGACCGTGGATTGGCAGCACAACTTGCAGGTGCTGAAGTGGAAGTTCGACCGGCCGCAGATTCTGCTGCTGCCGGAGGCGCGGCATCATCTGGCGAATGAGACGCTGGAAATGCGCGAGGAGTATTTCGAGTTTCTGAACAAGCGGATCAGGGGCAGAAATTTGTAGTGTTTGTAAGGGCCTCTTCGCGAGCAAGCCCGCTCCCACAGGAGACCGCGATCAACTGTGGGAGCGGGCTTGCTCGCGAAGGCGGCCGTTCAGGCGATAAAGCTTACTGGCCAAGGTTCGAGGAGCTTTGCCCCACCGCCAACCCCGCCCGAATCGCCGCCAGCGCCGCCTGGTAATACGCCTTGCCCTCGCTGGACTCGGCGAAGGTCGCGAACTGCTCCAGTTCGTCATCCGACAGATCGCGATAAACGTAGAGCAGCGTGTTGTTCAGGTCGGCGCCGATCTGCTCCATCAGGCGCTGGCGCTGACCGTTCAGCATGCCTTGCGCCTGACCGCCGCCGAGCAGGCCGGGGATCATCGAGCTCAAACTGTCCGCCGCCACCCCGGCAATCGCCAGACTGACTTCGGCGCCGGCCTCGCGCGCCGGCAGCGCTTGCGCCAGATGGCCGATGATCAGCAGACGACTGTCGCTGGCCTGCATCTTCGGCAGGCCCTTGGCGTTCTTCGCCAGTTGATCGCGACGGGTGGCGAGCAATTCAGCGGCGACGATTTTCTTGCCCAGCGGCGATTGAAAAAAAGTCAGCGCCGGTTGTGGATCGGCAAGGTGCTGGCGCAGTTGCGCTTCGGCACGCTGATCCATGGCCTGGGGGGCGAAGCGCTGGTTGCTGTTGTTGACCAGGGCTTGAAACACCGCCGGCGGCAGGTTGTTCTGGTAGCGCTGCTGCGCGGCACTCAGGGCATCATTGAAATGCGCACGTTGATCTGGCCAGCCGGCGATCTTGTACAGCTGATCGTGGCCGTCCGCCCAGGCGGGCAAAACGCAGAACATCAACAGTGAAAAAAGCAAACGGCGCATAGGGACTCCTGTCAGCAGCGGACTATTCTCCGTGCGGTGCCGGTACTTGTCGAGAATTCGTAGCAAGCCGCTGCGTGGCTCTGTCGGATTTCCTGCCGCCGGCATACTATGCGCGCCATGCAAATATCCTCTGAACACCCGCTGCTGTTACGCATCGTCGACGACCTGGCCGAACACGGCTGGTCGCAGCAGAACATTTTCCTGCCCGCAGGTTTGACCCGCGAGCTGGCGGCCGAGTGCCGCAAACGTGAGGCCGAGGGTGAACTGGCGCCGGCAGCGGTAGGCCGTGGGCCGTTTTCAGAGATTCGCGAGGGCATTCGTGGCGACCACATCCAGTGGATCGACCCGGGCCAGGCCGAGGCCAGCGACCGTTATCTGAATCTGATGGAAAGCCTGCGCGAGGCGCTCAATCGCGGGTTGTTCCTCGGGCTGGAGGATTTCGAGTGTCATTTCGCCCTGTATCCGCCGGGCGCGTTTTACCGCAAGCACGTCGACCGTTTTCGCGACGATGACCGGCGCATGGTCTCGGCGGTGGTCTACCTCAATGACGCGTGGCTGCCGGAAGACGGCGGTCAGTTGCGCATGTATCTGGACGAAGACCGGGTCCACGACGTGCAACCCACCGGCGGCTGTCTGGTGGTGTTCCTCTCCGGTGAGGTGCCCCATGAAGTGCTGCCGGCGCACCGCGAACGCCTGTCGCTGACCGGCTGGTTCCGCCGCCGTGGCAACGAGCCGTTCTGATATGCAGAAGATTCTGGTCAGCCGCTGCCTGTTGGGCCACCGCGTGCGTTACGACGGCGGGGCCAGCGGGCCGTTCGATCTGCTCGAACAGTGGATCGCCGAAGGGCGTGTGGTGCCGCTGTGTCCGGAAGTGGCTGGCGGTTTGCCAACCCCGCGTGCTGCGGCGGAAATCCCCGGCGGGCAGGGCGCCGAAGTGCTCGATGGCAACGCGGCGGTGATCACCACCGAGGGCGAGGACGTCAGCGCGCAGTTTCTCGACGGCGCGCGGCAGGCGCTGGCGCTGGTGCAAAAGCACGGCATCCGCGTCGCGGTGCTCAAGGCCAACAGTCCTTCCTGCGGGAATTTGCTGACCTATGACGGGACGTTCAGTGGGGTCAAGGTCTCTGGCGAAGGCGTGACGGCAGCATTGCTCAAGCGCCATGGTGTGCAGGTCTTCAGCGAGCTCGAACTGCCTGAAGCCGCAATCGCCCTGACCCACCTCAACTAAAAAACTCCACAAAATCCTTGTGGGAGCGGGCTTGCTCGCGAATGCGGTGTGTCATTCAAAGATGATGTTGACTGACACACCGCATTCGCGAGCAAGCCCGCTCCCACAGGGTTTATGTGTTCATTTGGGTTCGGTGAACCACTTTTGCGACAATGCCGCCAAGCGTCCATCTGCCTTGATCCGCTCCATCGCGCTCGCAAGACTGGCCTGAAACGCCGGATTACCCTTCTGAAACGGAATCGCCAACTCCACCGGCACCGCCGTCTTCGGCTTCTCCTCGGTCAGCGCCTGTACCAGCACCATCGGTCGAGGCTGCTCATCCTTCTTCGCCAGCAGCTGCGAATCGACCTTGCCGTAAGGCTCGCTGACGTCGAAACGATCCTTGAGTTCAGGTGTCAGTGCTATGTGGTTGAGCGCGACGTCGTACTTGCCGCTTTCAACGCCCTGGAGCAGGTCGGCTTCGTCGGTGACGATGAAGTCGGCGCGCACATCCAGCTCGTTGGCCAGCAGTTGCCCAAGCTCGACCTCGAACCCCGTGAGTGTGTCGCCATCCTTGAAATTGAAGGGCGGTGTATTAGCCTCAAGGGCAATGCGCAACTCGCCACGGTCGTTGACGTCATCAATCAGTTCGGCGTGAGCCAGAGGGCTCAGAAGGGGTAGCAGGCAGATCAGGCCAGGCAGAAAGCGCATGGTCACTCCTTTGAAATCATTATTGCGATGCTCTGAGTCAGGCTCGCTTTGCTATGGTTGTCGAGTGCCTTCGACAACGAATGGTCATGAAGTTGTCATGACCGCGCGGATTTTACGGAAAAACTGGAGAAGAGAATGAAAACGTTTATGTCACGAGCAGCCTTGGCTGGCCTGTTGATGGGTGTTTCAGTGCTGGCCAGTGCAGCGACCCCGGCACCCAAGGGCGCCGAAGTGTTCATCGTTTCTCCCGAAGACGGGGCCACGGTTTCTCAGGAGTTCAAGGTCAAGTTCGGGGTCAAGGACGTTGCGCTGGCACCCGCCGGTGACGTCACCAAGAACACCGGGCACCATCACCTGCTGATTGATGCCAAGGAAATCGTTCCGGCCGGTTCCGTCGTGCCGACCGACGCCAACCATATGCACTTCGGCAAGGCGCAAACCGAGGCCACAATCAAACTGGCCCCGGGCAAGCACACCTTGCAACTGGAGCTGGGCGACAGCGGCCACATGGCGTTCGATCCGCCGATCGTGTCGAAAAAGATCACCGTCAACGTCGAATGACGTTTTCGCACGCATGAAAAAGGGAGCCCGAAGGCTCCCTTTTTTGTCGCTCAGCGTCGGATCAGAACAACACGCGGCTACGGATAGTACCGTTGACGTGTTGCAGCTTCTCTTGCGCCAGCTCCGAGTACTCGGCGTCGACGTCGATCACCACGTAACCGACTTTCTCGTTGGTCTGCAGGAACTGACCGGAGATGTTGATACCGTTTTCGGCGAAGACCTTGTTGATCTCGCTCATCACACCCGGGATGTTCTCGTGGATGTGCAGCAGGCGGTGCTTGCCAGGGTGAGCCGGCAGGGCCACTTCCGGGAAGTTCACCGACGAAACGGATGTGCCGTTGTCGCTGTACTTGACCAGTTTTTCCGCCACTTCCAGACCGATGTTGGCCTGCGCTTCGGCAGTCGAGCCACCGATGTGCGGGGTCAGGATCACGTTGTCCAGGCCACGCAGCGGGCTTTCGAACTCTTCGTCGTTGGAGCGAGGCTCCACCGGGAACACGTCGATGGCCGCGCCGATCAGGTGCTTGTCCTTGATCGCGTCCGCCAGGGCGTCCAGCTCGACCACGGTGCCGCGCGCGGCGTTGATCAGGATGCCGCCCTTCTTGATGGCGCGGATTTCCTTCTCGCCGATCATCCACTGGGTCGCAGCGGTTTCCGGAACGTGCAGGGTGACGATGTCGGACATGCCCAGCAGCTCGTGCAGGTTGCCGACCTGAGTGGCGTTGCCCAGCGGCAGCTTGGTCACGGTGTCGTAGAAGAACACCTGCATCCCTAAGCCTTCCGCCAGAACCGACAGCTGAGTACCGATCGAGCCGTAGCCGACGATGCCGAGTTTCTTGCCACGGATCTCGAAGGAGTTGGCTGCGGACTTGATCCAGCCGCCACGGTGGCAGGAAGCGTTTTTCTCAGGGATGCCGCGCAGCAGCAGGATCGCTTCGGCCAGCACCAGTTCCGCGACGGAGCGGGTGTTGGAGTACGGCGCGTTGAACACGGCGATACCGCGCTCGCGGGCAGCACTCAGGTCAACCTGGTTGGTGCCGATGCAGAAACAGCCGACCGCGACCAGCTTCTTCGCGTGATCGAAGATCTCTTCGGTCAGTTGGGTGCGCGAACGAATGCCGATGAAGTGAGCGTCAGCGATCTTTTCCTTGAGCTCGGCTTCCGGCAAGGAGCCTGTCAGGTATTCGATGCTGGTGTAGCCCGCCGCCTTGAGGACGTCGACAGCCGATTGGTGGACGCCTTCGAGAAGAAGGAACTTGATCTTGCTCTTATCGAGAGAAGTCTTGCTCATCTGCGTAAACCTGTATCCCGGAGAAAAATGGCAGGAAATGGTCAACAGACATTGACCTGGACGACAAGAAAGCCGTCACCGCAGAACTGGCCTTGGGCACTGGCCTGCGGGGTCGGTATGCTAGCATAGCCACCCTGCTAAACACTCATTCCTGCGACGTGAAGCGTCTTCAGGATGACCATGAATTGTTCGAGAGTTCTGTCGATGACCAATCCTGCCCTGATTGATGAACTGAAGACCCTGGTCGAGCCTGGCAAGGTCCTGACCGACGCCGACTCCCTGAACGCGTACGGCAAGGATTGGACCAAGCACTTCGCGCCCGCGCCAAGCGCCATCGTGTTTCCCAAGACCATCGAACAGGTGCAGGCCATTGTCCGTTGGGCCAACACCCATAAGGTGGCGCTGGTGCCATCCGGCGGGCGAACCGGTCTTTCTGCCGCTGCCGTTGCCGCGAATGGCGAAGTGGTAGTGTCGTTCGACTACATGAACCAGATTCTCGACGTGAACCTCACTGACCGCACCGCCGTGTGTCAGCCGGGCGTGGTCACCGAGCACTTGCAGAACATCGCCGAGGAAAACGGCCTGTACTACCCCGTGGACTTCGCTTCGGCCGGTTCCAGCCAGATTGGCGGCAATATCGGCACCAATGCCGGCGGGATCAAGGTGATTCGCTACGGCATGACCCGTAACTGGGTCGCCGGCCTGAAAGTGGTCACCGGCAAGGGCGATGTGTTGGAGCTGAACAAAGACCTGATCAAGAACGCCACCGGCTACGATTTGCGCCAGCTGTTCATCGGCGCCGAAGGCACCCTCGGCTTTGTGGTCGAAGCGACCATGCGTCTGGATCGCGCGCCGAAAAACCTCACCGCGATGGTCCTCGGCACCGCCGACTTCGACTCGATCATGCCGGTGCTGCACGCCTTCCAGGGCAAACTCGACCTGACCGCGTTCGAATTCTTCTCCGACAAGGCCCTGGCCAAAGTGCTGGGCCGTGGCGATGTGCCGGCGCCGTTCGAGACCGATTGCCCGTTCTATGCGTTGCTGGAGTTCGAGGCGACCAGCGAAGAAGTGGCCAACACTGCGCTGGAAACCTTCGAACACTGCGTCGAGCAGGGCTGGGTGCTGGACGGCGTGATGAGCCAGAGCGAAACCCAGCTGCAGAACCTGTGGAAGCTGCGCGAGTACATCTCCGAGACCATCTCGCACTGGACACCTTACAAGAACGACATCTCGGTCACCGTGTCGAAAGTCCCGGCATTTCTGCAGGAAATCGACGCCATCGTCGGTGAACACTACCCGGACTTCGAAATCGTCTGGTTCGGCCACATCGGCGACGGCAACCTGCATTTGAACATTCTCAAGCCGGATAACCTGAGCAAGGACGAGTTCTTCGCCAAGTGCGCGACCGTCAACAAGTGGGTGTTCGAAACCGTCGAGAAGTACAACGGTTCGATCTCCGCCGAGCACGGCGTGGGCATGACCAAGCGCGACTACTTGACCTACAGCCGTTCTCCGGTCGAAATCGAGTACATGAAAGCGGTCAAAGCGGTGTTCGACCCGAACGGCATCATGAACCCGGGCAAGATCTTCGCGGTTTGATTGGCAATCCCCTGAATCAATGAAGGCAGGAGTCGGTAAATGAGCTATCAGCACCAGTACGTCGACGGCACGCGCATTCACTTCCCGATTGGGAAAGTGGTGTGCATTGGCCGCAATTACGCCGAACACGCCAAGGAACTGGACAACCCGGTGCCTACCGAGCCGTTGCTGTTCATCAAGCCGGGCAGTTGCGTGGTGCCACTGGAAGGCGGTTTCAGCATTCCGACCGAGCGCGGCTCGGTGCACTACGAAGCGGAAATCGCCGTGTTGATCGGCAAGCCGTTGTCGACCAAGCCGAGCCGCGAAGAAGTGCTCGACGCGATCTCCGGTTTCGCTCCGGCGCTGGACCTGACCCTGCGTGACAAGCAGGCCGAGCTCAAGTCCAAGGGCCTGCCATGGGAAATCGCCAAGTCGTTCGACGGCGCGGCGGTGATCGCGCCGTTCGTGGTCGGCAGCACTTTCCCAGACCTGACCGACATCGGCATTCGCCTGACCATCAACGGCGAAGTGCGCCAGGACGGCAACAGCAGCGCAATGCTCAACCCGATCGTGCCGATGATCCAGCACATGGCCGGCTGCTTCTCGCTGCAGGCCGGCGACGTGATCCTCACCGGCACGCCAGTGGGTGTTGGCCCGCTGAATGTCGGCGACGACATTGTGCTGGAACTGGTTGGCGCGAGCAGCTTCAGCAGCAGCGTGCGCTGACCGAACGCATCCGATACGCAGCAACTGTGGCGAGGGAGCTTGCTCCCGCTGGACTGCGCAGCAGGCCCCTTGAAAAGCAGGGTCGCTTCGCGCCCCAGCGGGAGCAAGCTCCCTCGCCACAATAAATCCCCTCACAACAGGGCTCACTCCCACACTGGTTATGTGTCGCGGCTCGCAAAGCCGCACGGCAATCCCGCCATTTGCCGTTTTTTTCACATTCTGTACGGATAATTCCTCTCATTCTGGCGTCTGAGCCGGCCTCTTTGTGCTATTACCCATAGCCTGAATTTTCGGAACGCGTCCCTGATGTCAGCTCAAACTCAGCTCAAAACTTCCCGTCGTTCACGTTTTGCCCTGCGCTGGTATGTCTGGTTGTTGCTGGTGATCGCAGCCGCCTATGGTCTGGCGTTTGCCATGCATTGGGACGACCGTGGTCTGCTGTGGCTACGTGAGCGACTTGAGACTCAGGCCGAGCAGAAGGCAAGCATCTGGTTGCCGGATTATCGGGCAGTGATCGACGGCAAGCTGCTGCCGGGAATGGAAAAGGACGAGGCTTCGGACCTTTCCTACAACCCACAGACCAAAACCCTGTTTTCGGTGATGGGCAAGAACCCGTTCCTGGTCGAACTGACCCTGCAGGGTGATGTGCTGCGCAAGATGCCGCTGGTGGGCTGGACCAACCCGGAAGGCGTAACCGTGATGGAAAACGGCCTGATGGCGATTGTTGATGAGCGCGAACACCTGCTGACCATCGTCAAGGTCGATGCCAGCACCCGCGAGCTGAATATCGCCGACTTCCCGAAATACGACCTCGGTCCGTCGAAAAACCAGAACAAGGCATTCGAAGCAATCACCTGGGATCCGCACAACCAACAGTTGCTGCTGGGCGAAGAGCGGCCGCCGGCGTTGTTCACCTGGAAGAGCGACGGCAGCCAGATCCTCAAGGGCGACAAGCAGAAGCTGGCCAATGATGAACTGGACATTCGCAACCTCTCGGCACTGGCCATCGACCCGCGTACCGGCCACACCCTGGTGCTATCGGCCGACTCGCACCTGTTGCTGGAACTGGACGAGAAGGGCGAGCAGGTCAGCTTCATGACCCTGCTCGGCGGCTTCAATGGTTTGAAGGACACCATCCCCCGCGCCGAAGGCGTGACCATGGACGACGCCGGTACGCTGTACATGGTCAGCGAGCCGAACCTGTTCTATCGCTTCGAAAAGCACAAGTAAGCCCATCGCGGTCGGCTTGTGGTCGCAGGCAAGTGGCCATTAAGCTTCAGTTCAGACAGGCGTGATATTTCATCCGCCTGTTTTGATCCCGAGCCTGCCCGAATGCGTCGACTTGCCCGCCCCAAGCCCCTGTTTATCATCCTGTCGGTTGTTGTCCTGATCGTGTTGATCGCGATCGGCCAATACCTGCGCCTGTTCGAGCGCGCCTGGTTCAATCTGCATACCTTGTGGCAGCCGTTGAGCAGCGTGGCCATTGGTCTGGATCAATACCGGGTCGAGGTCGAGGCCAGGATCATCGACGGCCTGAACGACGATGTCTCGGCGCTGACCTACGATCCGGTGCGCAAAAGCCTGTTCACCGTGACCAACAAGAATGCCGAGCTGGTCGAGTTGTCGCTCGAAGGCAAAATCCTGCGGCGCATCGCGCTGATCGGCTTCGGCGATCCTGAAGCGGTGGAGTTCATCAGCGCCGACACCTATGTGATCACCGACGAGCGCCAGCAACGCCTGATCAAGGTGCATCTGGAGCGGGACACCACGTTCCTTGATGCGGCGGACGCTGAACAGATGACTCTGGGCGTGCACATGAGCGGCAACAAGGGCTTCGAAGGCTTGGCGTATGACTCGGTGGGCAAGCGCCTGTTCGTCGCCAAGGAGCGTGACCCCATGCTGATTTATGAGGTGCACGGTTTTCCGCACTTCAATCCGGAAAAGTCCTACGCGGTGCACGTGATCAACAACCCCAAGCGCGATGCCGGGATGTTCGTGCGCGATCTGTCGAGCCTGCAATACGACGAGCGCAGCGGCCATTTGCTGGCGCTGTCCGACGAGTCGGGGCTGATTCTGGAACTGGATGTGGACGGGCGGCCGTTGAGTACCTTGTCGCTGAACAAGGGGCGGCAGGGTTTGCAGAAGAGGGTGCCGCAAGCCGAAGGCATTGCGATGGATGACGACGGGACGTTGTATCTGGTGAGTGAACCGAACTTGTTTTACGTCTTCAAGAAACCTGCGCAAAACTGACTGACACCCCAAAAAACCAAATGTGGGAGCGGGCTTGCTCGCGAATGCGGTGTGTCAGAACAATTAATGTATCTGACGCACCGCATTCGCGAGCAAGCCCGCTCACACAGGGGGAATGCATTTGCCTGCAAGAGTGTGGGCGGTCTCGGCTTACTCGGCCTTCAGCGTCTTCACACCTTCGCTGGTACCCAACAACAGCAGATCCGCCGGACGCGCCGCGAACAGGCCGTTGGTGACCACGCCGACGATCGCATTGATCTGCGCCTCCAGCTCCACCGGATTGGTGATCTGCAGGTTGTACACGTCGAGGATGATGTTGCCGTTGTCGGTCAGCACGCCTTCGCGGTAGACCGGGTCGCCGCCCAGTTTTACCAATTGGCGGGCGACGTGGCTGCGGGCCATCGGGATCACTTCGACCGGCAGCGGGAATTCACCCAGCACCGGCACCAGTTTGCTGGCGTCGGCGATGCAGATGAAGGTCTTGGCCACGGCCGCGACGATCTTCTCGCGGGTCAGGGCCGCGCCGCCGCCCTTGATCAGGTTCAGGTGCGCGTCGCTCTCGTCGGCGCCGTCGACGTAGAACTCCAGGTCGCTGACGGTGTTCAGCTCATACACCGGAATCCCGTGGCCCTTGAGGCGCGCCGCAGTGGCTTCGGAGCTGGCAACCGCGCCATCGAATGCGCCCTTGTGCTGGGCCAGTGCATCGATGAAGCAGTTGGCGGTGGAGCCGGTGCCGACCCCGACGATGCTCTTGTCGTCGAGTTTCGGAAGGATGAAGTCGACGGCGGCCTGAGCCACTGCCTGTTTGAGTTGATCCTGGGTCATGCGGGCTCCGGAAGCGGGCAAGGTGAGTGCGGAAAGGCCGGCATTATAGCCGCAAGCCGGGCTAAAACCTCCTGATTCGTGTGGTCGCACGGGCAAAAGCCGGGTTAGACTCGTCGGTCCCGCCCAATCGCCAGTGATGCTTTCCGATGCTCGAACAGTACGTCAAAAAGATCCTCACCTCGCGCGTTTATGACGTTGCCGTAGAAACCCCGCTGCAGAACGCTCGCCAGCTCTCCGAGCGGCTGGGCAATGACATCTGGCTCAAGCGCGAAGACTTGCAGCCGGTGTTCTCGTTCAAGATTCGCGGGGCGTACAACAAGTTGACCCAACTGACCGACGAAGAGCGCGCCCGTGGCGTGGTCACCGCGTCGGCGGGCAACCATGCGCAGGGTCTGGCGCTGGCGGCGAAAGTGCTGGGCGTGAAAGCGACCATCGTGATGCCCAAGACTACCCCGGAGATCAAGGTCGAAGGCGTGCGTTCGCGCGGCGGCAAAGTCGTGCTGCACGGCGATTCCTTCCCGGAAGCACTGGCCTACTCGCTGAAACTGGTCGATGAAAAGGGCTACGTCTACATCCACCCGTACGACGATCCACACACCATTGCCGGGCAGGGCACCGTGGCGATGGAAATTCTGCGTCAGCACCCGCAACCGCTGGACGCGATTTTCGTGCCGGTCGGCGGCGGCGGTCTGATTGCCGGTATTGCGGCGTACGTGAAATACCTGCGTCCGGACATCAAGGTCATCGGCGTCGAGCCGGACGACTCCAACTGCCTGCAAGCGGCCATGGCCGCCGGCGAGCGCGTGGTGCTGCCGACCGTGGGCATCTTCGCCGACGGCGTGGCCGTGGCGCAGATCGGCCAGCACACCTTCGACATCTGCAAGGATTACGTCGACGAAGTGATCACCGTCAGCACCGACGAGATCTGCGCGGCCATCAAGGATATTTACGACGATACCCGCTCGATCACCGAACCTGCCGGCGCCTTGGGCGTGGCCGGGATCAAGAAGTACGTCGAGTTGCGCGGCGTCAGTGGCCAGACCTTCGTCGCCATCGACTCCGGGGCCAACGTCAACTTCGATCGCCTGCGCCACGTCGCCGAACGCGCCGAGCTGGGCGAGGGCCGTGAAGCGATCATCGCCGTGACCATCCCGGAGCAGGCCGGCAGCTTCAAGGCGTTTTGCGAAGCGATCGGCAAGCGCCAGATCACCGAATTCAACTACCGCTACAACACCGGCAGCGAAGCGCACATCTTCGTCGGCGTGCAGACTCACCCGGAAAACGACCCACGCAGCGCACTGCTGGCGAGCCTGACCGAGCAGGGCTTCCCGGTACTCGACCTGACCGACAACGAACTGGCCAAGTTGCACATCCGCCACATGGTTGGCGGCCACGCGGCGCACGTGATCGACGAAGTGGTGTTTCGCTTCGAATTCCCGGAGCGTCCGGGCGCGCTGTTCAACTTTCTCAACAAGCTCGGCGGGCGCTGGAACATCTCGATGTTCCATTACCGCAACCATGGCGCGGCAGACGGCCGGGTGGTCGCCGGCCTGCAAGTACCGCATGACGAACGTCATCTGGTGCCGGCGGCACTTGAAGAAATCGGCTACCCGTACTGGGATGAAAGCGAGAACCCGGCCTATCAGCTGTTTCTTGGCTGAGCGGCTACGCTGATGGGCAGGCCCTGAGGAAATCGAACAATGGAAACGTTAACTGCCCTGAAAACCGCGCACATGGTCGCCACTGTAGTGTTGCTGGCCGGTGCGCTCGGGTTGGGAGTCTGGGTTTTTCTGGCAAAACGCAAAGGTGATGCAACGGCGGGCAGCCGCACCTTGCAACGGCCACGGGTGTTCATCTGGCTGTTGATGGGCCTGGCGTTGTTGAGCATGCCGTTCACCGGCTGGGGCATGGTGCATCTGGTCGGCTGGCCGCTGGGGCAGACCTGGCTGCTGGCCTCCAGCGTGCTGTACACCGTGGCGGCGCTGGCGTGGTTCTGGTTGCTGGTGCGGTTGAATCGGTTGCGCAAGGCGCCGGGTGGCGTTGGCAGGTTCACTTTTGCCTTGGCGTTGTTCAGCTTTGTCTGCTTTATCGCGATTGCCGGGTTGATGGGCGCCAAGCCTGTTTAAGGCTTGAGAACGCGTCGACCTCATCGCGAGCAGGCTCACTCCTACAGTTGCCCGAGTTCCAAATTTGGAATGCGCTCCACTGTAGGAGTGAGCCTGCTCGCGATAGCGATATCAGTCGCGCAACGAAATCACCGGCCAGCCCCGCTTCTCGGCCTCGGCGCGCAGATTCGGATCCGGATCCACCGCCACCGGGTTCGCCACCTGCTCCAGCAGCGGCAAATCATTCATCGAATCGCTGTAGAAATAGCTGTCATCCAGCGAATACCCGGTTTCATCGAGCCAGCGATTCAGGCGCGTCACCTTGCCCTCACGGAAGCACGGAATGTCGGTGCTGCGCCCGGTGTAGCGGCCATCGACCATCTCGCACTCGGTGGCGATCAGGGTTTCAACGCCCAGGCGCACCGCAATCGGCGCGGTGACGAAGCGGTTGGTGGCGGTGATGATCACCAGTTTGTCGCCGGCGTCGCGGTGCTGTTTCAGCAGTTCCAGCGCCTTGGGCAACACGATCGGCTCGATGCAGTCGCGCATGTAATCGTTATGCCACTGCTCAAGCACAGCCATTTCGGTGCGGCCGAGAATTTCCAGGCAGAAGTTCAGGTACGCGGCGTTATCCAGCTGGCCGGCCAGGTAATCCTGGTAGAACTCGTCGTTGCGCTGCTTGTATGCAACCGGGTCGAGGAAGCCGCGTTCGCACAGATAGTCGCCCCAGGCGTGATCGCTGTCGCCGCCCAGAAGGGTGTTGTCCAAATCGAATAGAGCCAGGCGCATTGCAGTTACCCGCTGAAAAGTCAGTAAAAAGGCGACAAGAATACGGTCTTTTCACAAGAGTGCACATAAGGTAGGAACCTTCGTTGCCGCCTTATCAAGCTTTGTGGAACAATGCGGCGACATGCGTTTGCGAGGTTGTTGCCGTGATCGACCCCGATGGTTTCCGCCCCAATGTCGGGATCATTCTGACGAATGACGCCGGCCAGGTGCTATGGGCTCGCCGTATCAATCAAGATGCCTGGCAGTTTCCACAAGGGGGAATCAATCCCGAGGAGACGCCGGAAGACGCCTTGTACCGCGAGCTGAACGAAGAAGTTGGCCTGGAACGTGAAGATGTTGAAATACTGGCCTGTACCCGGGGCTGGTTGCGCTATCGTTTGCCGCAACGTCTGGTGCGTACCCACAGCCAACCGCTGTGCATCGGCCAGAAACAGAAATGGTTTCTCCTGCGCCTGATCTCCAACGAGCAGCGGGTGCGGATGGATTTGACCGGTAAACCGGAGTTCGATGGCTGGCGCTGGGTCAGTTATTGGTATCCGTTGGGCCAGGTGGTGACATTCAAGCGCGAGGTGTATCGACGCGCCCTCAAAGAGCTTGCCCCGCGCCTTTTAGCGCGCGACTGACGACGGAGTTCGACCCCGAGCCATGCTCAATACGCTGCGCAAGATCGTCCAGGAAGTTAACTCCGCCAAGGATCTCAAGGCGGCGTTGGGGATTATTGTGTTGCGCGTCAAAGAGGCCATGGGCAGCCAGGTCTGCTCGGTCTACCTGCTTGATCCCGAGACCAACCGCTTCGTCCTGATGGCCACCGAGGGCTTGAACAAGCGCTCGATCGGCAAGGTCAGCATGGCACCCAACGAAGGTCTGGTGGGTCTGGTCGGCACGCGTGAAGAACCCCTGAACCTCGAAAACGCCGCGGATCACCCGCGCTACCGTTACTTCGCCGAGACCGGCGAGGAGCGCTACGCCTCGTTCCTCGGGGCGCCGATCATTCACCACCGCCGCGTCGTCGGCGTGTTGGTCATCCAGCAGAAAGAACGCCGCCAGTTCGATGAAGGTGAAGAAGCCTTCCTCGTGACCATGAGCGCGCAGCTCGCCGGCGTAATCGCCCACGCCGAGGCCACCGGGTCGATCCGTGGCCTGGGCCGTCAGGGCAAGGGCATTCAGGAAGCCAAGTTCGTCGGCGTACCGGGTTCGCCGGGTGCCGCCGTCGGTACTGCGGTGGTGATGCTGCCGCCGGCGGATCTGGACGTGGTGCCGGACAAGCACATCACTGACATCGACGCCGAGCTGGCGCTGTTCAAGACCGCCATCGAAGGCGTGCGCGCCGACATGCGCGCGTTGTCCGCCAAGCTTGCGACCCAGCTGCGCCCGGAAGAGCGTGCGCTGTTCGACGTCTACCTGATGATGCTTGACGATGCCTCGCTGGGCAGCGAAATCACCACCGTGATCAAGACCGGCCAGTGGGCCCAGGGCGCGCTGCGTCAGGTGGTCACTGAGCACGTCAACCGTTTCGAACTGATGGACGACGCCTACCTGCGCGAGCGTGCGTCGGACGTCAAAGACCTCGGTCGGCGCCTGCTGGCCTACCTGCAGGAAGAGCGTCAGCAGAATCTGGTCTACCCGGAAAAAACCATTCTGGTCAGCGAAGAGCTGACGCCGGCGATGCTCGGCGAGGTGCCGGAAGGCACATTGGTCGGTCTGGTGTCGGTCCTCGGTTCGGGTAACTCGCACGTCGCGATCCTGGCCCGGGCCATGGGCATTCCGACGGTGATGGGCCTGGTTGACTTGCCGTACGCCAAGGTTGACGGCATCGAGGTGATCGTCGATGGCACCCGCGGCGAGGTCTACACCAACCCCAGCGATGTGCTGCGCAAGCAGTTCGCCGAGGTGGTCGAAGAAGAGAAACAGCTGGCGCTGGGCCTCGACACCCTGCGTGATCTGCCGTGCGTGACCCTCGATGGCCATCGCATGCCGTTGTGGGTCAACACCGGTCTGCTGGCCGATGTGGCGCGGGCGCAGAAGCGCGGCGCCGAGGGAGTCGGTCTGTACCGCACCGAAGTGCCGTTCATGATCAACCAGCGTTTCCCGAGCGAAAAGGAACAACTGGCGATCTACCGCGAGCAACTCGCCGCGTTCCACCCGCAACCGGTAACCATGCGCAGCCTGGACATCGGCGGCGACAAGTCGCTGTCGTACTTCCCGATCAAGGAAGACAACCCGTTCCTCGGCTGGCGCGGGATTCGCGTGACCCTCGACCACCCGGAAATCTTCCTGGTGCAGACCCGCGCGATGCTCAAGGCCAGCGAAGGCCTGAACAACCTGCGGATCCTGCTGCCGATGATCTCCGGCACCCACGAACTCGAAGAAGCCCTGCACCTGATCCACCGGGCCTGGGGCGAAGTGCGTGACGAAGGCACCGACGTGCCGATGCCGCCAATCGGGGTGATGATTGAAATTCCGGCTGCGGTGTACCAGACCAAGGAACTGGCGCGGCAGGTGGACTTCCTGTCGGTCGGCTCCAACGACCTGACCCAGTACCTGCTAGCCGTCGACCGCAACAACCCGCGAGTGGCCGACCTCTACGACTACCTGCACCCGGCGGTGCTGCAAGCCCTGCAAACCGTGGTCCGCGACGCGCATGCCGAAGGCAAACCGGTGAGTATCTGCGGCGAAATGGCCGGTGATCCGGCAGCGGCGGTGCTGTTGATGGCGATGGGCTTCGACAGCCTGTCGATGAACGCCACCAACTTGCCGAAAGTGAAGTGGATGCTGCGCCAGATCAACCTGAGCAAGGCCAAGGATCTGCTGGCGGAGCTGATGAAGATTGATAACCCGCAAGTTATCCACAGCTCGCTGCAACTGGCGCTGAAGAATCTCGGGTTGTCGAAGATGAATCCGCCGGCGGTCAACAAGGCCCTCTGAAAGGCTGATGGCCCCTTCGCGAGCAAGCCCGCTCCCACAGGGATTTGTGTCGATCACAGAACCAATGTGGGAGCGGGCTTGCTCGCGAAGGCGTCAGTCCCGCTACCGCTAAACCTGAACCTCCACCTCACCCAAATGCCCGCCATACGGCCCGAAACTGCGCTCGACCATTCGCCGCGTGCCGTCCGCCTGCACGATCAACGCCGTACTCGCCCGTGTCCCATAACTTTGACTGGCAATAAACACACTCGACAGCAGTGATTCCGTGGCCAGCCCGACCCCGGTGTCCGGCAATTCATTAAACGGCGCGGTCTGCGCATCGCTCAGTAACCCCAGCAGTCGCGCAGGCTGCGGATCATCCAGCACCGCACTCAATGCAGCCTTGGCCTTGAGCAATTTCGGCCACGGCGTATCCAGCCCGGCATTCGATAGCCCGTAAACCCCGGGCTCGAGCATCACCGGTTCAGACGTCCGCGCATTGAAGTGCCACAGCTCGTGGGCATTGCCCAGCAGCAGGTTGAACCCGGCGTACTCCGGCGAGCGCGCGACCACATCGCTTAAATAATCATCAATCGACGCATCGCCCGTGAGAAACCGCGCCACCAGCTCGCCCCTTGATTTACGCGCCGGAGGCTGGTGTGGATCGCGGATATTGGTCAGTGCGGCGAAGCGTCCGTTGGCACCAATCCCCAGCCACGTGCCGCCCGCCTCAAGATCGCGCCCGGCATGCACGTGCGGTGCGTCGGCCCATGGCGCCAGCGGCAGGCTCGGGCGGGCGTAGAACTCGTCACGGTTGGCCGCGACGATCAGCGGCTGGGCATGGCCCGGGCGCCAGGCGAAAACGATCAGGCACATAAGGTGGTCCTTGTGCGTTTTCTGCTCACTCTACGCAGTCGGCGTCCGTGCATCCATCGTCAGTGGAGCCAAAGGGCATGCATCCGTTACCATGCCGCTCCGGTTTTGGGGATGCGTCTGGGAGACGGTCATGGAATTTCTGCTCTATCTGGCGTTGGGCGCCTGTGCGGGCGTGCTGGCCGGGCTGTTCGGGGTGGGCGGCGGGATCATTATTGTCCCGGTGCTGGTGTTCAGTTTTACCTTGCAGGGATTCGATCAGTCGATCCTCACGCATCTGGCGGTAGGGACATCGCTGGCGACCATCATCTTCACTTCGGTCAACGCCGTGCGTGAACACCATCGACGTGGTGCGGTGCGCTGGCCGATCTTCATGTGGATGACCGTGGGTATTCTGCTCGGCGCCGGTTTTGGGGCGCTGACGGCCGAGGCGATTTCCGGGCCGAACCTGCAGAAGATCATCGGCGTGTTCGCCTTGGTGATTGCCGTGCAACTGGCGCTGGAGGTCAAACCCAAGGCCAGTCGAACGGTGCCGGGCAAACTCGGTCTGACCGTGGCCGGCAGTGTGATCGGCTGGGCCTCGGCGATTTTCGGAATCGGCGGCGGTTCGCTGACCGTGCCGTTCCTGACCTGGCGCAGCGTGCCGATGCAGCAGGCGGTGGCAACGTCGTCGGCCTGTGGCTTGCCGATTGCTGTGGCGAGTGCGTTAAGTTTCATGATTCTGGGCTGGCATGATCCGCTGTTGCCGCCGCATAGTCTCGGTTTTGTCTATTTGCCGGCGCTGCTGGGCATTGCCCTGACCAGCATGGTGTTCGCCCGTCTCGGCGCGCGCCTGGCACACAGATTGTCGCCGCGCTTGCTGAAACGGCTGTTCGCCGCTTTGCTGTTCTGCGTGGGCCTGAATTTCCTGCTCTGATCCGCTGGGTCAGAACGGGCCGCAATCCTGGCTTAATCCTGAGGTGGCAGCGTCGCCCGGGAATTTTGGTTTCAACTCTAACGAGGAGTCGCAATGCTGCCTTACCCGCAGATCGACCCGGTGGCCCTGGCCATCGGTCCGCTGAAAATCCACTGGTACGGCCTGATGTACCTCGTCGGCATCGGCGGCGCATGGCTGCTGGCGTCGAGCCGGCTCAACCGATTCGACCCGACCTGGACCAAGGAGAAGCTCTCCGATCTGGTGTTCTGGCTGTCGATGGGGGTGATTGTCGGTGGACGACTGGGTTACGTGCTCTTCTATGACCTGAGCGCCTACATCGCCAACCCGACGCTGATTTTCGAAGTGTGGAAGGGCGGTATGTCGTTCCACGGCGGCTTCATCGGGGTGATGCTCGCCGCGCTGTGGTTCGGCAAGCGTAACGGCAAGACCTTCTTCCAACTGATGGACTTTGTTGCGCCGATGGTGCCGATCGGTCTGGGTGCCGGGCGTATCGGCAACTTCATCAACGCCGAGCTGTGGGGCAAGCCGACAGACGTGCCGTGGGCGATGATCTTCCCGCCGTTCAGCGATCCGGCGCAGTTGCCGCGTCACCCGTCGCAGCTATATCAGTTCGCGCTCGAAGGCGTGGCGCTGTTCCTGATCCTGTGGTTGTTCTCGCGTAAACCGCGTCCGACCATGGCCGTATCCGGCATGTTCGCGCTTTTTTACGGCATTTTCCGTTTCATCGTCGAGTTCGTCCGCGTGCCGGACGCGCAACTGGGCTACCTGGCCTGGAACTGGCTGACCATGGGTCAGGTGCTGTGCGTACCGATGATCGTCGGCGGTCTGTTCCTGATCTGGCTGGCCTATCGTCGTGCGCCGGCAGCGCCGCTCGCGCCGACCGCTTAAACTACGAACCCCGGCGCGCGACGCCGGGGCTCAAAGGACACAGGTAACTCATGAAGCAATATCTCGAACTGGTCTCGCACGTCATCCAGAACGGCACCAAACAGGCCAACCGCACCGGCATCAACACCATCAGCTTCCCGGGTGCGATGCTGCGTTTCGATCTGCAGGAAGGCTTTCCGGCGATCACCACCCGCAAGATGGCCTTCAAGTCGGCCATCGGCGAGATGTGCGGTTTTCTGCGTGGCGTGAACAACGCCGCTGAATTCCGTGCGCTGGGCTGCAAGGTCTGGGACCAGAACGCCAACGAAAATGCGCAATGGCTGGCCAACCCGTTCCGTCAGGGCGAAGACGACCTCGGCGAAATCTACGGCGTGCAATGGCGCAAATGGCCGGCGTACAAGCAGATCCCGCTGAGCAACACCGCCGCCATCGAACAAACCCTGAGCAATGGCTACAAGCAGATCGCCCAGGGCGAAGAAGACGGCCAGGCTTATGTGGTGCTGTACAAAGCCATCGATCAGGTGCGCCAGTGCGTCGACACGATCATCAAGGACCCGGGCAGCCGCCGCATCCTGTTCCACGGCTGGAACGTCGCCCAGCTCGATGAAATGGCCCTGCCGCCATGTCATCTGCTGTACCAGTTCCACCCGAACGTCGAGACCAAAGAGATCTCCCTGACCCTGTACATCCGCTCCAACGACCTGGGTCTGGGCACGCCGTTCAACCTCACCGAAGGCGCCGCGCTGCTGAGCCTGATCGGGCGCCTGACCGGCTACACGCCGCGCTGGTTCACCTATTTCATCGGTGATGCGCACGTCTACGAGAACCACCTGGACATGCTCAACGAACAGCTCAAGCGCGAGCCGTTCGCCATGCCGAAACTGAAAATCTCCGACCGCGTGCCGGAGTTTGCCAAGACCGGTGTGTATCAGCCGGAGTGGCTGGAGTTGGTAGAACCGAGCGATTTCTCGCTGGAAGGCTATGAGCACCACGCGCCGATGACCGCGCCGATGGCGGTCTAGAAACTTCACGCAATACCCTGTGGGAGCGGGCTTGCTCGCGAAAGCGGTGTATCAGTTAACGATGATGTCGACTGACACTCCGCCTTCGCGAGCAAGCCCGCTCCCACATTGGGTTCTGTGTAAGCCTCAGTGGCCGTGACTGCGGCCGACATGCGAATGCTCAACCTCCGTCGCCACAACCCCGCCACTCACCTCCAGGCGCTGCAAAATCCCGCACTGATCCGCCCCCGGCCCTTCGCCACAGCGTTGGCGCAGGTCGAGCAGTTGTGTCTGCAACGCCAGCAACCCGTCAATCCGCGCTTTCACATGCTGGATGTGCTCGTCGATCAGCGTATTGACGCTTGCACACTGATCCTGCGGGCTGTCGCGCATGGCCAGCAGGCTGCGGATTTCTTCGAGGGTCATGTCGAGGGTGCGGCAGTTGCGGATGAAGGTCAGGCGTTCGGCATGCGCCTGGGTGTAGACGCGGTAGTTGCCGTCGCTGCGCGCCGGCTCCGGCAGCAGGTTTTCGCGCTCGTAATAGCGGATGGTTTCCACGGCGCAGTCGGTGAGTTTGGCCAGTTCTCCGATCTTCATGACGGCAATCTCCAAAAGGGTGCTTGACCCTATAGTGGCTACAGGGTCTTTACTTGGCAACAGGCACCTTCATGGACGCGACCAATGAGCGATTCCCAGCACACCCACAAGCCCGACGACGGGCATGATCATAGCCACAGCCATAAATTGCAGCCTGTGCATAAGCACGAACATGGCGGCGATTCCTGCTGCGGGTCGAAAGCCGCAGCACCGGCACTGGTTCATTCGCACGAAGATTCTTGCTGCTCGTCGACAGTCGCCGCGCCTGCGTTGGTGCAACTGAGCGAAAAGACCAGCGCTGACGCCCGCCTGAGCAGTTTCCGCATCGAAGCGATGGACTGCCCGACCGAGCAGACGCTGATCCAGAACAAACTCGGCAAACTCGCTGGCGTGCAGCAGCTGGAATTCAACCTGATCAACCGCGTGCTCGGCGTGACCCACAATCTGCCGGACACCGCGCCGATCACCGAGGCGATCACCTCGCTGGGCATGCACGCCGAGCCATTGGAGGCGGGCGTCGAAGCCCCGACCCCGGCGCCGGTGAAAAAACACTGGTGGCCCCTGGCGCTGTCCGGTGTCGGCGCGCTGGCGGCCGAAGTGATCCATTTCACCAACGCTGCGCCAACCTGGGTGGTGGCGATCATTGCGCTGATCTCGATCCTCAGCGGCGGCCTGACCACCTATAAAAAGGGCTGGATCGCCCTGAAGAACCGCAACCTCAACATCAACGCGCTGATGAGCATCGCGGTGACCGGTGCGGTGCTGATCGGGCAGTGGCCGGAAGCGGCGATGGTGATGTTCCTGTTCACCGTGGCCGAGCTGATCGAGGCGCGTTCGCTGGATCGTGCGCGCAATGCCATCAGCGGCCTGATGCAGATGACCCCGGAACAGGCCACGGTGCAGCAAGCCGACGGCAACTGGATCGAACAAGAGGTTAAAAGCGTCGAACTCGGCGCCCGCGTGCGGGTAAAACCCGGCGAGCGCATTGCGCTGGACGGCGAGGTCGTCAGCGGCAGTTCGACCATCGATCAGGCGCCGATCACCGGTGAAAGCCTGCCGGTGGAGAAAACCGTGGGCGACAAAGTCTTCGCCGGCACCATCAACCAGGCCGGTTCGCTGGAATACTCGGTGACTGCGGCGGCGAACAACTCGACCCTGGCGCGGATCATCCACGCCGTCGAGCAGGCTCAGGGTGCGCGGGCGCCGACGCAGCGCTTCGTCGATCAGTTCTCGAAAATCTACACCCCGGTGGTGTTCGTGCTGGCGCTGGCGGTGGCGATCATCCCGCCGCTGTTTATGGGCGCGTTGTGGTTCGACTGGATCTACCGTGCGCTGGTGCTGCTGGTGGTGGCGTGTCCCTGTGCACTGGTGATTTCCACCCCGGTGACCATCGTCAGCGGCCTCGCGGCAGCGGCGCGCAAAGGCATTCTGGTCAAGGGCGGCGTGTATCTGGAGGGCGGTTTCAAGCTCGATTATCTGGCGCTGGACAAGACCGGCACCATCACCCACGGCAAACCGGTGCAGACCGATTACCTGTCGCTCGACCCGACCGCGGAAGCCACCGCTCCGGCAATCGCCGCCGCGCTGGCCGGGCGTTCCGATCACCCGGTGTCGCTGGCCATCGCCAATGCGGCTGTGGATAAAAACCTCGCCGTGCTGACTGTGGATAACTTCGAAGCGCTGGCCGGTCGTGGCGTGAAGGGACAGGTCAACGGCCAGACCTATCACTTGGGCAACCATCGTCTGGTCGAGGAGCTGGGCCTGTGCTCGCCGCAACTGGAAGAGAAGCTGTTTGCGCTGGAGAAACAGGGCAAATCCGTGGTGTTGCTGCTCGACAGTTCTGGTCCGCTGGCGCTGTTCGCCGTGGCCGACACGGTCAAGGAGTCCAGCCGCGAAGCGATCCGCCAGTTGCACGCGCTGGGCGTGAAAACCATGATGCTCACCGGTGACAACGTGCACACCGCGCAGGCGATTGCCGCGCAGGTCGGCATCGATCAGGCCAAGGGCGACTTGCTGCCAACCGACAAGCTGCAAGCCATCGAAGCGCTTTATGCACAGGGGCATCGGGTGGGCATGGTTGGCGACGGCATCAACGACGCCCCGGCACTGGCCCGCGCCGAGATCGGTTTCGCCATGGCGGCCGCCGGCACCGACACCGCGATTGAAACCGCCGATGTCGCCCTGATGGACGACGATCTGCGCAAGATTCCCGCGTTCATCAGCCTGTCGCGCGACACCGCGAGCATCCTGAAACAGAACATCGCCTTGGCCCTGGTGATCAAGGCTATCTTTCTTGGGGTAACCTTCGCCGGGCTCGCCACCATGTGGATGGCGGTGTTCGCCGACATGGGTGTGAGCCTGCTGGTGGTGTTCAACGGTTTGCGCCTGCTGCGTAAATAAACGATGAGGGATGGTTGTGCTGAGTGCCGAGCTGAAAGCGTTTTATATGGTCGCCCGCTTGGGCAGCATTACGCTGGCGGCGAAAAAGCTCGGCCTCAGCCAACCCACCGTAACCACGCAGATTCGCAATCTGGAAAGTCAGTACTCGGTGGAGCTGTTCTACCGTGGCGGCCGTCGTTTGAGTGTCAGCGACGAAGGCGCGCGGTTGCTGCCGATGGTCAAGGCGCTGTTGCAGCAGGAGGCCGACATCGAGTTCTTCCTGCGCAACAGCGGTCAGGTACAGGGCACGTTGCGCATCGCTGCCACTGCGCCGTATTACATCCTCGATCTGGTGAAGACCTTCCGCGAGCGTCTGCCGCAGGTGGAAGTATCGGTGGAGATCGGCAACTCGCAGCAGGTGCTCGAAGCGCTGGAGGATTACCGGGTCGATGTCGCCGCGTCGTCGCAGTTGCTTGAGGATGCGCGGTTGATTCGCCGGGTATTGGGTAGCGATCCACTGGTGCTGGCGGTGCATCGCAATCATCCGCTGGCGGCGCAGGAACATGTGGCGTTGAGTGCGCTGGCCGGACATACCTTGCTGATGCGCGAATCCGGCTCGACCACCCGCCGTTTGACCGAGGAGTTGCTGGAAAGCGCCGGGGTCAGTTTCGGGCCGCTGCTGGAAATTGGCAGCCGCGAATCGATCCGTGAGGCGGTGCTGCGCAATATCGGCATCAGCATCATTGCTCGTCAGGAAGTGCCGCACGATCCGCAATTGCGGGTGCTGACCATCGAGAATGCGCCGCAGATTCCCGAGTACCTTTACTGCTTGAAAGAAAGGAAGGGCGCGCGGTTGCCGGCGGCCTTCCTCGGCTTGGCCCAAGAGATGTCTCCGGCCTGATTTCTTCAGTGCACATATGGGCCTCTTCGCGAGCAAGCCCGCTCCCACATTGGATGTGTGTTGTGAACACGGTCCCCCTGTGGGAGCGGGCTTGCTCGCGAAGGCGTCAGACCAGGCAACCCATGACTTGAAACCTGAACCAAAATCCCCGAATACCACTATCGGCCGTTTTTGCCCTACTGCCACATGACGGACGCATTACAACTCTAGGATTGGCCCCATCAGCTTGATGAGGTCTGTCCATGAATCCTGCAATCGCAACTGCCCTGACCAATCCCGGTGCGCCGATGAAAGTGCGCGGGGTGCAGAAGCGCTTCGGCGCGTTCACCGCACTGGATAACGTCTCCCTCGATGTCGCGGCCGGTGAGCTGGTATGCCTGCTCGGCCCGTCGGGTTGCGGCAAGACCACGCTGCTGCGTTGCATCGCCGGGCTGGAGAAGCAGGACAGCGGCGAGTTGTACCTCGGCGATCGCGATGTCTCGCACCTTGCGCCGCAGGCCCGGGATTACGGGATCCTGTTCCAGTCCTACGCGCTGTTCCCCAATCTGACCGTCGAAGCGAACATTGCCTACGGCCTCGCCGGCAGCGGTCGCGACGAAGTACGCCGTCGCGTCGGGCAGATGCTGGAGCTGGTCGGCCTCACCGGCAGTGAGAAAAAGTACCCGGGCCAGTTGTCCGGCGGCCAGCAACAGCGGGTTGCCCTGGCTCGTGCCCTGGCCCCGGCGCCGTCGCTGCTATTGCTTGATGAGCCGATGTCGGCGCTGGACGCCCGAGTGCGCGAGCATCTGTGCACCGAGTTGCGTCAACTGCAGCGCAACCTCGGCATCACCACCCTGATGGTCACCCACAATCAGGACGAAGCCATGCTGATGGCCGACCGCATCGCCGTGATGAACAACGGCCGGGTCGAGCAGTACGCCACCCCGCAGGAAATCTACAACCGCCCGGCCACGCCGTTTGTCGCCGAGTTTGTCGGGCAGGGCAACTGGCTGCCGTTCCAGCGCAGCAGCGCCAGTCACGCCCGGGTTGGCGGGATGGATGTGCGTCTGGCCGATGGTAGCGTCAGCGGCGCCTCGGGCCGACTGTTCTGCCGTCCGGAAGCAATCAGCGTCAATCCGTTGGTGCACGAAGAAAACCTGTTTCCGGCGAAAGTCCGTGAGATCACCTTTCTCGGCAATCGCTGCCGCATGAGCTTCGAACTCGACCAATTGCCGGGCCACGCGCTGCTTGCTGAACTGGCGCCGGAAGCCATGCCACGCCTTGGCGCCCAGCAGATCATGGTCGCCTTGCCACCGCGCAGCCTGCAGGTGTTTGCCTGATGAGCGCGAACATCGCACTGCCGCTACCGCACAAGCAAGCGCGGCGAGTGTCCGGGGCCGAGGTCGGTGACCGGATCTTCGTCCTCGGCGGCAAACTCCTGCTGCTGTTGCTGCTCGGTATCGCCGTGCTGCTGCCGTTGCTGGCGATCTTCTGGCGTGGCTTCAGCAGTGAGGCCGGGCAGGGCGGTGGCTGGCTCGCCGCTAAGGAGTTGGTCAGCAGCGCGAATTTCCACTGGCTGCTCGGCAACAGCCTGAAAGTTTCCCTCAGCGTCGCGGCCATCGTCGTACCGCTGGCCTACCTGTTTGCCTACGCCCTGCAACGCACGATGATTCCGGCCAAGGGCCTCTGGCGCGGAATTTCTCTGCTGCCATTGATGGCGCCGTCGATGCTGCCGGGGATCGCACTGGTCTATCTGTTCGGCAATCAGGGCATGTTGCGCGGGCTGCTCTCGGACAACATCTACGGCTTCTGGGGGATTGTGTTGGGCGAGGTGATTTACACCTTTCCCCATGCGTTGATGATTTTGTTGTCGGCGCTGTCGCTGGCCGATGCGCGGCTGTTCGATGCGGCGTCGAGCATGGGTGCCAGTCCGGCGAAAGCCTTTCGCAGCATCACCTGGCCGGCGACGCGCCAAGCGGTATTCGCCGCGTTCTGTCTGGTGTTCACCCTGACCATCACCGATTTCGGCGTGCCGGTGGTGGTCGGTGGCGACTATCAAGTGCTGGCACTGGAAGCCTACAAAGCCGTGGTCGGTCAGCAACAATTCGGACGCGGGGCGTTGATCGGCATGGTGCTGTTGCTGCCGGCGCTGTTCAGCTTCGGCGTCGATGCCTGGTTGCGTCGGCGTCACGGTGATTCCATGAGCGGCCGCGCCCAGGTGTTCAAACCGGCGCCGTCGAAATTGCGTGATGGCTGCTATCTGGCGATTGTTTTGTTGATCAGCGCGGCGCTGCTGCTGGTGTTCGGCATGGCAGTGTTTTCGTCGCTGGTGAAGTTCTGGCCGTACAACCTGTCGCTGTCGCTCAATCACTACCAGTTCAACGAGACCGCCGGCGGTGGCTGGCTGGCGTACAGCAACAGCTTGAAGATGGCGCTGGGCACGGCGCTGATCGGCAGCGTGCTGATCTTCACTGGCGCTTACCTGATGGAGAAAACCCGCAGCCAACGCGGCCTCAACCTGACGTTGCGCATGCTCAGTTTCGTGCCGATGGCAGTGCCGGGGCTGGTGCTCGGTCTGGGTTACGTCTTCTTCTTCAACCTCAGCGGCAACCCGCTGCACGTGCTGTACGGCACGATGGCCCTGCTGATCGTCTGCACCATTGCTCACTATTTGACCACCGCACAAATGACCGCGACCACCGCGCTGCGCCAGCTCGACGCCGAGTTCGAGGCCGCCGCGCTGTCGCTCAAGGCCCCGCTGTACCGCCACTACCTGCGCGTCACCGTGCCGATCTGCCTGCCGGCGCTGCTGGACATCGTGCGCTACCTGTTCGTCTCGGCGATGACCACGGTGTCGGCGGCGATCTTCCTCTACAGCCCCGACACCATCCTCGCGGCGGTGGCGGTGCTGAACATGGATGACGCCGGCAACGTCGGCGGCGCGGCGGCGATGTCGACCCTGATTCTGTTCACCTCGGCAGGCGTGTCCTTGCTGCTGGCGTGGGCTTCGCGCGGCTTGCTGCGCCGTTCCCAGGCCTGGCGGCAAACCGCGCCCGGTCACTGATTGACGACTTATCCCTACAGCCTCAACTCACCGACAGGAAAACGATCATGTTCAAGCCTATGGCCCTGGCCGCTGCTGTGCTCGCTACTTTCAGCCTGAATGCCTTCGCGGCAAAAACCGAGTTGACGGTGTACACCGCCCTCGAAGCCGAGCAACTGACCGCTTACAAAGCCGCGTTCGAAAAGGCCAACCCGGACGTCGAAATCAAGTGGGTGCGTGACTCCACCGGGATCATCACTGCCAAACTGCTGGCCGAAAAGGCCCGTCCGCAGGCTGACGCGGTGTGGGGCCTGGCCGCTTCGAGCCTGGCGATCCTCGATCAGCAGGGCATGCTGCAAAGCTACGCACCGAAGGATCTGGGCAAGATCGGCGCGAACTACCGCGATGCTGCCAACCCGCCAGCCTGGGTCGGCATGGACGTGTGGGCCGCGACTATTTGCTTCAACACCGTGGAAGCCGAGAAGCAGGGCTTGAGCAAACCGGTGAGCTGGCAGGATCTGACCAAGCCTGAGTACAAGGGCAAGATCGTCATGCCGAATCCGGCGTCGTCCGGCACCGGTTTCCTCGACGTCAGCGCATGGCTGCAAACCTTCGGTGAGAAACAGGGCTGGGCCTACATGGACGGTCTTCACCAGAACATCGGCCAGTATGTTCACTCCGGTTCCAAGCCTTGCAAACTGGCTGCTGCGGGCGAATTCCCGATCGGCATTTCCTTCGAATACCCGGCCGTACAGCTGAAACGCCAGGGCGCGCCGCTGGACATCATCCTGCCGAAGGAAGGCCTGGGCTGGGAGATCGAAGCCACTGCGGTAATCAAAGGCACGCCGCATGAAGACGCGGCGAAAAAACTCGCAGACTTCTCCGCCAGCGCCGAGGCGATGGATCTGTACAAGGAGAACTTTGCGGTTCTTGCGCAGCCGGGCATCGCCAAGCCGCAGACCGAACTGCCGGCCGACTACGAGCAGCGCCTGATCAAGAACGACTTTGCCTGGGCCTCGAAGAATCGCGACGAGATCCTGACCGAATGGCGCAAGCGGTATGACGGCAAGTCCGAGAAAGTTGTCGCCAAGTAAGATCTTTATCGACTGACAGGGCCTCATCGCTGGCAAGCCAGCTCCCACAGGGTTTTGCGCTGAACACGAATTTTGTGAACACCTCGATACCTGTGGGAGCTGGCTTGCCAGCGATGACGGTCTCTCATTCAGAGTATCTCTAAATGACACAACACAAAGACCTGCTGATCGTCGGCGCCGGCATTCTCGGACTGTCCCACGCCTACGCCGCCGCCAAACGCGGCCTCAAGGTCAGCGTTTTCGAACGCACCGCCACGCCCCTCGGCGCTTCGGTGCGCAACTTTGGTCAGGCGCTGGTCACCGGTCAGCCACCGGGGCCGATGCTTGAACTGGCCATGGCCAGCCGCGAGATCTGGGGTGACTGGGCGCAACTCGCCGGTCTGCAGATCAAGCGAAACGGCTCGTACCTGTTCGCCCGCAGCGAAGCCGAAGAGCAACTGCTCGAAGCGTTCTGCGCCGGTCGCGCCGTGGAACATAGCTATAACGTCGACTTGCTGCGTGGCGCTGCCCTGCGTGATCTGTATCACGGTCAGTTCAGCCACCACCGCGCGGCGCTGCACGGCATGGACGATCAACAGCTGTACTCGCGTGAAGCGATTCCGGCGTTGATCGACTATCTGCGCCGCGACCTCGGCGTCGAGTTTCACTTCTCGACGCTGGTACGCGATGTCGAACCGGGGCACCTGCACAGTACCGCCGGCAGCTTCACGGCAAAGCAAATCATCGTCTGCTCCGGCCACGATTATCAGACCCTGCTGGCCGAGCCGATTGCCGCGCTCGATCCGCAGATCTGCCGCCTGCAAATGCTCCGCGCCAAACCGCAGATCGAGCTGAATCTGCAACACGCCTTGCTCACCGGTTTGAGCTGCGTGCACTACGGCGCCTTCGCCGATTTGCCAGAAGCGGCGGCGGTGCAGGCGCAGATCCTGCGCGAACAACCGCACCTGCACGACAACGGCATTCACCTGCTGATCAGTCCGACGCCGTATGGCGAGCTGATCATCGGCGACTCGCACCATTACGGCAGCGATCCGTCGCCATTCAACGCCGAGCAAGTGGACAACTGGATGCTCGAACTGGCCGAGCACACGCTGGGCTGCAAGGTGCAAGTGGTCGAGCGCTGGCAGGGCGTCTATGGTTCACGGGGGCCGGGGCCGTTTTCGTTGCTGCGCCCGGCCCCCGGGCTGAGTGTGGCGTTGATGCACACCGGCGTCGGCATGAGCGTCGGCCCGGCACTGGCTGAACGCAATGTCGCGCAGTGGCTGGAGGAAATCTGATGGATCACCAACAAGTCGTCGCTCGGGTATTCGGGTTGTATGAGCGCTTCGGCACCCGCGATTACATCGGCGAGCCGGTCTCGCAGATCGAACACATGTCCCAGGCTGCGGAACTGGCGATTGCCGAAGGCTTTGATGATGAAGTGGTGCTCGCCGCGTTCTTCCACGACATCGGCCACCTGTGCGCCGAAGGTGCCGAGAACATGGGCGGTTATGGCGTGGTCAGCCATGAGCGATTGGGTGCGGACTACTTGCGTGAGGCGGGTTTTAGTGAGCGTATGGCCCGGCTGGTGGAATATCACGTGCAGGCCAAACGTTATCTGACGCTGCGTGAGCCGGGGTATTTCGAGCGCTTGAGTGAAGCGAGTCGCCGCACGCTGGAATATCAGGGCGGGGTGATGAGCGAGGCTGAGGCGGATGTGTTTGAGCGGGATCCGTTGTGTGCCGTCAGCTTGCGCATGCGCCATTGGGACGAGCTGGCCAAGGAGAGGGCGGTGCCGGTGATTGACCTTCAGGTGTTGAAGGAGAAAGCGGCGCGGCTGCTGGCTGTGTAATCCATGTCACCGAGTCGCGCCATTCGCGAGCAGGCTCGCTCCCACAGGGTTTTGTGTTCTGACCACGACCCAATGTGGGAGCGAGCCTGCTCGCGAAGAGGCCAGATCAGGCGCTACAAATCTGCAGCCAGAAACTCAATCTGCTCCTGCCGCTCCGCCTGATTCAGCTTCGCATGCGGATTGAGTGAAGACCACTGCGGATGCGCCCGCGCCTTGCTCAGCGCATCCGGCAACTTGCCTTCGCGCCAGGTCTTGTCCTGCGGGGTGGCGACCTGGACCGCGTCCATCGCCGCATGCCCGCGCTGATCGAGCGCCAGCAACAATTGGCGCTGCCGCAACGCCAACAGCCGCAACACCCCGTCATCCACGGTCAACTCCCGCTGGCCCCTGATCTTGCCGAGCAGGCGGCTGCCATAACTGCGCGCGGTTTGCAGCGCACCACCGGCAATCGCACCGGCCAAAGCCGCCGCACCGAGGGTAATCCCGCCCACCAGCAAATCCACGCCAGCCCCGGCAGCGGCACCGGCAGCAATCCCGCCGCCCACCCGCACGCCGAGTTGCTTCAGGGTTTCCGGGTTGAACAGATCATCGCCCCAACGCCCATCGAGCAACGGCAGATCACTGGCCGCCGCATCCTGCGGGCGAAACGCATAGAGCTTGAGCAACGCTTCGACGCATTTCTGTTCACGCTGGCGCACGGCTTTGCGCAGTTCGCTGATCGCTTGCTGCTCCTGCTCGGCCTCGCTGACCACGCTGCGTCGGCAGGCGGCGCAGTCGATCAGCAATTCGGCGATCAAACGCGCCGCACTTTGTTGGCGGGCGAGGCGCTGGGCCTGTTGATCGGCGATCAAGCGTTCCAGTTGCGGCCGGGCGTTTTCCAAGAGCAGCGCGAGGCTTTCGTACAGGCGCCGCTCGCCATCTTCCGGCGGCGCCACGCTGTCGAACCGCACCAGCGCATGCAGGCCGAGCCGCGCCAACGCTTCGCGCCAGTCCGGCTCGCGATGGTTGGCGCTGCTGACGAAATTCAGCACCGGCAACAGCGGCTTGCCGCAACTGGCCAGCACTTCGAGTTCGTCACGATACTTGGCCAGCACCGGTTCGCGGGCGTCGATCACATACAGACCGGCGTCGGACGCGAGTAGCTGTCGCAGGACTTTCGCCTCCTGTTCGAAACGCTGACGTGCTTCGCTGCCGTCGAGAAACCGCGCCAGTCGCGCCGGGCCGTCGAGACGTTCGCCGGGGCGCTCCAGACGCTCAAGGAAATCCAGCAGGGCGATGGCGTCTTCCAGCCCCGGTGTGTCGTAGAGATCGAGCAACGGCTCGCCGTCCACCGACAACCGCGCACCCTCGACATGTCGAGTGGTGCTCGGCCGGTGCGAGACTTCGCCGAAGCCGACGTCGCGGGTCAGGGTGCGCAGCAGCGAAGTCTTGCCGACGTTGGTGTGGCCGACCACCGCGAGTTTCAGCGGCGCTTTCCGGGCATCAGTCATGACCGCTCTCCAGCCAGTTCATCGGCGCGCAATCGGCGAACGGCAACTCCAGTTGTTGCAGCGCAACGTGCCAGTCGCCGAGACGGGCACTGTCCAGCGCTTCGCCGGGCGGTGCTTGCAGCAGCCAGACCCGGGTGGCGTTGGCGTTGCGCGCCAGTTCGGCGATCAGCGCGAGGCTGCCGCGATCCGGCGAGCGTCGCGGGTCGCAGGCGATCAGCAGGCGCGCCGGAGGGAAACGGCTGAGCTGTTCGAGCAGTTTGTGCCGTGATTCGCGGCTGTCGAGGATGCCGGCGTTGCTCACGGTTTTCGGCAGGGCCGGTGGCCACGGGCGCTGATCGTCGAGTTCGATGGCCACCAGCAAAGCGCCGTCGCTGGCGTGTTCGCTGACGCTGCTTTCGACCCGATGCAACTGCGCAGGCGCGGCGTCGTTGATGCCGAGGCGTTCGCTGGTCGGCATCAGCCGTTCACGCAACTGGGCGTAACCGGGTAGGTTCAGGTTCAGCGTCAGCGCGGCTTTGCCGCGACTCCAGCGCCAGAAACACAACAGCGCCAGCAGCAGGCGCGGCAGCACGCCGTAGACCACCAGCACGCCGACCAGCCAGGTTGCCCAGGCCTGTCGCGCGCTTTCGATATCCAGCGCTGCGCCGCCGCTGGCGCGGATCATCTCTACGGTCGGCACGTTGAAGCCGAGCAGCGCCGGCAGCGCGCCGAGGGCTTGGGTCAGGTTGATGAAGGTGTCGGCGCCGAGAATCGTGGTTTCCCAGACGAAGCCGTAGCGCCGGGTCGCCATCAGTGTCAGCAGCAACAGCAGGGCGCTGAGCATCGCCAGCAACCACAGACCGTTGACCAATGTGCCGAGCGCCCAGCGATTGAGTTTTTTGCGTTGCAGCATCAGCAGCAGGGCCGGCGCGAGTTGCGCGGCTTTGGCATCGCGAGCGAGTTTTTCGCTGAGCCACAGCCACAAGCGCCCGAGGGTGGCGCCGTGTTCTCCGGCAAAGATCAGCCCCAGTGCCCAGCTCAGTAGCAGAATCAGGTTCAACCCGAGCAGGCTGCCCAAGGCCCAGAACACATTCACCGGTGACTGGCTCAGTGCGGCGAAGGCCAGACCGGCGCCGCTCAGCAGCGCGAAAATCACCAGCAGCACCAGCGCCAGACGCGCGCCTTGCAGCCAGTGCTGGAGTGCTGCGCTCAGCCCGTCGCGCTCGGCCAGCCACACGGCGCGGCGCTGAATACGGCCCGGCAGATCGCCGCCGGCCGCGCGGGCCAGACGATTGGCTTCCAGATCTTCCAGGGGGCCTGCGTGTTCTTCGCGCAGGCGGATGGTTTCAGTCAGCCAGAGGTTTTGCAGTGGAGTCAGTTCAGTCACGCGCCATTCCGTTGCTCGATTGAGCAGTGAGCATAACCGCTGTGGCGCTTATCGGGTCAAGCGAGGCTCTGGTATCCTCGCCGGCATGACTAAATCACTCCCCCTCAGCCTGATCGCAGCCCTCGGTGAAAACCGTGTGATCGGCGTCGACAACAGCATGCCCTGGCACCTGCCGGGGGACTTCAAATACTTCAAGGCCACGACCCTCGGCAAGCCGATCATCATGGGCCGTAAGACCTGGGACTCCCTCGGCCGTCCGCTGCCGGGCCGCTTGAACATCGTGGTCAGCCGTCAGCCGGATCTGCTGCTGGAAGGGGCGGAGGTGTATCCGTCGCTGGAAGCCGCCGTGATTCGCGCCGAGGAATGGGCGAAAGCGCAGGGCGTCGATGAGTTGATGCTGATTGGCGGCGCGCAGTTGTATGCACAAGGGCTGGCGCAGGCGGATCGTTTGTATCTGACCCGAGTGGCGCTGAGCCCGGAAGGCGATGCGTGGTTTCCGGAGTTTGACCTGAACCAGTGGAAGCTGGTGTCGAACGTGCCGAATCCGGCTGAGGGCGACAAGCCTGCGTACAACTTCGAGGTCTGGGAAAAGGCTTAAGAGCTTCGCGAGCAAGCCCGCTCCCATATTGGATTTGTGTCGATCACAGATCCAATGTGGGAGCGGGCTTGCTCGCGAAGAGGGCAGGTCAGGCAAAGAAGAATTTAAGCCTGAGCAAGCTCCGCATGCTCATCCGCATCCAGCAGCGCTTTATCGGTCTGCTGCATCACTTGGCTGGTAATCGCACCGGCGGTGATCGAACCACTCACGTTCAACGCCGTACGACCCATGTCGATCAGCGGCTCCACCGAAATCAGCAGCGCCACCAGTGACACCGGCAAGCCCATCGCCGGCAGCACGATCAGTGCCGCGAACGTCGCGCCGCCGCCAACACCGGCCACACCGGCCGAGCTCAGAGTGACAATCGCCACCAGTGTCGCGATCCACAGCGGATCCAGCGGGTTGATGCCGACCGTTGGCGCAACCATCACCGCCAACATCGCCGGGTACAGACCGGCGCAACCGTTCTGGCCGATGGTCGCACCGAACGAGGCGGCGAAACTGGCAATTGATTGCGGAATGCCCAGACGACGGGTCTGCGCTTCGATGCTCAGCGGAATGCTCGCCGCGCTGGAGCGGCTGGTGAACGCGAACGTCAGCACCGGCCAGATCTTGCGGAAGAAACGCAGCGGATTGATCCCGGCGGCCGACACCAGCAGGCCGTGCACCACGAACATCAGGCCCAGGCCGAGGTACGAGACCACGACGAAACTGCCGAGCTTGATGATGTCCTGCAGGTTGGAACCGGCGACCACTTTGGTCATCAGCGCCAGCACGCCGTACGGGGTCAGCTTCATCACCAGACGCACCAGACGCATCACCCAGGCTTGCAGGGTGTCGATGGCATTGATCACTTTCTGACCTTTCTCGGCATCATCCTTGAGCAGTTGCAGCGCAGCAACCCCCAGGAACGCGGCGAAGATCACCACGCTGATGATCGAAGTCGGCTTGGCTCGCGCCAGGTCGGCGAACGGGTTCTGCGGAATGAACGACAGCAGCAGCTGCGGCACATTCAGGTCGGCGACCTTGCCGGCGTAGTCGGTCTGAATGGTTTGCAGACGGGCCATTTCCTGAGTACCGGCGACCAGGCCTTCGGCGGTGAGGCCGAACAGGTTGGTCAGACCGATACCGATCAGCGCCGCAATCGCGGTGGTGAACAGCAGCGTGCCGATGGTCAGGAAGCTGATCTTGCCCAGCGACGACGCGTTGTGCAGACGTGCCACCGCGCTGAGGATCGAGGCGAACACCAGCGGGATCACGATCATTTGCAGCAGCTGCACGTAGCCGTTGCCGACCAGATCGAACCAGCCGATCGAGGCTTTCAGTACCGGGTTGCCGGCACCGTAAACAGTGTGCAGGGCAACACCGAAGGCTACGCCGAGCACCAGCGCGAGCAGGACTTTTTTTGCCAGGCTCCAAGTGGTGTGGCGGGTTTGCGCCAGACCGAAGAGCAGGGCGAGGAACACCAGCAGATTGAGGATCAGCGGCAGATTCATGAAGACTCCGATAAGACTTGTGCCAGTCGCATTCTTGGGCAACTGCGAACCGGCAAGCCTAACAGTTTGATTTCCAATGAATTAATACCGAAATCGCAGGTTGTCCGTCGTTTTTGGAATAAGCGCTTGTCGCTCTCGGCAATGCAACTGGCGTTGAGGAGACGTAAGCGGTCGCTGACAGACGAGGACTGTCACACTTATTTGTTAGCGTCGATGTCTTTCAGTCAGGGAGAAAACGCCGATGAAGTTCGCACCGAAAATGCTCGCTGTGGTGCTTGGATTGGGTCTAGCCGCTCACGCATTCGCCACCGATCTGAAGCACTGGCCGGCGGATCAGGCCAAGGCACTGGACGCGATGATCGCGGCCAATGCCAACAAAGGTAACTACGCGGTGTTCGACATGGACAACACCAGTTACCGCTATGACCTCGAAGAGTCGTTGCTGCCGTTCATGGAAAACAAGGGCCTGATCACCCGCGACAAACTCGATCCCTCCCTGAAGCTGATGCCGTTCAAGGACACCGCCGACCATAAGGAAAGCCTGTTCAGTTACTACTATCGCCTGTGCGAAGTCGACGACATGGTCTGCTACCCGTGGGTAGCGCAGGTGTTCTCCGGCTTCACTCTCAAGGAACTCAAGGGCTACGTCGATGAGCTGATGGCGTCGGGCAAACCGGTGCCGGCCACTTACTACGAAGGCGATGTAGTGAAGAACATCGATGTGCAGCCGCCGAAAGTCTTCACCGGCCAGGCCGAGCTGTACAACAAGCTGATGGAGAACGGCATCGAGGTTTACGTGATGACCGCCGCCTCCGAAGAACTGGTGCGCATGGTCGCGGCCGATCCGAAGTACGGTTACAACGTCAAACCGCAGAACGTGATCGGCGTGACCACGTTGCTGAAAAACCGCGAAACTGGCGAGCTGACTACTGCACGCAAGCAGATCACCGCCGGCAAGTATGACGAGAAGGCCAACCTCGGCCTCGAACTGACCCCGTACCTGTGGACCCCGGCAACCTGGATGGCCGGCAAACACGCGGCGATTCTGACCTATATCGACGAGTGGAAAAAACCGGTGCTGGTGGGCGGCGATACCCCGAGCAGCGACGGTTACATGCTGTTCCACGATGTGGATGTGGCCAAGGGCGGCATTCACTTGTGGGTCAACCGCAAGGACAAATACATGACTCAGTTGAACGGCATGATGGCCAAGCATGCGGCGGCGCAGGCCAAGGAAGGGTTGCCGGTGACGGCGGACAAGAACTGGGTGATCGTCAAGCCTGAAGAAATCCAGTAAGCCCCCAATCCTTGTGGGAGCGCAGATTCTGGATGCACTGACAGCCCCCTGTGGGAGCGGGCTTGCTCGCGAAGAGGGAGTGTCAGGCGAGAGATTTTTTGACCGGTAGACCGCTTTCGCGAGCAAGCCCGCTCCCACAGTTTTGATCTTCATTGTTTTTGGATCAGGCAAAAAAATGCCCCGCACTTGGCGGGGCATTTTTATTCGGCGGCTAAAACTTACAGCCCGTCGAGCATCGCCTTGTTACGCACCGCACCCTTGTCGGCGCTGGTCGCCAGCAGGGCGTAGGCCTTGAGCGCAGTGGTCACTTTGCGTGGACGCTGCTCGACTGGTTTCCAGCCTTTCTTGTCCTGCTCGACCCGGCGTGCAGCCAGTTCTTCATCGCTGACCAACAGGTTGATCGAGCGGTTCGGGATGTCGATCAGCACTTTGTCGCCGTCCTGCACCAGACCGATCGCGCCACCGGCCGCAGCCTCTGGCGAAGCGTGGCCAATCGACAGACCGGAAGTACCGCCGGAGAAACGACCGTCGGTGAGCAACGCACAGGCTTTGCCCAGACCTTTGGACTTCAGGTAGGACGTCGGGTAGAGCATTTCCTGCATGCCCGGGCCACCTTTCGGGCCTTCGTAGCGAATGATGACGATGTCGCCTTCCTTCACTTCGTCGGCGAGGATGCCGCGCACCGCGCTGTCCTGGCTTTCGAAGATCTTCGCGTTGCCTTCGAAGACGTGGATCGACTCGTCGACGCCGGCGGTTTTCACCACGCAGCCGTCGAGGGCGATGTTGCCGTACAGCACGGCCAGGCCGCCTTCTTTCGAATAGGCGTGCTCGAAGCTGCGGATGCAGCCGTTTTCACGGTCGTCGTCGAGGGTTTCCCAACGGGTCGACTGGCTGAACGCGGTCTGGGTCGGGATGCCCGCCGGGCCGGCCTTGAAGAAGTGATGCACGGCTTCGTCGGTCGTCTGGGTGATGTCCCACTTGGCGATGGCTTCTTCCATGCTGCGGCTGTGCACGGTCGGCAGGTCGGTGTGCAGCAGGCCGCCACGGGCCAGCGAACCGAGGATGCTGAAGATGCCGCCAGCGCGGTGCACGTCTTCCATGTGGTACTTCTGGATGTTCGGCGCCACTTTGCACAGTTGCGGCACGCTGCGCGAGAGACGGTCGATGTCGCGCAGGTCGAAATCGATCTCGGCTTCCTGAGCCGCAGCCAGCAAGTGCAGGATGGTGTTGGTCGAACCGCCCATGGCGATGTCGAGCATCATTGCGTTCTCGAACGCCTTGAAGTTGGCGATGTTGCGCGGCAGCACGGACTCGTCGTTTTCGCCGTAGTAACGCTTGCACAGCTCGACGATGGTGCGGCCGGCCTGCAGGAACAGTTGTTCGCGGTCGCTGTGGGTGGCGAGGGTCGAACCGTTGCCCGGCAGTGCGAGACCGAGGGCTTCAGTCAGGCAGTTCATCGAGTTGGCGGTGAACATGCCGGAGCACGAACCGCAGGTCGGGCAGGCGCTGCGCTCGTACTCGGCAACCTTCTCGTCAGAAGCGCTGGAGTCGGCGGCGATCACCATGGCGTCGACGAGGTCGAGGCCGTGGGAAGCGAGTTTGGTCTTGCCGGCTTCCATCGGACCACCGGACACGAAGATCACCGGAATGTTCAGGCGCAGGGCGGCCATCAGCATGCCCGGGGTGATCTTGTCGCAGTTGGAGATGCAGACGATGGCGTCGGCGCAGTGGGCGTTGACCATGTATTCGACAGAGTCGGCGATGATCTCGCGGCTCGGCAGCGAATAGAGCATGCCGTCGTGACCCATGGCGATGCCGTCATCCACGGCGATGGTGTTGAATTCTTTCGCTACGCCACCGGCGCGTTCGATTTCCCGGGCAACCAGTTGACCGAGGTCTTTGAGGTGCACGTGGCCCGGCACGAACTGGGTGAAGGAGTTGGCAATGGCGATGATCGGCTTCTTGAAGTCGTCATCTTTCATCCCGGTGGCGCGCCACAGTGCGCGGGCGCCGGCCATGTTGCGGCCGTGGGTGGATGTTTTCGAGCGGTAATCTGGCATGGAGCACTCCGGGCGGCTAATCAGGTATCAAAAGGGAGTGAGCTTCTATTGACGTCTGGAACACTCAGAAATGGCCGTGTGTCCTGGATGTTGCCGATGACTTTGCGGGATCGCCGCTTGCCTCAGCCTGAGCTCATAAACCCGCCGGGGGATGAATGGCGATGAATCAGCCGATTCTACACCGCTGGCGTCTGGAGGGAATGGCGCAAAGTGTTGTTCCAGTGCCGACGGTGCGTATGGCATGACGACCGGCAGGCTCAATCGCTGCCGAAGGGCGTGACCGCGCCGTTCTCGATAATGCTGGCGCGATGGCTGATCCGCTTGTTCAACGCCAGCGCGATGCAACTGAGCAGGACAAAACAGTAGCCGAGAGTGGCCTGCAGGTTGCCTGGACTCAGGCTGATCAGCGCACTGATCAACCCGCCGCAAATGAAGATGATCGTGCTACCGGCCGAGGCCGAAGTACCGGCGTTCTCCGGGAACAGGCCCATGGCGCGTGAGGTGGCGGCCGGGCGTGCAATGGTGGTGCCGGCGGTGCAGATCAGCATCGGGATCAATACCGTGACGGGCGAGAGTGCGAAGTACTGCGACAGTAATAGCATCACCAGCCCTGCCAGCAGAATCAGGCCCAACCCGGCCACGATCTGTTGCGCAGAGCTGATGCGCCGGCTCAACAGCGTGGCGGCAATCCCGCCGGTCACATACGCCGCACCGTAGATCAGCAGGATCAGTGAGAAGTCATAGGCTGAGAGCTGTAACTGATCCATGAAGATCAACGGCGAAATGACGATGAACGAGAAGTGGCAGGCGAACGCGAAAGCCGAAATCAGCCAGTAGCCGACGAACTCGAAATCCCCCAGCACCCGTCGATAGGCGCTGAGAAAGTTGAGCGGTGTGCCCTTGGCGACTGGCCGACTGCCGTCCAGAAACAGCCAGGCCTTGAGCAACACCACCGCCGCCAGTGCGATGAACAGCCAGAAGCTGCCACGCCAGCCCAAGGTCGCCTGCAAAAAGGTTCCGGCCAGCGGTGAGACCGAGATGAAAATCCCGGTGGCGGTCACCATCAGGATCCGCAGGCGATCGCGCTCTGCGCCCTCGAACAGATCCTGCACCAGCGCCTGTGACAGGACGAAACAGCCACAACCGATGGCCTGCACGATGCGAAAAATCATGAACAATGTGTAGTCGCTGGTCATTACGCAGCCGATAGCGCCGAGGATCGAGACAGCCATGCCGGCGAGCAGTAACCCCTTGCGCCCGATGATGTCGGACAACGGCCCGATCAACAGTTGGGCAAAGGCAATGCCCACCGCGAACAGGCTGATCGACAGGGCGATGTCGGTCGGAGTGCTGGCGAAGTGTTCAGCCAGCGCCGGGAACGACGGCAGCAGGACGTCCAGCGGAAACACCCCCAGCAGCACCATGGCCAAAAGCAGGCTGACCGCCCCGCGTCGTTGTCGGGTCGTTACCACCGTTCTTCCTTCAAGCATCGATCAGTCCTGCCTTGGCGAAAAGTTTGCGGTTGTTGGGTAGCGCGAAGAATCCGGCTTTTTCGAGTGCAGCAAGCGTAGCCGTCGCTCCGGATCGGGCACGCTGGCGGCTGGCCTGTTCGTTGGTCAGGCTGTCGAGGATTTCCTTGATCGCACCTTCGCCAATGCCGGCGCGGCGCAGGCTTTGGTGCAGCCATTGCTCGTCGACTTCGAAGAAGGTCGCCAGGGTCTCCAGCAAGGTTCTGGCCGCGAAGGCGCGCTGGCGGCTGTTCAGGGTCAACCAGAGGTAGTGAAAGACCTCGGAAAAAAAACGGCTGTGGCGCGCTTCATCAGCGAGGTGGTCGCGCAGCATGTCATTCACGCTGCTGACCAGCGTTTCCCGACACACATCCAGCAACTCCCGGGCAATGATGGTTTCGGAGACGAAGCCCAGCAGAAACCATGCCAGCGGGCGTTTGCTCTCCGGCGTTCGGGCGATCTGACCGGTCAGGCGGGTGATGCGCAGCGGCATCTGTGGACGACCGGTGAAACCATGCAGTTCGGCGATCTGTTCGGCCAGATGATGGGAGAACAATGCGTGATAACCCTCGTCGGTATAGAGCTGCAGCGCGGCGGTTTTCATCCTTGACGGAATGTGCGCGGGCAACTCACCGTGGACAATGGTTTCCACGGCGCGGTTGACGATGCGGTGTTCCAGCAGCGTGGTGTAGTCGAGAAAGTGCACCAGGTGGTTGGCAGCCAGCCGATGCATGACCTTGCTGCCTGCGGCTTCGATCGCCGGGTGGGACAGATACGGCAGGAATGCCGGCGGAAACCAGAAGCGGGTTTGCAGTTGCAACTGCAGGTCTGCCGGCAACTGGTAGTCGTGCCGGCTGGTGCGTACCGAAGCGTGGTTGTTCCAGTCGCCGAGGGTGAATCGAAGTGCCCAGGACTCTGGCGCTTCGGGCTGATCCACGGTTGATGTGCTCATTTGCGCGTCTCCTGCAACAGGTCGCGCATTTCCTGACACATCGCCTGACCGTCGCTGGCGCCGCAGCCGACAAAGAACAACGGTTGTTCAGCGCTGCCTTCGAGTTTGAGCAGGGCTTCGACCTGGCGGTCGGCGAATGCCCCGGTCAGCCACGTTCCCAGGCCCAGCGCTGTGGCCACCAGTTGAAAGGTTTGCGACAGATGACCCGCCTCGACAAACGCCATGCGATAGGCGCGGGAGTGTTCATACTTCCACCAGAGCTTGTCGAAACGAGCGGTGATAAACAGACCCAGCGGCAGGTTATTGATGAAGTGCTGACCCGCCAGCAAATGACCCAGCGCGGGGTCGGGCAAAGGATTGACCCGGCTGAGTGCGTGTTCTGCCGGGTGATAGGCGTAGACACCTGGTTCCAGGCCCTCGATATTGCGTGCCAGAAGAAACCCTTCACAGGCATTCAATCCTCCACCCGACGGGCTGCTGCGCCGGGCACCGAGGCCTTCGGCGATGCTCTCGTCGCGGTCATTGTCGCGATGGCGAAGAAAGCCCAGCGAGAGGTACAGCAGTGTACCGACGTCATTGAGGGTGATCGCTGCGCCAGTGAATGAGCGGCAGGTTTTTCTCAGGCGCAGGACATTGCCCAAACTGGCAACGGTCAGGGCCGCGGAGGCGGGCAGGGCGATTCGAGGTTCGTCTTGAGGTGTCGACCGATCTAGTGCGGGGGCCGGTGTAGTCAGCACCGCGCTGCAATGGTTCAGGTATTGCCTGGACCACTCGTGAATATTCTGGGGTATCTGTTCGCAGGGAATGTTCTGGGTGCCGATATGATAAATCTTCGACAATTCATCCCAGCCCCATGGCGGACTGTCTATTTTTGCAACGGTTAATATGCCCGCGTTCAGAAGTTGTGAGTCTATTATGTTGCGTCTGTCGAACTGTTCCGGGTTGTTGATAAGTTGTGCAAGTCGACAAGAGTAAGTCAGGTCAAGTTCATGTTGGGTGTGGTCTTTATAGTTCCAGACTATTTGTCCGGGCGTGCGCGGCAATATGAATAAATAGGGATTGATATGCATGTTGTGTTCATCGCTCTGGAACGGGTCGGAAGAACGCTGGGGTGCCGACACTCCCCAGCGTTCTGGCTCACTTAGCGGGCTTTAGGCGCAACCAGGAAGGCCAGGTTTGCGATTTGGTTGGTTTCCAGAGTAATTGCTTTCATAAGTATGAACTCCTTGTTCATTGAGAGTGAATGTCACCGTCGTGGTGACAACTTAATAATAGGTTGTAATGAATTATTGGCAAGCGATACTTGGGTAGGAAATTTCTATTAATTTTGTCGGAGTGGGCGTGCTGCAAGGGCAAACTTGTAAGTATTAGATTTTGAAATGTAATGCGCAGGGAAATGTCCTGCATGCATGTAGGAAGTTAGTTGTAGGAAAGAGGGAGAAATTTGACGACATTGCATCGCCGTAAAGCCAACGGGAAGCCCGCAGGCTCCCCGTTTCATGGGCCGATCAGCTGTTAGGCAGCAGGCGGCAGGTGATGCTCTTGATGTAGCGAGTCTCGGCGATGGCCGGGTGTACCGGGTGGTCCGGGCCCTGACCGCCGCGCTCGAGCATCTGGATGTTGCGGTCCAGGTGACGGGCGCTGGTCAGCAGGATGTTTTGCAGATCGTCCTCTGGCAGGTGCATGGAGCACGAAGCGCTGACCAGAATGCCGTCCTTGGTCAGCAGGCGCATGGCTTGCTCGTTCAAGCGGCGGTACGCGCCTTCACCGTTCTTCATGTCTTTCTTGCGCTTGATGAACGCTGGCGGGTCGGCAACGATCACGTCGAAACGTTCTTCACTCGCCTTGAGTTCCTTCAACGCTTCGAAGACGTCGCCTTCGATGCAAGTCATCTTGTCGGCGAAGCCGTTCAGCGCGGCGTTACGCTCGACGCCGTCGAGGGCGAAGCCCGACGCGTCGACGCAGAACACTTCGCTGGCACCGAACGCTGCAGCCTGCACGCCCCAGCCACCGATGTAGCTATAGAGGTCGAGGACGCGTTTGCCTTTGGCGTAGGGGGCGAGGCGGGCGCGATTCATGCGGTGGTCGTAGAACCAGCCGGTTTTCTGGCCACCAATGACCGGCGCTTCGAACTTCACGCCGTTCTCTTCCAGTGCGACCCATTCCGGCACCAGGCCGAACACGGTTTCGACGTAACGGTTGAGGCCTTCGGCATCACGGGCGGCAGAATCGTTCTTGAACAGGATGCCGCTTGGCTTGAGCACTTGGGTCAGTGCAGCGATCACGTCATCTTTATGCGCTTCCATGGTCGCCGAGGCGATCTGCACCACGAGGATGTCGCCGAAACGGTCGACCACCAGACCCGGCAGCAGGTCGGAGTCGCCGTAGACCAGGCGGTAGAACGGCTTGTCGAACAGGCGCTCGCGCAGCGACAGGGCCACGTTCAGGCGGTGTACCAGCAGCGACTTGTCCAGTGCCAGTTTGATGTCACGCGACAGCAGACGCGCGCAGATCAGGTTGTTCGGGCTCATGGCGACGATGCCCAGCGGCTTGCCGCCAGCGGCTTCGAGGATTGCCTGATCGCCGGCCTTGAAGCCGTGCAGTGGCGTGGCAGCCACATCGATTTCGTTGCTGTAGACCCACAAGTGGCCGTTGCGCAGGCGACGGTCGGCGTTGGCTTTGAGGCGCAGGCTAGGCAGGGACATGACGTCGCTCCGGAAAAAAGAGCGGGAGTATACCGTGTTGATGCGTGTGCAGGTTCAGCGCTGGACATGTGGCGAGGGAGCTTGCTCCCGCCGGGCTGCGAAGCGGCCCCAATTCATGCCACTCGATTCATCAGGAAGAACCGGTTGGCAGGGCTTGCGACTGCTGCGCAGCCGAGCGGGAGCAAGCTCCCTCGCCACAGAGGCGCGTCAGGCCGACAGCGCGTCGATCAGTTCTTTGTTGAACGCTGGAATATCATCCGGCTGACGGCTGCTGATCAGATGACCGTCCTTGACCACTTCCTTGTCGACCCAGTTGGCCCCGGCATTGACCAGGTCATCCTTGAGTGTCTTGAAACTGGTCATGGTCTTGCCATTGACCAGCCCGGCGGAAATCAGCAGCCAGCCGCCATGGCAGATCACTGCAATCGGTTTGCCGGCGGAGGCGCCGGTCTTGACCAGATGCTGGGCATCCTGATCGATGCGAATGGTGTCGGAGTTCTGCACGCCACCCGGCAGGACGATCGCGTCGTACTGCTCGCTGCTGGCGCCTTGAAAGGTCTGATCGACCTTGAAGTCATCCGCCGGTTTGTCGTGGTTCCAGCCTTTGACCTTGCCGGCCTCGGCCGAAAGGATGTCGACCTGGGCGCCGGCCTGCTCCAGTGCTTGCTTGGGCCCGGTCAGTTCGACCTGTTCGAAACCGTCTGTTACTAAAATGGCGACGCGTTTGCCAGTGAGGGAAGTAGCCATCGATAAGCTCCTGAGTCTGCGGGAAATTACCGCCGAGCCGGTGCTTGATTGTCCGGTCGGCCTTACAAAGTCCGAAGCCTGAGCGTGAATGAAAGTTCCTGACAATTGCCCACTGGTGTGTCGTCCTGCGGTTTTTAGAGGTTAGAATCGCCGCCTGTCCCAGAGTGTGTACTTATGTCCCAAGAGCTGACCACCGAACAGATTCAACAATCCCTGCAAGGCATCAGCGTGCCCGCGCAGCCGCAGATCATGGTGGATCTGCAGATGGAGCAGTACATGCCCGACCCGGACCTGGAGGTGATCGCCAAGCTGATCGCCCAGGATCCCGGCCTGTCCGGTTCTCTGCTGAAAATCGTCAACTCGCCGTATTACGGCCTGAGCAACAAGATCACTTCGATCCAGCGTGCGGTGAACCTGTTGGGCAGCCGCTCGATCATCAACCTGATCAACGCGCAGTCGATCAAGGGCGAGATGAACGACGACACCATCGTCACCCTCAACCGTTTCTGGGACACCGCCCAGGACGTGGCGATGACGTGCCTGACCCTGGCCAAGCGCATCGGCACTCAGGCCGGCGATGAGGCCTATGCCCTGGGCCTGTTCCACGACTGCGGCGTGCCTTTGATGCTGCAACGCTTCCCCAACTACATGTCGGTGCTGGAAACGGCTTACGCCAACGCCAGTGCCGAGTGCCGGGTGGTGGACACCGAAAACAGCGAGTTCAACACCAACCATGCCGTGGTCGGCTACTACACCGCCAAGTCGTGGCGCCTGCCTGAACACGTCAGCACGGCGATCGCCAATCACCACAATGCGCTGGCGATCTTCAGCGACGAATCCTCGCGCAACAGCCAGATGAAGAATCTGCTGGCGATCTTGAAGATGGCCGAGCACATCTGTGCGTCTTATCGGGTGCTGGGCAACCAGACCGAAGACCACGAGTGGAACAGCATTGGCCCGCTGATTCTCGATTACGTGGGCCTGTCGGACTACGATTTCGAAACCCTCAAACAGACGATCCGCGACCTCGGCGCGCATTGATTCGAGAACGCCATGCCTGAATTGCCGGAAGTCGAAACCACCCGCCGGGGCATTGCTCCGCACCTGGAAGGCCAGCGCGTCAGCCGGGTGATCGTGCGGGATCGTCGGCTGCGCTGGCCGATCCCCGAAGACCTCGATGTGCGTCTTTCCGGGCAGCGCATCGTGCTGGTCGAGCGGCGGGCCAAGTATCTGTTGATCAATGCCGAAGTCGGCACGTTGATCAGTCACTTGGGCATGTCGGGCAACTTGCGGCTGGTGGAAGTCGGGTTGCCGGCGCTCAAGCATGAGCACGTCGATATCGAACTGGAATCCGGTCTGGCGTTGCGCTACACAGATCCGCGCCGCTTCGGTGCGATGCTGTGGAGTACCGATCCGCTCAATCACGAACTGCTGATTCGCCTCGGGCCGGAGCCGTTGACCGATCTGTTCGACGGCGAGCGCCTGTTCCAGCTGTCGCGTGGGCGTTCGATGGCGGTCAAGCCGTTCATCATGGACAACGCGGTGGTGGTAGGCGTCGGCAATATTTACGCGACCGAAGCGCTGTTCGCCGCCGGGATCGATCCGCGCCGCGAAGCCAAGAGCATCTCCCGCGCGCGGTATCTGAAGCTGGCGATCGAGATCAAACGCATCCTCGCCGCAGCCATCGAGCGCGGCGGCACCACGTTGCGGGATTTCATCGGCGGTGACGGGCAGCCCGGCTACTTCCAGCAGGAACTGTTTGTCTATGGTCGCGGTGGTGAGCACTGCAAGGTCTGCGGTACTGGCCTGCGGGAAGTGAAGCTGGGGCAACGGGCCAGTGTGTTCTGTCCGCGCTGTCAGACCTGAGGCAAAAAGCTGAAAAAGTCCTACGGTCTATAGTGAGTGGTCTCACTGTTCAGCCCGAAGGGTCGTGCCATGAAGTCCTTGCAAGTCCTCTTTGCCACACTGTTGCTGTGTTCCAGCCTGGCCGTTCAGGCCGCGGAGCATGGCAGCGGTGATCCGCGCTACACCATCCAGAACCCTCCCGCCTACGCCATGATTGGTGATTTGCTGATTGCCCGACCTTTGCTGGTGGTGGCGACGGTGCTGGGTGCGGGGGTGTTTGTGGTGTCATTGCCGTTTACCGCGCTGGGTGGCGGGGTAGGTGATGCGGGGCAGGCGTTGGTGGTGGATCCGGCGAAAGCGGCGTTTGTGCGCTGTTTGGGGTGTACAGGGGAGGGGTTTGAGCAGCGCGAGTGAGCTGATCCGGATTCTGCGGTGTTGCTGATGGTCCTTTCGCGAGCAAGCCCGCTCCCACAGTGAAATGCATTCCAACTGTGGGAGCGGGCTTGCTCGCGAAGAGGCCCGGAAGAGCGCTACAAAACGTTCAGATCAGGCCTTGCCGGTAATCTTGCGGTACTTTTCCATCAACTGTTCTTCAGTCTCAGGATGCGCCTCGTCCAGTGGAATGCAATCCACCGGGCAGACCTGTTGGCACTGCGGCTCGTCGTAGTGGCCGACGCACTGGGTGCACAGGTTCGGGTCGATCACATAGATCTCTTCGCCTTGAGAAATGGCGGCGTTCGGGCACTCGGGTTCGCAGACGTCGCAGTTGATGCAATCGTCGGTGATGATCAGGGACATGCTAACTCCAGCCGGGGCGGCAGGCCCGGGCGCTATAAATCAATGCGCGCAATTGTGCCGCATTGGCGCCCGCAGTGCACGCGGGCGCCGTTTGAACGGTCGTTACTTCTTGAAGCGCAGGGTCAGGGCATCGGCCACGGCCGGGTGCACGAACTTGCTGATATCGCCGCCCAGCGCGGCGATTTCCCGCACCAGCGTCGAGGAAATGAACGAATAACGCTCGGACGGGGTGAGAAACAGGCTCTCGACATCCGGGGCCAACTGGCGGTTCATGTTGGCCAGCTGGAATTCGTATTCGAAGTCCGACACCGCGCGCAAGCCACGCAGGAACACGTTGGCGTTCTGCTCCTTGGCGAAATGCGCCAGCAGCGTCGAGAAGCCGACCACTTCGACGTTGGGCAGGTGTTTGGTGACCTCGCGAGCCAGCTCAACCCGTTGTTCCAGCGGGAACAGCGGGTTTTTCTTGGGGCTGGCGGCGACCGCAATGATCACGTGATCGAACAGGCGCGAGGCGCGTTCGACCAGATCGCCATGCCCTTTGGTAATAGGGTCGAAGGTACCTGGGTACAACACTCGGTTCATCGCGTCGTCCTGGCGGGAGTCCGTTGGGGAGTCGGATGGTATCGCAGCCGTCCCGGTCGGCCAAGTCGCCTGTTGGGTAAGAAAGCACTATAGACGCCGCGATAAACCGGTTTTTTCACGGATTTCTCAGTCGATCGGCGAGGGATGTCGCCAATTGTGCCGTCAGCCCATACACCGATAATTGCGGGTTGGCGCCAATGCTGGTGGGGAACAGCGAGCCGTCGTGAATCGACAGATTGCTCAGTTGATGATGCCGGCCAAGGCTGTCGGTGACTGCGTTTTTCGGGTCTTCGCCCATCGCGCAACCGCCCATAACGTGGGCACTGCCCAGCCGCGTGCGATACAGCTCAAGGCTCAGACCGTTGATCAGCGTGCGGGCTTCGGCCAGGGTTTTCACGTAGCGCGCATCGGCGTGCATCGGCATCACGGCTTTGGCGCCGCCGGCGAACTGGATCTCGGCCATGCTGTGAAAGGCGCGGCGCAGGCCCTCCCAGGCATAAGGCGAGACTTGATAGTCGAGCACCGGCGAGCCATCACCGCGCAGTTCGACACTGCCGCCGGGGCTGTCCGGGTGGAAACCGTCGCGCAGCAACGCGAGCATCGCGTGGGTGTGCGGCAGGTCGGCCATGTGTTCGGCGTTCTGCTGGCCGAAGCCGCCGAGCAGCGTCGCCGCCAGCGCGGGTTGCAGCGGTGGCACTTCGAGTTTGTAGCCCATCGGCCCGCTGGTGCCGTCCTTCCATTGGAAATGATCCGAGTAGATCGACTGTGGCGCGCCGTAGAACGGGTTGATCACCTCGTCGAAACGCCCGGCAGACATGTTCACCAGATGCAGGAACGTGCGTTTTCCGAGGCGCTGATGCGGATCCGGTGCATCCGAGCGCAGCAAAAGGGCAGGGCTGTTGATGCCACCGCCAGCCAGCACGTAATGCCGGGCCTTGATCGTGATTTTGCGTCCGGTCGGCGCGACGCAGCGCTCGTCCATCGCCACGCATTGCAGGCCAGTGATCTTGTCGCCGCTGATCAGCAGTTTTTCCGCGCGGGCCAGATAGAGCAGTTCGCCGCCCTTTTCCAGGGTCGCCGGAATGGTGGTGACCATCATCGACTGCTTGGCGTTGGTCGGGCAGCCCATGCCGCAATAGCCGAGGTTCCAGCAGCCGCGCACGTTACGCGGGATCACGTGCCAGCTGTAGCCGAGTTGCTCGCAGCCCTTGCGGATTACGTCGTTGTTGGCATTGGGCGGAACCATCCACGGCGCGACGCCCAGACGCTGTTCCATTTTCTCGAACCATGGCGCCATCTCGCCAGGGCTGTGGCCTTTGACGTTGTGCTCCCTGGCCCAGTGCTCGAGGGTCGGCTCGGGCGTGCGGAAACTCGAGGTCCAGTTGATCAGCGTGGTGCCACCGACCGCACGGCCCTGGAGGATAGTGATGGCGCCGTCCTTGCTCATGCGGCCGATGCCTTCTTGATAGAGGCTGCTGTAGGCCTGGTCTTCGAGCATCTTGAAGTCGGCACTGGTCTTGAGCTGGCCTTCTTCGATCAGCAGCACTTTGTAGCCGGCGGCGCTGAGGATTTCTGCGGTGGTGCCGCCGCCGGCGCCGCTGCCGATGATTGCCACGTCGGCTTGCAGCGTCAGTTCGGCGGTCAGCTGTGCGCCGTTGTAGGTTTTCCAGCCACGGGCGAGGCCTTCGCGGAACGGGTCGGGTACGGGCATCGATCAGGTTCTCTTGTTTTTGTTGTTCTTGCGGGCCTCTTCGCGAGCAGGCTCGCTCCCACATTTGCACCGCAGCCCCCTGTGGGAGCGAGCCTGCTCGCGAAGGGCGCGACTCGGTTTCAAACAGTAGGCGGGCCGGGGTAGCCGCAATGGCCCCAGGACTCGGCGCGGGTGTACCAGGCCATCATCACCATCTGCTGCAATGAGCTGTGGCCCATGCGCAGCAGGCTCAATGAACTGTTCTGCCAGCGGTCGAGGAAGTGGCGCATGGCCTCGGGGCTGGCGTTTTCCCAACTGCCCCAGATCCCGGTGAGCGGACCGCGGGTGACGGTCATGCCGAGCACATCGAACAATTGCCGGGTGAGTTTGAGCATTTCTGGCGACAGGTGATCGAGGCTGTAGTCCAGCGATTTGAGGGTGCCATCGACGGCGCCGGGCATTTTTTCGGCGGCCACGGCGCCTTCGAGCATCACCGGAATCAGCGCGCGCAGAAACAGCAGGTCGCCGTCGCGCAAAGTGACGAAGCCGTTGGCCGCGACACTCGATGAGCAGCCACTGAGGCTGGCGCCGAGGCCGGCGGTGGCGAGAAACGCTGTGGCGCCAAGGCTGAACTTCAGCAGGCCACGGCGCGACAGGGCAGGTGTTTCGGTCAGGCTTGGGTGCATTGTTGTTATTACCCGGCGGTGACGACGATTAGCGGATGAACAGCTTCTGGATCAGTTTCTGGATCGATTTGCCGTAGGGCGGATAGATCAACTTCGCGGCGTTGAAGCGCTGTTTGATCAGCACGCCCTTGGCTTTGCTGAAAGTCAGGAAACCTTCGTGGCCGTGATAGTGGCCCATGCCCGACGGGCCGATGCCGCCGAACGGCATGTCGTCCTGCGCCACGTGCAGCAGGGTGTCGTTCAGGCACACGCCGCCGGAGTGGGTCTCGTGCAGCACGCGGTTCTGTTCGCGTTTGTCGTAGCCAAAGTAGTAAAGCGCCAGAGGACGCGGGCGCTGATTGATGTAAGCAAACGCCTGATCCAGATCCTGATAAGGCACGATCGGCAGCAGCGGGCCGAAGATTTCGTCCTGCATCACGGTCATCTCGTCAGTGACGTTGAGCAGCAGGCTGTGCGGCATGCGCCGGCCCTGGCCCTGTTCGAACAGCGGGATCAGCAGCGCGCCTTTGCTGGTGGCATCGCTGACATAACCGTTGAGCCGGGCCAGTTGGCGCTCGTTGATGATCGCGGTGTAGTCCGGGTTGTCGGCGAGGGTCGGATAGAAATTGTTGACCACCTGACGATAGGCTTCGACGAACGCGCCGACGCGGTCTTGCGGCACCAGCACGTAATCGGGGGCGACGCAGGTCTGCCCGGCATTCAGGGTTTTACCGAAGGCGATGCGTTCGGCGGCGTCCTTGAGCGGCACGTCGCGGGAGACGATGGCCGGGGACTTGCCGCCGAGTTCGAGGGTCACCGGGGTCAGGTTTTCCGCTGCGGCGCGCATCACGTGTTTGCCGATGCTGGTGGCGCCGGTGAACAGCAGGTGATCAAAGCGCAGACGGGAAAACGCCACGCCGATGTCGGCCTCGCCAAGCACCACGCAGACCAGATCTTCGGGGAAAATTCGCCCTAGCAGAGTCTTGAGCAACTGGCCGGTGGCCGGGGTCGATTCGCTGAGCTTGAGCATGACCCGGTTGCCCGCCGCCAGCGCGCCGACCAGTGGGCCGATGGCCAGATACAACGGGTAGTTCCACGGGACGATGATGCCGACCACGCCAAGCGGCTGGTACACGACTTTCGCCGATGCTGGCTGAAAGGCCATGCCGACTTTGCGTCGCGACGACTTCATCCAGCCCTTGAGATGGCGGCTGGCGTAATGGATGCCGTGCAGGCTGGGCATCAGTTCGGCGAGCAGGGTTTCATCGGCGCTGCGATGACTGAAATCTGCGCTGATGGCGTCAATCAGGGCCTGGCGCTCATCGCTGAGCAACTCGCGCAACGCCTTGAGCCACTGCTGGCGCTGTTCTGCCGCTGGCATCGGGTTGGCGGCATAGGCGGCGCGCTGTGCCGCGAACAGCCGATCCAGCTCTTCCAGGGGCTGTTGCAGCGTTTGCAGATAAGCAATGTCGGCAGTCATCGTCGGCTCCGGATTTATTGTAGTGATGACTTTCTAGAGTCTATGCTCTAGAAAGTCAAATGACTTCCCGACACAGCTTTGTTTTATCCCGTTCCGGTTAGGTCGTAAGATGCCCCTCACCGCACTCTGAATTAAAGCTCAAGCCATGGCCCCACGAATAAAAACCAGCGAGCGCATCGTGCAGAACAGCCTCGAACTGTTCAATCAGCAGGGCGAGCGCAGCATCAGCACCAATCACATCGCCGCCCACATGGAGATTTCTCCGGGCAATCTGTACTACCACTTCCCGAACAAGCAGGCGATCATCGCCGTGCTGTTCAGTGAGTACGAGACGCTTGTGGACAGCTTTCTGCGCCCGCCGCAGGGGCGTGCCGCCACCGTCGAAGACAAGCGCTATTACCTCAAGGAGCTGCTGTCGGCGATGTGGGGCTACCGCTTTCTGCATCGGGATCTGGAACACCTGCTCGACAGCGATCCGGACCTGGCCGCGCGCTACCGGCGTTTTTCCCAGCGCTGCGTGATCCAGGGCATGGCGATCTACGAAGGCTTCGTCGCCGCTGGCATCCTCAAGATGGATCGGGTGCAGATCGAATCCCTGACGATCAATGCCTGGATCATCCTCACCTCGTGGGTGCGCTTTCTGTGCACCACCCGGGAAAACTCCAACCACCTCAGCGAGCAGGCCATCAAGCGCGGCGTGTATCAGGTGCTGGTGCTGGAAGCCGGATTCGTTACCGATCAGGCCCGCGAAGAGGTGAATGCCTTGTTCGACGAGTTCTACGTGCCGCTGGCCCAGGCCCTCGAGGAAGGGCGCTAAACCATTTCGAAGTCGCTCACAGGAGTCCGTTATGCCGATTGCGCAACTGCTCAGCCCGAATGCACTGGATGCCCGCAAGGAGCAGCCGGGGCTGGTGATTCTCGATTGTCGTTTTGCCCTCGAAGACCCGGACTACGGGCAGCGCAGCTATGCCGAAGGGCACATCGCCGGCGCCCGCTTCGCCGACCTTGAGCGCGACCTCAGTGGCAAGGTGGTCAAAGGCGTCACCGGACGTCACCCGTTGCCTGAGCCTGCGGCGCTGATCGAACGTCTGCAAGCCTGGGGCATCAATGCCGACAGCGATGTGGTTTTGTACGACGACGGCCCCGGTGCCTATGCGGCTCGCGCCTGGTGGTTGCTGGCGTGGCTGGGCAAGCGCGATGGCGTGTTCATTCTCGACGGCGGGCTGAAGGCCTGGCACGCGGCGGGTCTGCCGCTGAGTCTGGACGCGCCGTCGGTCAGCCAAGGCAACTTCAGCGGTCAGCCGGACATGAAACTGCTGCTGAGCGCCGAGCAATTGCACAAGCGCCTCGGTCAGCCGTCCCTGACCCTGATCGACGCCCGGGCCTTGCCGCGCTTCAAGGGTGAGGTGGAGCCGATCGACCCGATTGCCGGGCACATTCCCGGCGCGCAATGCGCAGCGTTTACCGAAAACCTCGGCAGCGACGGACGCTTCCTGCCGGCGGAGCAGCTCAAGCAGCGCTTTGCCGCGAAACTAGGTGATCGTTCGCCAACGGAACTGGTGGCTTATTGCGGCTCCGGGGTGACGGCGTGTCACAACCTGTTTGCGTTGTGCCTGGCGGGGTATCCGCTGGGTTCGCTGTATGCCGGGTCGTGGAGTGAGTGGATCAACGAGCCTTCCCGAGGCATCGCCACGGGCGAATAAAGTCACCATACCCCCAATGTGGGAGCGGGCTTGCTCGCGAAAGCGGTTTGTCAGTCAACCATGATGTCTGCTGAAACATCGCTTTCGCGAGCAAGCCCGCTCCCACAGGGGTTAATCGTCGCCGATAGATTGTCGGGCACTGCGATACGCCGCCGGCCCCACGCCATACACCTGCTTGAACTGCCGGCTCAGATGACTCTGATCGGCAAAGCCCAGTTGCATGGCGACTTCCACCGGCAGGCAACCGTGCTGCAATAAACCCCGGGCCGTGGCGATGCGCTGCTGCATCAGCCAGGTGTGTGGCGGCATGCCGGTAGCGCGGCGGAACACCCGGGCGAAGTGGAAGGGCGACAGATTCACTGCGGCCGCCAGCTCTTCCAGCGACGGCGGCGCAGCGAGTTGCGCATGCAGCAGTTCCTTGGCCATTACCACCGCACGATGCTCCTTGCCCGGTTTACCGTTGATCTGCACCGCCGCATGCCGCTGCAACAGCAGCATCATCATCTCGCGCCATACCGTTTGCTGTTGCAGTGCGGTGGCCGGGCTTTCCAGCAAGCGATGCAACTGACAGAAACCGTTGACCAGATCCGGGTCGCGGTACAGCGTTGCGCCGAAGGCCGGCATCGGCGCGGTGGGCAGTTCCAGTTCTTCGAGCAGTGAAACGATCTGTCCGGTATCGGGATAAAACGCCCGGTACAGCCAGCCGTCCTCGGTGCCCTTGTGGCCGGTGTGCAATTCGTCCGGGTTGATCAACACCAGGGTGCCGCTGCCAGCCAGGTGTTCGGCACCGCGATAGCGATAACGCTGGGCACCGGCCATGATCATGCCGATCACATAACCGTCATGGACGTGCGGGGCGAAGCGATGCTCGATGTAGCGCGCCGACAGCAACTCGACCCCGGCCAGCGGCGCGGTTTGCCAGAATCGGATCGACTCGCCCTGATCGCTCATGACGTCACACGGGCCAGCCATTGCGGGATGCGCCGTTCCAGGTAGTAACCGGGCTGGCGCAACGTGCCATCGACGAAGCCGACATGCCCACCCTTGGCCTGCAGCTCGAACCGGGTGCTGGCGGACAGCTCTTCGGCCGTCGGCAGGCTGTGGGGGAATACAAAGGGGTCGTCGGCCGCCTGAATGATCAGGGTCGGGGTGCGGATTTCACCGAGAAAGTAGCGACTCGATGCCCGGCGATAGTAATCCTCGGCATCGGTAAAACCATGCAACGGCGCAGTGATCCGGCCATCGAAGTCCCAGAAGGTGCGCATGTTCTCCAGCGAACCGAGTGCCGCCAGAGCCGCCAGGCCATCCTCGCGTCCGTCATGCTGGAACTGGCGTTGCTTGTTCTTGATGTAGGCGACCATCTCGCGCATGAAGTGCGCCTGATAGACCTTGGAGAACCCCTGACCGATCCGATCGGCACACTGATCAAGACGAAACGGCACCGACACCGCCACTGCCCCGAGCACGCCGCTGTCGCTGCCGGTCTCGCCGAGATGCTTGAGCAACACATTGCCGCCCAATGAGTATCCGACTGCATACAGCGGCGCCAGTGGCCGCTTGGCGCGCAGGTGTCTGATGGCTTCGGCGAGGTCTTCGCTGGCGCCGGAGTGGTAACTGCGCGGCAGCAGATTCGGTTCGCCGGAGCAGCCGCGCCAGTTCAGCGCGACGCTGGCCCAGCCTTGCGCGGCGAGTGCTGCCTGAATTCCGGCGACGTAGGGTGAATTTGAAGAGCCGGTCAGCCCATGCAGCACCAGCACCAGCGGCGCCTCGGCGCTGTGCGGGCCGTGCCAGTCGAGATCGAGAAAATCCCCGTCGTCCAGCCACAGGCGTTCACGCTCGCGATCAAGGTGGACGGTTTTGCGCCACAGCGGCCCCCACAAGGTTTGCAGGTGCGGATTGCCGAGGCCGAAGGCGGGGGTAAAGCGATCTGAAGAAGCGGGCACGATGATTCTCGATGCAGCTTTGTGGGCAGAGTACGCACGCTTTTGTGGCGAGGGAGCTTGCTCCCGCTGGACTGCGCAGCAGGCCTCGCTTCTGAAAAAGGGGCCGCTACGCGACCCAGCGGGAGCAAGCTCCCTCGCCACAGATTTAGCGCAAACTTTCAGTTAACCGGCGATCTCTGCCATACGTTGCCACAACGCGTAGTACACCCGCCCGGATTTCTGCTCGCGGTGCAGGCGCCAGTTGCCCGGCAGACCCAGCGTCGAAGGCGCGGTCTCGCTTTCAGTGTAGATCCACGAATCCGGCGCCAGCCATTGGCGCTCTTCCAGCAGGGCGCAAACGGCCGGCAGCAGGTTCTGGTTGAACGGCGGATCGAGGAACACCAGATCAAACGGCGTGGCGACCTGGGTTTCCAGATAACGCAGCGCATCGGCGGTCTGCACCTGGCCGTTGGTGCAGCGCAGGGTGCCGAGGTGTTCTTTCAGGCTCGACACCGCAACGTGGCTGGCATCCAGCGCCTGACCCATGGCTGCGCCACGCGACAGTGCCTCGAGAAACAGCGCGCCGCTGCCGGCGAACGGATCCAGTACCTTGGCCCCGGCCACATACGGTGCGAGCCAGTTGAACAGGGTCTCACGCACGCGATCCGGCGTCGGGCGCAGGCCCGGCGCATCGGGGAAGCTCAGTTTGCGGCTGCGCCATTCGCCGCCGATGATGCGCAGCTGGTTCACACCGTTGTGAACGTTCTGCGCAGGTTTTTTAGGACGAGTAGCCATTAATGCTCCGGAACCCCGAGCGGTTGCTCGGCAGGTTTATCAGATGGGGCCGGTAACGGCTTTTGCGGCACGGTCGGGCCAGCGCTGACGATGACCAGTTTGTCCGTGCTCAGGTGTTTGTTCATCGCGTCTTTGACCTGCTCGACAGTCAGGCTCTGGGACTGACGCATGAAGTCATCCAGATAGCTCAACGGCAGATTATAGAAGCCCATGGCGCCCAGCTGGCCGACGATATCGGCGTTGCTTGCGGTGGACAGCGGGAAGCTGCCGGCCAGTTCGCGCTTGGCGTCGTCGAGTTCTTTCTGGGTCGGGCCGGTCTTCAGATAATCGGCGAGTACGTCCTGCACCAGTTTCAGCGTGCCTTCGCTCATTTCCGCGCGAGTCTGCAGGTTGATCATGAACGGGCCGCGAGCCTGCATCGGGCTGAAACCCGAGTACACGCCGTAGGTCAGGCCACGCTTCTCGCGCACTTCGCTCATCAGGCGGGTACCGAAACCGCCGCCACCGAGGATCTGGTTGCCCATCGACAGCGCCGCGTAATCCGGGTCGTCACGGTCGATGCCCAGCTGTGCGAGCAGCAGGTTGGTTTGCTTCGACGGGAACTCGATGTGATTGACGCTGGCTTTCGGTTCCTGCGGCTGGGCGATTTTCGACAATGCCGGGCCTTTAGGCAGGGCGCCGGAGACCTGATTGGCAATCGCCTCGGCTTCGGCGCGAGACAAGTCACCGACCAGCGCGATCACCACGTTGCCGGCCGCGTAGGCCTTGGCGTGGAATTCACGCAACTGTGCCAAGGTGATCTTCGGCACGCTCTGCGGGTTGCCGTCGCTGGAATGCGCATACGGGTGGTCGCCGTACAAACGCTTCATCAGCTCGAGGCTGGCGAGTTTGCCGGGGTTCTGTTTCTGGTATTCGAAACCGGCGAGCAACTGGTTCTTGATGCGCGCGAAGGAGTCGGCCGGGAAGGTCGGTTTGCCCACCACTTCCGAGAACAGCTTCAGCGCCGGTTCACGTTGCTCGGCGGCACTCAGACTGCGCAGCGAAGCCAGCGCCATGTCCTTGTAGGCACCGTTGCCGAAATCTGCACCGAGGCCTTCGAAGCCTTGGGCGATGGCGCCGACGTCCTTGCCGGCCACGCCTTCGTTGAGCATGGCGTTGGTCAGGACTGCCAGACCCGGTGCATTGCCGTCCTGACTGCTGCCGGCGGCGAAGATCAGGCGCATATCGAACATCGGCAGCTCATGGGCTTCGACGAACAGCACCTTGGCGCCTTCGGCGGTGTTCCAGGTCTGCACGTCGAGCTTGCGGCTGGCCGGGGCCTTGCCGTCGAGTTCGGCCAGCGATTGCAGCTTCTGGCTGGTCTTGGCGTTGTCCAGTGCTTCACTGGCGTCGGTTTTAACACCGGGCATCAGATAGAACGCGGCAGAGCCGATCACTGCAATGGCGATCAGGCCGAGCAACAGGCGTGGGGATTTGCGCTCACTCATGAGTCGTCTCCAGTGGCAGGACATGGGCGACGCTGAGACGTTCGCGGGTGAAATACAGCTTGGCGGCGTTCTGGATGTCTTGCGGGGTCACGCTTTCCAGGTCGGCGAGTTCGGTGTCCATCAACTTCCACGACAGCCCGACCGTTTCCAGTTGGCCGATGGCGGTGGCCTGGCTGGTGATCGAATCACGTTCGAACACCAGGCCGGCAATCACTTGTGCCCGCACGCGCTCGAGTTCTTCGGCGGACGGTGCGGTGGTTTTCAGCTGTTCCAGCAGTTTCCACAGACCGGCTTCAGCTTGCGCCATGGTCTTTTTCTTCTGCGTGTTCGGCGTCGCCGACAGGGTGAAAAGGCTGTCGCCACGGGTGTAGGCGTCGTAGCTCGACGAACCGCCCGAGACCAGCTCTTCGCCGCGTTCCAGTTGCGTCGGGATACGCCCGCTGTAGCCGCCGTCGAGCAGCGCCGAGATCAGGCGCAGGGCGTTGACCGAGCGCTTGTCTTCAGCAGTGGCAATGCTGGGCACGTTGAAGCCGAGCATCAGGCTGGGAAGTTGGGTCTGCACATGCAGGGTGATCTGGCGCTCACCCGGCTCGGCCAGTTCCAGCGGTTTCTTCGCCGGTGGCACGTCGCGCTTGGCAATCGGCCCGAAGTAGCGTTGGGCGAGGGTCTTCACTTCATCGGGGGTGACGTCGCCGACCACTACCAGCGTGGCGTTGTTCGGCACATACCAGGACTGATACCAGTGGCGCAGCTCTTCGACCTTCATCCGGTCCAGGTCCGCCATCCAGCCGATGGTCGGTGTGTGGTAGCCGCTGGCCGGGTAAGCCATAGCCTTGTAACGCTCGTAAGCCTTGGACATCGGCTTGTCGTCGGTGCGCAGGCGGCGCTCTTCCTTGATGACTTCGATTTCCTTGGCGAACTCGTCAGCCGGCAGGCGCAGATTGGCCATGCGGTCGGCTTCCAGTTCGAAGGCCACGCCCAGACGGTCGCGGGCCAGCACCTGGTAATAGGCGGTGAAGTCGTCACTGGTGAAGGCGTTTTCTTCGGCGCCCAGGTCGCGCAGGATCAGCGAGGCTTCGCCGGGGCCGACTTTCTCGCTGCCCTTGAACATCATGTGCTCGAGCGCGTGGGACAGACCGGTCTGGCCCGGGGTTTCGTAGCTGGAGCCGACCTTGTACCAGACCTGCGATACCACTACCGGCGCGCGATGGTCTTCGCGCACGACGACCTTCAGGCCGTTGTCGAGGGTGAATTCGTGGGTCGGTTGCGGGTCGGCCGCCAGGGCCGAAAGGGGCAGGCAGACTGTGCTGAGCAGCAGGCCTGCAGCGCGGCGGGCTAGAGCATTCATTCGTTTTTTAACCTGTTGGGCTGCCCGCTTGGTCTTAGCGTCGGCGGGCGAGAGGGTGCTAGGATACTGATCCGTTTTACCGGCGACCACGCCTATCAGGTTTTCAGGCCTGATGCGGTTGTATAGGTTGGCGGCAGAAAGCTGCGGTTTATCGACTAGATTTCGCTTTTTCGCCGATTTTGCCGGTTTAGTCCTTCGTTAATACGAATCTTTGGGGTGCCGCTGGCGCCTCGACAAAATGTTGCGCGTGAACAAGCTGGATGAAACACAGTCTGTTCTGCATCGAATATTTATTTGCCGGGGCGCCCTTATGGCGCGTCGCTACCGTGAGATAGCCGTCCTCCATGTTTGGTTCCAACGACGACAAGAAGACCCCAGCTGCGGCTGGCGAGAAGAAAAGCCTGTTCGGATGGCTGCGTAAGAAACCGCAGGAACCTGTCGTCGAACAGCAGCCCGCGATTCCTGAACCGGCTCCGACGCCAGCGCCTGCCATAGAAGAAGAGCCGGCGCCGATCGTGCTGCCGATTGCCGAGCCGGTGCTGCAACCGGTCGAACCCGAGCCAGAACCTGAAACCCCGGTGGCGGCCGAGCGGCCACTGACTCCGGCGGCCGAGCCGTGGCTGACCTTGCCGGTGGCGGAAGAGCCGGTGGCCTTGGTCGAAGAGGCCGCGCCGCATGTGACGCCGCCGATTCCGGCGCCTGCCGCGTTCGTCCCTGAAGTCGCTCCGGCGCCAGTGGTTGAGCCGGTTGTCGAGCCTGCACCGGTTGTTCCCGAGCCAGTGGCCCCGGTGTTCGTTGCCCCTGTTGCGCCGGTCGTGCAGCAGCCTGCACTTGCACCGGTGGTGGCGGCTCCGGTGGTGCCGGCAGAAGTGGTTGCTGAAACGCCAGTGGAAGCCCCGCGCAGCGAAGAAACCAAAGTCGGCTTCTTCGCCCGCCTCAAGCAAGGCCTGTCGAAAACCAGCGCCAGCATCGGCGAGGGCATGGCCAGCCTGTTTCTCGGCCGTAAAACCATTGATGACGATTTGCTCGATGAGCTGGAAACCCGTCTGCTGACCGCCGACGTCGGTGTCGAAGCCACCACGCAGATCATCCAGCGCCTGACTCAGAAGGTTGCACGCAAAGAGCTGGCCGACGCCGACGCGCTGTACAAGTCGTTGCAGGCCGAGCTGGCGTCAATGCTCAAGCCGGTCGAGCAGCCGCTGAAAATTGCCTCGCAGAACAAGCCGTTCGTGATTCTGGTGGTCGGCGTCAATGGCGCTGGCAAGACCACCACCATCGGCAAACTGGCGAAGAAGCTGCAACTGGAAGGCAAGAAAGTCATGCTCGCTGCCGGTGACACCTTCCGCGCCGCTGCCGTTGAGCAGCTGCAGGTCTGGGGCGAGCGCAACAAGATCCCGGTGATCGCCCAGCACACCGGCGCCGACTCTGCGTCGGTGATCTTCGACGCCGTGCAGGCCGCCAAGGCCCGTGGCATCGACGTGCTGATCGCCGACACCGCCGGTCGTCTGCACACCAAAGACAACCTGATGGAAGAATTGAAAAAAGTGCGCCGGGTGATCGGCAAGCTCGACGCCGACGCGCCGCACGAAGTGCTGCTGGTGCTCGACGCCGGTACTGGTCAGAACGCGATCAACCAGGCCAAGCAATTCAACCAGACCGTCGAACTGACCGGCCTGGCGCTGACCAAGCTCGACGGTACCGCCAAGGGCGGGGTGATTTTCGCCCTGGCCAAGCAGTTTGGCCTGCCGATCCGCTACATCGGCGTCGGTGAAGGCATCGACGATCTGCGTACCTTTGAAGCCGAACCCTTTGTCCAGGCACTGTTTGCCGAACGGGAGCGTTCATGATTCGTTTCGAACAGGTCGGTAAACGCTACCCGAACGGTCACGTCGGCTTGCATGAGCTGAGCTTTCGAGTCCGTCGTGGCGAGTTTCTGTTTGTCACCGGTCACTCCGGTGCCGGTAAGTCCACGCTGTTGCGCCTGTTGCTGGCGATGGAGCGTCCGACCAGCGGCAAACTGCTGCTGGCCGGGCAGGACCTGAGCACCATCAGCAACGCGCAGATTCCGTTCCTGCGTCGGCAGATCGGCGTGGTGTTCCAGAATCACCAGTTGCTGTTCGATCGCACAGTGTTCAACAACGTCGCGCTGCCGCTGCAGATTCTCGGCTTGTCCAAGGCCGAAATCGCCAAGCGCGTCGATTCGGCGCTGGAGCGCGTGGCGTTGTCGGATAAAACCGATCTGTACCCGGGCGACCTGTCCACCGGTCAGCAACAGCGCGTCGGCATCGCCCGCGCCATCGTCCACCGTCCGGCCCTGCTGCTGGCGGACGAACCGACCGGTAACCTCGACCCGCGTCTGGCGGCCGAGATCATGGGCGTGTTCGAAGACATCAACCGACTGGGCACCAGCGTGCTGATCGCCAGTCACGACCTGGCGCTGATTGCGCGTATGCGGCACCGTATGCTGACCCTGCAACGCGGCCGACTGATCGGCGACGGGGAGGCCGGCGTATGAGTGCGACACGCAGTCCGAAGGTTTCCGAGCGCGTGGCCCCGAAAGCCGCCGACCCGCAACCGCCAAAGAAGAAAAAACACGACGATGACGACGGCCCGGACTTTTCCACCCTGTTGCGTTCGTGGATCGAAAGTCACCGTGCCAGCCTGCTCGACAGCCTGCGGCGCCTCGGCAAGCAGCCGATCGGCAGCTTCTTCACCTGCATGGTGATGGCTGTGGCGCTGAGCCTGCCGATGGGCTTGTCACTGCTGATCAACAACGTCGAGCGTCTCGGCGGTTCGTGGCAGCGTGCGGCGCAGATTTCGCTGTACCTGCAGCTGGATGCCACGCCCGCGCAGGGTGAATCGTTGCGCGAGCAGATCAAAGGCATGCCCGGCGTCGCTGATGCCGAATATGTCGGTCGTGATCAGGCGCTGGAAGAGTTTCAGCAGCAGTCCGGTCTGGGCGAAGCCCTGCGCGAGCTGCCGGAGAACCCGCTGCCGGGCGTGGTGCTGGTGACCCCGAACGAGGTCGACAAGCCGACTCTGGAAGCATTAAGACAAAAACTTTCCGAGCTGCCGAAGGTACAACAGGCGCAACTTGATCTAGTCTGGGTCGAGCGTCTGGCCGCCATCCTCAAGCTCGGTGACCGTTTTGTCTTCGGTCTGACGGTGCTTTTGGTGTCTGCATTACTTTTGGTGATAGGCAATACCATTCGTCTTCATATTGAAAACCGCCGCACAGAGATAGAAGTGATTAAACTCGTCGGCGGCACTGACAGCTATGTACGTCGCCCCTTCCTTTATATGGGCGCGTTGTATGGCTTCGGTGCGGGGGTTCTGTCCTGGGGTGTGCTGGCGTTCGGCCTGAACTGGCTGAACGACGCGGTGGTTGGACTGGCCGGCTTGTACGGCAGTGATTTCGCGCTGGCCGGAGTGCCAGTTGCCGACGGTCTGTCGCTCTTGCTTGGCGCGGTGCTGTTGGGTTATATCGGTGCATGGATTGCAGTCGCACGTCATCTCAGGGAGCTGGCGCCGAAGTAGAATCTTTTTTGCGCGTGATTGACCTTGCGGTTTTTTTGGGAACTTGTACTTGAATTCCCGGTCAATTTTTCGCAGTGCCGAGAGGCACGAGTATGTAAGTGGGAGGTTTTTTCGCATGACCAATTCTTTGCAACCTGCGTACGCGTTGGTTCCGGGTGCGAACCTGGAAGCCTATGTGCACACCGTCAACAGCATTCCATTGCTGACGCCGGAGCAGGAGCGTGAACTGGCCGAGAGTCTCTACTATGAGCAGGATTTGGGGGCGGCTCGGCAGATGGTGCTCGCCCACCTGCGATTTGTCGTACACATTGCCCGTAGCTATTCCGGCTACGGTCTGGCTCAGGCTGACCTGATCCAGGAAGGCAACGTCGGTCTGATGAAGGCGGTAAAACGCTTCAACCCGGAAATGGGTGTGCGTCTGGTGTCGTTCGCCGTGCACTGGATCAAGGCGGAAATTCACGAGTTCATCCTGCGCAACTGGCGCATTGTGAAGGTCGCGACCACCAAGGCCCAGCGCAAGCTGTTCTTCAACCTGCGCAGCCAGAAGAAACGTCTGGCGTGGCTGAACAACGAGGAAGTCCACCGTGTGGCGGAAAGCCTTGGCGTCGAACCACGTGAAGTGCGCGAGATGGAAAGTCGCCTGACTGGCCATGACATGGCCTTCGACCCGGCTGCAGAAGCTGACGACGACAGCGCTTTCCAGTCGCCGGCCAACTACCTGGAAGACCACCGGTACGACCCGGCGCGTCAACTGGAAGATGCCGACTGGAGCGACAACTCCAACCACAACCTGCACGAAGCGCTGGAAGTGCTGGACGAGCGTAGCCGCGACATCCTCTACCAGCGCTGGCTGGCAGAAGAGAAAGCCACGCTGCACGACCTGGCGCAGAAGTACAACGTATCGGCCGAGCGGATCCGTCAGCTCGAGAAGAGCGCGATGAACAAGCTCAAGTTGTCGATCGCCGCCTAACCGGCGCCTCGGCAAACAAAAACGCCCCGATCAGCGATGATCGGGGCGTTTTTATTTCTGTTTCAACACAAATCCCTGTAGGAGTGAGCCTGCTCGCGATAGCGGTCTTCCTGCCACATTTATTGTGACTGACATGACGCTATCGCGAGCAGGCTCACTCCTACAGGGGGCTTCAGCGTTATTCAGCCCAAGGCGCCCGACGCGAATCATCAAGCCCCAGCAGATAGCTGGTCCCGCCCAACTGGCTCATCTGCTGGCGAATCCACCCGGCCCGGCGCGACACATAAGCCGTCGGATGGCTGGCGCTCCACACGCGCGGATTAGGCAGCACCGCCGCCAGATAACTCGCCTGCTGCCGCGACAGTGACTTGGCGCTCACACCAAAGTGATGACGTGCTGCGGCTTCGGCACCAAACACCCCGTCATCCCACTCGACGCTGTTCAGGTAAACCTCAAGAATCCGCTGCTTGGGCCACAACACCTCGATCAGTGCGGTAAACCATGCTTCCAGGCCTTTGCGCAGATAGCTGCGACCGGACCACAGAAACAGGTTCTTCGACACTTGTTGGCTCAAGGTGCTGGCACCGCGAATCGAACCGCCGAGTTCGTTGTGGGCCAGCGCAGCCTGAATCGCGCCGAAGTCAAAACCCCAGTGCTCGGGAAACTTCTGGTCTTCGCCGGCCATGACCGCGACCTTGAGGTCGTCGGAGATTTCGTCCCACGGTTTCCAGGTGCGCTGCAGGTCAATCGGCTCGCCGTCGACCCAGGATTCGATCTTGCGCTCGACCATCAGCGCCGTGCCCGGCGGTGGCACGAAGCGAAACAGCAACACCAGCAATACACTGCCGCCCGCGAACCAGAGCAGGGCCTTCGTGAGACGACGCAAAAGTGAACGCAGCATAGAGATGGCTTGGCTGAACCGATAGAGCGAGCCATTATACAGACCCTGCCGAACGAGTCTGACTGGAGTTCCACATGCTGCGTGGCTTTCTGATGCTGGCCGCTTTCTTTGGTTTTACCGGTGTGGGCCTTGGCGCCTTCGCCGCTCATGGCCTGAAGAGCCGCCTGACCCCCGAGTATCTGGCGATTTTCCACACTGGCGTGACCTATCAATTGGTGCACACCCTGGCGCTGTTCGGTGTGGCGCTGCTGGCCACGCAGATTCAGGGGCGGCTGGTGACCTGGGCTGGTATCTCGTTCGCCGTCGGCATCCTGTTGTTCTCGGGCAGTCTGTATGTGCTGACCACCACCGGCATCAGCAAGCTCGGCATCATCACTCCGTTCGGCGGTCTGGCGTTTCTGGTTGGCTGGCTGTGTCTTGGACTTGCCGCCTGGCGCCTGCAGTAAACCGCTTGACGCTTGGTGCTGACCTTTAGGTCATGATCGGGCTAGAATGCCACCCCCTAAAAATGATGGCGGCCAGGCGCATGCGCATTCAGTTGAACGGCGAATCCCTTGAACTGCCCGACGGTGAAACCGTTGCGGCCCTGATTGCCCGTATGGACCTGACCGGTCGCCGGGTGGCAGTCGAACTCAACCTGGATATCGTCCCGCGCAGCCAGCATGCCGACACCGTGCTCAACGACGGCGACAACGTCGAAGTGGTGCACGCCATCGGCGGCGGCTGATCGCCGGCCCGCAAGGGCACAGAATTCTGCAAGACCCTCACCCCTAAAGAGGATTCCCCATGAGCATCGTTCGCAGCGACAAGCCTTTTGTTCTGGCCGGTCGTACTTACCAGTCGCGTTTGCTGGTTGGTACCGGCAAGTACCGTGACATGGAAGAAACCCGTCAGGCCATCGAAGCCTCGGGTGCCGAGATCGTCACCTTCGCCGTGCGCCGTACCAACCTCGGCCAGATCGAAGGCGAGCCGAACCTGCTCGAAGTGCTGTCGCCCGATCGCTACACCTTCCTGCCGAACACCGCCGGTTGCTACGACGCTATCGAGGCCGTGCGCACCTGCCGCCTGGCCCGTGAGCTGCTCGATGGTCACAACCTGGTGAAGCTGGAAGTGCTGGCCGACCAGAAAACCCTGTTCCCCAACGTGATCGAAACCCTCAAGGCCGCCGAAACGCTGGTCAAGGAAGGCTTCGACGTGATGGTTTACACCAGTGATGACCCGATCATCGCCCGGCAACTGGCGGAAATCGGCTGCATCGCGGTCATGCCGCTGGCCGGTCTGATCGGTTCCGGTCTGGGGATCTGCAACCCGTACAACCTGCAGATCATCCTCGAAGAAGCCAAGATTCCGGTGCTGGTGGATGCCGGTGTCGGTACCGCCTCCGACGCCACCATCGCCATGGAACTGGGCTGTGACGCGGTGCTGATGAACTCGGCCATCGCCCACGCTCAACAACCGGTGATGATGGCCCAAGCCATGCAACACGCGATCGTCGCAGGCCGTCTGGCCTACCTCGCCGGCCGCATGCCGAAAAAACTCTATGCCAGCGCCTCTTCGCCGCTGGATGGTCTGATCAAGTAAGAGCCATTGATGACTGAATCGAACGACACGCCTATCCAGACGGAAGAGGGCGACGAGCGCCAACACCGCCGCATCAAGAGCTTCGTGATGCGCGCCGGGCGCATGACCGAAGGCCAGCAACGGGGTCTGGACCAGGGCGCGCCGCTGTACGTGCTGCCGCTGGCCGACGCGCCGGTGAATTACGATCAAGTGTTCGGCCGTTCGGCACCGCGCTCGCTGGAGATCGGTTTCGGCATGGGCCACTCGCTGTTGGAAATGGCTGCGGCGGCGCCGGATCAGGACTTCATCGGTGTTGAAGTGCACCGTCCGGGTGTCGGCGCGCTGCTCAACGGCGTGCTGACTCAGGGCCTGACCAACCTGCGGGTCTACGATTGCGACGCGATTGAAGTGCTCAACCGCTGCATCGCCGACAACAGCCTCGATCGCCTGATGCTGTTCTTCCCGGACCCGTGGCACAAGAGCCGTCACCACAAGCGTCGCATCGTTCAGGCGTCCTTCGCCGAACTGGTGCGCAGCAAGCTGAAGGTTGGCGGCATCCTGCACATGGCCACCGACTGGGAACCGTACGCCGAGTACATGCTGGAAGTGATGAACGTCGCCCCGGGCTACCGCAACCTCGCCGAAGACGGCAAATGCGTACCACGCCCGGCCGAGCGGCCGATCACCAAGTTCGAACGCCGCGGCGAACGTCTTGGGCATGGCGTGTGGGATCTTAAGTTCGAGAAAATCGCTTAAGCAACATGCAAAACCCAATGTGGGAGCGGGCTTGCTCGCGAAAGCGGTGAATCATTCAACGTTGATGTTGACTGATACGACGCCTTCGCGAGCAAGCCCGCTCCCACAGTTGTTTTGGGTGTTCGAGAAATTACAGGGTAGAGATGAAGCGCACCGGTACATGCTCTGTCAGCCAGACGCCGTTTTCGGCCTGATAGAACTTGAAACCCTGTTCTTCCATCTGCCGTGCGGCGACTTGCAGAATCACCACGGTGCCATAGCGCTGCCCGACGGCCGAAGCGGTGTCGATGTCTTGGGAAAGGTGCACGTGATGGCGTGATCTCGGGATCAGGCCTTGTTCTTTGATTGACTCAAGAAAGCGCGTCGCTGTGCCGTGATACAGCGTTTGCGGTGGCTGTTTCTGCTCGAACTGCAAATCCACGCTTTTCGTTGAGTGGCCCTGAACCGCACGAATCAGTTGGCCGTCCTCGGAAATCGAGAAGCGCTTCTTGTCGCTACTTGTCACGACCGCTTCAATCAGTTCGCGATCCAGTTTGCGACCGTCACGCGCAGCACCGTTGATCAGTTCTTCGATATTTGCCCAGCCTTCAGAGTCCAGCGTCAGACCGATCGCCTGAGGTTCGTGGCGCAATACGAAGCTGAGAAATTTGCTTGTCTCGTCCAACAGTTTTTTGCTCATGAACTTCCCTGTCATTGCGATCAACTGTGGGAGCGGGCTTGCTCGCGAAAGCGGTGAACCATTCAACGTTGATGTTGACTGATATCACGCCTTCGCGAGCAAGCCCGCTCCCACAGTTGTTTTGGGTGTGCTGAAAGATCAGCGGCGGTCAGCGACTACGCCGATAAGCACCAGCACCACCAGCAACACCGGCGCCAGGCTGTAGTTGTTGAACTGGCTCAGGCCCTTGACCACCCACGGCGTCGCATAGATCAGCGCGGCGCCGCTGCCGATCACGCACAGCAGGGCCATCAGCGGTACGCGCAGGGCGCCGGCGATGCTGCCCAGACGCTGCTCGACCCAGCCCTTGAAGTCGGCGCCGAACAGCACCAGCAGGCAGCCCACCAGCGCCAGGGCGATTTCCGAGAGGTTGCTGCGGCTCCAGCGGGACACGGTGGCGAGCAGATCGAGTATCAAATCCATGCGGTTTTCCTTGGGGCGGCCGTTAGGGCTCAGCTCAGAAATTTCTGCAGCAAGTCGTTGAGAAACAGTTGTCCGCGCTCGGTGGCCGCCAGACGTGACGGTTCGACCTGCATCAGGCCACTTTGTTCGGCCTGGCGGCGGTGTTCGGCGAGACTTTCCAGCGGCAGGCCGGTGCGTTCGGGATACAGGCGTGATTCCACCCCGGCAGTCAGGCGCAGGGCGTTCATCAGGAACTCGAACGGCATCTCGTCATTGCTCAGGGCTTTCTCGCCGGCCTGGAAACTCTTGGCTGGGTTGAGATAGTCCTTCGGCAGGCGTGTCTTCCAGGTGCGGACGATGCGCCCGTCCGGATGACTGAGCTTGCCGTGGGCGCCAGCACCGATGCCGATGAAGTCGCCGAAACTCCAGTAATTGAGGTTGTGCCGCGCCGGCCGCCCGGGCTGGGCATAGGCCGAGACTTCGTATTGCGCGTAACCGTGCGCGGCCAGCAGCGCTTGTCCGGCTTCCTGAATGTCCCACAGCGTGTCGTCTTCCGGCAGCACCGGCGGCTGGTTCCAGAACACCGTGTTCGGCTCCAGCGTCAGCTGATACCAGGAGATGTGCGTCGGTTGCAGTTCGATGGCCTGACGCAGGTCGCTCAAGGCATCGTCCAGCGACTGATCCGGCAAGCCGTGCATCAAGTCGAGGTTGAAGTTATCGAAGCCGGCCTGGCGCGCCATTCCCGCCGCTCGTACCGCTTCGTCACCGTTATGGATGCGCCCGAGGGCTTCGAGTTTCTGCTGCTGGAAGCTCTGAATGCCGATCGACAGGCGATTGATCCCGAGCTTGCGATACGCAACGAACTTCTCTTGCTCGAAGGTGCCGGGATTGGCTTCCAGGGTGATCTCGATGTCGTGGGCGAACGGGATGCGCTGCTCGACGCCTTTGAGCAAGCGCCCGAGGGCTTGCGCGCTGAACAGGCTCGGCGTACCGCCACCGAAGAAGATCGAACTGATTTCACGGCCATACACCGCGTGCAGGTCCTGATCGAGATCGGCCAGCAACGCGTCGACGTATTCCTCTTCCGGCAGCACCGGGCTGGCGGTGTGCGAGTTGAAATCGCAATACGGGCATTTGCGCACACACCACGGAATGTGGATGTACAGCGCCAGAGGCGGTAGCGTAGGCAGCGGCGCCCGAGGCGAAGAGGCGGCGCCGCCGATGATCAGCGACGACGCGGGGTGGCTGTCGGTCATTTCAGGCCCAGACGCTGGCGCAGCAGATCCATTGCACGGGCGCGGTGGCTGATCTGGTTCTTGTCGGCCGGGCTCAGTTCGGCGCTGGACACGTTTCGCTCCGGCACCCAGAACAGCGGGTCGTAGCCGAAACCGTGCTCGCCGCTGGCGGCGGTCAGGATGCGCCCGTGCCACAGGCCTTCGCAGAGGATCGGCAGCGGATCATCGGCATGCCGCACCAGTGCCAGCACGCAGACGAACTGCGCGCCGCGCTCGGCTTGCGGCACGTCTTTGAGGGCGTCGAGCAGTTTGGCGTTGTTCGCCGCATCGCCCTTGCCATCGGCATAGCGCGCCGAGTAGATGCCCGGTGCACCGCCGAGGAAATCCACCGCCAGACCGGAATCGTCGGCCAGCGCCGGCAGGCCGGAGATGCGCGCGGCATTGCGCGCCTTGAGGATCGCGTTCTCGACGAACGACAGACCGGTTTCCTCCGGTTCGACCTTGCTCCATTCGCCGATCGAGCGCAGTTGCACCGAGTCGCCGAGCATGGCCTGGAGTTCCTTGAGTTTGCCGGCGTTATGGCTGGCCAGTACGAGTTGCGTGAGGTTCATCATTCGCCGGGAAAGAGTTCTTGGTTAAAGTTGATGGTGTTGATCTTGTCACCGTTCTGCACCTTGATTTCAAAGGTGCGGGTTTCCTGCTGCTCCACCGGGTACTGGGCGATGTAGTAGATCGCGCCCTGTTCGGTGACCTGGCGGAAGTTCAGCGGCACGCTCTGGCTGGTCAGGTCTTTGACCGTGCCGGTGACGTTGGCGATCAGCGGTTTGCCGTCCTTGATCACCGAGACATTGATCACGCCCTGGTTCTTGCTGCGGATCAGCTCGGCTGCTTTGGCGATGTCGGGTGTCAGGAAGGTCGAGTTGAAAGTGTTGTAGTGCACGGTAACGTCGCCGAACACTTCCTTGCGTTCGCCCTTGATGGCATCGGCGGCCACCGCCGACAGACTCAGGCAGGCGGCCAATAGCACAGTAATCAAGCGACCCATGATCGTTCTCCTCGAAATGTCGTGGTTCAGACCGCGACCCGATGATCTGCAAGCACCGGGCTGCTGACGCGGTAGATACCAATCTCACCTAACAGATTAGGCCATAGCTTACTGGCCCACCCGTGGCGGTGCTGTTGATCCACGGCAAGCCGATCAATGACCTTCGCGTCACGTTCGCGACAAAGTTCTTCAAAGTCTTCGAAGGTGCAGAAGTGAATGTTCGGCGTGTTGTACCAGGTGTACGGCAGAAATTCCGACACCGGCATCCGGCCCTTGCTTGCCAGATACCAGCGGCAGCGCCAGTGCCCGAAGTTGGGGAAGGTGATGATGCACTGACGACCGACCCGCAGCATCTCGTCGAGGATCTTGTCCGGGTAGTGCACGGCTTGCAGGGCCTGGGTCATGACGACGATGTCGAAACTGTTGCTGGCGAAGTTGCCCAGCCCCTTGTCCAGGTCCTGCTCGATGACGTTGATGCCCTTGGCCACGCACTCGGCGATGTTGTCGGCGTCGTTTTCCAGGCCATAACCGGTGACGTTCTTGTTGTCGCGCAGCCAGGTCAGCAACTCGCCGTCGCCGCAACCGAGGTCGAGCACGCGGCTGCCAGCGGGGATCCATTCCTGGATGATTTCCAGATCAGCTCTCATGGCTTGTTCACACCGTAATTCGGTTCATGTAATTGCCGAACGCCTGCAAATAGCGCGGGATCGGAATCAGGAAGGCGTCGTGGCCCTGAGGTGCATCGATTTCCAGATAGCTGACGTCTTTGCGTGCCGCCATCAGCGCGTCCACCAGCTCCCGCGAGCGGGCCGGGGAGAAGCGCCAGTCGGTGGTGAACGACATCACGCAGAACTTGGCGGTGGCGTTTTCGAAAGTTTTCGCCAGGTTATCGTCGAAGTTCGCCGCCGGATCGAAGTAGTCCAGCGCCTTGGTCATCAACAGATAGGTGTTGGCATCGAAACGTCCGGAGAATTCTTCGCCCTGATAGCGCAGGTAGCTCTCGACCTGGAACTCGACGCTATGGAAGTCGTAGTTGAGCTTTTCACTCTTCAGGCCACGGCCGAATTTCTCGCCCATCGAGTCGTCGGACAGGTAGGTGATGTGTCCGACCATTCGCGCGAGCATCAGCCCGCGTTTGGGGATCACGCCCGCTTCCTGGAACGAACCACCGTGGAATTCCGGGTCGGTGAGGATCGCCTGACGCGCGACTTCGTTGAAGGCGATGTTCTGCGCCGACAGTTTGGGCGCCGAGGCGATGGCCAGGCAGTGGCGCACGCGATCCGGGTAGGTGATGGTCCACTGCAGCGCCTGCATGCCGCCGAGGCTGCCGCCGATCACGGCGGCGAATTGACGAATGCCGAGCAGGTCAGCCAGACGCGCCTGACTGTGCACCCAGTCTTCGACGGTGAGCACCGGGAAGTCGGCGCCGAACGGCTTGCCGGTCTCCGGGTTGATACTGCTCGGGCCGGTGGAGCCGTTGCAGCCGCCCAGATTGTTCAGGCTGACCACGAAGAACTTGTTGGTGTCGATCGGTTTGCCGGGGCCGATGCAACTGTCCCACCAACCGGGCTTGCGGTCGTCGGGGCTGTGATAGCCGGCGGCATGGTGGTGCCCGGACAACGCGTGGCAGATCAGCACGGCGTTGCTCGCCTGTGCGTTCAGCGTGCCGTAGGTTTCGTAGATCAGGTCGTAGGCAGGCAGCGAACGGCCACAGGCCAGGGCCAGAGGTTCACTGAAGTGCGCCGTTTGCGGCGTCACCAGACCAACAGAATCGGGGGGAAAGGCAGCTGGCATCGACCCTGCTCTCGTTGAAATGAGGCGTAAGTCTAAAGACCGGGGGGGTTAGCGGCAAGCAACGTTGGGGCCTGTTTGTTCGCTTTGGACCGAGGTGCGGCCATTCGCGAACAAGCCCGCTCCCACAGGGGAATGCGATCTCCTGTGGGAGCGGGCTTGCTCGCGAATGGAGCGACTCGGTGGATCAGGCCGGACGCAGCAGATCAGGCAACTCCGGCAGCTTCTTCGGTGCACGGATCTTCACCCGTTTCTGCCGGTTCAACTCGCCGCTGAGCAAACTGACCTGGCTTTTGGAAACCCCAAACGCCTTGGCCAGAAAGCCCATCAGATACGCATTGGCCTTGCCCTCGACCGGCGGCGCGGTGAGGCGGACCTTCAGGCGGTCACCGTGCAGCCCGGCGAAATCATCGCTGCGGGCTGCCGGTTGCAGATGACATTCGAGGATCAAGTCGTCCCCGTCCCAGCGAAACCAGCTCACATCAACAGGCGCAGGATTTCCGGCATCATGGTCATCGCCGCCAGATTGTTGATCACCAGCATGTCGATCAGCTTCAGCGCCAAGAAGGCGAAAATCGGCGACAGGTCCAGACCGCCGAGGTTCGGCAGAATCTTGCGGAACGGTGCCAGCGCCGGCTCGCAGATCTGGTTCACCAGTTCAGCGCCCGGGTTGTGGCTGCCCGGGGCGACCCACGACAGGATCACGCTGATGATCAGGGCGAAGAAGAAGATCTTCAGGAACAGCGCGGTCACGCCGATGATCGACCAGATGAACAGTTGCAGCGGGTTGCCGGTGGTGCCGTAGGTCAGCAGCAGGGTCAGGGCCATCAGGGCCAGTTGCACCAGAATCGCCAGCACCAGCGACGACATGTCGAGGCCGAAGATGCTCGGGATGATCCGGCGCAGCGGCTTGAGCAGCGGCTGGGTAGCCTTGACCACGAACTGGCACAGCGGGTTGTAGAAGTTCGCGCGCACCAGTTGCAGGACGAAGCGCAACAGCACGATCAGCAGGTACAGACTGCCGAGGGTTTGCAGCACGTAAACCGCTGCGGTGTTCAATCCAATCATGTAAGGCTCCTTATTTGCCCAGTTGTTCGGCCATTTCGGCCGAGCGGTGCGCGGCGGCGCCGAGTGCTTTTTCTACCAGGGCTTCGAAGCCGTTAGCCTGGAATGATTTGATTGCGGCCTCTGTGGTGCCGTTTGGCGAGGTCACGCGGCGGCGCAGTTCGGCAGCGTCGACATCGCTGGATACCGCCATGTGCGCGGCGCCCAGAGCCGTTTGCAGGGTCAGTTGCTCGGCGATTTCCTTTGGCAGGCCGAGTTTGACGCCAGCGGCGGTCATCGCTTCGATCAGCAAGAAGAAGTACGCCGGGCCGGAACCGGAGACGGCGGTCACCGCATCGAGTTGCTGTTCTTCGTTCAGCCACAGCGCGATGCCGACGGCGGACAGCAGCTCTTCAGCCTGCTGACGCTGTTCGGCGGTCACTTCGCTGGTGGCGTACAGGCCGCTGACGCCCTGACGCAGCAGTGCCGGGGTGTTCGGCATGCAGCGCACGATCGGCTGCTCGCCGAGCCATGCGGTCATGCTCGCGCAAGTGATGCCGGCGGCGATCGACACCACCAGTTGCTGCGGTTTCAGACTTGGGCGGATGGCTTCGCACACGGCTTTCATCGCCTGTGGCTTGACCGCCAGTACGATCACGTCGACGCCGTCGATGGCCTGGGCGTTGTCGGCGAAGGTTTCGATGCCGTGTTCGGCGCCGACGCGTTGGCGGGTCTCTTCGCCCGGATCGCTGGCGCGAATCTGGCTGGCTTGCAGCCCCTTGGCCCGCAGGCCGCCGATCAGGCTGGCGGCCATGTTGCCGGCACCGATAAAGGCAATGCGTGTGTTGCTCATGTCAGGTCCTTTTTCAGATGGCTGTCGGTCATTGCTGACCGTAATCTCTGGCGCCAAACAGCGCGGTACCGATCCGCACCCAGGTGGCGCCTTGGGCGATAGCCGACTCGAGGTCGTGGCTCATACCCATGGAAAGTGTGTCGAGCGGCAGATTCAGGCTGGCCTGCAAACGTTGCACGGCAGCAAAAGCGGCATCTTGTTCGGCGCGATCTTCGGTCGGCTCGGGAATCGCCATCAGCCCGCGCAGTTTCAATCGGGGCAGGGCGCTGATGGCCTCGGCCAGCGCCGGCAGGTCGGCCGGGGTGCAGCCGGACTTGCTGGCTTCGCCGCTGACATTGACCTGAATGCAGATGTTCAGCGGCGGCAGCTCGGCCGGGCGCTGTTCGGACAGGCGTTGGGCGATTTTCAGGCGATCCACGGAGTGCACCCAGTCGAAATGCTCGGCGATGGCGCGAGTCTTGTTCGATTGAATGGGGCCGATGAAGTGCCAGATCAAGGGCAGGTCGGCCAGTTCGAGCTGTTTGCCCAGGGCTTCCTGCAGATAGTTCTCGCCAAAGTCACGCAGGCCGGCGGCGTAGGCTTCACGCAGGTCCTGCGCCGGTTTGGTCTTGCTCACGGCCAGCAACTGGATGCTGTGTTCATCGCGGTTTGCAGCTTTGGCCGCTGCCTGGATACGCGAACTAACCTGAAGAATGTTGTCTGCTATCGTGGACATCAAGAGGCGCCGGCGGTCTGAAGGTTCGCGGCATTCTACTGGAATTGAGGGACGCTATGGATATCACTGAACTGCTGGCGTTCAGCGCCAAACAGGGCGCTTCCGACCTGCACTTGTCGGCGGGTCTGCCGCCGATGATCCGCGTCGATGGCGATGTGCGGCGGATCAATCTGCCGGCGCTGGATCACAAGCAAGTGCACGAATTGATCTACGACATCATGAACGACACCCAGCGGGTCGACTTCGAGAAACACCTGGAAACGGATTTCTCGTTCGAAGTCCCCGGCGTAGCGCGCTTTCGGGTCAACGCGTTCAACCAGAACCGGGGCGCCGGCGCGGTGTTCCGCACCATTCCCTCGAAAGTGCTGAGCATGGAAGACCTCGGCATGGGCGACGTCTTTCGCAAGATCACCGATGCGCCGCGCGGGCTGGTGCTGGTGACCGGGCCGACCGGGTCCGGCAAATCGACCACGCTGGCGGCGATGATCGATTACCTCAATACCCATCGCCATCACCACATTCTCACCATCGAAGACCCGATCGAGTTCGTCCACGAATCGCGCAAATGCCTGATCAATCAGCGCGAAGTCCATCGCGATACCCGCAGCTTCGCCACCGCGTTGCGTTCGGCGCTGCGCGAAGACCCGGACGTGATTCTGGTGGGCGAGATGCGCGATCTGGAAACCATTCGCCTCGCACTGACTGCTGCTGAAACCGGGCATCTGGTATTCGGCACGCTGCACACGACGTCAGCCGCCAAGACCATCGACCGTGTTGTCGATGTGTTCCCCGGCGACGAGAAGTCCATGGTCCGTTCGATGCTGTCGGAGTCGTTGCTGGCCGTGGTGTCGCAGACGCTGATCAAGAAGATCGGCGGCGGACGGGTGGCCGCGCACGAGATCATGCTGGGAACGTCGGCGATCCGGAACCTGATCCGCGAGGACAAGGTGGCGCAGATGTATTCGGCGATTCAGACCGGAGGGTCGTTGGGGATGCAGACACTCGACATGTGCCTGAAGGAACTGGTGACCAAGGGCTTGATCAGCCGCGAGCATGCGCGGGAAAAGGCGCGTACGCCGGATAATTTTTAAGAGAGGCTTGTGTTGCTTTCACTGGCCTCTTCGCGAGCAAGCCCGCTCCCACATTGGAATGCATTTCCATGTGGGAGCGGGCTTGCTCGCGAAGGGGTCAGTACTGCTTGAGCAGATTCCGGATCAGTCGACTCAGCGCTGAACCACACGCATCTGTTTGCCAGCCGGTTCTTTCGGCAGCACACGCTTGGCAACCACGTAATGCTGTTCCCAGTAAGGCTTGTTCAGCGTATCGATGCTCACCGCTTTGCCACGACGTGGGGCGTGGATGAAGCGGTCGTTGCCCAGGTAGATGGCAACGTGGTTGACCCGACGACTCTTGATGTTGAAGAAAATCAGGTCGCCCGGCTTCAGATCCTTGCGTTCGACTTTCTCGCCATGCCCGCTGGCCATCGCGTTGGAAGTGCGTGGCAGGTCGAACGTGGCGTCGTTGAACGCATATTTCACCAGCCCGCTGCAGTCGAAGCCTTTACTTGGGCTGCTGCCGCCCCAACGGTAGGGAGTACCGAGGACGTTCACCGCACGGCTCAGGACGTTGCTGCTTTCCTTGTTGGCCATCGGTGGCACCAGCTTGCCGTGATTCTTGCTGGCGAGCGTGGTGTGTTTCGTTTGTTTGCTGCTCTTGCTCGAAGGAGCCGAAGCATGGGATTTAGGGGTGAAACCGTTAACGTTGGGAAGACGTTGCTCACGATTGGTGGCGTGGGCGGCCAGTGGCATTAATAGGCAAATAGTTAGCCATGTCTTGAAAAATGGTCGCATTAGGCGTGGCTCTTATGTGTTAGCGCGCAACTTTATAACAGCTTTTTTGTCCCTTCCGAGGCCGTTGGTCGATTCCATCGGAGGGCAACGGAACCAAACAAGCGGCAAACGGACGCAATTGTCGGACAGAAGTCCGGTGCTATAAGGCTTTGACGGACGACACGGTAACATTTGCCGTACGTCGGCTACATGTAAAAAAGTCACAAAGAATTAAAGAAAATTTATCTATCGTGTGAATCGAGGTCTTCATGAACCGCTATCAGCAGGTCGCTGCACCGCAGGATACGCACAGCAAAATCATCGGTTATCTGCTGTGGATTTTTGGTTTCACCGGCGCTCACCGCTTCTATTACGGCAAGCCCGTGACCGGGACGATCTGGTTCTTCACCTTCGGTCTGCTGGGCATTGGCTGGCTGATCGACGTGTTCCTGATCCCGGCAATGGATCGCGAGGCGGATCTGCGTTTCACCGCAGGGCCGATCGAATACAACGTGGCGTGGATTCTGCTGACGTTCCTGGGCGTGTTCGGCGTGCACCGGATGTACCAGGGCAAGTGGATCAGCGGGTTGCTGTATCTGCTGACCGGCGGGTTGTTCTTTATTGGTGTGCTGTATGACTTCTGGACCCTGAATGATCAGGTTTCGGTGCGCAACGCGCAGAATCGCGGCGCTTTTCAGTAAGCCTTCGCGAGCAAGCCCGCTCCCACATTAGATCTCCAGTGAACACAGAGTTTGTGTCGATCGGCGATCCAGTGTGGGAGCGGGCTTGCTCGCGAATACAGTCAGCGCGGTATCACGCCTGGTGACTGATCCGCCCATCCACCAAGGTGTAACGCACCACACCCGGCAGGGTGTGCCCAAGGAACGGGCAATTCTCGCCCTTCGACAGCCAGCCTTCGCCGGCCACGGTGGACGCCTTCGGGTCGAACAGCACGATATCCGCCGCACCGCCCACCGCCAGTTTGCCCGCCGGCAGACGCAGCGCGTCCGCAGGCCCGGCAGTCAGGCGCGCCAGCAGGGTCGGCAGATCCAGCAAACCATCCTCAACCAGCGTCATCGCCAGCGGCAGCAGCAACTCCACACTGCTGATGCCCGGTTCGGTCGCACCGAACGGTGCCAGTTTGGCGTCGCGTTCATGCGGCTGGTGATGGCTGGAGATCGCCGAAATCACCCCGGACTTCACCGCTTCACGCAGGCCGTCGCGGTCGGCGCGGGTGCGCAGCGGCGGTTGCACGTGATACAGGCTGCTGAAGTCGATCAGCGCTTCATCGGTGAGGATCAACTGATACAGAGCGACATCGGCGGTGACCTTCAAACCACGGGCCTGCGCCTGAGCGATCAGGGCCACGCCGCGCGCGCTGGTCAGTTGGCTGAAGTGCGCGCGCACGCCGGTCTGCTCGACCAGCAGCAGATCGCGGGCCAAAGCCACGGTTTCCGCGGTTTCCGGAATCCCCGGCAGGCCGAGGAAACTGGCGACCGCGCCTTCATGGGCCAGACCGCCATCGGCCAGATCGTGATCTTGTGAATTGAAAATCACTGTCAGGTCGAAGGTCGCCGCGTATTCCAATGCCCGGCACAGGGTGCGGGTGTTGCGGAAACTCTCCAGACCATTGCCGAACGCCACACACCCGGCGTCGCGCAGCGCCACCAGCTCTGCAAGCTGTTCGCCGTCCAGCCCTTTGCTCAGCGCGCCGATCGGGAACACCTTGGTGTTGCCGGCTTCGCGGGCGCGGTCGAGGATCAGTTCGGCCACGGCCGAGGTGTCGAGCACCGGTTTGGTCTTCGGCGGGCAGCACAGACTGGTCACGCCGCCGGCCGCTGCGGCGCGGGTTTCGCTGGCGATCGTGCCTTTGCGGCTGTAGCCCGGCTCGCGCAGGGCCACGTTCAGGTCGACCAAACCGGGTGCTGCAACCAGACCGTTGGCGTCGATGGTTTCCACAGCGGTGAAACCGGCCGGTGCGGCGCCGAGGGCGACGATCTTGCAGGCTTCAACGTGAATGTCGGTGATTTGATCCAGGCCGCTGCTTGGATCGATGACGCGGGCGCCGAGAATGCTGAGCTTCACTGGGCGTTCTCCTGCTCGAATTGACGTTGCGCTGTTTGCCCGCTCATGGCCATCGACAGCACGGCCATGCGGATGGCGATGCCGTAGGTGACTTGATTGAGGATCACCGAGTGCGGGCCGTCGGCCACCGCGGACTCAATCTCTACCCCACGGTTGATCGGCCCCGGGTGCATGACGATGCAATCGGGTTTGGCCCCGGCCAGACGCGCGGTGGTCAGGCCGAACAGGCGGTAGAACTCGCCTTCGCTCGGCAGCAGGCCGCCGGTCATGCGCTCACGCTGCAGGCGCAGCATGATCACCACGTCGACGTCCTTCAGGCCTTCGTTCATGTCGGTGTAGACCTTGACGCCGTACTGCTCGATGCCGATCGGCAGCAGGGTCTTCGGCGCGATCACGCGGATGTCAGGGCAGCCGAGGGTCTTCAGGGCCAACATGTTCGAGCGCGCCACCCGCGAGTGCAGGATGTCGCCGACGATCGCCACCGAGAGGTTTTCGAAACCGCCCTTGTGCCGACGGATGGTGAGCATGTCGAGCATGCCCTGGGTCGGGTGTGCGTGCCGGCCGTCGCCGCCGTTGATGATCGCCACCTGCGGGCAGACGTGTTCGGCGATGAAGTGTGCGGCGCCGGAGTCACCGTGGCGCACGACGAACATGTCGGCGGCCATCGCTTCGAGGTTGCGCAGGGTGTCGAGCAGGGTTTCACCTTTGCTGGCCGACGAGGTCGACACGTTCAGGGTGATCACGTCCGCCGACAGCCGCTGGGCCGCCAGTTCGAAGGTGGTGCGGGTGCGCGTGGAGTTTTCGAAGAACACGTTGCACACGGTCTTGCCGCGCAGCAACGGGACCTTCTTCACCGCCCGGGCACCGACTTCGAGGAACGAGTCGGCAGTGTCGAGGATTTCCGTCAGCAACTCGCGGCGCAGGCCGTCGAGCGAGAGGAAGTGGCGCAGCTGGCCCTGATCATTGAGCTGCAGCGGGCGCTTGGTATCTAGAGGCGTCATCGCGAGGGGGACTCTCAATAAGGGCGGGTTAGGAATTCAGGTCTTGCAGTTCGAGCGTCAGCGGCTCCGGGCCGGACAGCTTGACCCGCTCATTGGCGGCCAGCGACAGGGTCGCACCCACCACGTTCGGGCGGATCGGCAGCTCGCCGGCGTCCAGGTCGAGCAAGCAGACCAGGGTCACGCTGGCCGGGCGGCCGTAGTCGAACAGTTCGTTCATGGCGGCGCGGATGGTCCGGCCGCTCATCAATACGTCATCGATCAGCACCAGATGCTGGCCTTCGATCTCGAAGGGCAGGGCCGAGGGGCGCACTTGCGGGTGCAGGCCGTTCTGGCTGAAGTCGTCGCGGTAGAAGGAAACATCCAGCGTGCCCAACGGTGCGTCGCTGGCCAATTCCTTGAGCAGGGCCTGTGCGACCCAGATGCCGCCGGTACGGATGCCGATGTAACGCGGTTCGCTGATATCACGCTGTGCAAGGTGCGCCTTGAGGCGGGTCGCCATCTGGCTGATCAGATCGGCGGGATTGGGCAGGCTCATGGTTGCTCCTTCGTGATTCCGAGCCGCGTCCTGCCGGACGTGGCTGGGTTTATAACCAAAAGAAAAGCGCCGAAGCGCTTGTCAGGATTCAAACAATGCAGTGTTTTCATCGAGCCAGCCCTGTAGCAGCAGAGCGGCGGCGATGGCATCCACCGGGTTGTCGCGGTAACTGCCTTTCTGCCCGCCGCGCACCAGTCGTTCACCCTTGGCTTCAAAGGTGGTCAGGCGTTCGTCGTGGGTATAGAAGGGCACATTGAAACGGCCATTGAGACGGCGGGCGAATTTCTCCGCGCGCAGGCACATCTCGCTGGGCGTGCCGTCCATGTTCAGCGGCAGGCCGACCACCACGGCGTCGGGTTTCCATTCCTTGAACAGCGCTTCGACCTGATTCCAGTCGGGCACGCCGTTCTGCGCTTTCAGGGTGCACAGCTCGCGGGCCTGGCCGGTAATCACCTGGCCGACCGCAACGCCGATCTGTTTGGTGCCGTAGTCGAAGCCGAGAATCAGGCGCAGGGCCATCAGGCGTGCCCCGCCTGACTGGTCAGCAGGCTGAGGTTGATCCCCAGATGCCGTGCCGCCGCTTCCAGACGCAGCTCGCTGCTGGTATTGAACAGGATGTCGGCGTCGTACGGGCAGGTCAGCCAGGCGTTGTCGGCCAGCTCAGCCTCCAGTTGCCCGGCTTCCCAACCGGCGTAACCGAGGGCGATCACGCTTTTCGCCGGGCCTACGCCGTCGGCGATGGCGAACAGCACGTCCTGCGAGGTGGACAGCGCCAGATCACCGTCCAGCTCGACGGTGGCCTGAAAGGTCTTGCCCGAAGGGTGCAGGACGAAACCGCGATCGGTCTGCACCGGGCCACCAATGAAGATCGGCACATGCTGGCACAGCGCTGGCGGATCGATGTCCGGGCGCAATTGCTCGAGGATGTCAGCCAGATTCAGCTCTTGCGGTCGATTGACCACCAGCCCCATGGCGCCATTGGCCGTGTGCTCGACGATGTAGGTCAAGGTGTGGGCAAAGTTCGGGTCGGCCATGTGCGGCATGGCGATCAGGAAGTGATGCTTGAGGTAGCTGGGGCTGACGTTTTTCATGAGCGATAGTGTGGCGTCGTAGGGGCAAACTGACAAGCTGACGATCAGAGAACAACGCAGATCAAAGGGTGGGAGCGGGCTTGCTCGCGAAGAGGGCGTGTCAGGCAAAGTCAATGTAGCTGACCCACCGCATTCGCGAGCAAGCCCGCTCCCACAGGGGTTTTGCGGTGTTCTTAATTGCTCGAAAGCTTGTCGCCCCGGGCAAATTTCCAGGTGCGGATGATTTCCAGTCGGTCGATATCCGACAGATCGCCGGTAAACGGTGCAAACGGTGCCGCCAGCCGGACGATGCGCTGCGCCGCCTGATCCAGCAGCGGCTGGCCGGAGGACTCGAGCACCAGCACTTCATACAGCGAGCCATCGCGGTTGATCGAGACCATCAGCCGCAGGTTGCCGTAAATCTGCTTGCGCCGCGCTTCTTCCGGGTAATTGAGGTTGCCGATGCGCTCGACCTTCTTGCGCCAGTCATCCTTGTACCAGGCGCCCTTGTCGCGCATGGTCGAGGCCGCGCTCAAGCGGTGAATGCGCGGGCGTTTGGCGTACAGCTGTTGTTCGTTGGCCAGTTCCGCTTCGAGGCTGGCGATGTCGCTGGATAGCTGCGAGCTGTCGAACGTCGGCGCGTTGACCGCAGGTTTGGTCTCGGTCTTGGTTTCTTCTTTCTTGGTCGGCGCCTTTTGCTGTTTCGGCGCCACCGTGGTCACTGCAGCCTTGGGTGCTGCTTCGCGCACTTCCGGTTTGGCGGCCGGGGGCGGGGTGACCTTCTTGACCTGATTGTCCTGGAACGGCGCGACCTCGGTGGTCTTGGGAATCGCCTTCTTGTCGAGGGTGCCGCTGCCTTCCTGGTTTTCCTGAGCGAGGAAATCAGCCTTTTTCGGCTTGGTTTCGCTCTTGAAGGTGGCGAGGGTGATTTCCAGGGTTTTGCTGATCTGCTTGGGTTCGACCATGGTAAAGCCGACCCCGAGCAGCAGCGCCAAATGAATCAGCGCCGCGAGAAACAGGGTAAATCCGAGGCGATCGGCCGGGCGCACGCCACGGTGGGCGAGTTCTGCGGGCAGATCGGACGGGAGGGTCATGACAAGAAAACCAACATCGCGTTTTTCAGAGGCTGCGCATGATAACGCAATGTTGGTTTCGCGCCTTGGGCTTCACGCTTCAAGCGACAGGCTGCATGTGACACACGTCAAGCTTGCGGCTTTTTGCCGGCGGCTTGCAGCTTCTTGTCGATGGCATCCATCAGCATGCCGCCGATATCGGTACCGAAAGCATTGTCGATTTCGCGGATGCAGGTCGGGCTGGTGACGTTGATTTCGGTGAGGTTTTCGCCGATCACGTCCAGACCGACGAACAGCAGACCTTTCTCGCGCAGGGTCGGGCCGACCTGGGCGGCAATCCAGCGATCCTTGTCGGTCAACGGCCTTGCTTCACCACGACCACCGGCCGCGAGGTTGCCACGGGTTTCGCCTTGCGCCGGAATTCGCGCCAGGCAGTAATCCACCGGCTCACCGTCGATCATCAGGATGCGTTTGTCGCCGTCCTTGATTGCCGGCAGGTAGGCCTGGCCCATGATCTGCTGATTGCCGAGGGCGGTCAGGGTTTCCAGAATCACCGACAGGTTCGGGTCGCCGACGCGGTGACGGAAAATCGAAGTGCCGCCCATGCCGTCCAGCGGCTTGAGGATTACGTCGCCATGCTTGGCGGCGAATTCACGCAGCACATCGGCGCGGCGGCTGACGATAGTTGGCGGCGTGCACTGCGGGAACAGCGTGGCGAACAGTTTTTCGTTGCAGTCGCGCAGGCTCTGCGGCTTGTTGACCACTAGCACGCCAGCGGTTTCGGCCTGTTCCAGCAAGTAGGTGGAGTAGACGAACTCCATGTCGAACGGCGGATCCTTGCGCATCAGGATTACGTCCAGATCACTCAGCAGGTTGTCCTGCTCGGCGTCCAGTTCGAACCATTTTTCCGGGTTGGCGAAGACTTTCAGCGGCTTCATGCGCGCCCGGGCCTGACCTTCGGCCTGATACAGGTCGCGCTGCTCCATGTAGAACAGTTCCCAGCCACGTTTCTGCGCGGCCAGCAGCATGGCCAGCGAGCTATCCTTTTTATAGGAAATGCTGGCGATAGGGTCCATGACAATCCCGACGCGAACGCTCATTGGGTTTTCCTCGAAAATTGGCTACCGGATCGGTATTGAAAAAGTGCCGCCAGAGTGGCGCTGGCAGGGTTTTCGGTCAAGGAAAAACCCGTCGATAGATTGCATCTGGAGACTGTGCTAAAAAGGCTGGCATAGCGTGCTGGCCCTTGAGCATCAAGGGTTTCCAGCCATTACTCATCGCAAAACGGACAATTTGATTCGCAAAGGCGACGGTAGAGCCCTCTTATGGAACAGCAGTCCAGCGCCTTGAAGGTCATGGTGATCGATGACTCGAAAACGATTCGTCGCACCGCCGAAACGCTGTTGAAAAATGTGGGCTGCGAAGTCATCACGGCGATCGATGGCTTCGACGCTTTGGCGAAGATCGCCGACCACCACCCCGGGATCATTTTTGTCGACATCATGATGCCGCGTCTGGATGGTTATCAGACCTGCGCTTTAATCAAGAACAACAGTGCGTTCAAGGCCACGCCGGTGATCATGCTGTCGTCGCGTGACGGGCTGTTCGACAAGGCCAAGGGGCGGATTGTCGGTTCTGATCAATTTTTGACCAAACCTTTCAGCAAGGAAGAGCTGCTTGACGCGATTCAGGCCCACGTTCCGGGCTTCGCCGCCGTTTTGCCGCAGTAAGACACGTACAGTGACGCTCGGCCAGCGGGCCGGATGTCGACAAGAAAAATGGGGAAGACCATGGCACGTATCCTGATCGTCGATGATTCGCCGACTGAAATGTACAAACTCACCGGCATGCTGGAAAAGCACGGCCATGAAGTGCTCAAGGCCGAAAACGGTGCCGACGGCGTGGCCCTGGCCCGTCAGGAAAAACCCGACGCGGTGCTGATGGACATCGTCATGCCCGGCCTCAACGGTTTTCAGGCCACCCGCCAGTTGACCAAGGATGCCGAGACCAGCCACATCCCGGTGATCATCATCACCACCAAGGATCAGGAAACCGACAAGGTCTGGGGCACGCGCCAGGGCGCGAAGGATTACCTGACCAAACCGGTCGAAGAAGACATGCTTATCAAGACCCTGAACAACGTGCTGGCCGGTTGATCGCGCGGCCATGAACCAGTCGCTGACCGCGTTCGAGCTGCTGTGGCAGATCGACCAGCGCTGCCGTCTGCTGGCGGCGGACCTGCCGTCGCAGCCCGGCCGTCAGGATCGCTGGAGCGGCATCGGCTTTCGCCTCGGCGAGCATTGGTACGTGACGCCGATGGGCGAAGTCAGCGAAGTGCTGCACGAACCGCGTTGCACTCAGTTGCCCGGGGTCAAGCCGTGGGTCAAAGGGGTGGCTAACCTGCGTGGGCGCTTGCTGCCGATCATGGACCTGTGCGGCTTTTTCGGTCACGAGCTGTCGCCGTTGCGCAAACAGCGGCGTGTGTTGGTGGTGGAGCACAACGATGTGTTCGCCGGGTTGCTGGTGGATGAGGTGTTCGGCCTGCAGCACTTCGAGCAGGACAGCTTCGAACCGATCTCGATCAGCAAGCGCCAGGGCTCCAAGGCCGAGTTCGTCAAAGGCTATTTCCGGCGTGAGCAGAACTGGCGGGTGTTCAGCCTGTTTGCGCTGGCCAAATCGCCGGTGTTCATGAGCGTCGCGATATAACTCTGACACTACAAATCCCATGTGGGAGCGGGCTTGCTCGCGAATACCGTCTGACATTCAACATAGATGCTGGCTGACCCACCGCATTCGCGAGCAAGCCCGCTCCCACAGTGGACCGTGGCAGGTTTCATAGGCGAGGACCGATGACAAAGGCAAAAACAGGCAAATCGGCGGAAGGGTCGCGCAGTCGCTCGCAGATCATCGTGCTGTTCATCGCACTGATCGTGTTCATCATGCTGCTGTTCGCCAACTTCGCCTACCTCAACACCCAGGCCAACTACGACAAGCAGTACATCGGCCACGCCGGTGAGCTGCGCGTGCTGTCGCAACGCATCGCCAAGAACGCCACCGAAGCGGCTGCCGGGAAGTCGGCAGCGTTCAAGCTGCTGAGCGATGCGCGCAACGATTTTGCCCAGCGCTGGGGTTACCTGAAGAAGGGCGACCCGGCCACCGGCCTGCCACCCGCGCCGGCCACCGTGCGCCCGGAAATGCGCGCGGTGCAGCTGGATTGGGAACGCCTGCTGAAAAACACCGATGCGATTCTCTCCAGTGAGCAAACCGTGCTCTCGCTGCATCAGGTCGCCGCGACCCTGGCTGAAACCGTGCCGCAGTTGCAGATCGAATACGAAAAAGTCGTCGAGATCCTTCTGCAACGCGGCGCCCCGGCAGCGCAGGTGGCGATGGCCCAGCGCCAATCGCTGCTGGCCGAACGCATTCTCGGCGCGGTCAACACCGTGCTGGCCGGTGACGAAAACTCGCAGCAGGCTGCCGATGCGTTTGGCCGCGACGCCACCCGTTTCGGCCAGGTGCTCAACGGCATGTTGCAGGGCAACCCGACCCTGAAAATCAGCCAGGTCGAAGACCGTGATGCCCGTGCGCGGCTGAGTGAAATTTCCGAGCTGTTCCAGTTCGTCTCCGGCTCGGTGGACGAAATCCTCGAAACCTCGCCGGAGCTGTTCAAGGTCCGGGAGTCGGCGAGCAATATCTTCAGCCTGTCGCAGACCCTGCTCGACGAAGCCTCGCACCTCGCCAGCGGTTTCGAAAACCTTGCCGGCGGGCGCAACACCGACACCATCGGCGGCTACGTCCTCGGTTTGCTGGCGCTGGCTTCGATCATCCTGATCGGCATGGTCATGGTTCGTGAAACCAACCGCCAGTTGCGCGAGACCGCCGAGAAGAACGAACGCAATCAGAACGCGATCATGCGCCTGCTCGATGAGATCGAAGACCTCGCCGACGGTGACCTGACCGTGACCGCCTCGGTGACCGAAGACTTCACCGGGACCATCGCCGATTCGATCAACTACTCGGTTGACCAACTGCGCGATCTGGTCGCCACCATCAACCTCACCGCCGGTCAGGTCGCCGCCGCCGTGCAGGAAACCCAGGCCACCGCCATGCACCTGGCCCAGGCCTCGGAACATCAGGCGCAGCAGATTTCCGAAGCCTCGACGGCGATCAGCGACATGGCCCAGTCCATCGATCAGGTCTCGGCCAACGCCGCTGAATCCTCGGCGGTGGCCGAGCGTTCGGTGGAGATCGCCAACAAGGGCAACGAGGTGGTGCACAACACCATCCACGGCATGGACAACATTCGTGAACAGATTCAGGACACCGCCAAGCGCATCAAGCGTCTGGGCGAGTCGTCGCAGGAAATTGGCGACATCGTCAGCCTGATCGACGACATTGCCGACCAGACCAACATCCTCGCGCTCAACGCGGCGATTCAGGCCTCGATGGCCGGGGATGCCGGGCGCGGCTTTGCCGTGGTCGCCGACGAAGTGCAGCGGTTGGCCGAACGTTCGTCCGCCGCCACCCGGCAGATCGAAACCCTGGTGCGGGCGATTCAGACCGACACCAACGAAGCGGTGATTTCCATGGAGCAGACCACCACCGAAGTGGTGCGCGGCGCCCGACTGGCGCAGGATGCCGGAGTGGCACTGGAAGAAATCGAAGGCGTTTCGAAAACCCTCGCCGCGTTGATTCAAAGCATCTCCAACGCGGCGCAGCAGCAGACCTCGTCGGCCGGGCAAATCTCGCTGACGATGAACGTGATTCAGCAGATCACCACGCAGACCTCGTCCGGCTCCACCGCCACCGCCGAGAGCATCGGCAATCTGGCGAAAATGGCCAGTCAGCTGCGCCGTTCGGTATCCGGTTTCACTTTGCCGTCGGCGTCCGCGACGGATAAGGCGTGAGTGGAGTGGTTATGGGTGACCGGCACGACTACGTGGCCCTCGAATGGGTCAAGGGTGAAATTGCCGAAACGCTGAAACAGGCGCATCAGGCGATTGAAACCGTGCTCGATGACCCGCAGGCCACGCCGGGGCTGGATGAGTGCCTGGCCTATATTCATCAGGTGCACGGCAGTTTGCAGATGGTCGAGTTCTACGGCGCCGCGTTGCTGGCCGAAGAGATGGAGCATCTGGTCGAAGCCTTGCAGCAGGGGCGCGTCGCCCATCGCGACGAAGCCCTGCACCTGCTGCTGCAAGCCCTTGGGCAATTGCCGATCTACCTTGATCGGGTGCAGAGCGCCCGCCGCGACTTGCCGCTGGTGGTGCTGCCGCTGATCAACGACCTGCGCAGTGCGCGCGGCGACAGCCTGCTCTCGGAAACCAGCCTGTTCAGCCCGCCACTGCCGGACTTGCCGCCGTTGAGCGCAGAAGCGCTGGCCGCGCTGGAGCCGGCCGAGTGGCCCAACGTGCTGCGCAAGTTGCGCCAGATGCTGCAAATGGCGCTGGTCGGGTTGCTGCGCGAGCAGGATGACCAGACCCACCTCGAATACCTGGCGAAAGTCTTCCAGCGCCTGGAAGCGCTCAGCGCCAATGCGCCGTTGAGCCCGCTGTGGCAGGTCGCATCCGCGCTGGTCGAAGGCATGCGCGAAGGCGCCATTGCCAACAGTCCGGCGTTGCGCAGCCTGTTCAAGGACGCCGACAAGGAACTCAAGCGCCTGCTCGAACAAGGCCCGCGCGGCCTCAATCAGCCGCCCCCGCCGGAGTTGCTGAAAAGCCTGCTGTTCTATATTGCCAAAGCCGAACATCCCACCGGGCAGATGCTGACCATGAAAGATCGCTACTCCCTGGACGACGCGTTGCCCGACAGCGCGATGGTCGACGAAGAACGTGCGCGTCTGGCCGGCCCCGACCGCGATGCGATGCGCTCGGTGCTGGCGGCGCTGTGCGAAGAACTGGTGCGGGTCAAGGAACGCCTCGACCTGTTCGTGCGCAGCGACCGTCAGCACACCTCCGATCTGGAGAGCCTGCTGGCGCCGCTGCGGCAGATCGCCGACACCCTCGCGGTGCTCGGTTTCGGCCAGCCGCGCAAAGTCATCATCGATCAACTGGCGGTGGTGCTCAGCCTCGCTCAGGGCCAGCGCGAACCGAATGACGCGACCCTGATGGACGTTGCCGGCGCGCTGCTTTACGTCGAAGCCAACCTCGCCGGAATGGTCGGCACCGTCGAGCCGGAAAGCCCCGAAGACGCGCGCCTGCCGACCACCGACCTGACGCAGATCCATCAGATCGTGATCAAGGAAGCACGCATCTGCCTGCAACAGGCCAAGGACATGATCGTCGATTACATCGACGCCGACTGGGATCGCCAGCAACTGCAACCGTTGCCGGAGTTGCTGACCCAGGTGCGCGGCGCGCTGGCGATGATTCCGCTGAGCCGGGCGGCGAGTCTGGTCGAGGCCTGCAACAGCTTCATCCGCGAACACCTGCTGCTCGATCCGCATCAGCCGGGCTGGCAGCAACTGGATAATCTGGCCGACGTCATCACCAGCCTCGAGTATTACCTCGAACGCCTGAGCGACGACCCGCAGGCGCCGAATGAGCAACTGCTGGATGTCGCACAGAAGAGCCTCGCCAGCCTCGGTTTCTTTCCACACGAACAGCACGTGCCGCTGCTCGACGACGTGCTCAGCCCCAGCGAAGCGCTGGTGATGCAGGATCTGCAGGCGCTGGACGATCCGCAGACCGTGCAGTCGCTGGCGGAGGTGCTGGCCAGTCCGGTATCGGCAGTCAACCCGCCGGCCTTGATCACCCCCGGCAGCCTGATGCCACCGCCGCTCGATGAAGCACCGGTGGACGATGAACTGCGCGAAGTGTTCCTCGAAGAGACCGACGAGGTGCTTGAGGTTCTGCACGAATACCTGCCGCGCTGGACGGCTGACACTCATGACCGCGCCGCCCTGACCGAGCTGCGCCGCGCCTTTCACACCTTGAAGGGCAGCGGGCGCATGGTGCGCGCGTTGATCCTTGGCGAACTGGCCTGGGCGGTGGAAAACCTGCTCAACCGCGTGTTGGAGCACAGCGTCGAACCCGGCGCGCAGGTGCAGCAGTTGCTCACTGACACGCTGTTGCTGCTGCCGGAACTGATCAGCGAATTCGCCATGCAGCGCCAGCGTCAGCGCATTGATGTCGATCAACTGGCGGCCCGTGCGCATGCGCTGGCCAAAGGTGTCGAGCCGCTGGCGGCCGAAGACGTCGACGACGTGGCGGCTCTCGACCCGCTGTTGCTGGAGATCTTCCGCAACGAGGCCGAAACCCACCTCGCCAGCCTCAACCGCTTCCTCGATCAGGCTGCCGAGCATGTGCCGCTGCCGGCCAGCGACGAATTGCAGCGCGCCTTGCACACGCTCAAGGGCAGTGCGTCGATGGCCGGCGTGTTGCCGATTGCCGAACTGGCCGCGCCGCTGGATAAACTGGCGCGCGAGTTCAAGGCGCATCAGTTGCCGCTGGATCTTGATGAAGTGGAATTGCTCCTTGAAGCCGAAGGCCTGTTCCGCGTCGGTCTGCGCCAGCTCAAGCACGATCCGCTGGCGCCGATTGTCGGTGCGCAGTCGCTGATCAAACGCACCGAAACGCTGCTGGCCGAACGCCTGGAAGCGATCCTCAGTGCGCCGAACACCGGCCTGCGGATCAAGCGCGATCCGCAACTGATCAACAACTTCCTCGCCCAGGGCATGGACATCCTGCTCGACGCCGAAAGCCTGTTGCAGCGCTGGCAGCAACATCCCGGCGAGCGTCAGGAACTCAGCGCGCTGCTCGATGAACTGACTACCCTCGGCGAAGGCGCACACCTTGCCGATCTGCTGCCGGTGGATGTGCTCTGCGAAGCCTTGCTCGACCTCTATGGCGCCGTCGAAGAAAGCAGCCTGGCGGTCAGCGACAGGTTCTTCCACGAAGCGCAGAACGCTCACGAAGCGCTGATCAACATGCTCGACGAACTGGCCGCCGGTCAGGAAATCACCCCACAGCCGCAGCGCATTCGCGCCCTGCACGAACTGCTCGATGAAAGCCTCGATCCGACGGCGATGGGGCTGATTCGCAGCGACGGCAGCCGCACCTTGAGCATCCATGAGCTGGGCGCCGCCACCGCCGAACTGTCCCGCGCCAACGCCGAAAGCGCGCCGGATGACGAGATCGTCGAGATCTTTCTCGAAGAAGCGGTGGACATTCTCGACAGTGCCGGGCAAGCCCTGCAGCGCTGGTTGAGCGACCCGGACAACGCTGCACCGCTGTCCTCTTTGCAGCGCGATTTGCACACGCTCAAGGGCGGCGCGCGGATGGCCGAGGTCGATGCCATCGGCGATCTGGCCCATGAGCTGGAAAGTCTCTACGAAGGGCTGGTGGATCGTCGCCACAGCTACAGCGAGCTGCTCGGACGCTTGCTGCACAAGAGCCACGACCGCTTGGCTCAGTTGCTTGAGCAGTTGCACAACCATCAGCCGCTGACCCCGGCGCAAGACCTGATCGAAGCGATCCGCCAGTTCCGTCAGGGCCAGTCCGGCAGTGCCGAAACGGCGCAGCCGACGGCTGTACCCGACAGCACGGCGCATGATCCGGAACTGCTGGAAATCTTCCTCGAAGAAGGTTTCGACATCATCGAAAGCTCCGGCGCGGCGTTGTTGCGCTGGCAGGCCGAGCCGGGCAATCGGCAGGAAGTGGAAACCCTGCTGCGCGATCTGCACACCCTCAAGGGCGGCGCGCGGATGGTCGAGATCGGCCCGATCGGCGACCTCGCCCATGAGCTCGAATACCTTTACGAAAGCCTCGCCACCGGCGTGCTGCAACCGTCCGCCGAACTGTTCGCGCTGGTGCAGCGCGGGCATGACCGGTTGGCGCAGATGCTCGACGGCGTGCGCGCCGGGCAGCCTTGCCCGCCGGCGGATCGGCTGATCAACGCGATCCGGAATTTCAGCCACCCGGCGACTCCTGACACTCCGCCGCCGTTGCCGATTCCGGCCAAAACCGAGCCTGCGGTACCCGCCGCCGATGCCGGCGCAGACATGGTCAAGGTCTCCGCCGAACTGCTCGATGACTTGGTCAATCTGGCCGGGGAAACCTCGATTTTCCGTGGGCGTATCGAGCAGCAAGTCAGCGATGCGCAAACCGCGCTGAACGAGATGGAAACCACCATCGAACGCATGCGCGATCAGTTGCGCCGACTCGATACTGAAACCCAGGGGCGAATTCTCAGCCGTCAGCAAGTCGATGCCGAACGCCTCGGTTACGAAGAGTTCGACCCGCTGGAAATGGACCGCCATTCGCAGTTGCAGCAACTGTCGCGGGCGCTGTTCGAGTCTGCCTCCGACCTGCTCGATCTCAAGGAAACCCTCGAGCGCCGCAATCACGACGCCGAGAACCTGTTGCAGCAACAGGGGCGGATCAATACCGAATTGCAGGAAGGCCTGATGCGTACGCGCATGGTGCCGTTCGAACGCATGCTGCCGCGCCTGAAACGTATCGTGCGGCAGGTCGCCGAAGAGCTGAACAAAGACGTCGCGTTCATCATCGGCAACGCCGAAGGCGAGATGGATCGCAACGTGCTGGAGCGCATGGCCGCGCCGTTGGAGCACATGCTGCGCAACGCCGTCGACCATGGTCTGGAGTCGGCCGAAGTGCGGCTGGCGGCGGGCAAACCGGCGCAGGGCACGATTACGCTGGATCTGACCCGCGAGGGCGGCGACATCGTTTTCGATATTCGCGACGATGGCGCCGGGGTGCCGCTGGACGCGGTGCGGCGCAAGGCAATCAAGCGCGGCCTGCTGGCACCGGACGCCGAGATCAGCGACCGCGACGTGCTGCAATTCATCCTGCAGCCGGGGTTCTCCACGGCGGAAAAGATCACCCAGATTTCCGGACGCGGCGTCGGCATGGACGTGGTTCACGAAGAAGTCCGTCAGCTCGGCGGCACCATGAGCATCGACTCGGTGCCGGGGCAGGGCGTGCATTTCCGCATTCGTCTGCCGTTCACCGTGTCGGTCAACCGCGCGCTGATGGTGCAATGCGGCGAGGATCAATACGCGATTCCGCTGAACACCATCGAAGGCATCGTCCGCGTGTTGCCGAATGATCTGGAAGCGCACTACCGCAACGATCCGCCGAGCTACCACTACGCCGGTCAGCGCTACGAACTGTGCTATCTGGGCGAGCTGCTGAAAACCGCGCCACGGCCGAAACTGCTCGGCCAGAGTCTGCCGTTGCCGGTGCTGCTGGTGCAGTGCAATGACCGGCACATCGCGGTGCAGGTCGATGCGATGGCCGGCACTCGCGAGATCGTGGTCAAGAGCCTCGGCCCGCAGTTCGCGGCGGTGCAGGGCGTGTCCGGGGCGACGATTCTCGGCGATGGCCGGGTGGTGCTGATTCTGGATCTGCTCGCACCGATCCGCGCGATGCAGGCGCGGGTTGCGCAGCGCCCGGCGCAGGCGGAAATCGACAGCGAACCGCAGAAGCCACTGCTGGTTATGGTGGTCGACGACTCGGTGACCGTGCGCAAGGTCACCAGCCGTTTGCTCGAACGCCACGGCATGAACGTACTGACCGCCAAGGACGGTGTCGACGCGATGTTGCTGCTCGAAGAGCACATGCCCGACCTGATGCTGCTCGACATCGAAATGCCGCGCATGGACGGCTTCGAAGTCGCCACCCAAGTGCGCCACGATGAACGCCTGCAACACCTGCCGATCATCATGATCACCTCGCGCACAGGGCAGAAGCACCGCGACCGCGCGATGGCCATCGGCGTCAACGACTACCTCGGCAAGCCGTATCAGGAATCGGTGCTGCTCGAAAGCATTGCCCACTGGAGCAAGAAACATGCATGAGCGCCGCCACAACGCGCGCACCAGCCAACTCACCGGCCTGCTGCTGCCGTTGGCCGATCGCAACCTGATCCTGCCCAACGTCGCCGTCGCCGAACTGATCGACTACCAGGCCAGCGCCTTCGACCTCGACACACCGCCGTGGTACCTGGGGCGGGTGAGCTGGCGTGAGCGGCAGATTCCGCTGCTGAGTTTCGAGTCAGCCTGCGGGCAGAAAATCGTCATCGGCGAACGCGCGCGGATCGTCATCCTCAACGCCCTCGGCGGCTTGCCACAGCTGAAGTTCATTGCGCTGCTGGTGCAGGGGATACCGCGTTCGTACAAGCTCGACAGTCAGTTGAGTTATGTCGATGTGCCGTTGTGTGCGCTGGAACAGGCAGCGGTGCAGGTCGGGGAGCAGGTGGCGAAAGTCCCGGATTTGTTGGGGTTGGAGCAGTTGTTGGTGGAGGCTGGGTTGGCTCACTGATCCGGAATCTTCGGTGGCCTGACTGGCCTCTTCGCGAGCAGGCTCACTCCTACAATTGGAATGCGTTCCTCCTGTAGGAGTGAGCCTGCTCGCGATAGCGCCTGCGGCATCACCCAAAATCTGAGAGACAAATCTCAATCCCTTCAGTGCAATAAACACTATTCAGCATGGTTGTTTAAAAACACTCAGTGTTACGCCTCACCGGCCTACAAATCCTTGCGCCGCTGCCTACGCATGCACCAGAATCCGCCGGCTTGTGCGCCCTCGGCAGGCTGCGTAACTTGATTGCGTCACTGATTCCCAGTGATCGGGTTTAGCAGCTCGTGGTTAATCTAAGGGTGCACATACATCATCGTCAGGCTCAGTGCCTGCATTCGATGGCGGCTGTGCGCAGGGCGCTTCGGCGCGCCGGCTTCCTTAGGTTCCCCGGTCTGCTAACCTGCGTTCAGCTGCCACCCCTTCTTTTAGCAGAGAAGCGGTTCCAGCTTTATTTCGGAACCTGAGAATGATTAAACCAACACCAAGTCCGCCGCCAACAGATGCGGCATCCCCCTACGAAGCCCCCGAATCAAAGAAATTCCACGAAGCCGCCGAACGCGCCCTCGACCATTACCTCGGCCCGCCAAAGCCCGACCTCATGGCCACGCCCTACACCCCCAACACGCTGTATATGGCCAACCCCGACGCCGACAGCGAATCCTTGCTGGCCGACGCCAGCGAATCCCTCGGCTCCGCTACGGTCATGCTCAACAACCATGCGGCGCTGGTGCAAGGCACGCACCGCAAGACGCTGCAGGGCATTGCTCAGGTGGTGATGGTGGCGGAGATGGCGGTGAATCGGGTGTTGGATAAGCTGATGCCGACGGAGTAGCGAAAAAGCTGACCCATGTGATTGAGCCATGAACGGAAAAGCCCGCTGTCACAGAAATGGCCTGACAGTGGGCTTTGTTGCGTTGCTTCCGTATACAGCTCTAAACAGAACTTCTCAGCCTTTATCGCGATATCCGGGTAAGTATTGATGGCGGTTAATTCACATCTGCCACTACTTTCATCGAAATGATCTTGTCGGGATCTCTCGCAGGTTCGCCGCGCTTGAGCCTGTCGATACTTTCCATTCCTTCGATGACCTGGCCCCAAACTGTGTACTGCCCGTTCAGAAAAGGGCAGTCCCCAAAACAAATGAAAAACTGGGAATCGGCCGAGTCCAGGTTGTTTCCCCTAGCCATCGAGCAAGTGCCCCGAAGGTGCTGATTGTTTGAAAATTCGGACTTGAGAGAACCGTGGCTGCTCCCCTCGCGGCCGGTGCCGCTGCGGTCTCCAGTCTGTGCCATGAAACCTTCAATGACTCGATGGAAAGTGCAGCCATCATAAAAACGTTCCCGCGTCAGTTTCTTGATGCGGTCAACATGCTTGGGCGCAATATCGGGGAACAGCTCAATAAAGACTGTGCCTTTAGTTGTCTCCATGACAATTGTGTTTTCGGGTTCCTTGATGTCGGCCATTTCAATCTCCCTTTCGTCATTCGAATTTATGACGCGTAATTTTTGAATGAGAACCTGACAGAGGCGAGAGTCCTTTTTAGCAGTAATCATCTGAGGCTGAACCTGTAAGAACTGACAGTCGTTAATGCGTTTCGGAATTGAAGCTGCATCGCTTAGTGCTGATAGTTTGAATTTCGCAGTGTGTGAGTGCCCCCTTTGCGCAACCATTACGCTGACCGTAACGATCCACCACCGCGCTTGATTGATGCGCCCCGCTCACACGCCTAACGTAGCTCCACGACAGCGAACCCCGTGGAGTGAGCATGACAACAACAATTTCCCCCGACTCGCGCTGGACGCGGCGGCGTGACGAGAAGCAGCGGCGTCTCGACAAGGTGCGCGGGCTGGCCGACGGTGTGGTGTTGCCCAGCGACAAGATCGTCGCCGCGCTCGAAGCGCTAATCCATCCCGGCGACCGGGTGGTGCTGGAGGGCAACAACCAGAAGCAGGCGGATTTCCTTTCCCGTTCGCTGGCCAAAGCCGATCCGGAAAAGCTGCATGATCTGCACATGATCATGCCCAGCGTCGGTCGCTCCGAGCATCTGGATCTGTTCGAGCGCGGCATCGCCCGCAAGCTCGATTTTTCCTTCGCCGGCACCCAAAGCCTGCGCATCAGCCAGTTGCTCGAAGACGGCCTGCTGGAAATCGGCGCGATTCACACTTACATCGAACTCTACGCGCGGCTGGTGGTGGACTTGATCCCCAACGTCGTGCTCTCGGCCGGGTTCATGGCCGACCGTGCCGGCAACATCTACACCGGCCCCAGCACCGAAGACACCCCGGCACTGATCGAACCGGCGGCGTTCAGCGATGGCATCGTCATCGTCCAGGTCAACCAATTGGTCGACGATGTCAGCGAACTGCCACGCGTGGACATCCCTGCCTCGTGGGTCGATTTCGTCGTGGTGGCCGACAAGCCGTTCTACATCGAACCGCTGTTCACCCGCGACCCACGGCACATCAAACCGGTGCACGTGTTGATGGCGATGATGGCGATTCGCGGGATCTACGAAAAACACAACGTGCAGTCGCTCAACCACGGCATCGGTTTCAACACCGCCGCGATCGAATTGATCCTGCCGACCTACGGCGAATCCCTCGGCCTCAAGGGCAAGATCTGCCGCAACTGGACGCTCAACCCGCACCCGACGCTGATCCCGGCGATCGAAAGCGGCTGGGTCGAAAGCGTGCATTGCTTCGGCACTGAACTGGGCATGGAGAACTACATCGCCGCACGCCCGGACGTGTTCTTCACCGGGCGCGACGGCTCGCTGCGCTCCAACCGGATGTTCTGCCAACTCGCCGGGCAATACGCGGTGGATCTGTTTATCGGCGCGACGTTGCAGGTCGATGGCGACGGGCATTCCTCGACCGTCACCCGTGGTCGCCTCGCCGGTTTCGGCGGTGCGCCGAACATGGGCCACGACCCGCGCGGTCGGCGTCACGGCACCCCGGCGTGGCTCGACATGCGCCACGACGATTCACAGCAACCGATGCTCGAACGCGGCAAGAAACTCGTGGTGCAAATGGTCGAGACCTTCCAGGAGGGCGGCAAACCGACCTTCGTCGAAACCCTCGACGCGGTGGAGGTGGCGAAGAAAAGCGGCATGCCGCTGGCGCCGATCATGATTTACGGCGACGACGTCACCCACCTGCTCACCGAGGAAGGCATCGCCTACCTGTACAAGGCGCGCTCGCTGGAAGAGCGTCAGGCGATGATCGCCGCGGTGGCCGGCGTCACCGCCATCGGCCTGCGCCACCACCCGAAAGACACCGAACGCATGCGCCGCGAAGGCCTGATCGCCTTGCCCGAAGACCTCGGCATCCGCCGCACCGACGCCACCCGCGAACTGCTGGCGGCGAAAAGCGTGGCCGATCTGGTCGAGTGGTCCGGCGGCCTGTACAACCCGCCCGCCAAGTTCAGGAGCTGGTAATGCACGCACTCAACCTGCAAGCGAAACCCCTGAGCCTCAGCGAACGCCTGGCCGATCTGGCGGTGGATGCGCTGATCGACGAAGCCGATCTGTCGCCGAAACCGGCGCTGGTGGACCGGCGTGGCAATGGCGCGCACACCGATCTGCACTTGGGCCTGATGCACGCTTCGGCGTTGTCGTTGTGGCCGGCGTTCAAGGAAATGGCCGAAGCGGCGGTTGAAATCGGCGAAGTCGATTCCACGTTGCGCGAAACGATTGGCCGCATCGGTCGCGAAGGCGAGCAAGCCATGCTCGCGACCACCAACGGTGTGAATACCCATCGCGGGGCCATTTGGGCACTGGGGTTACTGGTGACCGCCGCTGCACTCGAACCGAAATCCTGCAGCGCCAACGCCGTCACCTTGCGCGCCGCACGTCTGGCATTACTCGATGACCGCTACGCACCAAAACCGCTGAGCCACGGCGCACAAGTCGCCCTGCGTTACGGCGCACGCGGTGCCCGTGAGGAAGCGCAACTCGGCTTTCCGTCTGTGCTGCAACGCGGCCTGCCGCAACTCAAACGCAGCCGCGCCAGCGGCCACGGCGAACAGAACGCCCGGCTCGATGCACTGCTGGCGATCATGACCGATCTGGCCGACACCTGCGTGCTCTACCGCGCCGGTGAACAGGGCCTGCACGCCATGCAACACGGCGCGCAAGCGGTGCTCGATGCTGGCGGCAGCGCCAGCCTCAGCGGGCGTCGGCGCCTGCACGAACTGGATCAACAACTCATTGCATTGAATGCCTCGCCCGGTGGCGCCGCCGACTTGCTCGCCGCCACGCTGCTGCTCGATCGAATCGAGCGCGACGGCATCCTTCAGGGAGCGTTTTGATGGAAACCTTATCCTTTGAATTCCCCGCCGGGCAGCCGCCACGCGGGCGCGCGCTGGTCGGTTGTGTCGGCTCGGGCGATCTGGAAGTGCTGATCGAACCGGGTCTGGCTGGCAAGCTGACGATCAATGTGCAGACCTCGGTCAACGGCGCGCAACAGCGCTGGCAGCATCTGTTTGCGCGGATGTTCGACGGCACCACGCCACCGGCGATGGCCATCGATATCCACGATTTCGGCGCCACGCCGGGGGTGGTGCGTTTGCGCCTGGAACAAGGTTTCGAGGAGATCGGCCATGACTGACAGCGCAGCGCTGTTGCACAAGCACAGCTTCGTCGAACTCGGGGCTCGGCAACGGGCGAAAGCCTTGCTCGATGCCGGGACCTTCCGCGAATTGCTCGACCCGTTTCAACGGGTCATGTCGCCATGGCTGGAGCGTCAGGGCGTGGTGCCGCAAGCCGATGACGGCGTGGTGATTGCCAAAGGCAGCCTCGACGGCCTGCCGGTGGTGATCGCCGCCATCGAAGGCGCGTTCCAGGGCGGTAGCCTTGGCGAAGTCGGCGGGGCGAAGATTGCCGGCGCGCTGGAACTGGCCGCCGAAGACAACCGCAAAGGCATTCCGACTCGCGCCATTCTGCTGCTGGAAACCGGTGGCGTGCGTTTGCAGGAAGCCAACCTCGGGCTGGCGGCGATTGCCGATATTCATGCGGCGATTGTCGATTTGCAGCAGTACCAACCAGTGGTCGGTGTGGTCGCGGGCAGTGTTGGTTGTTTCGGCGGCATGTCGATTGCCGCTGCGCTGTGCAGTTATTTGCTGGTGACCCAGGAAGCGCGCCTCGGCCTCAACGGCCCGCAGGTGATCGAGCAGGAAGCCGGGATCGAGGAATACGACTCCCGCGACCGGCCCTTCATCTGGAGCCTGACCGGTGGCGAGCAGCGGTTCGCCAGTGGTCTGGTGGATCGTTATGTCGCCGATGATGTGGCGCAGATTCGTCAGCAGGTCGGTGCGTTGCTGCAACAGGGTTTGCCAACGCGGCCGCGCAGTCAGCGCGCCGATTGGTTTCTGCAACGTCTGGCGAGCCTGGACACCGATAAGCAAATCGAGCCTGCGGTGGTTCGCGATCTGTATCAAGGAGAGCGCTCATGAGTGGTTATTCCGTGCGCGGTTTGAACTGGTTCAACGCCCTGACCGGTGGGGCGAAAGCCATAGAAGGTTTGCCGCCATCGTTGAAGGTCGCCGACAGCGAACTTGGGCGGTTTATTGCGGTGGTCGCTGACCCCGACAACCGTTTCCCACGGGCTCGCAATGGCGAAGTCGGATTGCTCGAAGGCTGGGGCTTGGCCAAGGCGGTGGATGACGCGATCACGGCGGATCGCGACAAAGCGCAGAAGCGCCCGATCATCGCCATCGTCGACGTCCCGAGCCAGGCTTACGGTCGTCGCGAAGAAGCCCTCGGCATTCATCAGGCCCTGGCCGGTGCGGCGGACAGTTATGCCCGCGCCCGTCTGGCCGGGCATCCGGTGATTGCGCTGCTGGTGGGCAAGGCGATGTCCGGTGCGTTTCTCGCCCACGGTTATCAGGCCAACCGTTTGATTGCCCTGCGCGATCCCGGGGTGATGGTGCATGCGATGGGCAAGGCCTCGGCGGCGCGAGTGACGCTGCGCAGTGTCGAGGAACTGGAAGCACTGGCCGCCAGCGTGCCGCCGATGGCCTATGACATCGACAGCTACGCCAGCCTCGGATTGCTCTGGGAAACCCTCTCGGTGCAGCAGATCGAGCAGCCGACGGCGGAGGATCTGGCGCGGGTGACCGAGTGCCTGAAACAGGCCATCGACGATATCTCCGGCACTGACTTGCGCAAGCGTCTCGGCGCGAAAAATCGTGAAGCATCCAGCCGTGTGCGTGAACTGCTGAGGGCGCAGTGGTGAACCTGCCACTGGCCCACGATCTGCTGTGGGGCATGACCCCGGCGCAGTTGCCGGCGGATGCGCCGCAGTGGGCGATCGAGTCGCTGGCTGCCGGGCAACCGGTGGTGGTGCGGCGGGCGGTGAGCGCTGAAGATTTGGTCGCGGTGGGCGTGCGCGGTGCGGTGCGTGAGCAGCGGCTGGCGGCGTTCATGGTGCTTGAGGCGGTTGTGCGTCGGGTCAGTCCGGAGGCGCTGTGTCATGTCGATTGCGAGCGTGATTTACCGGTGATGCAGGCACTCAAACAACTGCGGCCAATGCTCGATGACTGCGGTTGGGTCTGGGGTATCAGCGGCAGTGTCGGGTTTGAATTGGCCAGTGATTTTAGAGCGATGCACGCGGCCAGCGATCTCGATCTGATTCTGCGTACCCCGCAGCTGATTACTCGCAATCAGGCACGCAAACTGGTCGAGTTCTTTGATCAAGCCGTGTGCCGGGTCGACATGCAATTGCAGACGCCGTTCGGTGCAGTCGCGTTGCGCGAATGGGCCGGCGGGTCTGCACGGGTGCTGCTGAAAAACGCCCATCAAGCCTGTCTGGTCACTGACCCGTGGAACCCGCAGGAGCAGGCAGCGTGAGCAGCCTGTTGGTGTTCCCCGGCCAGGGCGCGCAGCAACTGGGCATGCTTCAGCGTTTGCCCCGGGCAACCTTGATCGAGGCCAGCGACGTACTCGGTGAAGATGTCGCATTGCTCGATTCTGTGGAAGCGTTGCGCAGCACCCGGGCGGTTCAGCTTTGCCTGTTGATCGCCGGGGTCGCTGCTTCGCGGCAGTTGCTGCAGGACGGACTCACGGCGGATTACGTCGCCGGTCTGTCCATCGGTGCGTACCCGGCAGCGGTGGTCGCCGGGGCGCTGAGCTTCAGTGATGCGTTAAATCTGGTCAGCCTGCGTGGCGAGTTGATGCAGCAGGCTTATCCACAGGGCTATGGCATGACCGCGATCATCGGTCTGCAATTATCCACCGTCGAAACGCTGCTGGCGCAGGTGCACAGCGCGGAGTCGCCGGTGTACCTGGCCAACATCAATGCCGATAACCAGGTGGTGATTGCCGGCAGCGACAAGGCCATGCAAGCGGTGGCGGAACTGGCGCGCAGTCGTGGCGCCGGTCTGGCGAAACGCCTGGCGGTGAGCGTGCCGTCGCACTGCCCGTTGCTGGATCAGCCTGCGCGAATCCTCGCCGAGGCCTTCGCCAAAGTGGAACTGCAAATCCCGAAAATCGCTTATCTGAGTGGCAGTCGCGCGCGTCCGCTGATCAAGCCTGAAGCCTTGCGTGATGACCTCGCTTTCAACATGTGTCGCGTGGTGGACTGGCGCGGCACCGTGCAAAGCGCTTACGAGCGCGGCGTACGTTTACAGATCGAACTGCCGCCCGGTGCGGTGCTGACCGGGCTGGCGCGCCGGGTGTTCGAATCGGGCACGGTCACTGCCTTCGACAGTGCGCGTCTGAACACCTTGCAGGCGCTGTTGCGAGAGGAGGGTGGCCGCCGACCCTAAACCGCCGCGACTCAGGCTTCGAACAACAAAAACAACATTCGACGATGCACTTTGAGGACTACAACAATGATTATTTACGGTGTGGCGCTGTTGGCGATCTGTACGCTGGCAGGGGTGATCATGGGCGACATGCTCGGCGTGTTGCTGGGCGTCAAATCCAACGTCGGCGGGGTCGGCATCGCCATGATCCTGTTGATCTGCGCGCGGTTGTGGATGCAGAAACGCGGCGGCATGACCAAGGATTGCGAGATGGGCGTCGGCTTCTGGGGCGCAATGTACATTCCGGTGGTGGTGGCGATGGCCGCGCAACAGAACGTCGTCACCGCCCTGCACGGTGGCCCGGTGGCGGTGCTGGCGGCCATCGGTTCGGTGCTGGTCTGTGGCTGCACGATTGCCCTGATCAGCCGCACTCATAAGGGTGAGCCATTGCCTGACGAACCGGTGGAAGTCACCCCGGTCGGCACCCCGGTAGGAGGTCGCTGAGATGTGGGCACTCATTGAAAACGGTCTGGAACACAATGGCCTGATCACCGCGTTCGCTTTCGTCGGCGTGATCATGTGGGTCTCGGTGATTCTCTCGAAACGCCTGACCTTCGGGCGCATTCACGGCTCGGCGATTGCCATCGTCATCGGTCTGGTACTGGCCTGGGTCGGCGGCACCCTGACTGGTGGCCAGAAAGGCCTGGCGGATCTGACGCTGTTCTCCGGCATCGGTCTGATGGGTGGGGCGATGCTGCGGGATTTCGCGATCGTCGCCACGGCGTTCGAAGTGCAGGCGACCGAAGCGAAGAAGGCCGGGTTGATTGGCGTGATCGCGCTGCTGCTCGGTACGATCCTGCCGTTCATTGTCGGCGCGTGTATGGCTTGGGCCTTCGGCTATCGCGATGCGGTGAGCATGACCACCATCGGCGCGGGAGCGGTAACTTACATCGTCGGCCCGGTGACCGGCGCGGCGATTGGCGCGACCTCCGATGTGATGGCGCTGTCGATTGCCACCGGGTTGATCAAGGCGATTCTGGTGATGGTCGGCACCCCGGTCGCGGCGCGCTGGATGGGCCTGGATAACCCGCGTTCGGCGATGGTGTTTGGTGGTCTGGCCGGGACCGTGAGCGGGGTGACGGCGGGGCTGGCGGCGACGGATCGGCGGTTGGTGCCTTATGGGGCGTTGACGGCGACGTTCCACACCGGGCTCGGGTGCTTGCTGGGGCCATCGCTGTTGTTCTTCATTGTTCGCGGGATTGTGGGCTGATTCTCGGGTTCTGCGATGCCCGTGCTGACGTCATCGCGAGCAGGCTCACTCCTACATTGGAATGCGTTCCCCTGTAGGAGTGAGCCTGCTCGCGATTGCGGCGACGCGGTGTCAGGCCTGGCGATTGGCATACATCCGACACTCCGCCAGCAACGCCAGCAGATTCGGATCGCGCTCCTTGGCCTTGAGAAACACCACGCCAATGTGCTGCTGCAACCGATACTTCTCCTGCAACGGAATCAGCTTCACCCGGTTCTCGTACACCGCCGCAATCCGCCCCGGCAGCAATGCATAACCCACCCCCGAACTGACCATGCTCAGCAGGGTGAAGATGTCGTTGACCTGCATCGCCACCTTCGGCTCGAACCCAGCCTGCTTGAACACCCGGATGCCATCCTGATGGGTGGCGAAGCCCTGGGTCAGGGTGATGAAGGTTTCGTCGCGCACCTCCGCCAGATCGACTTCCTGACGCTGGGCGAATCTTGAATCTGCCGGCGTGGCGAGGAAAATGTCATCGGAGAACAGCGGGATCTGCTCGCAGTCCGGATCGCTGACTGTGTCGTCCAGCGACACCAGGATCGCGTCGACTTCCATGTTCTTCAGCTTGTAGAGCAAGTCGATGTTCGAGCCGAGGATCAGGTCGATATTGAGTTCGCTGCGGCGGATCTTCAGGCCCATGATCAGTTGCGGTACGGTTTTCACCGTCAGCGAATACAGCGAGCCGAGTTTGAAGCGTTCAGCGGAGAATCCGGCGGCCTCGCGGGTCAGGCGCACGCTTTCGACCACGTCCTGAATCAGCTTCTGCGCGCGTTCTTCGAGCACGTAGGCGCTTTCCAGTGGCGTCAGGTTGCGCCCTTCGTGCTTGAACAGCGGGCAGCGCAGGGCGCTTTCCAGCGAATGGATCGCCCGGTGCACGCTGACATTGCTGGTCTGCAACTCAGCCGCGGCGCGCGCCAGATTGCCGGTGCGCATGAAGGCGAGGAACACCTCGAGTTTTTTCAGGGTCAATTCTTCGTCGATCAGCATGGCGCGGACTCTTTTTAGAATGCGTCGATTGTGCCTTGAAGATCAAAAGATCGCAGCCTTCGGCAGCTCCTACCTGTGGAATGCGATCTTCCTGTAGGAGCTGCCGCAGGCTGCGATCTTTTGATCCTGGCTTTGAACAGAAACATTGCGCTTTTACGCTCAAGGCCCGAGCCTTGCGCGCTGCGGTAACGAATAACGAGGTGAGCGACACATGTATCACGGGGAAAAACTCAACGCCTGGACGCATCTGGTCGGGGCAGTGGCAGCGTTTATCGGCGGCGTGTGGATGCTGGTGATTGCCAGCCTCGACGGCAGTCCGTGGAAGATCGTCAGCGTGGCGATCTACGCCTTTACCTTGCTGGTGCTCTACAGCGCCTCGACCGTGTACCACAGCGTGCGCGGGCGCAAGAAAGCGATCATGAAGAAGGTCGATCACTTTTCGATCTACCTGCTGATCGCCGGCAGCTACACGCCGTTCTGCCTGGTGACGCTGCGCGGGCCGTGGGGCTGGACGTTGTTCGGGATTGTCTGGGGGCTGGCGCTGATCGGCATCCTGCAGGAGATCAAACCACGCTCCGAAGCGCGAATCCTGTCGATCGTGATCTATGCGGTGATGGGCTGGATCGTGCTGGTGGCGGTCAAACCGTTGATTGCGGCGTTGGGCACGGCAGGCTTTGCCTGGCTGGCGTCGGGCGGGGTGTTGTATACCGTGGGCATCATCTTTTTTGCCCTGGATCACCGGTTGCGCCATGCGCACGGGATCTGGCATTTGTTTGTGATCGCCGGGAGTCTGCTGCACTTTGTGGCGATTCTGTTTTATGTCCTCTGAACACACCGCCATCCCCTTGTAGGAGTGAGCCTGCTCGCGATGGCGTCCTGTCAGTCGACAGTGTTTGTGACTGATAGACCACTATCGCGAGCAGGCTCACTCCTACAGGGGTTACGTATTCTAAAAATCACCCCAAAGCTGCTGGGCCACCGCCAGTGCAACCACCGGCGCGGTCTCGGTGCGCAGCACCCGCGGCCCAAGGCGTGCGGCATGGAAGCCGTTGCCCTTGGCCTGCTCGACCTCGGCATCTGACAAACCACCCTCCGGCCCGATCAGAAACGCCAGCGTCGCCGGTCTGGCATGGCTGACCAACGGCTCGGCCACCGGGTGCAGCACCAGTTTCAGTTCGGCTTCGGTCTGCTTGATCCAGTCCGCCAACAACACCGGCGGATGAATCACCGGCACCCGCGAGCGGCCGCACTGCTCGCAAGCGCTGATCGCCACCTGACGCCAGTGCAGCAGGCGTTTGTCGGCGCGTTCGTCCTTCAGGCGCACTTCGCAGCGGTCGCTGAAGATCGGGGTGATTTCCGTCACGCCCAGCTCGGTGGCTTTCTGGATCGCCCAGTCCATCCGTTCGCCACGGGACAGGCCCTGGCCGAGGTGGATCTGCAGCGGCGATTCAATCTGCCCGGCTAACTGCTCGTCGATCTGCACGACGACGCGTTTCTTGCCGACCTCCACCAGCGAGCCGCGAAACTCATGGCCGGAACCGTCGAACAACTGCACCGCATCGCCCTCGGCCATGCGCAGCACGCGGCTGATGTAATGCGCCTGGTCTTCCGGCAGTTCGTGTTCGCCGGTGCTCAGGGGGGCGTCGATAAAGAAGCGGGACAGTCTCATTTCGGGTCTCTGGAAAGATGTGGATCAGTTGGATCGGTGTCGACTTCATTCGCGAGCAGGCTCGCTCCCACAGGGAAATGCATTCCAGGGTGGGAGCGAGCCTGCTCGCGAAAGCGGCAGTTCAGGCGCCACAAATTCTCAATCAGCCCGGATCACGGAAACCCGGGTGGAAATCCTTCGGCACCGCGACGCTGACGCTGTCCCGGGTGGCGATGTCGATGCCTTCGCTGGCGACTTCGGCGAGGAAGTCGATCTGCTCCGGGGTAATCACGTACGGCGGCAGGAAATACACCACACTGCCCAGCGGACGCAGCAGCGCGCCACGCTCCAGCGCATGCTGGAACACCTTCAGGCCTCGTCGCTCCTGCCAAGGGTAGGCCTCTTTGGTGGCTTTATCCTTGACCATTTCGATCGCCAGCACCATGCCGGTCTGCCGCACTTCCGAGACATTCGGGTGATCGACCAGATGCGCAGTGGCCGAGGCCATGCGCCGGGCCAGTGCCTGGTTGTTCTCGATGACGTTGTCCTGCTCGAAGATATCCAGCGTCGCCAGCGCCGCCGCACAGGCCAGCGGGTTGCCGGTGTAGCTGTGCGAGTGGAGGAAGGCTCGCAGGGTCGGGTAGTCGTCGTAGAACGCGCTGTAGACCTCGTCGGTGGTCAGGCACGCCGCCAGTGGCAGGTAGCCGCCGGTCAGGGCCTTGGACAGGCAGAGGAAGTCCGGGCGGATGCCGGCCTGCTCACAGGCAAACATGGTGCCGGTACGGCCAAAGCCGACAGCGATTTCGTCGTGGATCAGGTGCACGCCATATCGGTCGCAGGCCTCGCGCAGCAGCTTGAGGTACACCGGGTGATACATGCGCATGCCGCCGGCGCCCTGAATCAACGGCTCGACGATGACTGCCGCCACGCTGTCATGATGTTCTGCCAAGGTCTGTTCCATGGCGGCGAACAGGTTGCGTGAATGCTCTTCCCAGCTCATGCCTTCGGGGCGCAGATAGCAATCGGGGCTTGGCACCTTGATGGTGTCCATCAGCAGGGCTTTGTAGGTTTCGGTGAACAGCGGCACGTCGCCGACTGCCATCGCTGCCATGGTTTCGCCGTGGTAGCTGTTGGTCAGGGTGACGAAGCGTTTCTTGTTCGGCTGGCCGCGATTGAGCCAGTAGTGAAAGCTCATTTTCAGCGCGACTTCGATGCAGGACGAACCGTTATCGGCGTAGAACACCCGGTTCAGGCCTTCCGGGGTCATCTTCACCAGACGCTCGGACAGTTCGATCACCGGTTGATGGCTGAAACCGGCCAGAATCACGTGCTCCAGCTGATCGACCTGATCCTTGATGCGCTGGTTGATGCGCGGGTTGGCGTGGCCGAACACGTTGACCCACCAGGAGCTGACGGCGTCGAGGTAGCGCTTGCCTTCGAAGTCTTCGAGCCAGACGCCTTCGCCGCGCTTGATCGGGATCAGCGGCAGCTGTTCGTGGTCTTTCATCTGGGTGCAGGGATGCCACAGCACCGCGAGGTCGCGTTGCATCCACTGGTTATTCAGGCCCATTTACAGTCTCCTCGAGGCGGCTCGCGTCAGGCGCGGGCAAACAATCGCGCAAGCCTATGCAATGCATCGCGCCGGGACAACCCATTGCGTCGATTGAGCTACTTTGTATGGGCCGATAGACGTCGCTGGCGGCGTTTTGATGGCTGACGTATTCTTCGCGGTTCTTTGGGTCGTCTGACCCGCAAAACTGCTTTTTTCCTACGTGTATTTCCGGAGTTCGCTGAATGTCTGTCGGTTGGCTGCGCGCCTGTGCGCTGGTGATGTTGGGGCTGTTCAGCGTTACGGCGCTGGCCAAGGATAAAACCGCAATCGTGATCGGCGGCGGCCTGTCGGGCCTGACCGCGGCTTACGAGCTGCAGAACAAGGGCTGGCAGGTCACGCTGCTCGAAGCCAAGCCGAGCCTCGGCGGTCGCTCGGGCATGGCCACCAGCGAGTGGATCGGCAACGACAAGACCCAGCCGGTGCTGAACAAGTACGTCTCGACCTTCAAGCTGAGCACCACGCCAGCCCCTGAATTTGTGCGTACCCCGGGTTATCTGATCGACGGCGAATATTTCTCCGCTGCCGATCTGGCGACCAAGCAGCCGGCCACCGCCGATGCCCTGAAGCGCTACCAGAAAGTCCTCGACGATCTGGCGCGCTCGATCGACGACCCGCAGAACCCGGCCGCGACCAATACCCTGCATGCACTGGACCAGATCAACGTCTCGAGCTGGCTCGACAAGCAGAACCTGCCGGCCACCGCGCGTCAGTTGATCAACCAGGACATCCGCACCCACTACGACGAGCCTTCGCGTCTGTCGCTGCTGTATTTCGCTCAGCAGAACCGCGTGTATCGCGGCGTCTCCGACCGTGACCTGCGCGCCTCGCGCCTGGTCGGCGGCAGCCAGGTGCTGGCCCAGGCGTTCGTCAAACAGATCAAGACCATCAAGACCAACTCGCCGGTTTCCGCGATCACTCAGGACAAGGACGGCGTGACCGTCAAGGTCGGCAGTGTTGGCTATCAGGCTGACTACGTGGTGCTGGCCGTGCCGCTGCGTGCGCTGAACAAAATTGCGCTGACCCCGGCACTGGACGCTCAGCACCTGGCCGCGATCAAGGGCACCAACTACGGCTGGCGCGACCAGATCATGTTGAAGTTCAAGACGCCTGTGTGGGAAAGCAAGGCGCGCATGTCCGGTGAGATCTACAGCAACGCAGGTCTGGGCATGCTCTGGATCGAGCCGGCGCTGAAGGGCGGCGCCAACGTGGTGATCAACCTGTCCGGCGACAATGCCCGCGTGATGCAAGCGTTCGGCGACAAGCAGATGGTCGATCAGGTGCTGATCCGTCTGCACGCGTTTTATCCACAGGCCCGTGGCTCGTTCACCGGTTATGAAATCCGTCGCTACAGCACCGACCCGTCGATGGGCGGCGCCTACCTGGCTTACGGCCCGGGCCAGATCAGCAAGTTCTGGCGCATGTGGGAGCGCCCACTGCAACGCGTAGCGTTTGCCGGCGAACACACCGACACCCTGTATCCGGGCACTCTGGAAGGCGCGCTGCGCACCGGTCAGCGTGCGGCCAGTCAGGTGGAAGACCTGGCAGCCGGCAAATCGTTTGAACCGGTCAAAGTGGTTCCGGCCGCAGCAGCGGCAGGCGCGGCGGGTGCCGTGGCGGCGAAGAAGGGCAACTTCTTCAGCAACCTGTTTGGCGGTTCGGATGACGAGAAGAAGCCAGAACCTGTGAAGGCGCCTGAACCGGCTCCAGCGCCAGTGACTCCAGCGCCTGCACCGGCTCCTGCGCCTGCGCCAGCTCCAGTGGAAGCGCCGAAACCCGCCGCTCCGGTGAAAGCCGAGCCGGCGAAGAAAGCGCCAGCCAAGCCTGCGGCGAAGAAGCCAGCAGCGAAGACCGAGGCGAAGAAGCCTGCGGCCAAACCGGCGGCGAAAAAGGCTGAACCGGCGAAGAAGCCTGCGGCGAAACCTGCTGCTGCTCCGGCTCCAGCTGCAAGCACCGACAGCAAAGCGCAGTAAGGCTTTGCGGTGAATGAAAAAGCGCGGCTTGCAGGCCGCGCTTTTTTTTGGCCTGTAAGACTGCTATCGCGAGCAGGCTCACTCCTACAGGGGATCGCATTTCTCCAGTTGGAATACGGTCACTGTAGGAGTGAGCCTGCTCGCGATAGGGGCGGCTAAGACAACGCAATTCCATTGTCCGGCAACAACACCCCGCCACACTTTTCCCGTTTAATCTTTCCTTAACAAGCCACTTACAGACTCTTGATCGTATTTCTCGATATTTCAAAGCAAAATTTTCCGCTTTAATTCGATAGATAACTCGCTAGTCTTGGTTCGCAGTTCTCACAGGATTTGGGCAATGCAGCTACGTAACTCTGCTTCACGCTATGGTTGGGTCAGCATCTTCATGCACTGGGGCGTGGCGCTGGCGGTCTTCGGACTGTTCGCGCTGGGTCTGTGGATGGTGGGGCTGGATTACTACAGCAGCTGGCGCAAAGACGCGCCGGATCTGCACAAGAGCATCGGTCTGGTGTTGTTGGGTGTGATGGTGTTGCGGGTGTTGTGGCGCTTTATCAGCCCACCGCCACCGACGCTGCAAAGCTACAGCCGCATGACCCGCATCGGCGCCAAGTTCGGCCATGGGTTTCTGTACCTTGGGCTGTTCGCTGTGATGCTTGCCGGTTACCTGATTTCCACCGCAGACGGTGTCGGTATCCCGGTGTTTGGCCTGTTTGAAGTTCCTGCACTGGTTTCCGGGCTACCGGATCAGGCAGACACCGCTGGGGTGATTCATCTCTGGCTGGCATGGGCGCTGGTAATTTTTTCCGGTCTCCATGCGTTGGCAGCATTGAAGCACCACTTTATCGATCGTGATGCGACCCTCACTCGAATGCTCGGTCGCAAAGCCTGAAATTCAACCTCGACTCAAAGGAAAAGAAAGCATGTTGAAAAAGACTCTGGCCGCTCTGGCAATCGGTTCGGCCGTACTGTCCGCGAACGTGATGGCTGCTGATTACACCGTCGACAAGGAAGGCCAGCACGCTTTCGTCGACTTCAAGATCAGCCACCTGGGCTACAGCTACATCACCGGTACCTTCAAGGACATCGACGGCAAGTTCAGCTTCGACGCCGCCAAGCCTGAAGACAGCAAAATCGAATTCAACGTGAAAACCGCCAGCGTGTTCACCAACCACGCCGAGCGCGACAAGCACATCTCCAGCAAAGACTTCCTGGACGTGGGCAAATACGCTGACGCCAAGTTCGTCTCCACCAGCGTCAAATCCACCGGCAAGAACGCCGATGGCAAAGACACTGCCGACGTGACCGGCGACCTGACCCTGCACGGCGTGACCAAGCCGATCGTGGTCAAGGCTGTGTTCCTTGGCGAAGGCAAGGATCCATGGGGCGGCTACCGTGCCGGCTTTGAAGGCACCACCAGCATCAAGCGCTCTGATTTCGGCAAGATGATGGATCTGGGTCCACAGTCCGACAAGGTCGACCTGTACATCTCGTTCGAAGGTGTGAAAGCGAAGTAATTTTCGCCGTCATGCAAAACGCCCCCGGTCGTAAGGCCGGGGGCGTTTTTATTGCGGCACACTACAGATCCATTGTGGGAGCGGGCTTGCTCGCGAATGCAGTGTGTCATTCAACATAAGTTTCGACTGATCCGACGCATTCGCGAGCAAGCCCGCTCCCACAGGGGGGAGTGTGCGATTCAGGATATTTGTGACGGCATAAAAAAATGCCCCGGCTCTTTCGAACCGGGGCATTTTTCATTGCCGCGATAACTCAGCGATTGCGGGTCAGCAAAGCTGGTTTTTCGCCGCGCGGACGGGTCGGCAGTTGATCGAGCTGCTCAGGCGTCGGGAAGCGGTCTGCCTTGGACTCCTTGTGCATGATCTTCGGCCCGGTGCTGCGCGGGTTCTGCACGGCCGGTTCGGCGCGTTGCTGATCGTCGCGAGCCGGACGACGGTTGCGCGACGACTCGTCACGACGGCCCTGGCCATCACGCGGAGCACCGTTGCGCGGGCCGTTGCGTTTGCCCGGTGGGGTGCCGGTGCTCGAACCGTTGCTGTTGCGCGGACCGTTCTGGCGACCCTGCGACTGACCGCCACGAGGGGCGCCTGCGCCTGCACCTTGTGCCGGTGCACCCGGACGGCGACCACGGCCACCGGCTGGAGCAGCTTTCGGCACGTAGTCAACGCGGTTGCCGAAGTTATCGATATCGTCGTCGAGGAACTCGTCCGGTGCACGATCAGCCGCAGCGCGTGGTGGCTGGCTCGGACGCTGTTCGCGGGCCGGGGTGCCTTCACGTGGTTTCTGCTGACGGGCAGGGCGCTCGCCGCGTTCGCCGGCGGGTTTTTCCTTGCCCTTGTCTTTGCCTTTGTCTTTACGACCGCCGCCACCGCCGCCGCCATTCGGACCGTCGCCGCGCGGGCCACGGGAGTTGCGCGGGTTGCGCATGTCCGGGCGCTCGCGCACTTCAGGCTTCTCGGCCTCGATGGTGCTGGCATCGAAGCCCATCAGGTCGCCGTCGGCGATTTTCTGCTTGGTCATGCGTTCGATGCTTTTCAGCAGTTTTTCTTCGTCCGGGGCCACCAGCGAGATCGCTTCGCCCGAACGACCGGCACGGCCAGTACGGCCGATACGGTGCACGTAGTCTTCATCGACGTTTGGCAGCTCGAAGTTGACCACGTGTGGCAACTGGTCGATGTCCAGACCGCGCGCGGCGATGTCGGTCGCGACCAGGATGCGCACTTCACCGGCCTTGAAGTCGGCCAGGGCTTTGGTGCGGGCGTTTTGGCTCTTGTTACCGTGGATCGCCACAGCCGGCAGGCCGTGCTTGTCCAGGTATTCGGCCAGACGGTTGGCGCCGTGCTTGGTACGCGTGAACACCAGTACCTGTTCCCAGGCACCGGCGGTGATCAGGTGCGCCAGCAGGGCACGCTTGTGGCTGGCCGGCAGACGGAACACGCGTTGCTCGATGCGCTCGACCGTGGTGTTCGGCGGCGTGACTTCGATGCGTTCCGGGTTGTGCAGCAGCTTGCCGGCAAGATCGGTGATGTCTTTGGAGAACGTCGCCGAGAACAGCAGGTTCTGTCGCTTGGCCGGCAGGCGTGCGAGGACTTTCTTCACGTCGTGAACGAAGCCCATGTCGAGCATGCGGTCGGCTTCGTCGAGGACGAGGATTTCGACGTGGGACAGATCGACGCTGCCCTGGCCGGCGAGGTCGAGCAGACGACCCGGGCACGCGACGAGCACGTCAACGCCACGGGACATGGCCTGGACTTGCGGGTTCATGCCGACGCCACCGAAGATGCAGGCGCTGACGAATTTCAGGTCACGGGCGTAGATCTTGAAGCTCTCGTGAACCTGGGCCGCGAGTTCGCGGGTCGGGGTCAGGACCAGAACGCGCGGTTGGCGCGGGCCATGACGCTGGGATTTGTCCGGGTGACCGTTGGGGAACAACCGCTCCAGGATCGGAAGGGCGAAACCGCCGGTTTTACCGGTACCTGTCTGTGCCGCAACCATCAGGTCGCGACCTTGCAACACGGCGGGAATGGCCCGCTGTTGCACCGGAGTAGGCTCGGTATAGCCCGCATCTTCGATGGCACGGACTAAAGCCTCGGAGAGACCGAGGGAAGCAAAGGACATGAGTAATCCTGTTTTAGTTAGGGCTTGGCCCAATGGGAGTCTTGCCTGGCGCGAATCGCGTTTAAGAGGACGCGATCCCGTCCGGTCCTGCTGCGGTTCCGAAGGCACGTCAGGAGCGCTCGCGCGGGCTGAAAGCTGCGCTGTAGCGGGTCGAGAGGCCTGTTACGGTTCCGGGCGTCCGGGCGTGAGCCTGGCGGGAACGCCGGAGTATAACAGAGCAATCACTGTGCGCTGCTTTCCTGCTGCTCAACGGTTTTGCGGCTGGCCGAAGCATTGCCCAGCGGCACGGCATCGACCGGTGCTGCGCCGTAACGTGCGCTGAGCTCGGCGTAGGCCGGTTCGCGCTTGAAACGCTTGAGCTCGGCGCCAAAACGCGCCACCAGCAGATCCATGCCGGCATTGCGTCGAACCGCCAGATATTGGCTCTGACGGCTGATGACCGTGGGATTTTCGGTGATTTGATCGCGAATATTCAGTTGATCGAGCAAATGCTGGCCCACGCGGCGATCGGTGATCAGCAAGTCGATGCGTCCGCGCAGCAGTTTGCCGAAATTGGCCTCGTGGGTCGGTGCCGGCTCGCGGGTGAACAGTGTCGACTGACTGAAATCCGGGCTGTACAGATAGCCCGGCGAAGTGCCGATGGTCAGGCCTTTGAGGTCTTCGAGCTGGCGGAACGGATGGGGACGGTCGTTGGCGTAGAACATCACGAACTCGACGTCCGACAGCGGTTCGATGGGGTAGAGCAGGGTGGCATCGCGCTCGTCGCTGTGAAAGATGTCCAGTGCGCCGTCGGCCTGGCCGGTCTCGAGCATCGACAGGCAGCGCTTCCACGGCAGGAACTGCCACTCGACTTCGATTCCCAGACGCTTGAACACGATGGCGGTGGTTTCGTAATCCAGCCCGAGGTTCTTGCCATCCTCTTCGTAGACGTAAGGCGCCCACGGCTCGGTGACAATACGCAGCTTCTCGCCCCGAGCGGCAAAGCTCAGGCAAGCAAAAACCAGCACGGTGAGTAACTGCGCGAAAAAAGGCATGGCTTGAGATTACGACGAGAAACGCGAAAGAGCCAGAAAGTGCCGGCACAAGCTCTAATTCGGGGATTCAAAAGCAAAAAATCGCAGCAACGACACCCCTGTAGAAGCTGCCGAAGGCTGCGATCTTTTGATCTTGCTTTTAGTGCTTAGCGCGGCAACTTCAGGTTATTCCAGATCGCCAGACTAGGTTCAGCCTGGTTCATGGAATAGAAATGCAGCCCCGGTGCGCCGCCCTGCAGCAGGCGTTCGCACATTTCGCTGACAACTTGCTCGCCGAAGCGCTGAATGCTCTGGCTGTCATCGCCGTAGGCTTCCAGTTGCTTGCGGATCCAGCGCGGGATTTCCGCACCGCAGGCATCGGAGAACCGCGCCAGCTTGCTGTAGTTGGTGATCGGCATGATCCCCGGCACGACTGGAATATCCACGCCCAGCGCCTGCAAGCGGTCGACGAAGTAGAAGTAGCTGTCGGCGTTGAAGAAGTACTGGGTGATCGCGCTGTCGGCGCCGGCGCGGGCCTTGCGCACGAAGTTGGCGAGATCGTCTTCGTAATTGCGCGCTTGCGGATGCATCTCCGGGTAAGCGGCAACTTCGATGTGGAAATGATCACCGGTTTCTTCACGAATGAATTCAACCAGTTCGTTGGCGTGACGCAGCTCGCCGCTGGTCATGCCCATGCCGGACGGCAGGTCACCGCGCAGCGCAACGATGCGCTTGATGCCGGCCGCCTTGTACTCGTTCAGCAGGCCGCGCAGGTCGTCCTTGCTGTCGCCGACGCACGACAGGTGCGGGGCGGCCGGTACTTTGACTTCGCTTTCCAGTTGCAGAACGGTGTTGAGGGTGCGATCACGGGTCGAACCACCAGCGCCATAGGTGCAGGAGAAGAAGTCGGGGTTGTACGTTGCCAACTGACGGGCAACGTTGAGCAGTTTTTCATGCCCAGCATCGGTCTTGGTCGGGAAGAACTCGAAGCTGTAGCGACGGTCTTGGGACATGGGAAATACCCTTGGAAACACGAAGCCTGTGAGGCTTGCACCGCCCATGTGGGAGCGGGCTTGCTCGCGAAAGCGGCGGGTCAGGCAACATCAATGCTGAATGACAGACCGCTTTCGCGAGCAAGCCCGCTCCCACAGGGAGAGCAGGCCGCCGCGTCAATCAGTAGCGGTAAGCGTGCGGCTTGAACGGGCCTTCGACGGTCACGCCGATGTAGTCAGCCTGTTGCTTGGTCAGTTGCGTGACCACGCCGCCGAAGCCGCGCACCATTTCCAGGGCAACTTCTTCGTCGAGTTTCTTCGGCAGTACTTCAACGGTCAGACGCTCGGCTTTCTCGGCTGGCGACAGGTCGGCGTACTTCTGGCCGAACAGGAAGATCTGCGCCAGTACCTGGTTGGCGAACGAACCGTCCATGATGCGGCTCGGGTGACCAGTGGCGTTGCCCAGGTTCACCAGACGGCCTTCGGCCAGCAGGATCAGGTAGTCGTCGTTCTGTGCGTCGAAAGCGCCCGGGCCGGTACGGTGGATCTTGTGTACCTGTGGCTTCACTTCTTCCCATGCCCAGTTCTTGCGCATGAAAGCGGTGTCGATTTCGTTGTCGAAGTGACCGATGTTGCAGACAACAGCGCGCTTCTTCAGGGCTTTGAGCATGTTCGCGTCGCAAACGTTGACGTTACCGGTGGTGGTCACGATCAGGTCGATCTTGCCCAGCAGCGCTTTGTCGATGCTCGCTTCGGTGCCGTTGTTGATGCCGTCGATGAACGGCGAAACCAGTTCGAAACCGTCCATGCAGGCCTGCATGGCGCAGATCGGGTCAACTTCGGAAACCTTGACGATCATGCCTTCCTGACGCAGGGACTGGGCCGAACCCTTACCCACGTCACCGTAACCGATGACCAGCGCTTGCTTGCCGGACAGCAGGTGGTCGGTACCACGTTTGATCGCATCGTTCAGGCTGTGACGGCAGCCGTACTTGTTGTCGTTCTTGGACTTGGTCACCGAGTCGTTGACGTTGATCGCAGGGATCTTCAGCTCGCCCTTTGCCAGCATGTCCAGCAGGCGGTGAACGCCGGTGGTGGTTTCTTCGGTCACGCCGTGAACGCGGTCCAGTACTTGTGGGTACTTGTCGTGCAGCAGCTGAGTCAGGTCGCCGCCGTCGTCGAGGATCATGTTGGCGTCCCATGGCTGGCCATCCTTCAGGATGGTCTGCTCCAGGCACCACTCGTACTCTTCTTCAGTCTCGCCTTTCCAGGCGAAAACCGGGATGCCGGCGGCAGCGATGGACGCAGCGGCCTGATCCTGAGTCGAGAAAATGTTGCAGGACGACCAGCGTACTTCGGCACCCAGGGCAACCAGGGTTTCGATCAGCACGGCAGTCTGAATGGTCATGTGGATGCAGCCGAGGATTTTCGCGCCCTTGAGCGGCTGCTCGGAGGCGTACTTGCGGCGCAGACCCATCAGGGCCGGCATTTCCGACTCGGCGATGATGGTTTCGCGACGGCCCCAGGCAGCCAGGGACATGTCGGCAACTTTGTAATCGTTAAAATCTGCAGGCGTGATAACAGCGCTCATGAAGAGCCTCCATTCGTAATGTATGCGAATGGGCGCCGTTGTGCGTTTAGTGTCCGGCCGTGGCCAGTCAACGCCCCATCCGAGCCTGACAGGTTGATCCTGCTGCAGCGCCCCTCGGACAGGTGGCGGGAAAACGGTAGCAAGTGAAGGTTACCGTTTTGAAACGGGGGCGATTATAGCCGTCTAGACTGATCTTCCAAAGGGTTTCTGTCGGCCAGATGAAGATCGCTAATAGCGACCATAGTAGAAGGCTCATGGAGCCTGACCGCCCGGTCTGCCAAGATGGCGCCATCTTTCGGCAAACGCTCAGGAGTGAACATGAATTTCCACACCCGCAAATGGGTAAAACCCGAAGACCTGAACCCCAACGGCACCCTGTTCGGCGGCAGCCTGCTGCGCTGGATCGACGAAGAAGCGGCGATTTACGCGATCGTCCAGTTGGGCAATCAGCGCGTGGTGACCAAGTACATTTCCGAAATCAACTTCGTCAGCGCCTCGCGCCAGGGCGACATCATCGAACTGGGCATCACCGCCACCGAGTTCGGCCGCACCTCGATCACCCTGACCTGCGAAGTGCGCAACAAGATCACCCGCAAGAGCATCCTCACGGTCGAGAAGATGGTCTTCGTCAACCTCGGCGAAGACGGCCTGCCGGCGCCGCACGGTCGCACCGAGATCAAGTACGTCAAAGACCAGTTCAAGGAAGATGAACTGGTCAGCAAGTAACATCGGCGGCGCGCCCTTCGCGAGCAAGCCCGCTCCCACATGGATTGCGTTGTACCTGTGGGAGCGGGCTTGCTCGCGAAGGCGGTTGTTCAGTCAGCGAAGAATCATCTGGCCACTGAACAGCCATGAACCGCCGGGGTCGTAGGTAAACACCACCCCCACGGTTCCCACGCCATGACCACCCCGACAGACGGCAAGACCCCAAACCTCTCGACCGACGAACAACACGAAGTCGAGAAAAACCAGCCGCCCCGCGCGGCGGTTCTGCATGAAATCATCCGCACTCAGGGCGATCAGGAACTGGAGCGCAGCATCGCTGCATTGTGGTGGTCGGCGCTCGCCGCCGGGCTGACCATGGGCCTGTCGCTGATGGGCATGGGCCTGCTCAATTCGCGCCTGCCCGAGGGCGACGAATTCAAGGTCATCGCCAGTTTCGGCTACTGCGCCGGTTTCCTCGCGGTGATTCTCGCCCGCCAGCAACTGTTCACCGAAAACACCCTGACCGCCGTTCTGCCGGTGATGACCAAACCGACCCTGAAAAACTTCGGCCGGCTGATCCGCCTGTGGGGCGTGGTTCTGTTCGGCAACTTGTGCGGAACGATTCTGGTGGCGTACGTGATGCTCGAGCTGCCGATCTTCGACACCAAGACTGATCACGCCTTCCTTGAAATCGGCCGCAAGGTCATGGAAAACCACGCCAGTCAGATGTTCGCCAAGGGCATCGTCTCAGGCTGGATGATCGCCACCATGGTCTGGATGATCCCGTCCATGGAGAGCGCGAAGATGTGGATCATCATCCTCATCACCTACCTGATGGCGCTGGGCGACTTCACCCACATCGTGGTCGGTTCGGCGGAAGTGTCGTATCTGGTGTTTGCCGGCGAGCTGCCGTGGAGTGATTTCTGGATGGTGTTTGCCGGGCCCACGCTGGCGGGGAATATCATCGGCGGCAGTTTCATCTTCGCCCTGATCAGCCATGCGCAGATCCGCAGCGAAAGCGGGGCGCCCAAGACGGATAAACCGAACTCCGGCAAACCCCGCGAAGATCAATCCGACAGCAAGCCCCGATAGTTTCAGGCCTTGAACGGCGGGCTGACCGGTTCTGTCGTCGGTTCGCTTTCAGGTGCCTTGAGCTGTCCCTCCCAGCGCGCTATGACCAGCGGTGCCAGTGCGTTGCCCAACACGTTGAGCGCGGTGACCGGCATGTCCATCAAGCGGTAGACGCCGGCGATGATTGCCACGCCTTCCACTGGCAAACCGGCGGTGGTCAGGGTCGCTGTGAGTATGATGAACATGAAACCCGGCACTCCCGCCGCGCCCTTTGACGTTAACACCATGATCAGCACCAGCATGGCCTGATCCGCCAGACCCAGATCAATCCCGTACGCCTGGGCGATAAACAGCGTGCCCAGTCCCGCGAACAGCGAGGCGCCATCAAGGTTGAACGAGTACCCCAGTGGAATGACCATGCTGGTGATCGGGCGCGGAGCGCCATACTTCTCCATTTTCTCGATCAGTTGTGGCATCACCGTGGCCGACGCAGCACTGCTGTAAGCCAGTATCAATTCACTGCGTATTTCCCGAATCAGGTGGAAAAAGCGAATGCCGGCCATCCGCGCCACCAACCCCAGCACGCCCAACGCGAAGAGCAACACCGCGACGTAAGTGATGCCGATCAGCTTCGCCAGCGGCAGTAATGCACTAAGGCCGAAGCTGGCCACGGTGACCCCGATCAGGCCGAAGATGCCGATGGGTGAATAGTGCATGACCAGGTGCGTGACCTTGAACATGGTGTCCGATACCGCCTGAATCACGGCGATCAATGGCGCCTTCTGCGGCTCGGGCAGCATCGACAGGGCACAGCCGAACAGGATCGCGAAAAACAGCACGGAGAGCAGCTTGCCCTGAGACATTGCCAGGACGATGTTGTCCGGCACGATGTTCACCAGGGTTCGGCCCAGGTTCTGTGTGTCCCCCGTATTCGCCAGACCAATGGCCGGTGATTGCAGGGTGCTGCTGAAGTCCGCGCCGGCGCCGGGCTGAAAAACATCGCCGACGATCAGTCCGAAGACGATGGCAATGCTGGTGATGGTAAAGAAATAAACCAGCGTCTTTATCCCGACCCGGCCCAATGCCCTGGTGCTGCCTGCCCCGGCGATGCCGACGACCATGCACGCAAAGACCAACGGTACGACGATCATTTTCATCAGCCTGATGAACAGGTCACCGGCCGGTTGCAGCAGATTGTCGATGAACCAGATCTTGTGTTCGGGAAACTGGTTGAGAAGGATGCCGACGATTATTCCGGCTGCCAGCCCGAGCATGATGCGGGTGACCAGACTGGTGGGTTTCCTGGTAGTCATGATGTGCCCCTTTTGTTGTTGTGTTTGTTGGGGTGAAGCTCAGTGTGCGAAGAGACCGTCGAAGTCCTTGAAACCCTTGACCTCGATCGGATTGCCGCTGGGATCGAGAAAGAACATCGTGCGCTGCTCGCCGGGTTCGCCGGCGAAGCGGATCACCGGAGGGATTTCAAACGTTGTGCCGAGGCGGCTCAAACGATCGGCCAGCTCCAGCCACTCCTCCAGCGGCAGGACGACGCCAATGTGCGGCATCAATACTTTGTGATCGCCAACCTGGCCGGTACGGGTCGTGGTGAAGGGCGTGCCCACATGAAGCGAGAGCTGATTGCCGAAAAAATCGAAGTCGACCCATGTCTCGGTACTGCGGCCTTCGGTGCAGCCCAACACATCTCGATAAAAAGTCCGCGCCTGTTCCAGGTCGCAAACATGGTATGCAGCGTGAAAAGGTCTGTTCATATGATGTCCCCAAGTGAAGGAGCGCTCAGGGTAAACAGACCGTGCGGCGGGGCATAACGACTTCGCCTTGTTCTGAGCGAAAGGAAAACTTATGGATGTACGGTTTCTGAAAAGTCTGGTGGCGGTGGTTGAGGCCGGTTCGATTGCGGCAGCGGCACGGCGCGAGAGTCGCACTGCGGCGGCTATCAGTCAGCGCGTCCAGGCGCTCGAGAGATTGCTGGGTTGCACGTTACTGCTGCGTACCGCGCACGCTGCCCGGCCCTCGGACCAGTGCCTGCTGATTCTGCCGAAGATCAGGGCGATCATCGAATTGGCCCAGGATCTACAGAGCGATCTGCATCCCGATGGGGTGGCCGGTGAACTGACAATCGGTGCAATTTCCACAGCGCTGACCGGCGTGTTACCCACCTTGATCGAACGATTGGCGCTTACAGCACCTGATTTGAAGCTGAAGATCACCCCGGGTGACTCGAAAAGTCTTTACGAGAAGGTGCTTGCAGGGGAGTTGGACGCGGCGATTCTGGTCAGGCCTCCATTCCAGCCGCCCAAGGCATTGGCCTTGGTCGTGCTCAAGGTAGAGCCGCTGATTCTGGTGGCTCCAGCCGCGTACGCCGGGCAGTCGCTGGAAACGCTGTTGCGCGTTCATCCGTTCATTCGTTATGACGCACGCTCGTGGGGTGGGCAGATTGCTCAGCGCTACCTCGATGAACACGCCATCGAGCCCAACGTGCTGTGCGAACTGGATGCGCTGGAAACGATCGTCATGCTGGTCGCGCAGGGGATGGGCGTATCGCTGGTGCCGCAGTGGGCCGGGATGATGCTGGAAGGGATGTACGTTTTACCGGTCGAGGACGGGCAGCGTCATGCACGCGAGTTGGTGGTGATGCATGGCTCGACGCCGCACCGCCCATTGGCGATGCGACATCTGCTTGATTTGCTGTGCGGTGCGTCGTGAGGGGGGGGCACGACGGCGCTGCGGTGATACATCAGTGTGCGGGTTCAGCCACGGTCGTCGGCTCGTCACGGGTGGCGTGCTTGACCAGTTTGCCGATAGTCAGGCCCTGCAACAGGATCGACGACAGCACCACGATGTAGGTGATGCTCAGCAGCAAATCGCGCTCTGGGCCCAGCGGCAGGGCCAGCGCCAGTGCCACCGAGACCCCGCCGCGCAAACCACCCCAGGTCAGAATGCGGATGGTGCCGCGCGGCACCGTGCGCCAACGGCGTAATAGAACGATGGCCGGGGCTACGGTGAGCAGACGCGACAGCAGAATCGCCAGCGCCAGCAAACTGGCCGCCGCCACGTGCGCCCAGTTGAACGGTAGTAGCAACAGCTCCATGCCGATCAGTGCGAACAGCAGGGCGTTGAGCATGTCATCGAGCAATTCCCAAATTTTGCCATTCGCATTTTTTTGTCAGTTATTCGGAGTGCCTGTAGAATAGACATTACAGCCAGCTCGCCACGGATTTTGAAAGTGACAATCGTCAAAAAAGGATCGCCCATTGAAACCTATCCCTTCCGAGCTCTGGCGCCTGATGTGGTGGAGTTGTTTCAGCGTTGCGCTGAGCGTAGGAAGGTGCCGTCGACGACGACATTGAAGCTTCTCGAATGCTTTTGTGACATCACCAACCAGCCCTTGTCTTTCTTGAAGCTTTCGTCGTCAGAGCTGACCCACATCGTTGCGGGTTTTCAAGGAGCGCTGTTCGAACAGGATTTGGTCGGCACGTCTGACGTGACGCGCGCGAAGATTTCCGTTTATCTGCAAGACATTCTGCTCGAAGCACGTAATTACGTCCCTTCCATGCCGCCGACAGAATGTGGAAGTGGACTAAGAAAAAAATATAATACGAAGTGGAAAAAAATACTCCTTGGGGTTGACCAGTGTAAAGTCAATTATTGGACTGGATGGCCTGTAGAAAACCGTAAAGGCACCAAGTTGTATTGTCACTTTGCCAATATTCATAACAGTCATGGTCATGACTTTACATCCGGCTTGTATGAGCAGCTACGACTCCATATTTCAGGGTATGGAACTACACAGATAACTATGCCGAATAAGATGGCTGGTTTTCTGAGTCAGAATAGTGATTCCTGGCCTGAATACACGTTTAACGATTCGACAATGATTTACAATTTCTTCTGGGATTTTAGGGAAAGTTTTTTCATGAGTGGCGAGGCCCTGGGGCTGGATATCGACGCACAAATGAAGACTTGGAATAAGTATATTGGGTTTGTCGAGAAGATTTTCATTCTTCCAGGCGTATGGGCCGAGCCATTGGGAGGGAAACTGCCGTTAGCACCTGCTAAGCGAATCGATGGTCAGTCGACTAATGTCAGAAAAAATGATGATGGTGCAGAGGTAAAAGTTAAGCTCGTAATGGAGGTGCCATTACATGTTACTGAGTCTGAAGCTATTGAGATATTATTCATTTCCATATCTAAGCGGCTGAAGATTATTGAAGGATGGGCCAAAGCTCAGATAGCAGATCTATATAGTAGGGTTCTTCGTCGTAAACAGCTCGCTGCGCATGGGGAGTTGGTAGATACGACTAAACGGAAGAAGGGGCACCTACTAATAATCCCCAATATTTGCTGTATTTTCGAAACCTACGGCTACGGAGAGCCTTACAGCCACTACGCTTCCTTGTCAGTGGATACAAAAGATTCTCAGACTCCTGCTTCTGATTTAGCCAGCTATATGGGGATGCCTCTGACGGGGAGTCTAATGCCATTTAAGCTCCTAATTATTCTAAGGCATCCGATAATTACGTCGGAGTTTTTGGGTGATTTCGATCTTTGGAATAAGCAGGGGCAGAGATCTGGATACGTACTGGACGGGTCGGTATATAAGCTGGTGGGGTACAAGGATCGTAAGGGGGCAGGAAGGTCTGAACAAAAAATCACGCTAACCTCAGAAACTAAAGCTTTGGTCGACCAAATTATTGAGATCACTGCGCCCCTACGTGAGTATCTGAAATCACAGGGTGATCCCTCATGGAGGAAGCTATTCATTACATGCGGCAACGCATTTTCACCGCCTGTCAAAAGCACCATAACGCCGTGGTCGAGGTCGACACTTAAACCTGGTACGTATTTGAGAAATAATCTTTTAGCTCAGTTCCGCCCTCATACGGACATGCCTGAAGATGATCTCGTTAAGTTTTTGGAGATGGTGAGTGCGTCTTCCGTACGCGCATCCAGAGTAACCGAGATATTCATTAAGACGCATAGCGCTGAAACTACATCTCAGGCTTTAGGCCATGATAGCTACGATCCTAACCTCATGGATCACTATCTGCCCAAGGTGATTATCGATTTCCTGCATGAAAGGCGTATGCGAGTATTTAACAAGGTCTTAATTTGTCATAGTCTTAAAGATAGCCCGTTTTTATTTCGGGCAAGCAATTTTTCAAGCGTGGATGAATTGGACACTTTCCTAGTAAATCATGCTTTTGGAGATATTCCTGCGTATCTTCAAGATCCAGAGGGTCGTCATGAAAAGCTTGAGAACGACGGGACTGTATATGCGTTAGTGTCTGCCGATATTTTGAGCGTGCTGCTCTCGATAAAATTGGCTGTTGAACAAGCGCCACCCAATCAGAAGGTTAATGCTAAGGCAGTCTACTGGGCGAGTTACGCAGGCTTTCTTGAGGGAGAGATCAGTAAGCATCGAGATGTCAGTTATCGGAGCGATCTACACAAGGCGTCACTAACAGCAAGCGCAGCGTCAATGGAGAGGTTTGTTTATGAATGCTCCATCTAAACTTGGGTTCCTCAACGAGCCTCGCATGGCACCGGCAGAAGCGTTCCGTAAGGCTTCTTGGCTAACCACTGATTTTAATGCCTCCATCTGGAGCGTAAATTTCAACGGTGATCCTATCCTGCTCAACTGGAAGGTAGCCCTAGACAATAATTCATACCTTACCGATGACGAAAACTTAGATCTGTTGAACGGTCTTAAATACTCCCTTATTGGCGCCACGCGAAATAGCCTGGTTGAAATGGCCAACTCCCAAAGTGTTGAGACATTAAGGAGGAAATTTCACGCAGCGGTAGGTGTCATTGACTGTCTGCTAATTCACGCGACCGAGCTTAAACTTTTAAGTGCAGGGTTGGCAGGTTTGTCTGAAGGCGATATGAAATGGATACTGAACAAGCTGTCTTCAGAATCCTCCGTGGCCGAAGCGCTGTATGATTGGTCAGGGAAATTGTGTGAGTATGCTCAAGTCCTGTTGAATGAGATCCCAGGCGCGACGATATCTTCCATATTGGAAGTGAATCCGTCGATGTTAGAGATAAGTTCTACTCAGCTCGAGTCTAACGAGCTTGATGTTTCCGTTGAAAATATTCCACGTATCCGGGCCGCTTTATATTATAAAGGCCACTACGACGGACATAGAGGTGCTGGCTATACGGTAAACTCCGTACGTATCTCAAACGAGATTTACAAAAATACGATCCGTGGCAGCATGGCCAAACCGAGGCATGAAATCCTCAGTTTCTATCCGCTTGGAGAATCCTATAAACGTGAGATGGAGGGGGTTAGGGTTACTTCTAGTTCGAGGAGTCTTATGGCTGAGTCCCAGTACAGGCTGTTTTACAATTTCTTATACGGAATGGGGCTGCTTAAAAAGCTTGGTATGCCAGGGCCTAGTGAGCGAGTCTTGGATGGAATCAAAGGTTACACGCCAGAGTTAGCCAAGCCTGGTCGCTTTGTGACAGTGCCTTCCGGCACTATTTTTAAGTTATTCAAAGGAGCTGTCGAGTTTCATTACGAGCTTGGCCCTCTCGTAGTTGAGGGGTTTTGCAGGTTGGCTCGATACTGTGACGAGCATGACAAGTCGCTTACAAGCCTAACAGACGAACAGGTTGTTTCAATTATTGGCAGTGATTTGGAGCGTCACGGCGTAACGAAGCTGGGGCTTGGTTGCAGAAATACAAGTGATGTCGATGGTAGTGGTCTTGAAAATCGCAAGGGAGCGAAAGAGGACTATTTTGGGCGACTAAGATCCAATGTAGGCCTGCTTGAACTTGTCTATGTTTATATTGGTGTTATTCAATTTGTTGTGGGTTTGCTTATGGCGCGGCGAATCGATGAGCTTTTGCAGATCCCATCAGCACAAGCATTCGACTCCACGAGTACCTGGCTGATGTTTAGGAGAGAAAAGAGCACAACAAATACGTATGGTCTCCGTAAGTATGATGCTAGGCCTATAGATCCCCTTGCGGTACAGATGCTTGCGCAATTAGTGCGGCTTCAAGAGGAGCTGATTGATGCGGGCTTCTCGGCTGAAGCTCCTACTATTTTCTCTGTTCCTTCTCTCCATGGAAGAAAGGTACTATATTCTGCCACGAAAACAAGCATGAATACCTGTTTCGACTTCCTTTGTGACTACTTCGAGAGTGAAGTTAATGAGGTAGGTCTACGGTATTATGTCAGGCAACACCAGTTGCGCCGCGTGGCGGCTTTGTTATTTTTTCACGCGTATGGCAAAGGACGCATAGATACACTGCGTTGGATTCTCGGGCATAACGATATTGAGCATGCATGGAGGTACATTACAGATGCCACAGATGGCGCATCCCTCCGTGGGGCGGAAGCTCAAATCATTGCTGAGAACTTCTTCACTGGTGATGTGCATAACTATAAATCGTTACGTGCGTTGATGAAGGAGCAGTTCGGAACGGATGATGTGCGTCTTGTAGATCAAGAATCCTTTTCGGAGCATCTAGAGCATTTGATGAGTAAAGGCATTGTCAAATTTGAGCCTGTATTTGTTCTTGGTGCTTATGGCAAGGAAATGCAGGTTCTTGTTCACGTAAAGGGGGCGTAATCATGGGTAAGCCTAGGTCGGAAATTCAAGTTCACAATCAGTCAATCAAGGCGCGACAGGTTCTGCTAGAGGACGTACTTGCCGATGTTAAAAAATACGTCTCAAATGAGGTTGTTACTTCCGCTCTAAAAAATCAGGGAGCTTTGGCTTCGCTTTCTTACAAGTTCGATTTGGCTGGCCAGCATTACGCTATCGACCCCACAAGTCTGAACACCCTCAAAAAAAAATCCGATGAATTACTTGGTCATCACGGTTTCGCAGGGCTAGAGCGTCTTAGAGGCGTGGCTAAGGATGCAATTGCCGCGTATGCCGAAAGGGGCAACAAGCCCACCAAGAAGACCAAACATGGGCTGGAGCAAATTAATAGCGAGTTAGAATGTACGGTGGTCGCACTGCGCCGTGCTAATTTCAGATTGCTTCAAGGGCTTTCCACTGCTATCTCCGGAATCAAAGAAACCAGGGATGGTTCTAGTGAGGCTATTAGAAATAAAAGCGCTAGCGAAGCCGTAAATGCACTGTTGGCAATAGTCTCGCTTAATGAGTCTCCTTTTGACGTGATTCCATCTCACGAGAATATCCAGTCTTTAAAGGTAGTACGGAGTGAGTAATTTCCCTGAGCGTAAGCTTTATTCAGTGGTTCCTGAGCTTGAGTTGTTTGACCACAACGCACTGGGGAAGCTCGTGACTAGGGATGCGAGCAATCTGACATTCATCAATTGGCCAAACGGGGCACCCTGTTTTGCCGCGAATCTCTACATGCTTTCCCTTACGGTTCGCCCCAATAGGATGAAGCGTAAAGGGTTAGCGCGTACAGGTAGAAAAGGTGGGACGATAGGTGAGTACGCTCAAAAAATCAGTCAGTTGGTTAGATTCTGTTATGCTTCAAACATTGACTTTATAGATCTATCAGATAACGACTTTACACGGTTTATTCATCATCTAGGTACGGAGGTAGATCCCAAAAATCTTCGTGAGAAGAAGAAGGCCACACTCACCGTTGTAGACGTTGGGACTGTATGTATAGACTTTCTAAAGTATATTGGAGGGCTTTATGAGCAACCTAATTTCGTCGCGATTGGAGGACGAATAAAGATTACTGAAAGCGTTACAGTGAAAAAAGATAAGCGTGGTCGTGATTATGCTGTGCATAGTGTTTGGCACCACGCATTTCCACCTGGTGGTAGGAGGCACGAGCGGAATGCGATTCCTGCTGTTCATGTCGACCAGCTCAGGAGCGCTGTCGATGAAATGGGGGGCTCACGGTTCATCAAGATTCGGCGGCATGCATTCATCTCAACATTGGAAAACTCTGGGGCTAGGCTTTCAGAGGTGGCGAGTCTTAAGGTCGTAGATGTCCTGACCGCGTATGAGATGAAGCACCCTATGCTTAGGTTTATCACGCTGAAGGGCGACGACAGCGAGGAAAGAGAGATACCCGTAAATAAGATGTTCCTCAATGAGCTGATCTCATACATTGAGTTTCACAGAGACAAAGTTGTAAGAAATAAATTCTCTAGTATTAATGATCATGGTTTCGTATTTGTATCATCAGCAACCGGAACTCCGCTTTCAGAAACATCCCTTGGTAACGAGATCGGTTCAGTGCGCAGGTTTGCTGGCATCGAGGAGCAAGCATGCGCACACATGTTTCGCCACTCGTTTATCACGAACTTAGTAATGGAGTTTGTACAGCGGGATAGATATAGGCGCGCAGGAGACTTTGAAGTCAGGTTGCTTTCTGATGAAAGCTATCTTGAGGAAGTTAAGATGTATACCGGCCAGAAATCAATTGCGACTATCATGGGCTATGTACATGCAGCATTCAAGGAGATTGAGGGGTATAGCACTACAGTTAGCAATGTTTTCCTAATTCGAGCCATGGAGCAGTTCGATAAATACTCTCGTAAACTCAGGGCCCAGCTCGGCTCTACCCTTACAATTCAAGAGTATAACGTAGAAATGGAGAAGCTTGAGGCTTTAAGGGATGATGATTTTGCTCGTGAGCTTGCAAGAGAGAAAACGGTCAAAGGAATCGCTCCAATTCTGCCTGGACGCGAATGATTCCACGAATTCTGGGACGGGTCTATCATTCACGCAGTAGTGTTGAGATACCATGGTTCATAACCAATGGATTTAAGCCTTGGGCTTTAGGTCAGGAGAACGTTTTGTTGCTGCTTACACGCTTCTGGAACCTTATCAGCCCCGACCTTCGCCCTGAGTGGGAGAAAGCGCGTGAACGCGAGTTCATCCTGGCGGCGAACTCCTTGAAGACCCTCAGGGTGACACCGGGGGGCGGGATGTCCATCGATCCTGAAGAACTCCGAGATCAGATAATCGCCTCACGTGAGCAGTTGAAGCATCTTGTCCAAAAACCAGAAGTGCCTAGGAGACCTTTCGAGGCAGCGACAGACCTTCTGGTAGAACAGGAAGCGAGTCCCTCCGTAGAGGCTCCAGTAAGTGCCATGGACTGTATCGAGTTGGTAGCTTGGCGTCGCTTGCAGACCGGCGCTGCTGTGCGCTACGTGTGCCTCCAGTCTACAAGTACGGGGCGATCCGCTGTCGCTACAGCCAGTCTGTTCACAGAAGCCGTAGAGAGTCTCCCGACTTGGGTCGACGGCAATACCAACAGGCAAATTGCGAATGCCCTACAGCTCGGTGACCTCCAGTGGTACGCGACTATGAGCGAGGCTATGGATGCTTGGGATGCGGAGCTTTGATGACCCTGAGCTTTCAACTGGGGCGTGCCCCTGCGGGGAGCGGCTGTCGTGCACCGAGCCCTTGCGATGCCAAGGTCTCGGCCCTTCGGGCTTCCATCCCACACGCCTGCGCGCTCCGCTCGCCATGCCTACCAGGCACGTGATCACCTGCCTTCGGTTCGAGCGGTCGCACAAGCTGTGCTGCATCCATACTTCAATGGACTCATCGCTTTCGCATAGCTGAAGGTCGGTATCCCCCCTCTGATAGTTCAAGCTTCGAAAAAAGCACGGCAGGCCTCCATCAAAGCAGTAGCGTCATGCAGAGCTCGGTGGTGCCTAGTTGTTGGCAGTAGGCGATAAATGTTACTGGCAGCCTCCCGCCCCACAAACACTTCCAAAGGCTTCAACTCGAAGGTAGGTCTCAGATCCGCTGCCTCATAAAGGACGTCGAACCAAAATACGTCTTGAGGTGAGTCGCTGCATAGCACATGTCCTGAAAACAGCTGATTCATTCGTTCCGCCACGGTGTGTGGGGTATCACCTTCCTGAAGCAAATGATCCTGAGTGAGACCATGCATGTCTTGCGCATCGAACGACCAGTGTGTCCAGTAACGGGCTGGCCTTATCAAAGAACTGAACGAGGTCTCACTCGACACGACGGCGACCTCAATGGGATAGCTATCAGGAGCTATTCCAGAAGCTTCAAAATCAACAAAAAACGAAGGCCGTCCCACCTTGCTGCTCCTGTTTGAGGTTGCGATTTTCAGCGGCAACACCGACTGCTTGTGTTTGCGCCGCCATCGCTCGAGCCAGCCGTTCTAGCTGTTAGCAGCCTTTGCAAGTCGATGGTCTTGCAGATGCTGCATCTCACGCTCCCATTCAACCAAAAATTTATCCCAGTTCGCAGCGTAAGGCCCATCTAACAATCTGGTCGACCCGATACTCGCCTGATTGAAGCGCTCCCTCCAGGGCTGGGGGATAGTCTGCTCCAAAATGATGTCGATTCCGGAGTGGTGATGCTGCACCGTGACACAATCCCGAAGCTGGTTGAGCTCAAGTGTCTTGTCAGCATTGGGGAAGTATTTCCGTTCTTGAAGGTCAAGGTCATCAAGGATGGATAAGGCATCGAACGCCTTCGAATCGCCAGGAGATGTGTTCGCAAGCATCCACAAAGCCTTTCGTCTCTTGGCTTCCAGTTCGCGGAGTTCATCGTCGGGCATAGGGGTTACCTCTTGCTTGAGCGAAGTGGCGCTGATGGCGTGCCGCCTGCGGCGTCAGGCTGCCGTGAATCGAGCCCCGCCAAGGCGCGTCTCGCCCCTGCGGGCCCGCATCCCTCACGCCTGCGCGCTCCGCTTGCTTGGTGTTTGCGCCTCGCTCACGGGTCAGGCAGTGTGAATGCCCTCGGCAAAATGCTGCTCCCATGGTGGGCATGGTGACCAAGCCTCCACGAGTTTATCGATAAAGAGTCGAATTTTTGGAGATAGGTGCCGCTTGCTAGGGTAGATCACCCGAATAGGCTCTGCGGCCTCTGCATACCCAGCGAGCAATTGAACGAGCTTGCCGCTCCTCAAATCGTCGTTTACCACGTAGGAAGGAAGAGTCGCGATGCCCAGGCCAGCTACAGCTGACTGGTGTAATGACTCAGCACTGTCCATCTGGAGTCTTCCACCATGAGTAACGGGCACAGATCGCCCGTTTACTCGGAAATTCCAAGGAAGCAGTCTGCCGCCGCTCACAAAATGCAGGCACTGGTGCTCGGATAAATCCTCAGGCGTTTTAGGCTCTGCATGTTCAGCCAAATACTTGGGTGAAGCACAGGTAATCATTTGTTGGTAGGCCACAGTGCGCGTGAGCAACCGAGAGTCCTCCTTGGGAGGGCCAATGCGCATGGCCAAATCAAATCCCTCGTCAATCAGGTCGACCAGCCTGTCAGAAAATGTGACATCCACGCTCAAGGAGGGCCAGTCCTTAAGACAGCATTCAATGTGCTGAAGGACATGAAGTCTCCCCAACGCAACCGGCAGACTCATCCGAAGTCGCCCACTGGGTGTCGAACGACGAAACGCAAGGGCATCCTCCACGTCATCCAGATCCTGAAGAACGCCCACACAGCGCTCGTACAGAACCTGGCCGTCATCCGTCATGCTCAAGCTACGCGTAGTGCGATTCAGTAAACGTACCTGTAAACGAGCCTCGAGCCTGACTATCGACTTCCCCACTGCAGAGCGCGTAAGGCCAAGCTGTTTTGCCGCCGCAGTGAAGCTTCCAGCGTTTACCGAGCTCACAAACGCGGCAATATCATTCAGGTTATGGAGTTCCATAAGGCCTCGGTGGTCTCAACGTTCGGGCGGCTTAGCACCTGTTATGGGGAGCCCCATTCCCCAATACTAGGCATAGTATCTCAATTAGCTAATCCACTCCCAACGATCAATTGAGGTCATTATGAACACCAAAGTCCAAGCAGCCGTCCAAACCTGGGCCAATAGCCTTAGCGATCTGGTACCCGTTCTTAAGGGAATCGATACCACCACAAAAATGAGCGACATCCGCGACTCTTACGCAAAAATGCTCGCGCAAAATCCAGCGCCAGCTGGCGTTAAATTCGAAGCAGTCGAAATGGGTGGCGTACCCGGCACATTGGTTACTCCGGACGAGATCAAAACGGACGCGGTCGTGATGTACATCCACGGCGGCGCGTACATTGTAGGACGTCCAGACGGCTACCACGGTATCGGCGGCAACTACGCGAAAATGCTCGGTGCTCGTGTGTACATGCCGGACTACCGCCTCGCTCCGGAGCACAAGTTTCCAGCATCTATTGACGACACATTGCGCGCTTACGAATGGTTGCTTGAGCAGAAAATCCCGGCTAACAAAATTGCATTCTCTGGCGAGTCGGCTGGCGGCGCGATGGTTGTCAGCGTCATGGTTGCGGCTAAATCGAAGGGCCTTCCATTGCCTGCTGTTGGCTCCTCCATCTCGCCATGGGCGAACCTTGAACACACCGGTGCTTCCATGAGCAACCGTGAAGGTCTGGATCCTCTGAACTCCAAGCCTGTGCTGGACATCCTCGCCAGAGCGTTCCTAGGCGACACATGGGCCAATCATCCTCTGGCCTCTCCTGTGTTCGCGGATGTCACCGGGCTTCCGCCAATTCTGGTGCAGATCGGCGAGAACGAGCTGATGTTGAGTGATGCAATGCGCCTTGCAACTCACCTGGCTGATAACCGCGTTCGCGTGAACCTGGAAGTATGGCCAGCGATGTTCCACGCCTGGCACTTCTACGCCACCATGCTTCCAGAAGGTCGGCAGGCTATGGAGAGTTCCGTTCGCTTCATCGAGGCTGGCTTGGCCGACGCTAACCGCTAAAACGCAGAACAACCGCGATAGCTTTCTAGGCTATCGTGGCTCTACCCATATTTTCTAAGGCCATTTGCCCATCCACTGCTAGTAGTCTGACAGCTCGCCTTGTCTAGATACGTATTCATTCCTTGTGCTGCGCTATGCTGAGTTTCCCTGAAGGAGGCCACATCAATGCCAAAGGAATACTCGTTGTCGGATGTGCTGGAAAGGATTTACCAAAATCAGCTCGCTCTCGAAGCTGCGCTCATGGAGCTGACCCTCCAGGTAGAAGCGCAAGGACATTCGGAAGTCGGCGCCAACGTCCGTGGTGCGCTTTACACAATCGGCGAAAACTCCGGCCACATAAAGCAGGGCTTGGCCCGCCTCAAAAAACTTCCATGACCCAGCCGCTTTTCGATTTTGATCTCAACCGCGTTTCCCGCACGCACTACATCACTGGCAAGGCTGCGATCAACTTTCCGCACGCTGGAAGCACCACTGGCGGATGGCATTTCCTGTCCTACTTCGACCCGGATTCGGGCGTGGCAAAGGTCTCGTTAGCAGGCATTCATTACCCTGATACCACCGATTTCTTCGGAGGCGCCGGAGTCAACGACGTAACCGACGAGCTTTCAAAGCGGGGCTGGTCAGAAGACGGCAAAAGGCTGTTCATGGCGGATCACTACAGAGCCGCAGCTGACATGGTGATGAAATGGGTGCTAAGTGATTCTAAGCACTGTAACGTCGAGGTCGCTGATTGGTTTCCCTCTTCCGAAACGAAGCAGCGGCTTTTTGAGATCCTGAATTCGGGAAGGCCCAAACTTTCAGATTTTGACAAGCTGCAAAAAATGGAAGCTTGGCTAAGCTCGCAATAGGTGATGACGTCAGGTTGGTCAGGAAGACAGCCGTTGTCATACGTGGCGAATGAGAGCAATGGATATGCGCAAGAAGTCCCCGTCATGGTTTGTCCCGCTCCTGATTATTTTTGCCCTCCTGTGGGCAATGGGGAAGAAAGACACGCCTCCAGCCCCGGTACAGCCACACGCTCTTAGCTCGCCGAATACGCAAGCGTCGATTTCCCCGGCCTCACCGCCAACCCCGGCTCCTGCTCCTGCTTCCGCAACTGAGCACTTTGTGAGTGCTGATAATCTCAATATCAGGGATCAACCAGGTGGAAAGGTCATCTCCAAACTGAAGCGCGGGGAAAAGGTTCAGGTCTTCGAAACGAGGAATGAATGGGCGCGCATCAGCATTGATGGTCAATCTTCGAAATGGATTTCGTCCAAGAGTCTATGCAGTGGGCCTGGCTGCTACGTTGTTCCGAAGCCCAGACCGTCGGCCCAGCTTCCACTGCCCGCTCGCCAACAGACTCCAGCTTACGGTTCCTCGTGCCCCTGTTCCTCTGGAAACGTGTGTATAGGGCCTAGGGGTGGTCGATACTGCATTACCTCTGGCGGTAACAAGCGGTACGGCGTTTGAGCGATTATCTGGTGACGTCTTGCCGGGGATTACACTCTCGCAGGCGCTTGAGCCGGTAAACGAGCCGATCTCTTGACGAGGTTTCGTTGCAGACGGATATGTATTGGCTATGAATCCGTAACCACCTGACTCAACAACCATGTAGTTCAACTTCATTTTTGATTTTCCAGCTCAGGGCTAAACATGCACACCATACGGAAAGTGGTAATTCAGAATTTCAAAAAATTCAAAACGCTCACGCTCGATTTTGAGTCTGGGAAGAATGTGCTGATTGGCAACAATGAGGCAGGAAAAAGCAGCATTTTGCTCGCGCTAGACCTCACGCTCGGCGGGAGTCGCAACCGCATTGAAGCTCTGGGTGCAGAAGCTCTGCTCAACAAGGATTCGGTTGACACTTTCCTTGCTGGGGAGAAGAGCCTGGAGAAACTACCTGAGCTGATAGTCGACGTTTTCCTAGAGGAAGGTGACGACGAAAGCCTCTATGGAACCAACAATGCCCACCAGCGCCAGACTGACGGCGTGCGCATGATCCTTGCGGTGATGGCCGAATATGGCGAAGCGGTGCAAGCCATCTTGGCTGATGATCAACCGAACTTCCCATTCGAGTATTATGCGGTACGGTTTGAAACGTTCGCCGGCAGGCCCTATGCAGCTTTCAACCGCCCCATTAAGCACATGATGCTAGACGGTTCACGTATTGATGGCGATCACGCGTCTCGTGAATACACCCGCGCCGTTTACGCTTTCAACGCCCCCGTTGAAGACCGCTATAAACTTGAAAACCTGTACCGCCAAGGCAAGCAGGCGTTTACAGGACAACACCTCGCAGCGCTCAACGCTGACCTACCCGCGTATCAATTTGACGTACGGAGTGGAGTCCGGTCGAACCTGGAAACTGACCTAATCATCACGGAAGACAATATTCCGCTTGAGAACCATGGCAAAGGAAGGCAGTGCTTCATCAAGACCGAATTTGCGCTGAGCAAGCATAAGCAAGGCGGCTTGGATGTAATGCTCTTGGAGGAGCCTGAGAACCACCTCAGCCATTCCTCCATGAAAGCACTCGTCGCCAAGCTAGCGGATAACAAGAGCACACAGCTTTTCATCGCAACTCACAGCAGCCATATCTGCTCAAGGCTTGATCTTCGGCATGCCCTTTTGATCGGCCCGAATGCAGCTGCTGGCTCACTTAAAGCCCTATCACCCGACACCGCAGAATTCTTCATGAAAGCCCCGGACAACAATGTCCTGGAGTTCGCGCTTTCGAAAAAGGTGATATTGGTTGAAGGTGATGCTGAATTCATCCTGGTGGAAGAGTTCTATAAGCAATGTACAAATGGACGTCTACCGCATGTCGATGACGTTCACATAATCTCTATTGGCGGCACCAGCTTCAAAAGGTACATGGAGCTCGCTAACCTGCTCGGAATTCGAGTTGCAGCCATACGGGACAACGACAAGGATTATCAGAAAAACTGCGTAGAAAACTATGTCGATTTCGCTTCGGACAATGCCAAGGTTTTTGCCGACAAAGACAATGACCGTTCAACCTTCGAAATAGGGTTGCACAACGATAACGAGGAAACCTGCAAGACCGTCTTCGGCCCAGGACGAAAAACCCTCTCCCCCTTAGAATACATGCTGGCAAACAAGGCAGAAGCCGCGTTTGAGCTGCTCAAGGGAAAGCCCGGTGAGCTGACCGTTCCGGCCTACATCGCGGAGGCAATCCAATGGATAAACGAGTGATGTTCGCTGTGGCAGGGTCAGGGAAGACCACCTTGCTCGTGACGCGTCTGAGCCTAGAAAAGCGCGCACTGATAATCACCTACACGGAGAACAACTATCGCCATTTGCGCGATAGCATCATCAAACGGTTTGGCCATGTGCCGAAAAATATCAACCTGCTGAGTTATTTCACGTTCCTTTATAGCTTCTGCTATCGCCCTCTGCTGCAGGTGCATATGCAGACTCGGGGAATCAGCTTTCGAGCTCCGCACGCCCGTACGCTAAAGCTCAAACGGGACAATATGGCGTATTACGCCACTACAAGCGGCAGCGTTTACCACAATCGCCTCGCAAAGCTCCTAGAAACCGTTAATGCAATTCCTGACGTGATGGCGCGAATGGAGCGCTTTTACGATGAGTTTTATGTCGACGAAGTTCAAGACCTAGCAGGTCATGATTTCAACCTGCTAATGGCATTAGCGAAAGCCAAGGTTGAAATGCTATTTGTAGGTGACTTCTACCAGCATACGTTCGACACCAGTCGTGATGGGAACGTGAACACCTCGCTACACGCTGACATTGGGAAATACGAAAAGCTTTTTCAAAAGGCGGGTGTGACTGTCGATAAGGAAACACTGAGCCGAAGCTGGAGGTGTGGCGTCACCGTATGTGATTTTATCCGTACACATCTCCAGATTGACATGCAGTCACAGCATACGTATGAAACCGAAATCATTCCTCTGTCCAATCAAGTGGATGCTAACGCCGTGCACGCGGATGGCAACGTGGTGAAGCTGTTCTACCAGGAGCATTACAAATACGGTTGTCTGTCTAACAACTGGGGCGCTAGTAAGGGTTTGGATCACTACAATGATGTGTGCGTAGTGCTGGGTACTACTCACTGGAAGATCTACCAGACATCCTCGCTTGCCGCGCTCCCTCCACGGACAAAAAACAAACTCTATGTTGCCTTCTCACGGACTCGCGGAAGGCTGTACCTAGCGCCCGAAAAACTTTTCAAACCATTTAAAACGGACTAGGTCGTAGCCATGGGTGGTGACGTCTGACGTAAGACCTTGTCCAGAAAGTATGCTCAGTATGAAGGGGAACCGCTAGGCATGACACCTAGCGTGATCAGTCGAAAGACTGGCCCTGCTCCATCTCCCCAATCAAGCTGTATGTGCCGTTTAGCCAAACGAAGATGCTGTTGAGCACCTCGCGCAAGTGCCGGATGTTGATATGCGTAACGTCTGGGAGATGGTCTTTACCACTGTTGGTCGTCGCATACCGAAACGCCATCGAGTCTGGGTCGACGTTGTCCAACTGGCGAATGAACTCGTGAACAGCAGTAGCGTTGACGTCAGAGCGCTCTAGACCCAAGTCCTTGAGCAGATGACGCAACTCCGACCACAGAGGCATCAACGGATGCTTGTCGTAGTTCTTGGGCTCTTTGCCTGTCAGAGCGCGAGCACTCTTTAGCATCAGCTTGAACTGCAGCTCCAAGGAATGGCGGTACAGAAAAAGCAAAGGATAAATGCCGCTGTCCAATGGCACCTGACGATTCGCCATCGCCTCCACAAGACCGTCGGCGGCATCTTTGTATGCAAAAGCATAGAGGTCGGCACGAAAGTGAGACCAGTTCAGCATGGCGTTGTACTGCCAATCTTCACCCTGGATAAACAGCTGCTGGCCGGAGAAGTCTGCCGGCCACTGGATGGCCTCAAGCTCCGGGTCGAGCATCGGTGGCGATTCCTCATCCATGTCGTCTTCTCACGTTGGCCAGTCCATGGTTCAGAACTTTACGAGTCTGGGTGGACTACCGGCAACCAGTAAGTGGTTTTCTAGCGTGGACTACTGTGCGAGAAAGCGTGATCCAAGGCTGAGGTCACATTGTCCTTTTTGCTGGATACTGACATCGAAAAATGGCTCTGATCCATGCTGGGCAGGGTTTGGTGTCTAATTGAACCTCAACCGCCAACGTACCACAGCCGGTTAACTGTGCTCTTGGGCAGTTCTAATTGCCGGCAAACCTCCGCTTGAGAAAGGCCTGCCGCCTTGAGATCGCGCACCGCTTTGAGTCTTTCTGCGGCAGCGATTCTCTGGGGCGTAGTGAGCTTTTGGGGTTCGGCAGGTAGCTGCTCATCAAGAACACCGAGCTGCATGAGTTCTTTCATTGTGTCATTCAGAACTGAGCGCGCGGTCTTGCCTTCATCGGCTGCGGCCACCAGTGTGAGAAAGGAGAGTGGCATTAGGCCTAGCGCTTTAGCTAAGTCGGCACTGAGATCGACTGTAGCCGATGTCGTCGATGCTTCCAAGCGGCTTATGTGTGCTTGGTCGGTCTGATGCTGGAGGTCTGCTTGCGACAACCCATGTCGAACCCTCAGCCACTGTAGCGTTGCCGCATATGCCTTCCGCAAAGACATCCAGTGCACCTCTCCACAAAAGGAGACGGTATGCCCCGTTTGATGAGTTCCACACAAATGTATATAGTCATTGCGATGGGACTACAGGTGCGCCATCTTTGCGATCTGTACGTGCGCAGAGCCCTATTTTCTTTGTCGCCAACAGGATCATCAATTTATGACTAATTCCTCTGAGCACGAGCTGCTGCGGGAAGGGGAAATCTCCTCTGCTGGCACGTCGCTGTCTCCTGCAGAAGTGGAAGTATTGGTCGCGGGGCGCTTCGGTCGTAAGCCTTTTTGCACCGTCGAGGACTGGGTCATCTTCCACGTCGACGAGTCCCCAGAGTCGCTCGCGAAAGTACGAGCTACTGGTCTGGAACCGATGTTCATGTATGCCCATTGCGTCATCCATGACGGTCATGGCCGGTTTCCGCCAGGGGGCTGGGTGCGCTCGACCCTGTGTAAATCGTTCGACGGTGTTTGCCTGTTCGAGACGCGAAACACGGTGTACGTGCTCGTGGGAAAAGGGCGCGAGATGACTGCCTCGCTGAAGACAATATTTGGCTTATGTTAATCGCAGGCGCACTTCGCGGGCCTGCTCAACAAGAGATACACGATGTTCAGGATTAGCATGCAAGACCAGGCCGGCCCGGTGGGTATGTTCGGGGATGGTCTCGCTCACTTTCACGCCATGTCGCGATCCTTGGTTACCCATTGGTATCACGTGAGCCTCAAGCGCCGGCATGAGGGGCGATTCGTAGCTTATGAAGAGATGCTGAACGATGAGCCTCGCTTGGTGGAGCTGCTGGTCTCCCAAGACGAGAGCATGGTCATTCAAGATGTCCAGGTCGTTACCCCGGCATGGATGAACAAAGGGTCAGGCTGGAAGATGGAAAAGCTGAAATCGCTTTCCATGGGGTTCAACCAGGCAGAAGTGCCAATCTGTGTTCTGCAGGTCGAGAGTGGTGATGTGTACGTTAATACCCATCAGCGCGACCTCGATGTCGATGCCTTGGTTGGGGTCAGGGAGCTATATCGGCGCAGTGCTGCAACCACCGGCGTAGCCTCAGCGTCGGAGGCTCTGTAGCTATGGACGACATCAATACCGTCGCAGTCGATTTACATGAAAAGCGCTACTCGGACTTCGACCTTCTTCGCATCGCCAAAGCAGTGAATCAAGACTACGACGGGCTGGTCACGGCCTACCTGGTGAATGTCCATATTCATGCGTGCAGTGCTGTTGGTGTGGTGTTCGGTCACATTTGCCCTGGGCCGTACCAACGATTTGCAGATGGTCGGCTGATTCGGACATCCGACATTCAGTCCGTAACGAAGGAAGACAGGTTTTGGGTGATCAATACGGTCAACTCGAAGTACGTCATTGCGACGTTCAGGCGGGACGTCGGACGGCGTAGCTTGCGTGAGTTCATGCGCATAGCGGGAGACAGGTATCTGCCAACGCCGGATCGCCTCCAGTAGTCGTTGATCGTTTTGGGCTTGCCCCTCTTCAGGGACTGGTGTCGTGAACCAACCCCGGAAAAGCCGGGTTTATGCCTTGGCGGGGTTGCTTTCAACCCCTGATCAGTCTGGACACTATAGATCAGCAGCCCGACCTCTTTGGGCGACCCTAAACGGCTGTAAAGCCTCAGCCGCACCTATATCCAGTGACGGACATTTTAAAAGGGTAAGTCTTCATCACTGAGGGGCAAGTGCGCTATTGGCGGTTTTGGCGTCAAAGCTTTATGAATGCCCTCAAGCCGACCTAGCATCTCGTCGAAGGTAATTACCAAGACATCCTTGAGGCTGTTCCGGTACTGCTCGAAGGCTCGCTGCTCACCAATCTTTGATGGGGTACGGCCAATGATGACAATGGCCGCCACGGCATGTGCGTGGACACGGTCATCGAGATCCTCGCTCAGACCGAGAATGTTCTTCTGCAGAACGCTTCGCTGGCTAATGACCTGGGCCACGGATCCACCGAGTTCGTAAGATGGTACGTAGGTCTTGCGGTAGGCTTTTCCGAGTAGGTCGTGCTGAGGGTGTTTGATCTCGATCAGAGCAAGGTTTCCGGTGGCCTTCGCAGCCATCAGGAAGTCGGAATACTGGCCCCCTTGACCTCTGATGTCCTTACCGCCTACATAGGGCTGTTCTGCAATCATCTTGACGGGATAACCGAACGCCATGTCGAGTACGAAAGAGTGCTCACGCAAGAAGCGTTGCCACTTGTTCTCGGCGGCGTTGCTTTCCAGCATTTTCCGATACACCTCAATGAGTTCGCCGAGCGTTATGAGCTCGATCTCAGACTTCAGCTGATAAAGGGTTTTCGGTGAAGATTTCGCCAACGCGGAGACGCTTTGCTGGGCAAGCATGACTGCCTGCTTTTGATCTTTGGGTGATAGACGAGGTGTCACCGTCCCCAGCGCTACAAGATTTGCAAGCAGATCTGGCGGGAGCTTGCGTTCACGTGGAGGATAAAGCTCGGGGGCCGCTTTGTGCAGGAGCCCCGTGTAGCAAACAAGTTTTTTGTCGGCAGCGGTTTCTCGCTGATGCCGTTGAGTTAGCCGATCCAGGCTTCGCTCCATTTTCTCAAGCTGAGCAACACCTAAACAGAATTGATTGCCCTCGATTTTCGCATCAAAATTCCCTGGCCCACCATGCAGAAACAGTGTGTCGATCCCCTCCAGATCATTTAAAGCCTGGACGATATATCGGTACTCGTAGTGGAAGCCGAGACCGTAGCGCCAGTCTTTGGTGAGCCCTACAGGGAGAAGTCCTAGTAAATCCTCAAGCTCATCCTGATTGTTAGGATGTGGATATTCTTGGAAGACAGGGCGAGTAACCACTATCGACTGGATGTTGTTGTACTTGGGCTTACCGTACTCAGAGTGTTCCGAGCGGGCGTTGATAGGATAAATGGTCAAATACTCGGAGGTGACCATCAATAGGAGATGCCAGCCTGACCCATTGTCCGGCAGGGGTACATCGCTGTAGAAAACGAGTGTGGGGCGATAGTAGTCATTTTCGTCGTATTCGCCCGACTCCAGTGCTTCGAGTTCTCCCTCGCTCAACCCTCTCGCTTCACCATTGTCGAAACGAAGGAATGGGCCGCCATCCGCGCGCTGTTGCATGGCGTACTGTGAGGGGCGCATGGATGGCATGTGCTTTCGTCCTTGATCGAGATATGGTTTCTACTTGCCCACGCACTGGCGGGCCGAGTGCGAGTCTAGCGAGCCGCTAGTGTTTTGGAGAAGGGATTGATGAGAGCTTGTCTGGAGAGAGCGGTATAACACTGGGAAGGCTGCAAGTCGTTTATATTTTAACTGAACATGCCAGCGATAATCCTGGCGTCGAGCAAGGCGTGGTGAGGCAACTCTTCACCCTCGCTGGTTGGAGCAAGCGTCGTCGCATCGGTAGGAAAATTGCGAACGATTCTGGGCCATCGTCCGTCCTCATATACCAGGTCGCAAAAAAGCTCCCAATCGTACTGAGGGGCATCCGTGACGATCTCGACCTCATTTTTGAACAACGTCAGAAACTTGAGCAGAGACAACCTAGCTTCAGCTGTGGGTAGCGAGTAGCTCCCTCCCCACAGCTGCGGAAGGACGACTTGTACGACGAAATCGCTACAGTCTTCTTCTCGCCATGTGTCGAGCAATTCCACGTAGAATTCGCGCCCATCCTCAGCCACCAATGCGAGTGAGATCAGCTTCGCTTCTGCTGATAGCCGGGTAAACTCGCAATCAAGAAAGAGCCTCATGTTAGAACTCCGCAATGGCTAGGGCTCGCCTGGATATGGCGCAGGAAGGTCAGCTATGGGAAATGGCCCTCGAGCATCTTGGCTCAGACGGACTCCTCCAAGCGGTCATCGAAATGTGGAGCCGCGCCGCGCCTCCGCCCAGACCATTGGTTGAGCACCTGTCCATCAATCAGGTGAGTCAGGACGTCTTGAGCATACTGAAAATTGCCCAGCAGCGGGTAGGTGCCATCGTGCCAGGTCGAACGCCTGATGCAGGCACAGTCACGCTGTACGCACGTCACGCTAGCAACTTAGTTGATGGGCTCATTACACTGCTGCCAAAGGTGAAGCTTTCGCAAGCCTTACGAGGCTCTTGTCTTGAAATCGAACTGGGGATTTGACGTCCGCGCAGGCTCCTCGAACACCAGTCAGCAACAATTTTATTAAAACTTGCCCAGCGAAATGCGTCCCTGTGAGATGTTCTATGAACTCTGATTTAACTGAAGAAGAAATGCGTCGCGCCCTTTTTGGTACGCCTCAGCCAGAGGAGCAAGTTTCTACTCCGCTAGTGCAGGAGCCTGTGCCAGAGATCGTTTTAACAAAGCCAGCAGAGGCTCCAATAGCCAAGAAGAAAGCGGCGAAAGCCTTTACGCCAAGGCTCAAGGTTACGCTACGCGTCGGAAACGAATTCGAAGGGAAGATGCATGAGTTTATCCACGAGGCCGACACGTTGAGCTTGTTGCTTGCTGAGCAGGAGGCTGTAAAGGCTGCTAGGAAAAAGTACAAGTACGTGGAAGTGGAATCCGTTAAATCGATGTAGCAAACGCCTCAAGTTTAGGTCGGACAAGTGCAATGTATTTTCAGATCGTCCGCCGACAAGTCACCGTAGAACCCGAGGGGTAGAAGGTTAAAACTTTCTGAAGCGACTGTTCTTTGGTAGTTGAAAACCACCAAACCCGAACAGCCATGATTTTTTAATGATCAGTGGCTGTCTAAAAAATGGCACAGGAGGGCTTCTTGGGGCGCTAGTCGGCGGTATCTCGGCCCACTTCACCCCCACCAAGTGGTGGTTGACGCTACGCTTTTCGCCAAACCAATGCAGGAATTACCCGGATGTAAATTAGCTCGCTGACCAATTCAATCAGCGTTTGGGTGATTACTGCTGCCGCAGCTAGCCCTCTGATTTCTTCGGGTAGAGCAAGTGCCAAGGGCAGAACCACCAACGAGTTCCGTGTCGAGCTACTGAACGCTACTGATCTTGCAGTGATGGCCGGCAATTTGAATGCTCGCGCAACCAGCGCACCAACCAATGGTGCCAAGAGCATGAAACCAATGTAGACAGGAATGACGGGCAGCAGCTTGTCCATGTCTCTGACCACCGCTGAAATCTGAGAGCCGATCACTACGACTAATACAGCCGCCATAGCCGGTACAGGCATCCAAGCCCAAGCATTGTTCCAACCCTCAACGACGCGTGACCTTTTTGCACCGGCAGCTGTTGCTACCGCCAAGACCAAGGGCAAAGCGATCAGCACTACGAAGGCCTCAACAAATGGGCCGACAGATATAACCACTGCCGAGTCATTACCCAGCATGAAGGCCAGATACAGGGGCAGTAGAACAAGCTGTAGCAAGAGTAGTAATGGCGTTGCCGCCAGAGTCAGTTTGGAGTCGCCCTTACCGATATGGGTAAACACCACCACATAGTCGATACAAGGCGTCAGCAAGACCAACAGCGCACCCACCAGAATCGCGGGGTGATCCGTTAGGCCCATGGTCAACGCCCAAACCAACAGGGGGATGGCGACGAAGTTGGCTGTGAGCAGCGCCGTCATGAAACGCTTGTTTGCGAGCCCTTCACGGAGATCCAGGAATGGGATCTGTAGAAACATGGCGTACATCAGCACAGCGATGGCTGGTGTCACCAACGCACCTAACGCTTGAGAAGCATTAGGTGCGAGCAGACCTCCGATAGCAGCGACAATGACCGCGACGAAGTAGACGGGAATCTGGTTCTTCTCTAGCTGTTCTCTGTCCACGAAATGCCCTTAAACGCGTGAAATCAATTTTCGATTCAGCAGGGTAATATCTGTAGCCACTACAGGTTCAAGAAAATGCTTGGGGAATTCGCATGTCAGGAATCGGGGCGTTGTCTAAATCAACGGGTTGCCACATTGAAACGATTCGCTACTACGAGAAAATAGGCCTTTTACCTCCGGCCCTGCGGTCGACCGGCAGGCACCGAATCTACACAGAGAGGCATCGTTCAAGACTCGTCTTCATCCGTCAGAATCGTGAGTTGGGCTTTCCACTCGACGATATACGAGAACTCATCGCGCTCGCAGCAGATGCTGATCGTCCGTGTGCTGACGCACTGTCGGTGGTCAGGAAGCATTTGGCAGAAGTAGAGTTGAAAGTAGCCAAACTCCAGCAGATTCGAATTGAGCTGCTTTCCATGGCAGGTGCTTGTGAGTCAACCTGCCTGGGCTCAAACACCTCTGATTGCACTATTGTCGAGTCCTTGTTCGAACCCGCAGCAGGGACACGTTCCAGATGCTGCTCGTGATCAAGGAGTTACAGCTGTTCGACATCAAAACAAGCGGTCACATCAGAAACGGCATGGAACGTTGTCAAATCACCTTCAATTAACCCGTCGCTTGAGCGCTCGTGGGAGCTGCGCTGCGAAGCCCGAAAAGGATATTGATGCCGATTGCTCAGATGCGGTAGGCTCAGGTTAGGAGATGGCATTCCTCCTTAAACCGCCTTGTGCTGATGATGCCTACGTGAACCCTAGACAGGGTGCGTAGGTGTATCCGCTCCCTGTCCCAATCTAGGACAGGATTATGTTCCTACTATCCCAGTCGCCACTTCCTTGCTTTGCTTACCTGCTAACTGTTTGGCCTAGGTCTGACGAGGTGAGCCCGCCATGCTGAAATCACTTGTAGTTATCGCTGTTGGCGCCTCACTTGGTGCCTGGTTGCGCTGGCTCCTGGGCATGAAGCTAAACGCTCTGTTCCCTACGATTCCCCCAGGCACAGTGGTTGCAAACATGGTTGGGGGCTACATCATCGGCCTAGCTATCGCGTTTTTAGCCGCATCCCCCACCCTGAGTCCTGAGTGGCGTCTGCTGATCATCACGGGTTTCTGTGGCGGGCTTACGACCTTTTCTACGTTTTCGGCAGAAACAGTTGCCCTGATCCAGGAAGGCAGGCTGCTGTGGGCGCTCGGCTCAATTTCATTACACGTCGTTGGCTCGCTGACGATGACGGCTGCCGGGCTTCTGTCCTATCAAATGATCGGTATGCGCTGAGGAGATGAAAATGAAAGGTTTTTTGGTGATCTTCTTTACCCAACAGAACCGTCGTTATCAGGGAAAGATGCTCGGCGACTGGATCGTAGATTTGGCGAAAGAAATGGGACTACGTGGTGCGACCCTATCTACGGGTATCGAGGGTTTTGGGCATACCGGTCGGCTGCACTCCTCTCATTTTTTTGAACTGGCGGATCAGCCTACCGAGATTCGCATGGCTATCACCGAGGATGAATCTGAACGGTTGTTCCAGCGATTGGAGCTTGAGGAAATCTCGGTGTTTTACATAAAGACTCCAATTGAAATGGGCTTCGTCGGCAAAAAAACCACTTAACCCGGCATCCTTTTATCAGGCACGCCTCAGGATATCTGCCAGTGCTTACTGCCCCTGTAACATGATTTTACATTTTGAGCGGAGCTAGCTAAGATCGACGGATTGGAGATGGCATTCCTCCATTAACCAACCGCTGCGCCCGTAGCAGCTGATGATGCCTACAGAAACCTGATCAAACCAGGTCTGTAGGCGTTCGCGCTCAGAATCCCCTTTTTGGTCAGGCCCACTTACTTTTTTGTGGCTGGCCAAATGTCTAAATTTCGACGACCTGAACAACTCGACTTACTGCCCTATATAGCGAAATGGCTTGCGCTTGCAGGTCTTGTAGCCTTGTTGGCAGGTTCTGCTTCTGCGTTATTCCTCCTATCTTTGGATCATGCCACCCAGTGGCGAGAAGCCCATCCCTGGGTGATCTGGCTCCTGCCAGTGGCTGGCTTTGCTGTGGGACTTGCATATCACTTGATAGGCAAACCCGTTGATGCCGGAAACAACCTGATCATCGATGAAATCCATGATCCTAAGAAGATCGTGCCTTTGCGCATGGTGCCGATGGTGCTAATCGGAACCGTGGTTTCCCATCTCTTCGGTGCATCTGTGGGACGTGAGGGTACGGCTGTGCAAATGGGCGGTGCTCTTGCCGATCAACTGACGCGTATCTTCAGGCTACGCCGCGAAGATCGTCGGGTGATTCTCATGGCCGGTATCAGTGCTGGCTTTGCGTCCGTCTTCGGCACACCTCTCGCGGGAGCTTTGTTCGGACTTGAAGTATTGGCCATTGGACGTATGCGTTACGACGCGCTGTTCCCTTGTGTGGTTGCCGCAATCGTTGCTGACCAGGTGGGGCAAGCCTGGGGAGTGGTTCACACGCATTACGTCATTGGCGAAGTGGTTCCGGTGCAGCTGTGGAGCGTCATGGCTGTGGTGGCAGCTGGGATTGTCTTTGGTCTTACCGGCCTGCTATTCGCGACAGCGACCCACAAGCTCGGAGCCTTCGTTAAGCGGCTTATCACCTATTCACCATTAAGACCCTTCGCCGGCGGCCTGCTGATCGCAGTCGCGGTGTGGGCGCTCGGTAGTAACCATTACATCGACGTTGATAAGTACATCGGGCTAGGCATTCCGAGCATCGTCCAATCCTTTCAAATGCCAATGGCCCCTTGGGATTGGCTTGGAAAGATGGTGTTCACCGTTGTCTCCTTGGGCACTGGATTCAAAGGCGGTGAAGTGACACCGCTGTTTTACATCGGTGCCACCTTGGGGAATGCGCTGGCTCCCCTCTTGCACCTTCCCTTCGGCATGCTGGCTGGTATCGGCTTTGTCGCCGTCTTTGCCGGTGCAGCTAATACGCCACTGGCAACCATCGTTATGGCCATGGAGCTCTTCGGGCCCGAAATTGCTCCGCTTGCAGCCATTGCCTGTATCGCAAGTTACCTCGTATCCGGACACACCGGGATCTATCACGCCCAGCGCGTCGGCCACAGCAAGCATCACCGTCCTCTTCCGGAGGAAATCCGGCTCTCTGATATCAAGCAATTTCATGCTCAAAGTGAATCCGCCAGCGAGCGGAAAGTGACTCTTGTGGGGGAAGAGAAATGATTGAACATCACCAAGATCGCCTGACAGCTTTGCAGCTCTATTTTCCTGGTGCTAGTAGGGCTCGAGTGACTAATTTCTGGCATCACCTGAGTGCGCCCGCGCTTGCCCAGCATCTACTTAAAGTGGCCCAAAAAGCCAAGATTGAGCAGGTCATGCTCAAACCGATTTCTGCAGGCTATTTGCCGGGCCATCGCATTTCCCATCATCACCCGGAGCTTGGTGATATGCGTCATCCCCAGTGTCTGGAATTGCTGGATACAGAGGGCAAGCTGCGCACGTTCCTGCGCGACCACGCTGACGAGTTGCGCAAGGTACGAGCAGTTCTTCTCTTATGCGAATTACCGCTCAGTGAGGCCTTGTAATTCAGTTCGAAGAAACAGTTCGCAAATGAAGAGGCATGGGCGACCAGGCGTTGGTCGCTCTCGCCACATTAGAGGATGTTGCCATGAACGGCTTTCAACTGACGTTTTTCACTGAACAGAGTACCAACTACCAGCACCTTCCACTGGGGGAGTGGCTGGTCGACTTCGCCAAGCGACAAGGTGTTCTGGGAGCAACGCTGGTGAGCGGTACGGAGGGGCTAGATCATTTGGGGCATTTGCATACGGCGCATTTCCTCAGCGGTGCCGATCATCCCGTCACGGTGACTATATCCACTGATGAAATTGGGTGCGACAGGTTGCTGGAGGCATTGGCCAAGGAGTCGTTTTCACTGAGCTATATCAAATTGCCCATCGAATACGGTCGAGTGGGCCAGGCGAAAAACTAAAAAATCCCGTTTTGGGCAACCAACAAAAAAGGATGAGCGCCATGTATCGAGTTTATAACCTCCGTCCACAGCCAGCTCCTGCTAACTGGGCCCGTGACAATAGGCACCTCATCGTGGGTCTGGTTTTTTGGTCACTTTTTCTGGCGGGCATTGCGGGTAGCCAGCGCGTATCGAGCGATGGCTGGTACGTCGTATCCCAGCTTGAGGGCGCGTTGGTGACGATGCGTATGCCCAGTGAGAAATCCTGCAAGGCCGATGTGGCTCAGACCTGTGTACCTGGCTACGAGCTGAGAGCACAGCAACGTTGAACGTTACGAGCACGACGGTGGTGGGCAATCCAAAAATGAGCTTGCGAATTGGAGCTCACCGACGTCGGCTCATCAAAACCACTTTAGAGAAATGGGAGACCACATGAGCGCAGTGATGCCAAGCATCGTATTTGGGCTTGTGATGGGCAGGTTTTTTACAGGATCCGTCTATGAATTCGCCGCGCTTTTCGTCGTAAGCGTTGGAGTGTCGTTGCTGACCTTTTATCTGCTAATTCAAAGACGGGCCAGGCTACAAGCCCAGACTGCGTACTGCTGCTCTGTGATGGTTGCCTCCAACCAAATGCTGGAGCTTTTCCAGATGGCAAAGGGAGGGCAGTTCATGCCCTTGGTTGGGGAGATTCCTGAACTAATTATTGGAGGTTTCTTGGTTCCCGCAATTGCGGTGGCGACAGTCCAGCTGTTCAGGATACTCAGCGAGAGCTGACGTTCGACCCAGAGACCTCTCAACGTATTCGCATGGTTAATGACGTTCCCGAATCGTTCCTTGGAGAAGATCAATGAAAACGCAAATCCAGGCTATTCATGCTCGTGAAATTCTCGACTCACGCGGTAATCCAACCGTAGAAGTCGACGTCACATTGGAATCCGGAGCTCGGGGTCGGGCATCGGTTCCATCCGGTGCGTCTACAGGCGTTCACGAAGCAGTCGAGTTGCGTGACCAAGATATCCAGCGGTATGCCGGCAAAGGAGTGTTGAAGGCCGTAAGCAATGTGAATACCGAGATACTTGAGTCCCTGATAGGCCAGGATGCAACTGATCAGGAACAGGTAGATCATCTGATGATTAAGCTGGATGGAACCGCTGATAAATCCAGGCTCGGAGGAAACGCTATCTTGGGCGTCAGCCTGGCCGTTGCCAGGGCAGCCGCTTCTGCCATGAACCTGCCGTTGTTCCAGTACCTTGGCGGCGACCAGGCCGCAAGAATGCCCGTGCCGATGTTCAATATCCTCAATGGCGGAGTGCATGCCAATTGGCAAGGGCCTGACTTTCAGGAATTCATGATTGCACCTACAGGCGCAGGCTGCTTCAAGGAAGCCTTACGATGGGGAGCAGAGGTTTATCACGAACTGAAATCGGTACTCAAGGACGCGGGCTACTCCACTGCAGTTGGAGATGAGGGCGGCTTTGCGCCGGCACTCAAGAAAAACTCAGATGCTATCGAGCTGATCATTAAGGCGATTGAAAGGGCCGGCTACACACCTGGTTCTCAGATTGAGATCGCTATCGATCCAGCATCAAGCGGTTTCTTTGAAAACGGCCTTTACCATTTGCGCTCGGAAAATCGCAAGGTCGATGCCCAAGAGCTGATTAGCCTCTATTCCTCATGGGTCGACAAGTACCCGATTGCGGTACTGGAAGATGGACTCGCGGAAGATGATTGGTCGGGGTGGAAGCTATTGAATGCGGCGCTGGGTGACCGGATAGAGCTGGTGGGAGATGACCTGTTTGTCACCAACGTCGAACGGATTCAGCGAGGAATTACCGAAAAGGTTGCCAACGCTGTACTGATTAAACCCAATCAAATCGGAACTCTGACAGAGACCAAAGCCGCCATTGAAATGGCATACGGGGCAAATTGGGGAGCAATGGTTTCTCATCGAAGTGGGGAGACCGTGGACAGCTTCATCGCTGATCTGACAGTCGCCATGGGCACTGGCCATCTCAAGACAGGTGCTCCATGCCGGGGGGAGCGGGTCGAGAAATACAATCAGTTTCTGCGAATAGAAGAGCACCTGGGAAGCCGTGCCATTTATGCAGGACATGATGCATTTGTGCGGTGATACCCACCGATTTGAGGCCAAGCAGATTGAAACGAGAGAGACGTAATGACCCCGTCCGAGAGGCTAGTCGAATGGAACAAGAGATGGAGAATCCAGAGCGGAATTGTCATTTGTCGAAAGTGCGCCGCGCAGCAGCCCGAGACGTTGAGTAATCAACCTTTCGCCCATGGCTTTGGCTGTGCGGAGGTCAGCTCGCAATTTTCGCAACCTTGGGCTGACTTGGATGCGATTAGAAGGTTATCCGTCCTATAGCCGGTAAATCTGTTGGTTGGTTAGCGTAAAAAATCGAATCACGTGTATCCGTTGGCAAAAAAGTCAGCGGCCTTTGCCTTTCATAGTCGCTTGGAGATATGAGCATGAGCTACACGGACATTCCAGCTGGTAACGCGATTCCCGATGACTTCTTCACTGTTATCGAGATTCCTGCAAACCACTCGCCGATCAAGTACGAGGTGGACAAGCCAAGCGGACAGATCTTCGTTGACCGCTTCCTCAGCACGCCGATGTTCTACCCGGCCAACTACGGGTTCATTCCAAACACGCTGAGCGATGACGGCGATCCTCTTGACGTTTTGGTGATTTGTCCTTACCCGGTATCACCTGGCGTTGTCATTCGTAGTCGCCCGGTTGGTGTGATGTACATGACGGACGAAGCTGGAGCGGATGCCAAGGTCATCGCTGTGCCTCATGACAAACTCAGCTCTATGTACAACGACGTCAAGGAGTGCTCAGACCTCCCTGCATTACTGCTCGCGCAGATCCAACACTTCTTCGAAAACTACAAGGCATTGGAGCCGGGTAAGTGGGTGAAGATGGGCCGTTGGGGGAGCGCAGATGAAGCGCGGGAAGAGATTCGCAAGTCAGTAGCTGCGTATACCCCCACATAGGTCTTACGCCAGATTGAATACGTTAGCCGGGAGTAGGTACTGAGGGGCAAGTGACTTGTGATTGGCCTCTCAGTCGTTCGGAACATCAAATGTCCTGGGGAACACACGCATGGAAAAATGGATGGCTTATGCCTTCATCTCAATGTTTTTTGCCGGGTTCACGTCTGTGATCGCCAAGATGGGCCTCGCAGGTATCTCAGGCGAGCTTGGTCTGACAATCCGTACCTTGTTCGTGTGTGCTTTTGTACTCTTATTCGCGGCATGGGCCGTTCCGACGCAAGAAGTGGCCAACATCACGAGCCGGAATCTGTCTTGGCTTGGCTTGTCTGGAGTGACCACTGCCTTGTCGTGGATCTTTTACTACAAGGCTCTGAAGGTAGGGGATGTCGCCACGGTGGCACTGATAGATAAAGGTAGCGTGGTCGTTGCCATGCTGCTCGCCGGTCTGGTGCTTCGAGAGGTCATCACGTTGCGCATGATCGCCGGTGCAGGCCTGATCGTGGTCGGTCTGCTGGTCATTGCCAAGAAACCCTGACTAGATTCTCAGGCATTCAACGTTTTGAACCAATAGGCACGAAAATGGCATTCACTTCTTAGAGCATCTTTGGATGCTTGCGGTTCGCCAGACAGACCAGGACATAATTTCAGTAAGGATGGTTTTTGTGGGATGGATTTTTTTGTTGCTCGCCGGTGTTTGTGAGATTTTCTATGCAGCCGCGATGCCGCGAACTGACGCGTTTACTCGATTGTGGCCAAGCATCTTTTGTGCAGTGTTCATTTGCCTAAGCATGTATCTGTTGTCACTGGCCACGCGCACTATTCCTGTCGGTACGGCCTACGCGGTGTGGGTTGGGATCGGTGCGCTGGGTACAGCTGTCTATGGGATTACCATACTGGGCGAAGATCGCAGTGCAATGCGAATCTTCTGCTTCTTTCTCATTTTGGCCGGGATTGTCGGGCTGAAATTTCTCGCCGCAGAGAATCACTAAATTGAATCAGGGATGACCCTATGGCTTTGAAAATTCGTACGGCAGTGGCATCAGATGCAGAAGCCATCCAGCGCATTTATGCCCCCATAGTTTCGAACACGGCGATCTCATTCGAAGAGACCCCGCCAACCGTTGAGGAGATTGCTCAGCGGATAGCGACGACACTCCAGACATATCCCTACCTTGTGGCTGAAGAAAGTGGTGAGATCAAGGGATATGCATACGCAAGCCAGCATCGCGTACGTGCAGCCTACCGATGGGCTGTTGACGTGACGGTGTACATAGCTGAATCAGCTCGCCGCCAGGGTGTTGGCCGCGAACTCTACGAGACTCTACTTCCAATACTTGAGAAACAGCGGTTTCGCGCCGCTTACGCTGGAATCGCGCAGCCCAATGAAGGCAGCGTGAGACTGCATGAGTCGCTGGGATTCGTGCACATAGGCACATATCCGGAGGTAGGCTTCAAGCTTGGAAATTGGCACGACGTCGGCTACTGGCGACTCGGGCTCTGCCAAGCGACTCCTCCGTCGGAGCCGATTCTCTTCCCTGAGCTTGCAGTCACACCACAGTAGGTGTACTCGTTTTGCCTCGCGAGCGATCAGACTTCGCTTTTGAGATAGCTTTGCACTTGCTTGACTACATCTCGAGCGGTGCGGGTTACTCCGATCAATGTCGCAGAGGCGAGCCCCGTCCAATCGCCGTAACCCACCAGCCACAGATTGGGTGAAGCAACACTCCGGTTTTCGTTCACAGCCACTTTGCCATCCTGGCCTACAATGCCCAGGCTGTTCAGGTGGTCGAGCGCTGGAGAAAACCCAGTGCACCAGATGACGACATCCACCGCTGTTTCGTCTCCTGATGACCAGACAACGCCTGTTGAAGTGAAGTGCGTGAATGGCCGTACAGCGCTCAATACACCACGTTCACGAGCGTCCTTCACCGATGGCACCATTACGATGTCGCCCAGCCCCCCAGCGGGTTGTTCAGGCTCCACACCTTCCTGTTGCGCCTTCAATCGAGCAGTAGCTCGTTCGAACAGGGCACGCCCATCAACCTCATCAGGTAGAAACTTTGGAGCCTCTTGAGTCACCCAGGTTGCCTGAGCCACTTTAGAAACCTCGGCGTAAATCTGGGCTCCCGAGTTGCCACCACCCACGACAAGGACGGTTTTCCCCTCAAACTCATCCGGCCCAACGTAATGAGCGGAATGAAGCTGCTGCCCTACGAACAACTCCTGTCCGGGATAGCTCGGAGTAAATGGGCGGCTCCAGGTGCCTGTTGCACTGATAACCGCTTTGGCATCCCAGTTTCTATCCCCGGAGACAACCCGTAATCCTTCTTCGATTTTCTCGACACGGGTCACCCTGGTGGATCGGATGATGGGGAAGTCATATCGACGCTCGTACAGAGTCAGATAGTCGATAACATCATCACGGTGAGGTGTTTCTTCTGATACGGCAGGCATCGGCCAGCCTGCAATCGAGCTCCATGCCGATGGAGAGAAGAGTCGCAACGAATCCCAGCCATGCCGCCAGGCTCCTCCTGGTGCCGACTCCGCATCGAGCAGCACGTAAGACAAGCCTGACCGCTTCAAAAAATAGGCGACTGTCAGCGCGGATTGACCACCGCCAATGACCACAACATCAAGTTTCGAATTCTGACTCACCAGCATCCTCCAGGCTCAATCGCGGCACCTCACCGTCGTCGTATCAGACTCTGCGACCGTGCTCATCAATGACCACTTGGCCGTCCTCTTTGACGAAACTCCCACGCTGCTCTTGCGGTAACAAATCGAGCACAGCTTCTGACGGACGACACAAACGCGTCCCCAAAGGCGTCACGACGATGGGGCGATTGATCAGGATAGGGTGAGCCATCATGGCATCGATGAGCTGTTCGTTCGTCAGTGATGCATCGCCCAATCCTAGCTCTTCGTACGGAGTGCCTTTGATACGCAAAAGAGCCCGCACCCCGATACCCATATCCTCAATGAGTCTGACAAGTGTGGTGCGATCAGGCGGGTTCTTCAGGTACTCGATAACCGTCGGTTCTTCCCCGCTGTTACGGATCAACTCCAAGGTGTTGCGAGAGGTGCCGCATTCGGGGTTGTGATAGATCGTGATCTGGCTCATATCGCTTCCTCGTGCTGACGTTAGATGGAACGCTGGTTGACGCGCTTGGAAAGCTCTTCGGCGGACTCTTTACGCTCGGAGTACCGATCAACCAAATAATCCTGGCGATCCCGCAGCAGCAGGGTGAACTTCATCAGTTCTTCCATCACGTCCACGAGTCGGTCGTAGTACGAGGACGGCTTCATACGACCTGCCTCGTCGAACTCGGTAAATGCCTTGGCCACCGAAGATTGGTTTGGGATGGTGAACATCCGCATCCATCGGCCCAGTACGCGCAGCTGATTGACCACGTTGAAAGATTGCGAGCCACCGCAGACCTGCATCACTGCAAGGGTCTTCCCTTGCGTAGGTCGTACAGCACCTATCGCCAGCGGAACCCAGTCAATTTGGGCTTTGAATACTGCGCTCATGGAGCCGTGACGCTCAGGGGAGCACCACACCTGTCCCTCAGACCATTGCATCAACTCGCGCAGCTCAGCGACCTTTGGATGTGTATCGGGAGCGTCATCCGGAAGCGGCAGACCCGATGGGTCAAAGATCTTGGTTTCAGCACCAAACTCATTCAGCAGGCGTGCCGCCTCTTGCGTGACTAACCGGCTGAATGAGCGCTCTCGCGTTGATCCATACAGCAGAAGAATGCGAGGTTTATGGAGCGAAGGCGTACGAGGCGATAGTTGCTCCAGCGAAGGAATGTCGATCAGGTCGGCGTGTACGTTCGGCAATGTGTCTTGCATAAAAACTCCTACGGCGGCGCCAGGTTGGGCACCGCCTCGGTTGATCTTTAAAGCGAACCGATGCGATTCAGTTCAGCTTTCAACTGTTCAGCGCTGATGGTCTTCAGTGGCAGCGCAAGAAATGCGCTCACGCGCTCGTGAATTTTGGCGAGTGTGGTTTCAAACGCTGCGGTGATCTCGGCTTCCGACCCGCTAGCGTCAGACGGGTCGGCCAGACCCCAATGCGCCTTCAAAGCTGGCCCAAAGAAGATTGGGCATGCCTCACCCGCAGCCCGGTCACAGACAGTGATCACGATGTCGGGAGGCGAGCCTTCAAAAGCATCCGAAGCCTTGCTGCTCAAACCCGCCGTGGAGATACCCGCCGCCTCGAGCGTTTGCAATGCCCGTTGATTCACCCGGCCACTGGGAAAGCTTCCTGAGCTGACTGCTTCTACACCCTCGGGCGCCAAGTGGTTGAAAAGCGCCTCGGACAGAATGCTGCGGCAGCTGTTGTGGGTGCACATGAACAAGACTTTCATCAGACGATTCCTTGATTCAGAAACTGAGGCGCAGTGCCAGGGCGGACAATGTGGCGACGAGGATGGGTACGGTCAGCACGATCCCAGTCTTGAAGTAGTAACCCCAACTGATCGTTATATTTTTCCGGGCGAGCACGTGCAGCCACAACAGAGTTGCCAAGCTCCCAATTGGAGTGATCTTCGGGCCCAAATCGCAGCCGATGATGTTGGCGTAAACCATCGCTTGCTGGACTACACCATCGACTTCAGCGGCATGAATGGATAAGGCGCCTACCAGAACGGTGGGCATGTTGTTCATGATCGAAGACAGCAACGCTGTTAGCAGCCCTGTACCAAGGGACGCGCCCCAAACGCCATAACCAGCGAACACGTTCAGGATCTGCGCGATGTGATCGGTCAGGCCGGCGTTCTTCAGGCCATAAACAACCAGATACATACCCAAAGAAAAAATCACCACCTGCCATGGCGCCTCTTTGAGCACCTTGCTCGTGTTGATGGCGTGACCACGAGCCGCGATGACATAAAGAATGAATGCACAGACCGCTGCAATGGCGCTGATTGGCACCCCCAATGGCTCAATGACAAAGAAGCCAATCAGGAGTAGTGCCAGCACCCACCAGCCGGCTACAAAAGTGGCCCGGTCGTGGATTGCCTCGTCCGGATTGTCCAGTTGGTTGAGGTCATAGGTCTTTGGTAAATCTTTGCGGAAAAACCACAGCAGCATGGCTAATGTCGCCGCCACGCTGACGATGTTTACCGGCACCATGATCGAAGCATATTCGTTGAAGCCGATATCGAAATAGTCGGCAGAAACGATGTTGACCAGATTGGAAACCACCAGCGGTAAGCTCGCCGTATCGGCGATAAAACCGGCTGCCATAACGAATGCCAACGTAGCAGCAGGAGAAAAACGCAACGCCAGCAACATCGCGATCACAATGGGTGTGAGGATCAATGCTGCTCCGTCATTGGCGAACAGGGCCGACACCGCTGCGCCCAGCAGGACAATAAATGCGAACAGCTTGCGGGTGCTCCCGCCTCCCCATCGGGCCACATGCAGCGCAGCCCACTTGAAAAAACCAGCTTCATCAAGCAGCAAACTAATGATGATAACCGCAATGAACGTCCCGGTAGCATTCCAGACGATGCGCCAGACCTCGGGTATGTCTGCAAGAGTAACGACGCCTGCCAGCAACGCCACGATGGCACCCAACGTGGCACTCCAACCAACTCCGAGCCCCTTGGGCTGCCAGATAACGAGCACGATGGTGGCGATAAATATCAATACGGCAATCAGCATTTCGTTAATCCGGTTGGGCGTGAATCAGCTGCACACGGCCTGGTTGATCGGACGTTCGTTCATACCGCACAGGCGTTTAGTCTCGGTTTCCAGCCATTGCTGATTGGCGTCTACGACTTCTTTCAAAACCGCAGTTACCCACGCAGGCAAATCGGGATTCAGGCGGTAGTACACCCACTGACCCTGGCGACGATCCATCAGCAAGCCTGCTGAACGAAGCAGCGCCAAGTGACGAGAAATTTTGGGCTGATTCATCTCAAGAGCGGCTGTCAGCTCGCAGACACATAACTCGCCTTCACTCACGACGAGCAGCGAAATTTTTGCTCGGGTGTCATCCGACAGGCACTTGAATAAAGTGGTGGGGTTCATGGGTTCTGTCATAGATCCTCCAGGTGTTTGGTCTTGACCAAAACGAAGAGCTTGATGCGCTCGTGGATGTCGTGGAGCGTATGGCGAAATGCGCCAGGATCATCGCTGGTTACTGGGTCAGGAAAATCCCAGGCAATGACTTCACCTGCGCTGGGCATTGGTAGGCATTCGCTTGCGGATTTATCACAAAGAGTGATTACGTAATCAAATCGATCAGCTTGAAACTCGCTGATGGACTTGCTGCGCAGGCCCGTTGCATCGACTCCAACCGCCTCCAATGCTTGAGTCGTGCGCAGATCAACCTCAGACGGTTCAGATCCTGCGCTGAAGGCCTCGAAGCGCGGGTCGGTGTGCCGCAGCAAAGCCTCTGCAAGCAGGGAGCGGGCTGAGTTGGCAACGCACACGAAAAGCACTTTGATAGCAGGGCTCATGGTGGAACTCGATACATATGGAAAATCGAATATACGCTTTGGCGAATATTCGGTAAAGCGAATATGATGTCTGCTGTTTCGGCATGGCCCTAACGCTCCATGCGTGTCGGCATAAAGGAGATGAGAGGATGGAGGGCAATATGATGATCCAGGCAAAGGAAATAGCCGGAGGACAGTGGCAGCGCTTTCGCGATGCGCTGAAATCTGCTGATCTTCCAGCAGACGACATTGATCTTCCAGGCCGAACCTTTTTTGAGTTCACACTGGACAGTGAGACGGTCGCATGGGGAGGATTCGAAACCCATGGTACGGACGGGTTGTTGCGTTCTCTGGTCGTAGTGTCGACATACAGATCGAAGGGGGTCGGTATCGCGGTGCTTCAGGTCATTGAAGCGATAGCTGCCGAGCAGGGAATCGCTCGATTTCATTTGCTGACAACAACTGCTTCAGGATTTTTTGAGCAGCAGGGCTATGCAGTAAATCAACGAGGCTCAGCGCCACCTCTGATTTCTCAGACGGAGCAGTTCAGGGGGCTTTGCCCTGGCTCGGCTTGCTACATGTGCAAGGCATTATCTGCGAATGCACGAAAGTAGCTGATCACCTTGGTGATGGCTTTTAGCCTCGATGCCAGCTAGATTTGGAACTTTCTACGATCAAGGATGGATATGAAAAAGCTCATCGCAGTAATGGGGATCTGTGTCGCACTTGGCGGTTGCGCTACGTCCCACTACACCGCAGGGCGAGACTTTCCGTCGGCCAGTGTAGCGAGCATCACCAAAGGCAAAACGACGACTACTGAGTTGAAGTCCCTGTTTGGTGAGCCCTATGCCAAGAGTGCTGTCAGCGAGACTGACGAAAAGTGGATCTACACCTACACCAATGGCTCAGCCCATGCCCAAAGCTACGTGGTCACCATGAAGGTGACGACTACGGGCACCCAGAAAACTCTCGACGTCTTGATCCGAAATGACGTGGTCATCAACTACACGTTCAGCGAAGGCCCCGCTCCAGGCACTACCACTGCGACGAACTGAGACTGCCACCTGCAATAGGCCATCTAATGATCTCAGTCAGTTGGATGGAGCGCGCAAGTCAGAGGAGGTAATCGATAAACCAGGAGAAGCCTCATTTGCCGATGGATTCAGGTATGAGTCGATCACCTAGCGCGTTGAGACAGGTCACTCCCTTTCGCGAGTAACCTGCGATTCATCGCGGTTGACTATTTCTTCCTAGGCTTTCCCGCGTCATCACGCTTATCGCGGACTTGGCCATCTTGATTCCGAGAGCGAGGCTGGACGCCACCTCCCGGCTTCGGAACTGTTACGTTTGGATTCAAAGGTCGTCTATCGGTCATACTGTCTCCTTGGTTACCCACACGGTGAACGATGGCTCAACCATGAACATTTCTTGTGTCGCAGGCATCTCGAAAATCCACAGCGCCGTTGCTGAGCGTAGACCACGAGCACGGCGAGAGAAGAGGTTGTGTTCAAAATTGCTGCCGTCGAATGAGCGATGCTAAAACTCATCGCTTGGCGGGCAGTGGAGCGCTCTGACCACTACAAGAAAGCTTCAGGCCCTTATCACGAGCAAGCTGTTTAGCTTGGGATTTGAAGATGTTTAGCGGAGAAAAATCAGACATGGCAAAGGTTCCTAAATCAACGACGCTTAGGTGTCCGATTGCCTGTTCACCGGGCAGCGTCTGGTTAGGGACATGCCGATGTAAAACTGAAGGGTGTCACAGATGGGCTATTGCTTCGCGAAACAGGCGCCAGGCGACCATCACCGCCTAGCCTGATCATAGGTCAGAGGAAATAGCCCCGCAATACCCCGCTGACGGATAAAACCAAACCAGAGCTAAGGAAGAAATGACGCCACTGGATTGTCACTTTTAAACGCTGAGGGTGGCTGTTCTATAGAGAACAGGACATGCGAAAGGAGTGTATTTCAAAATATTTCAAGGAAGAAACGTCGTATCCCGCGATTTAGAAGGGCTGGGCATACATACAGGGGCGAAATGGATCCAACCACTGATTTGCGCACAAGTTATCCACAGGCTTGTTACCTTGCAATGTCATTTTGACCCCATTATCTTGTAGGTCATCTCTACAACAGCACTACATGTTGTGTTTTTGGCGAGAGGCTTAGGTTTCAGTGAACACAGCGGGTATGCGTGCGAAGTTTGGACGCCGAGCACACATACCCGCCAATCCCTGAGCCAATGCGGACACTGGTGGGACGCGCATTAGAGAAAAACCGACTTTGGATGTCAACCATTCAGCTCGGCTTTCCGCTCAAGGGTTGCTCCTGCCTACTCGATTTTTTCTAGATACAGGAGCACCTAATCGTGCCGAAAAATCCTAAACAAACATCGTCTCCTGTGGCCAGCCTGGCCTCCAAAATCCTGCGTAGTGATAGCTCCTCGGCCATCCAGAAGGAATTGGCAGGTTCGGCCATGGCTCAAGCTTCGACCGGCAAGCAAACCGGTGCCGATATGGAGACTAAAGCCAGTCATGTCCTCGATAGCAACAAGTACAACGCCACCACCAAGACCCTAGCGGCCTCGGTACTTGCCCAATCGAACAAAGAGCGGGGTGAGTAAAAATGGCTCAGTATTTCGTGAACCGCAATGCACAGACCAATGGTGACCACGAGGTGCATACCAGTACGTGCATCTATTTGCCGGCACTCCATAACCGCCTTGATCTTGGCTATCACACCACCTGTGTGACCGCTGTTCGCCAGGCTCGCAACACCTACCGGCAATCGAACGGATGCCGGACGTGCTCCTCGGTATGTCATACCCAGTAGTTTTTAAAGTCTCATCGGGCGCGGGCAGCTTTGCTGCTGCCCCTCGTTAAAGTTGATTGGATTCCCGGCATTAAGTCTATTGAAGGTCGCTTTTGATGATTCACGATCATGAATACAGCCTATTGGGCGGGGTTAATCGAGCTTTGATTGGCAGGTATCTGACACTACTAGCAAGCGCGATTTCCGGCATTGCGGTTTTTTTGCTGCTATCAGCTGAAGATTTGGCTAAAAAGTATAATCTGCCTGTAAATCTTCCACCGACAGCCCTGTCGCTAATTGGCGCAGGTATAGTCTTTGCCTTGCTATACGCTTTATTCAATAAGACGGTTTGGAAATGGCGTTGGGCAGTCAAATATCTAAAAGTCCCTGACCTGTCGGGAGAGTGGCACTGCACTGGAACGACACTGGACATCGGAGGAAATCCGATTCGCAGTTGGGAAGCAGATGTATATATCTGTCAAACCTGGGACAAGATCAGAGTGCGCTTGAAGACTCACCAATCGGGCTCAAACAGTATCACTGCGGCCTTGGTTCACGATGAGGCTGACGGATACCGCCTTCTTTATAACTATCAGAATGATCCTAATCCCGGCGAGCCTGAGCTTCGAGGACACGTTGGCAGTGCAAATCTATTATTTACCAAGTTATTAGATAGCGCACAGGGTGACTATTTTAACGGTTACGGTCGGCCCACCTATGGGCGAATAGAGCTGAGGAGAAAGAATGAGCACGTCAATTAATGATCGAATTAACCGTCTACGCTCTAGACGCTCAGGGCTAGATAGATCCTCTGTAATCGCAATGGATGCGAAGGATTTCATCGTAAACCGAAGCCTCACAAAAGAAGCGTGGGAACATAGGGTTAAAGACAAGCCGAATACAACTTTTGCTTTAGGAGCGATGCAGGAGGTAGATCCTACCTACACCCGCATCAGCATCGAAACCGCAGAACGGGTTAGCAACCAGTTGTCGAAGAGGACAAGCGGTAATCTCGAATTTGAGCTACAGGGATCAGTACCACTGAATGTCCATATTCGAGGGGTCAGTGATGTTGATCTTTTAGCAATAGAAGCTGACTTTCATACCTATGATGCGCGTGGGTACATGAGTACATCGGGTCAGTACCGCTCACCGACCTCACGCACTTCAGTTGGGGTGTTAACCGCTCGCAGGGGCGAAATTAGTAAAGCTCTTCGTGATGCGTTTCCCGCTGCGACGATTGACACTTCTGGCTCTAAGGCCATCAAATTGCAAGGAGGGTCATTAGCACGTCCAGTAGACGTCGTGCCCTCCCACTGGCATGACACCATCACTTACCAAGCCTCTGGTCAGAAACATGACCGCGCTGTCACTATCCTAGATTCGCATAAAAGTACCACGATTGAAAACTGGCCTTTCCTGCACATCAAAAAGGTACGAGAACGATGTGAAACCACGGGTGGTGGACTCCGCAAATCAATAAGGTTATGTAAAAACATAAAGGCAGAGCTCGAGGCAGAGGGAAAACCTGTAACAATCTCAAGCTTTGATATTGCCTCAATAATGTACCATGCCAACATGCATAGCCTCTCCGCTGGTGCCTACTACGAATTAGCGATATTGGCCGAGACCCAAAGATATCTGGATTACTTATGGAACAACAAGGAAGAAGCGAGGCGACTGATAGTGCCAGATGGATCTCGCTTTATATTTAACACGGAAGACAAGTTTAACGGCTTGCTGCATCTCTCCGTGGCCATGGACAGCCTCCTTCGGGAGGTCGCTAAAGAGCAAAGCTTCCTGCTGAGCTTATCCGAGAAGCCTATGCTGGATGCCAGCAGGGTAGCTGTGACCAACGCGGTGATTTTCTAAAGGCAGTCATTGGATAATTTTAGAAAACGCTTTAAACCTGCTTGAGGAGTTTTTAGCACCGCTTTTGACGGTGTTAGGCCTTTCTACGGAAGGTGCCAACACTCGCTGGAATACTACATGTCCCACTTTCGCCGTTCACAGATTTCAGTAGTGAAGGAGCTTCAATCTTACTATTGACTGAAGTTGAGACTCGCACCTTGAGTATGAATATAAACATATAGGTAGGGGGCAATTGGCTGCCGTATACCCTAACCAGGATTACTTGCTCGATGGAAGGCTGACAGGTGAGCGTTTTGACTCCTAGACGCGGGTGGTATGCACACAACTTGATGTCTTGATGATGTGGATTCTGATAAAGGGGAGCGATCAGAATAGATAGCTCGGCAGGAACAGAGGCGTATCTCAGCTTTCAGTGGCGCTGCGTAGCCCCCTTCAATGTGACAAAGATGCAGGCCTTTTTGGCGCCTTTGGGAAAACCCAGAAGCCGTCGAGGTACTTGCGGGTCATGTCGTTCATCGCCAGGTTGCGCCCCAGGTTGCCGATGATCAGACCGGCCACCACCATCGCAATCGGCGCCGAGACGTGCAGCTCGGTGGCCATCGCCGAACCGCCGATCACCAGCGCCAGGGTCAGCATCACCGTGATCTGATGCTGCTGGACGCTCTTGATCATCCGGTACACCCCATAACCGATCAGCCCGCCGAACAGCACACCGCCAATGGCTTCGTGCACGAACAGCATGGCCGTGGCGCTGAGGGTCGGCGTCTCACCCAGTTGGGCGATGCCCAGCAGCACGGTGAACACCACAACGGCAGTGCCGTCGTTGAACAGCGACTCGCCGACGATGGTGGTTTTCAGCGGCTTGGAGGCATTGGCGGTACGCAGTACGCCGAGCACTGCGATCGGGTCTGTAGGCGAAATCAGCGCGCCGAACAGCAGGCAGTAGAGGAAGCTCACGTGCCAGCCGAACAGGGCAAAGATGTAAAAAGCGAGGCTGCCGATCACGACGGTGGCAATCAGCACGCCGAAAGTGGCCAACAGGCCGATGGGCCAGCGGTAGCTGCGCAGGTCGTTGAGGTTGACGTGCAGGGCGCCAGCGAACAGCAGGAACGACAGCATCCAGTTCATCAGCAGATCGCCGAAGTCAATCTGGCCGATCAGTTGCTGCACGCGTTCTTCGAGGCCGGGATAGCCGAGCACGCTCAGGCCTTGCAGCAACAGGGAGAACATCAGCGCGGTGACCATCACGCCGATAGTCGGCGGCAGGCCGATGAAGCGGTAATTGACGAAGGTGAGAAGGGTGGTGAGGCAGATAAAAGCGGCGACAAGTTCTAGCATCCGGGCTCCATTGGATGGGGGTGGAAAGACAGCGCCCCGATTCTTCGGTGCAAAGGTTGGATGGGCTGTTTCGGGGTGGGGACACAATCATGCCCCCTCGGTTGGTCAGCCGCAGACATTGGTGTAGGGTCAACAAAAAAATCAAGGAGTGGGACGTGGCGGCGACAGTTCTGGTGTTAATGGCGGCGCTGTTGCATGCGACGTGGAATACCCTGATCAAGTTCAGTGCCGAACGGCTGCTGGTGGTGGCGTGCATGGACACGGTGGCGCTGCTGTTTGTGGCGCTGGTGTCACCCTTTATCAGCTTGCCGCCGCTGGACATCTGGCCGTGGATTCTGGCTTCCGCGGCGTTCGAGTTGCTGTATCGCTATCTGCTGATTCAAGCCTATCGGGTCGGCGACCTCGGGTTGGTCTATCCGCTGATGCGCGGCTTGTCGCCGCTGGTGGTGCTGGCGCTGACCCTGATCTTCGCCGGCGAAGTGCTCACTGCGCAGCAGATCTTCGGGATCATGCTGATTCCACTGGGCATGGCCTGCCTGCTTTGGCAGGGCGGCGGTGGCAAACATCTCCCTTGGTCGATGCTACCGGTGGTGGCGCTGATCGGCTTGTGCATCGGTTGCTACACCTACATCGATGGTCAGGCCTTGCGGCGCTGGTCGCATCCACTGGATTACCTGGTCTGGGTCACGCTGTTCAGCGCCTGGCCGTTTCCGTTGCTGGCGTGGGTGGCGAAACGCCCGGCGTTTATGGTGTTCTGGCGCGAGCAATGGAAGCTGGGCCTGGCGGTCGGGTTCTGCGTGTTGTTCAGCTACGCTCTGGTGCTGTGGGCGATGCAGTTGGGCTCGATTGCCGAAGCGGCGGCATTGCGTGAGATCAGCGTGATTCTGGTGGTGCTGTTCGGCATGCGGTACTTGAAAGAACCTTTCGGCAGGCCGCGGCTCTTAGCCTGTGGGCTGGTGCTGATCGGCATGCTGGTGATGAAGTTCTGACCGCCCGCCATTTCCAACACTCGAAAAAAGGACGGCGTTATGACGGTGGCTCTGTGGTGTGTATTGATCGCGATTTTCCTGCCGTATGTGTGCACGATCGTGGCCAAGGTCTCAGGCGGTTTCAGGCTCAGTGACAATCATGATCCTCGGGATTTTCTCGATAGCGTGGGCGGCGTCGCCCGACGGGCGCATGCGGCGCAGTTGAACAGCTTCGAGGTGATGCCGGCATTTGCTGCCGCAGTGATTGTTGCGCATCTGGTGGGCACGGCGCAGCTGGTGACGGTGAATGTGCTGGCGGTGCTGTTTATCACCAGTCGCCTGCTGTACATCATCTGCTACCTGGCGGATTGGGCGATCTTGCGGTCGCTGGTGTGGTTTGTCGGGATGGGGCTGATTGCTGCGTTCTTCTTTGTGTCGGTCTGAATCTCGGGTGTTGCTGCCGGCCTCTTCGCGAGCAAGCCCGCTCCCACAGGTATCAATGGCGAGCACAAATCCTGTGTACACCAAAGAACCCTGTGGGAGCGGGCTTGCTCGCGAAGGGCGATAGCTTAGGCGCCGAGGCGCTCAAGGTTTGTCCTTCACCGTATCGGCGACTTGAGGCACTTGCGGCAACGCCACACCTTTAGGCCAGAGCATCCAGATCTGTCCCTGCTGTTTCATGTCCCCGGCCAGTTGCCCGGCAGCATCGCCGGTGCCCCAGAACAGATCCGCACGCACCTCGCCGGCAATCGCGCCACCGGTGTCCTGCGCCGCGACCGGGCGAACCAAAGCGCTGCCGTCCGGGCGGGTGGTCGACAGCCACAGCAGGCTGCCCAACGGAATCACCTTGCGATCCACCGCTGCGCTGTAGCCGGCGGTCAGCGGCACATTGAGCGAGCCGCGTGGGCCTTCGTTGCTGTCCGGGTTGCGGGTGAAGAACACGTAGCTCGGGTTGCTGCCCAGCAGTTCCGGGATGCGCGACGGATTGGCCTTGGCCCAGTTGCTGATCGCGCTCATGGTCACGTCTTCTTTCTTCAGCTCGCCTTGCTCGACCAGCCAGCGCCCGATCGGCCGGTACGGATGGCCGTTCTGGTCGGCGTAGGCGATGCGCAGTTGTTTGCCGTCCGGTGTCTGAATCCGCCCGGAACCCTGAATCTGCAAAAACTGCAGGTTCATCGGATCGGTCAGGTACGCCACTACCGGCGCTTTGACGCCTTTGGATTCGATGGTCGCCGCGTCGTCGTAAGGCTTCAGTACCCGGCCTTCGAGACGGCCACGCAGGCGCTTGCCCTTCAGTTCCGGGTAAATGCTGTCCAGCGAGACGATGATCATGTCTTCCGGCACGCCGTACACCGGCACATTCGCCACGTCGGTGGGTGTCAGGCTGCCGGGGTAGACCGGTTCGTAGTAACCGGTGATCAGACCGTTGGGGTTGTCATGCTCGGCGCGCAGTCCGAACACGTCGAGGTTCTGCTTGAGGAACGCGCGAATCTCGTTGGCGCTTTGCGGCACGTTGGCGGCTGCCGCGCAGGTGCCGCCCCAGACCGGATCAGCCTTGAGTCGGGTGCAGGCGCTGCGCCATGAACCGAAACCGGCGACCAGATCGCTGTCGGACACCGCCGGCAAGGCTTCCCAAGTGGCGCTGGAATAAGTGGCCAAGGCATGGGTTTTCGGTTTGGCAGTGTCGCCACCGGTGCAGCCGGCAAGGATTGCCAGCAGTGGCAGGGTTGCGATCAGTGGGTGACGCCAGGCCTTGAAACGGCTGTTCATGGAGTGATTCCTGTGCCGGTTGCCCAAGTGCTCCATGCGCTCCGGCAACCCGTATTTTTAATAGGGCTATTGGTGTTTGTCGGCGACGCGAGGATACTGGCCGCCGAATTCCGTGACCTGAAGCCACCATGACTCTTAAAAGAATTTCTGTTGTATTGCTGGCCTGTCTGACCTTGTCCGCCTGTGGCGGCGTCGATCCGAATTCTCCGCTGGGGCAACGCAAGGCGATCTTCAAACAGATGCTCAAGACCGGCGAAGACCTGGGTGGCATGTTGCGCGGACGCATTCCGTTCGACGGGCCGAAATTCGCCGAAGGCGCGGTGAAGCTTGATGCGTTGTCGCATGAACCGTGGAAGCATTTCCCGCAGGTGCGTGAAGAAGATCACACCAGCGCCAAGGACGATGTCTGGCTGCGTCAGGCCCGCTTTCAGGAATTGGCCCGTAACCTTGAGGCGGCCACCGGTGAACTGGTGATCGCCAGCAAGGTTCAGCCGTACAAGGCCAGTAACCTCGGGCCAGCGGTGCAGAAAGTTGAGGATGCCTGCAGCGCTTGCCATAAAGAGTTTCGCGATCATTGATTTCTGTTGTTTGAGCTGACGCCTTCGCGAGCAAGCCCGCTCCCACACTGGATCTGTGTCGTTCACAAATCAAATGTGGGAGCGGGCTTGCTCGCGAAGAGGGCATCAAATTCCCCGCATTAACGGTTACTTGTCGATCTGGTCCAGCGCGTCCTGCAGTTCTTTGCGCGACTCGGCGAGCTTATCCTTGCGCTTGTTGATCTTCTCCGGATCGCCTTTCTTCATCGCCTTGTCGAGATCCGCCTGACGCTTGCTCACTTCGTGCTTGGCTTCCAGCACCTTGTTTTCGCGTTCTTTCTTCAGGCCAGCATCGGTGCAGTTCTTCGTCACTTCATCCAGAGCGGTTTGCAGACCGGCCTGCTGATCGGTGTTGCCCCGGGATTTCGCCTGCTCGAGCTGATTGATGATGCCCTGCTTCTTCGCGGCGCAACCGGTCAGGCCCGGTGCATCTTCGTCAGCCATCACAGGCGCGGCCAGAACGCCACAGAGAGTCAGCAAGGCAAGCGGTGCAAGAAATTTCATAAAAGCTCCATGTGCAAAGGCAGTCGGGTCGGGGGCACTGCGCTGTTTGAGCGTCTGACGGCCCTTGGGTTCCCGGCTGCCGGGGGATTGCGTGATCAGAAACCGTCGATTCCGGCGGCGCGTAATGTGTCACTCAGGGCCAGCACCTGCGGGTCGCGGAAGAATGCGCTCAATTGCGCCGCGCGGCCCGGGCCGATTCCGGCTTCTGCCTGCCATTGTTCGGTGTCGCGTTGTGCCAGCGCCTGCCACGAGTCGGCCAGTTGTGCCTGCCCCGTCGGCGGTAAACCCAATGCTTTGAGCCACTGGGTGAACGGCCGTTGGCGGGCGCTGTGAAAACTGTTGATCAGACGTGTGCTGCTGCGTTCGCCGAAGCCGGCAATGTTAGCAAGCTCTGGCTCGTCGAGGGTCAACCAATCCAGCAGGTTGTTCAGGCGGCCTGTTTCCAGAAGTTTCTCCCAGGTGCCGCGCCCGACATTCTGCAGCGCCAGCCCCTGCTTGCCACTGAGCCAGGTCAGGCGCGCGAGAAACTGGCTTTCGCAACCGGGTGTCGGTTGCCAGCAGCTCAAGGCGTGGAAGTCGCGCGTGTCGGGAATGTCGAGGGCGGCCCGTTCGGTGGTGCGCAACACCACACTGTCGAGTCGTGGAATCGTCAACCCGGCCAGGCTGATTGCCACTTGATCGCCGGGGCGGATATCCAGCGCCTGCCAGCGCTTGAGTGAACCGGCACTGACGCGTCTGATCTCGCGGTCATCGAGCATCACCGGCGACAACTCCAATACCGGGGTGATGCGTCCGCTGCGGCCGACTTTGAAATTCACTTTGCGCACCTCGGCCAGCGCTCGGGAAAACGGGTATTTCCAGGCGACGGCCCAGTAGGGCGCGCTCGCCTGCCAGCGCTCAGCCGGTGGGCGCTGGCTCTGGCGCAAGACAATGCCGTCGGTGGCGAAGGGCAGGGGCGATCGATACCAGTGCTCACGCCACTGCTGCGCCTCTTCAAGGTTGGCGATGGCCTGACTGAATGGCGCCGTCGTGGCGAAACCCAATGTCTCCAACGTCGACATTCTTTCGGGCAGACTCGCCGGCCCCTGCGGCCAGTCCCAGACGAACAAACCGATCCCGGACGCCTGTTCTGCGCTCAAGATTTTACGGCTCATCAGCCCGGCAACGGTGGCGCGGGCGTTGACGCTGCCGGCGCTGGCTTGCACATGCTGATTCAGGCGCCAATAGAGCTCGCCCTGCACCAGCAGGTCCAGCGGTTGGGTCAGTTGTTGCGGAATGGCAGCGATCTTTTGCGCCGACGCTGTCCAGTCCTGACCGCTGATCCCGTCGCCGCGACTGATCGCCTGCTGCAACAGGCCGCGACGGTAAATCAGCGTGACCGCCACACCATCGACCTTGGGTTGTACCCAGACATCCTGCCGATCCTTTAACCATGCTTGAACGGCGGCGGCTTGGTGAAGCTTGTCCAGACCGGTGTGGGCGATTGGATGCGCGACGGAGCCAGTCGCGCTGCGCGACGGTTCGGGCGCTGGGGGCTGCTGGAAGCACTGGCGCCATTCGATGAGCCGCAGGCGCGATTGATCGTAGAGCTCGTCGGCAATCAGCGAGCGGCCTTGGCGGTGGTAGGCGTCGTCCCATTGGTCGATCTGTTTTTGCAGGGCGGAGATTTCAACTTGCGCTTTGCCGAATGGCCAGTCGGGGCAGGCTGCATGGGCGATCAGAGGGGTGAAACTCAGCAAAAGAACTGAAAACAGGCGCAGCGTGACAAGCATTTTGAGCGTCCTTGCTCAGGGGGAATGCTTTAAGGCTAGGCGAGGATTCAGAGAGGCACCGGGTGGGTGTTTTGCATCGTGTTTCCGTGCCCATACAGGGGGCGCATGGGCCGGCCTCTTCGCGGGCAAGCCCGCTCCCACAGGGCTCTTTATTGATATTGGAAGGGTATTTCAGGCATGAAAAAGCCCCGCACGGCGTGAACCGTGCGGGGCTTTTTTTGCAGCCGGGGAGGGCTTACAGACCAGCAGCGGAACGCAGAGCGTCGGCGCGGTCGGTTTTTTCCCAGGTGAAGGTGGAGAAGGTGTCTTCGCCAACAGTCTTGGTCTGCGGAGCACGACCGAAGTGGCCGTAGGCTGCAGTTTCCTGGTACATCGGGTGCAGCAGATCCAGCATGGTGGTGATTGCGTATGGACGCAGGTCGAACACTTCACGCACCAGTTTGATGATCTTGTCATCGCTGATCTTGCCGGTACCGAAGGTGTTCAGCGAGATCGAAGTCGGCTGAGCGACACCGATGGCGTAGGACACCTGAATCTCGCAACGCTCGGCCAGGCCGGCAGCGACGATGTTCTTGGCAACATAACGGCCAGCGTAGGCAGCCGAACGGTCAACCTTCGATGGATCTTTACCGGAGAACGCGCCACCGCCGTGACGGGCCATGCCGCCGTAGCTGTCGACGATGATCTTGCGACCGGTCAGACCGCAGTCACCTACCGGGCCGCCAATGATGAACTGGCCGGTCGGGTTGATGTGGAACTGGGTGTCTTTGCTCAGCAGTTCTGCAGGCAGCACGTGCTTGACGATCAGCTCCATCACGCCTTCGCGCAGGTCTTTGTAGGACACTTCAGGGTTGTGCTGGGTCGACAGAACAACGGCGTCGATACCGACCACCTTGCCGCCTTCGTAACGGCAAGTCACTTGCGACTTGGCGTCCGGACGCAGCCACGGCAGCAGACCCGATTTGCGGGCTTCGGCCTGGCGCTGTACCAACTGGTGCGAGAAAGTGATCGGCGCTGGCATCAGCACGTCGGTTTCGTTGCTGGCGTAGCCGAACATCAGGCCCTGGTCGCCGGCGCCCTGATCTTCAGGCTTGGCACGGTCAACACCCTGGTTGATGTCAGGGGACTGCTTGCCGATGATGTTCATCACGCCGCAGGTCGCGCCGTCGAAGCCGACTTCGGAACTGGTGTAGCCGATGTCGCAGATCACGTCACGAACGATCTGCTCCAGGTCAACCCAGGCGCTGGTGGTCACTTCACCGGCAACGATGGCAACGCCGGTCTTGACCAGAGTTTCCACGGCCACACGTGCGTGTTTGTCCTGGGCAATAATGGCGTCCAGCACCGCATCGGAAATCTGGTCGGCGATTTTGTCCGGATGTCCTTCAGACACGGACTCGGAGGTGAAGAGGGAGTATTCGCTCATCTCGATGTTTTCCTGAATTTACCGATGGTGAGTGTCGCCAGCCGGTCGCTGAAAGTGGCGAACCTGGATCTGGAAACCATTACGTAAGCCTACATAGAGGCTTTCCCCGGGAACGAGTCCCGCAGCGGTGGCCCAACGGGCCAAATCGTCCTGTTCAAACCCCAACCACAGATCACCGCAGGCCTCCCTGGCCCAACTCTGGTTGTGGCTACATAACTCTGTCACGAGCAGGCTACCGCCCGGTTGCAGCAGGCCGGCCATGTGCTTGAGCGCTTCGGCCGGCGCGGCGAAATGGTGCAACACCATGTTCAGTACCACGCAATCGGCCTGAAGGCTGGTGCCATTCAATGCATCGGCCAATTGCAGGCTGACGTTAGCCAGCCGTTCACGTTCACATACCTGACGCGCCAGTTCGAGCATCGCCGGGCTGTTGTCCAGCGCGGTTACGGTGCCGAAGCGGCGGGCCAGTTCCGGCAGGAAAGCACCATCGCCGGGGCCGACTTCAATGGCCGTGGCAGCACCATTGAAGTTCAGTTTGTCGAGCAGGGCCAGCACACTGTCACGGTACTGCGGCAGGCCTGCGATCAAGTCTTGCTGGGCGCGGAATTTCTCCGCAACCCGGGTGAAGAAGTCCTGACTGGCGGCTTCGCGTTGTCCGTGGACCTGGGCGATGCGCGTCTGCACGTCGTCCGGCAGCGCCAGATTGTCGACTTCTTCTAACAATGCGGCGTGCAACTTGCCGCCCAGCAATTCGGTGTGGGGCAGGGCGCGGCGATAGAAAATCGCGTTACCTTCACGGCGTGTCGCCACCAGATCGGCCTGGGCCAGCACTTTTAGGTGGTGGCTCATGCCGGACTGACCGATGCCGAAAATCTGCGCCAGCTCCAGTACGCCGAACGAGTCGTTGGCCAGCGCGCGCAATACATTCAGGCGCAGTGGGTCGCCACCGGCCTTGCACAGGGCCGCCAGCTCGTCGCAGTCGTCATGGCGAATGGAAGGCACGCGTAAGTTCATGGGGCAGCAGTCTAGTGACGGTGGGAAATCGCCGCAAGGGCAATATCAAAAAGTTTTGATATTGCTCGATAGATGGCACTTCTCCCTGGCTGGTTAACTCTACAAACGAACAGCGGAAAGGTTTCACCAGACGAAACCGCCGTCCAGCACGGGAAAAACGCCCTCGGATGACTATCTGTCATTGCCCCGAGGCGCTCCGGTGAGGGAAAATGCCCTCCTTTTTTCCGTTTCAATCTATTCACACCCAGGAGATCAGCGATGCCTAGCCGTCGTGAGCGTGCCAACGCCATTCGTGCCCTCAGCATGGATGCCGTGCAAAAAGCCAACAGCGGCCATCCCGGTGCCCCTATGGGTATGGCAGATATCGCCGAAGTACTTTGGCGCGACTACCTCAAGCACAACCCGAGCAACCCGTCGTTCGCCGACCGTGACCGCTTCGTGCTGTCCAACGGCCACGGCTCGATGTTGATCTACTCGCTGCTGCACCTGACCGGTTACGACCTGTCGATCGACGACCTCAAGCAGTTCCGTCAACTGCACAGCCGCACCCCGGGTCACCCGGAATTCGGTTACACCCCGGGCGTCGAGACCACCACCGGCCCGCTGGGTCAGGGTCTGGCCAATGCCGTCGGTTTCGCCCTGGCGGAAAAAGTCCTGGGCGCGCAGTTCAACCGTCCTGGCCACAACATCGTTGATCACCACACCTACGTGTTCCTCGGTGATGGCTGCATGATGGAAGGCATTTCCCACGAAGTCGCTTCCCTGGCCGGTACGCTGGGCCTGGGCAAGCTGATCGCCTTCTACGATGACAACGGCATCTCCATCGACGGTGAAGTCGAAGGCTGGTTCACCGATGACACCCCGAAGCGTTTCGAATCCTACAATTGGCAGGTGATCCGCAACGTCGACGGTCACGATCCGGAAGAGATCAAGACCGCCATCGAAACCGCGCGCAAGAGCCCGCTGCCGACCCTGATCTGCTGCAAGACCACCATCGGTTTCGGTTCGCCGAACAAGCAGGGCAAGGAAGACTGCCACGGCGCCCCACTGGGTGACGCGGAAATCGCTCTGACCCGTCAGGCGCTGAACTGGAACCACGGCCCGTTCGAAATCCCTGCAGACATTTATGCCGAGTGGGATGCCAAGGAAAAAGGTCGCGCTGCCGAAGCCGAGTGGGATCAGCGTTTCGCTGCTTACTCCGCGGCGTTCCCGACCGAAGCCAACGAGCTGATCCGTCGTCTGAGCGGCGAACTGCCGGCTGACTTCGCGGAAAAAGCCTCGGCCTACATTGCTGAAGTGGCGGCCAAAGGCGAAACCATCGCCAGCCGTAAAGCCAGCCAGAACACCCTGAACGCGTTCGGCCCGCTGCTGCCGGAACTGCTCGGCGGTTCGGCTGACCTGGCCGGTTCCAACCTGACCCTGTGGAAAGGTTGCAAAGGCGTCAGCGCTGAAGACGCCAGCGGCAACTACATGTACTACGGCGTGCGCGAATTCGGCATGACCGCGATCATGAACGGCGTGTCCCTGCACGGTGGCCTGGTGCCTTACGGCGCGACCTTCCTGATGTTCATGGAATATGCGCGCAACGCGGTGCGCATGTCGGCGCTGATGAAGAAGCGTGTGATCCACGTCTACACCCACGACTCCATCGGTCTGGGCGAAGACGGCCCGACGCACCAGCCGATCGAGCAACTGACCAGCCTGCGGACCACGCCGAACCTCGACACCTGGCGTCCAGCCGATGCCGTTGAATCGGCAGTGGCCTGGAAAAATGCGCTGGAGCGTAAGGACGGCCCTTCGGCGCTGATCTTCTCGCGTCAGAACCTGCAGCACCAGGAACGCGATGCCGACCAGATCGCCGACATCAGCCGCGGTGGCTACGTGTTGAAGGACTGCGCAGGCGAGCCTGAGCTGATCCTGATTTCCACCGGTTCGGAAGTCGGTCTGGCCGTTCAGGCCTACGACAAGCTGACCGAGCAAGGCCGCAAGGTGCGCGTGGTTTCCATGCCTTGCACCAGCGTGTTCGATGCGCAGGACGCCGGCTACAAGCAATCGGTTCTGCCGCTGCAGGTCAGCGCACGTATTGCGATCGAAGCGGCTCACGCCGACTTCTGGTTCAAGTACGTGGGTCTGGAAGGTCGCGTGATCGGCATGACCACTTACGGCGAATCGGCTCCGGCTTCGGCACTGTTCGAAGAGTTCGGCTTCACCCTGGACAACATCCTGGGTCAGGCTGAAGAGCTGCTGGAAGACTGATCCAGAAGTTGCGTCGTCTGGACTGACGCCTTCGCGAGCAAGCCCGCTCCCACAGGGGGATTTGTTGTGTGACACAAACAGTGTGCACAACCCTGATCCAATGTGGGAGCGGGCTTGCTCGCGAAATCGTTGGTTCAGACACCACTGCAATAACGGAATCAAACGGTAATCGAGAACCCCATGCCTCAACCGCGTCCCTACAAAGTTGCACTCAACGGCTACGGCCGGATTGGTCGTTGCGTCTTGCGTGCGTTGTTCGAGCGTGGCGAGAAGGCCGGGTTTGAAATTGTCGCGATCAACGATCTGGCGGACATGGCCAGCATCGAATACCTGACACGCTTCGACTCCACCCACGGCCGCTTTCCCGGCGAAGTGCGAGTAGAAGGCGATTGTCTGCATATTAATGGCGACTGCGTGAAGGTCCTGCGCAGTGCCACCCCCGAAGGCATCGACTGGGCGGCGCTGGGCGTCGACCTGGTGCTGGAGTGCTCCGGCGCCTACCACACCCGCGAAGACGGCCAGCGTTTCCTCGACGCCGGCGCGCCACGCGTGCTGTTCTCGCAACCGATGGCCAGCGAGGCGGATGTCGACGCCACCATCGTCTTCGGCGTCAATCAGGATTGCCTGACTGGCGATGAACTGCTGGTGTCCAACGCCTCCTGTACCACCAACTGCGGCGTGCCGCTGTTGCGTCTGCTGGACAAGGCGATCGGCCTGGATTACGTGTCGATCACCACGATTCACTCGGCGATGAACGATCAGCCGGTGATCGACGCCTATCACCACGAAGACCTGCGCCGCACTCGTTCGGCGTTCCAGTCGGTGATCCCGGTGTCCACTGGTCTGGCACGTGGCATCGAGCGTCTGCTGCCGGAACTTGCCGGGCGAATTCAGGCCAAAGCCGTACGCGTGCCGACGGTCAACGTGTCCTGTCTCGACATCACGATGCAGACCGCCACCGCGACCGATGCCAACGAGATCAACCGGATCCTGCGCGAAGCCGCCACCAACGGCCCGCTCAAAGGTCTGCTGGCCTACACCGAGTTGCCGCACGCCAGCTGTGATTTCAACCATGACCCACATTCGGCCATCGTCGATGCCAGTCAGACCCGTGTTTCCGGCCCCAAACTGGTGAACATCCTGGCCTGGTTCGACAACGAATGGGGTTTTGCCAACCGAATGCTGGACGTTGCAGACCACTATCTGCAAACAGCGATTTCAAAAAAACCTGCTCTCTAAGAACAGTTACTCAGGAAGTGCGACCCATGACCGTGTTGAAGATGTCCGACCTCGATCTGCAAGGTAAGCGCGTATTGATTCGCGAAGACCTCAACGTCCCAGTCAAGGACGGTGTTGTCACCAGCGATGCGCGTATCCTGGCTTCGCTGCCGACCATCAAGCTGGCTCTGGAAAAAGGTGCGGCGGTGATGGTGTGCTCACACCTGGGCCGTCCGACCGAAGGCGAGTTCTCCGCCGAGAACAGCCTCAAGCCAGTCGCTGACTACCTGAGCAAGGCCCTGGGCCGCGACGTGCCGCTGGTGGCCGATTACCTGGGCGGCGTTGACGTCAAGGCCGGCGACATCGTGCTGTTCGAAAACGTGCGCTTCAACAAGGGCGAGAAAAAGAACGCTGACGAGCTGGCCCAGCAATACGCCGCCCTGTGCGACGTGTTCGTGATGGACGCCTTCGGCACCGCGCACCGCGCAGAGGGTTCGACCCACGGCGTGGCCAAGTTCGCCAAAGTCGCCACTGCCGGCCCGTTGCTGGCCGCTGAGCTGGACGCACTGGGCAAGGCGCTGGGCGCACCGGCCAAGCCAATGGCTGCGATCGTTGCCGGCTCCAAGGTGTCGACCAAACTCGACGTACTCAACAGCCTGAGCCAGATCTGCGATCAACTGATCGTCGGTGGCGGCATCGCCAACACTTTCCTCGCCGCTGCCGGTCACCCGGTCGGCAAGTCGCTGTACGAGCCGGACCTGCTGGACACCGCGCGTGCCATCGCCGCCAAGGTCAGTGTGCCGCTGCCGGTGGACGTGGTGGTTGCCAAGGAATTCGCTGAAAGCGCCGAAGCCACCGTCAAGCTGATTGCTGACGTTGCCGCTGACGACATGATTCTGGACATCGGCCCGCAAACCGCGGCCAACTTCGCCGAACTGCTGAAATCGTCGAAAACCATTCTGTGGAACGGCCCGGTCGGCGTGTTCGAGTTCGACCAGTTCGGCAACGGCACCAAAGTGCTGGCCCAGGCCATCGCTGACAGCGCCGCGTTCTCCATTGCCGGCGGTGGCGACACCCTGGCGGCCATCGATAAATATGGCGTGGCCGAGCAAATCTCCTACATTTCCACCGGTGGCGGCGCGTTCCTCGAATTCGTCGAAGGCAAGGTGCTTCCGGCCGTTGAAGTCCTGGAAAGCCGGGCCAAGGCCTGAGGCCGCCCGTTTGGCCAGGCAAAGGAGTGTTCAGATGGTCAAGTCGTTAGCGCTGTTGTTGCTGACCGGTACGCTGGCGGCCTGCGGGAGTAACCCGAAGGCCGAGGCCACGCCTGCACCGGATGCGGCACAGAAAGGCTGCTATCAGGCCGACTGGCAGGCCGAAACCAACCCGGTGCTGAACAAGCGCTCGGGGCCGGACGGTCTGGACAAATACGAGACGCAAACCCCGGCCAAGGAACATGGTTGTCCTTGACCGGTCTGACTCTTTAACTCAGGGCTGGCGGCGTTGGCTGCCAGTCGAGGAACACGGATGAAAGGCTTGATCGCCATTGCGGCGTTGGCATTGTTGGGCGGTTGCGCGCAGATGAACCTGTTTCAGTCGTCCGCGCCTGCGGACAGCTGGACCACCTGGACCTGCGACAGCCAGGCCAAAGTGCTGTGGCGCTACGCCGATGCCGGCCAGAAGGAAGTCGATGTACGGCTGGGCGGCGGTGACCAGGTCTATCGCCTGAAAGAAGAGCCGGGCGCCTCGGGCGTGCTGTACAGCGACGGCATGCTGGCGTTTCACGTCAAGGGTGACGAAGGCCTGGTGTACTGGGTCGCCACCAATGACCTGATTGGCCGCGGCTGCAAGGCCGAGTAAGACGATTGAATTGATTCACATAGATCCAAAATGTGGGAGCGGGCTTGCTCGCGAAGGCGGTGGATCAGCTTGCATCAATGTTGAATGTAAATCCGCATTCGCGAGCAAGTCGAATCGTCGCACCGCCGCTCCCACAGGGTTCTCTGTTGTTCACAAGATTTTGGTAACACCGAATCACCAGACCGGGCTTCGACCCCCGATCTGCAATCACTTGAATAGCCGCCGCCGCTCCGGCAGGCTGGCACGATTAATGACCCTCAACCGGGAGAGACACACACAATGGCACTTATCAGCATGCGCCAGATGCTGGACCACGCAGCCGAGTTCGGCTACGGCGTTCCAGCCTTCAACGTCAACAACCTTGAGCAGATGCGCGCCATCATGGAAGCCGCTGACAAGACTGACTCCCCGGTGATCGTCCAGGCTTCGGCCGGCGCTCGCAAATACGCCGGCGCGCCATTCCTGCGTCACCTGATCCTGGCCGCGATCGAAGAATTCCCGCACATCCCGGTGTGCATGCACCAGGACCACGGCACCAGCCCTGACGTCTGCCAGCGCTCCATCCAGCTGGGCTTCAGCTCGGTGATGATGGACGGCTCCCTGGGCGAAGACGGCAAGACTCCGACCGACTACGAATACAACGTCCGCGTTACCCAACAAACCGTCGCCATGGCTCACGCCTGCGGCGTTTCGGTTGAAGGCGAGCTGGGCTGCCTGGGTTCGCTGGAAACCGGCATGGCCGGTGAAGAAGACGGCATCGGCGCCGAAGGCGTTCTGGATCACAGCCAGATGCTGACCGACCCGGAAGAAGCCGCTGACTTCGTCAAGAAGACCCAGGTCGATGCCTTGGCCATCGCCATCGGCACCAGCCACGGCGCCTACAAGTTCACCAAGCCACCTACCGGTGACGTGCTGGCGATCGACCGCATCAAGGAAATCCACAAGCGCATCCCGAACACTCACCTGGTGATGCACGGTTCCTCGTCGGTTCCACAAGAGTGGCTGGCGATCATCAACCAGTACGGCGGCGACATCAAAGAAACCTACGGCGTACCGGTTGAAGAAATCGTCGAAGGCATCAAATACGGCGTACGCAAGGTCAACATCGACACCGACCTGCGCCTGGCATCCACTGGTGCAATGCGTCGCCTGATGGCCACCAACCCGAGCGAATTCGACCCACGTAAATTCTTCGGCGCAACCGTGACGGCGATGCGTGATGTATGTATCGCTCGTTATGAAGCGTTCGGTACTGCCGGTAATGCTTCGAAGATCAAGCCGATCTCGTTGGAAGCGATGTTCCAGCGTTATCTGAAGGGTGAGTTGAACGCCAAGGTGAACTAAGTCCGGGCGTTGAGCTGCTGTTATGAGAAACCCGCCGAGAGGCGGGTTTTTTGTGGTCGATGATTTTTTGCGTAATCCCTCTATCCAAAGGTTCGGGAAAATGGTGCTGCTGACTGCTCAATGGCAGTAATCACATGAGCTGCTTGCTCCCGATACTGGGAGTAGCGCTTAAGTACTGTTTCTACTGCGTTGAGCAAGTTCTGAATGCGCTCCCTCGGCCGCTCGATCTCACAGGTGTGTGCGAACTCCAGGAGTCCTTGCCGTGAGGCAAACATTGACTTGTTTCCGACCAGATCCAGCGCTAGAACATCTTCCGGGATATAGGCGGTGGTGTTGACGATGTCGTACGCCGGAGAGAGGTGCGCATCACGTTTTGTCGGGTCGGAATAGAGCAAGCCGAAGTTTTTCAAATGAGCGTCGCCATTCCCGACAATGCAACTTAGGGCGACGCTATCGAAGAGCTGATCAAGAGAGCTGCGCAGATTTTTTGCCGGGCAGAACAGACGAATCGCCTTGGCGATAGCTGCATAACTCTTGCTGTACTTCTGGCTTGCCGATAACCCCATCAATACCGCCATGTCTTCAAACCCGAGCGGGTTGAGCTGATCGTCGCGGTCAAAGCGACGCATGACAAACAGCTGGGCATTATCGGAAAGGTAAAACGGTGGAACGGGAATGCCAGCTTCTTTGGCAATGGACATGCAAATGAACTCGTTGATCGCCAGGCCGGGAAATTCGTCGCGGCCACTTTTGATGATCAGATCCGAGGTCTTCGATGTCACTCGTGGCTGGGCGGTTTCTTGTCGTTCAGGCACCAATACCTTGGGTTGAACGCCAGAAATCCCTGCTCGCAGGATGTAGCGGTCAAGCATGTCAGCGAAGATATCTTCGGTACCATCCCAAGTCAGAATTTCTTCAAGTTTTTCGCCTGGAAAATGGTGCTCCTCCAACAGGGCGTCTACTGTTTCAGATCGTACCTGAACCCGGCCAATGGGCGAGGTGCTGCCGGTCAGTGCCAGCAACAACATCGGGTCGACATTCACAGTCTTCGCCAAGCGATTGCGTAGTTGTTCCAGCACGTAGCCTTCTGGCAGGTTCATCTGAAAAACAGGGTGAAGCTCGAGCCGTCGGAATTCTTCATGCCTGACTGGCATCGACAAGCTGATGGCCATCTCGGGTAACGCATCTTCGTGATAACGGAAGGTGTAGTTCCCGGTATCGCTGAAAAGCCTGCCGCTAGCCCCTTCAGGTGTACTCACTTTGAGCGAGGTCATTTTCATTCAAACAAGTCCCCTAGCTCTTCAAGTGTCGGCATTGCTGCTGGAATGACAGCGAGTTCACAATCCAGAGCACCTAACACTCGCGCATAGGCGACGATCCCGACGGACAGGGTGCCTTTCTCTACGGCGATGACTTTGTGGCGCGTCAGGCTCGCAAGTTCGGCAAGCTGTGCTTGCGTCAGGCCGCGGCTCAGGCGTCTTTCGCGAATCTGGGTGCCTAGTCGGCTGATTAACAAGGTGTGATCCATGTTCTATTACCGCTACATTTGTCGTTGAATGTAGCGTATACGGGACATTTTATCCATGTGGGTTATTTGTCGCCCCCACCGGGTGGGGCACGGTTCCCTTTGGTTGCTATCTGAATAGCCAAGCGCTCATCCACCAATCGACGGCGACATTAAAGAAACCTACGGCGTACCGGTTGAAGAAATCGTCGAAGACATCAAGTACGGCGTGCGCAAGGTCAACATCGACACCGACCTGCGCCTGGCATCCACTGGCGCAATGCGTCGCCTGATGGCCACCAACCCGAGCGAATTCGACCCATGTAAATTCTTCGGTGTGACCGTGACGGCGATGCGTGATGTGTGTATCGCTCGTTATGAAGCGTTCGGTACTGCCGGTAATGCTTCGAAGATCAAGCCGATTTCGTTGGAAGCGATGTTCCAGCGTTATCTGAAGGGTGAGTTGAACGCCAAGGTGAACTAAGCCAGGGCGTTTGATCGCGTAAATGAAAAACCCGCCGAGTGGCGGGTTTTTTTGTGTGAGTTTGTCATTGTGAACAAATTAACGGCTGGCGGTTAAAAATGTCGTTAAAAAAGATTTTTAAATCTTCTCTCGATAAGCCCGATATGTGTGACATTTTCCCCGCACGTGATGTGGTCGAATGCATAGTTATTTTTGAGAGAAAAATAAATTTCGTTAACGACTGCATAAATTGTTTTGCTTATTTCGAAATCGTATAAAGAACTGTCATTTCTGACAGGTGATTTAAAATTTATTGCAGCCTATCGTCTCAATGCAATCAGAGAGGAAGTAACGATAAATATATTTATCCCTCCCTTTACTGATTTTGTTCCTTCTATGTAATGGAGAGATTGATATGTCAAGCATTGATGTCCGTGAGAAATTTAAAAAGCATGAGCTCAGTGGCGAGGTCAGCTGTATCTTGTATGGCAAGGATGGCGAAAGTGGCGAAGATAAAGCTGAGTATAAATCTACCCATCTTTATGGAGATTACTCTGACAACGTTTATGTGCATGCAAGTAGCCATACTGAACATCGTTCAGAAGATATTTGGTTTTTATTCTCCAAGGATCTTATTCCAGGTACATATCACTTTTATCCCAACCTCCCCAATGTAGTTGATTTTGTATGCGACGCGCGATATGCCCCTGCGTGGAGGCCTCAATCTGGATTATTCGTACTGGAAAAAAATAGCTCTGGAGTTGTTAAAGGAGAGTTTAGGTTTCATGAGGAGCCAGGGAATAAGGGGTTCGCAGTTTCGGATGGTAAGTTTTTTATAAATTTCCCTGCTTCTGTTTCGTAGGAAAGGGCGGGAAAGGAGAGCCAGGTGTCTAGTCCTGAAATAGGTTTAAACCGTTTCAAGACTAGACACCCCTTTGATCTCATCACGTAGTTGATCCCCTGTGGGAGCGGGCTTGCTCGCGAATACGGTGGGTCAGCAACATTAATGTTGAATGACGGTCCGCATTCGCGAGCAAGCCCGCTCCCACAGGATTTTGGGTAGGTCTTGAGGCCGCCGATATCACTTGTTGTGATCAATATCCAGCTTGGTAAACGTCACCTGCCCACCTTCACTGGTATACCCGGTGTTGTCCTGCACATACACCCCGGCCTTGAAGTACAGCGGCTTGTTGCGCCACGTCGCGCTGATTTGTGAATCCCACTGATAACCCGCTGCGCTCACGCCCAGTGCACCGCCGGGGCTGAGGTGGATCAGGTAGTTGAATTCGCGGTCGAGTTTGATGCCGGTGGCGAGGGTGATGACGCGGCTTTCGTCGTCATCGGGGTGCATGCGTACTTTGATGACGAGGTTGCCGGTTTCGGTCTTGGTCTTGTACTGGTATTCGAGTTTGACCATCGGCTTTTGGCTTTCATACGCGTGGATCTGGCCGATGACGATTTTGCCGGAGCTGGGCACCTTGTTCACCGCGAGGGTTGCGCGCAAGGTGTTGTCGGCGTCCGGGTAATACCAGTTGCGCAGGGTGCCGTTGCTGAAGGTTTCGCGCAGTTCGGTGCGCGGGTAGATGGCGTTTTCGGTTTTTGACCCGGTCACCGGTGACCAGAAAAACAGGGTGCCGGTGTCGGAATGGAAGTACTGATCCTTGAAGCCATTCACCAGTTTGGAGGTTTCGACGGTGTACGGCGGACTGCCGACGGGAACGCTGAGGTTCCAGGTTGCGAGATCGATCATGTCGGTTCTTCCACTCAATTCATCCTGAACGCGAGTGCCAGAAGCTCTAGCCCGCGCCTTTTCGGGCGGCAGTTATAAGCGTAGAGGAGTTTTTTGTTAACGCCCGTTTGGCAGATGATTGGCGTCAACATCCTGTCGAAATGCCATCTGTGCCGGTTTTCGGGGGCTGCAGGGGTGACCGTTAGTCGGTAAGTCGCCGCTTTGGCTAAATGATGGCGGCGTGACAGCTTCTGCTTTCACAGATCCGCGACTAGAGTGATGGCTCAGTAACTGTACGGTTTTCCCAAGAACCGGCCGATAGTCCGACAAGAGATGTCCCGACAAGAGAAGCAGCATGGAATGCGCGCAACCCCAGCCAGGTGAAGGCAGCTCTGTCCTTTTGATCGTTGATGATTACCCTGAAAACCTGATCAGCATGCGCGCGTTGCTGCAGCGTCAGGATTGGCACGTCATGACCGCCGCCTCCGGCTTCGAGGCGCTCAATTTGCTGCTTGAACACGACGTCGATCTGGTGCTGCTGGATGTGCAGATGCCAGGCATGGACGGTTTTGAAGTCGCGCGGCTGATGCGCGGCAGCCAGCGCACACGCCTCACACCGATCATTTTCCTTACCGCCAACGAACAGTCCCAGGACGCCGTGATCAAGGGCTACGCCAGTGGCGCGGTGGATTACCTGTTCAAGCCGTTCGATCCGCAGATCCTCAAACCGAAAGTCCAGGCGTTGCTCGAACACCAGCGCAACCGCCGCGCCTTGCAGCGCCTGAGTCATGATCTGGAGGTCGCGCGGGCCTTTAATGCCTCGGTGCTGGATAACGCGGCGGAAGGAATATTGGTGCTCGGCGAGGACGGCTTGATCCGCTTCGCCAACCCGGCGATTTCGCGGCTGCTGAATGCGCCGGTGAAAGAGCTGGAGGGCAAGGAATTTCTCGATTATCTGCAGAAACCGCACATCCCGTTGTGGGCTGATTCCGAGCTGTTGGCCGGCTATAAACGCGGTGAGACCTTGCGTCTGCACGATGCGTTGTTACGCACGGCGCCGGGGCAGCAGGTGCCGGTGGCGTTGTCATGCGCGCCGTTGCCGCCCGAGCAGCGGGCGATGGTGGTGACGGTGCTGGACATGTCAGTGGTGCGTCACCTGCATCAGCAGCTGGAATTTCAAGCGGTCACCGATCCGTTGACCGGTCTGCTCAATCGCCGGGGCTTTTATCAGACGGTGGAAAACCTGCTGCTGCGCGGTGAACGCAGCGACAGCAGTTGGGTGCTGCTGTATCTGGATCTCGATGGCTTTAAACGGGTCAACGATTCCCTTGGCCACGATGCCGGCGACCGGGTGCTGCGCTGGGTCTCCGAGCAGTTGAAGGCGTGCTTAAGGCCGTTCGATATTCTCGCGCGCATGGGCGGTGACGAGTTCACGGCGTTGCTCGATCTGGAGTTCCCCGAGCAGGCGGCGAAGATTGCCGAGAAGCTCATCGAACGGGTGTCGATCTGTCAGCAGATCGAAGGGCTGGACATCGCCCTCGGCGCGAGCATCGGCATCGCCACCTACCCGGACTGCGGCTCGAACCTCGACGGCCTGCTGCGCGCCTCCGACATTGCCATGTACGAAGCCAAGCGCGCCGGGCGTCAGCAGTATCGTTTTTACGATCACGAAATGAACGGCCGCGCCCGCTCTCGGCTGATGCTTGAAGAGAGCGTGCGCAACGCCATCGAGAACCGTGATTTCAATCTGGTGTATCAGCCGCAAGTGGCGATCGACAGCGGGCAGATCCGCGGTTTCGAGGCGCTGCTGCGCTGGCAGCATCCGAGCGTTGGCGATGTGCCGCCGGGGCTGTTCCTGCCGTTGCTGGAAGAGGCACGGCTGATCAGCCGGCTCGGCAGCTGGATCTATCATCGCGGCGCCGGCCAGCGCAAAGCTTGGGAAACCCTGTTTGCCGAAGACCTGGTGCTCGGTGTGAGTTTGAGCAACACCCAGTTCGGTCTGCCGAACCTGGTCACCGAATTGCGTCAGGTGCTTGAGCGGCACGCGCTGGAGCCACGGCAACTGGAGGTGGAAATCACCGAAGACGCGCTGATGCACAACCCCGACGAGACCCGCAAACAGCTGCGCCTGCTGCGCAATCTCGGGGTGCGGGTGGCGCTGGATGATTTTGGTTCGGGGCCGTGTTCGCTGGCGCATCTGCGTGATCTGGAGCTGGACACGCTCAAGCTTGATCGACACCTGATTGCGCGGCTGCCGGATTCGACGCGCGACGCGGCGCTGGTCAGCAACGTGATCAATCTGTGTAAACAGTACGGCTTGCTGGTGATCGCCGAAGGTGTGGAAACCATCGAACAGTATCAATGGCTGCAAGCGCATGGCTGCGAATACGTGCAGGGTTTCCTGGTGGCGCGTCCGCTGACCTCCGAAGACGCCGCCAGCTTCGCCGAGCCCTTCGACTGGAGCGCGCTGCCGGTTTGAATTCGTTACACTGGCGCTCTTTTCGAACCGTATTGCCGTGCCCATGACTGCGTTGAAATACCTCCAGGCCTATCCCGCGCAATTGCAGGATCAGGTGCGCCAACTGATCGCCGAACAGCGTCTGGGTGACTACCTGAGCCAACGCTATCCGGGGCGTCACGATGTGCAGAGCGACAAGGCGCTGTACAGCTACGCGCTGGACCTGAAGCAGGAATATCTACGCAACGCACCGGCCATCGACAAGGTGCTGTTCGACAACCGCCTCGACCTGACGCACCGTGCGCTGGGCCTGCACACCACGGTCTCAAGGGTGCAGGGCGGCAAGCTCAAGGCCAAGAAAGAGATTCGCATCGCCTCGTTGTTCAAGGAGGCGGCCCCCGAGTTCCTTAAGATGATCGTCGTGCACGAACTGGCGCACTTCAAGGAATCGGATCACAACAAGGCCTTCTACAAATTGTGCGAACACATGCTGCCGGGGTATCACCAGGTCGAGTTCGATCTGCGGGTATACCTGACGTGGCGGGATCTGCAATAGCCGCAACAAGGAGCGGGTAGATGGACGTCAGCAAGACCAAAAGCAGCTTTTACCGGCGCCTGTACGTGGCCTACCTGATCGACAGCGGCCTGGCCCCAAGCGTCCCGGCGCTGACCGAAGTGACCGGCATGCCCCGGCGCACGGCGCAGGACACGATCGCCGCGCTGGCGGATCTGGATATCATCTGTGAATTCGAGCAGGAAGAGGGCGCGCGCAATCATGCCGGGCGCTATCGGATTCGCGAGTGGGGGGCGATTGATCGCGGTTGGATCGAGCGTAATCTGCGGCAGATCAAGGCTGTGCTGGAGTATCCCTGAGTTTTGCAGTGTTTGAGCTGACGCCTTCGCGAGCAAGCCCGCTCCCACAGTAGACCGAGTTCCTCCAGATGGAATGCGATCAAAATGTGGGAGCGGGCTTGCTCGCGAAGGGGCCCTCAAGGACGACGCATGCCTATGTGCGGAATGTCATCCTCCAGATACTCCTCACCCGCCACCACAAACCCGTACCTGCCGTAATACCCCTGCAAATGCGCCTGCGCCGACAGATAGATCGGCACCTGCGGCCAATGCTTCCCGGCCTGTTTCAGCGCGTGTTCCATCATCACATGCCCCAGCCCTTTGCCGCGGCCCTGCGGCGCGATGATCACGCGGCCAATCACCACGTCACCGCTCTGGGACTCGGGATCAAGCAGGCGCAGATAGGCCATCAACTGATCATCTTCCCAACCCATGAGGTGATGGGTGTCGCCGCCCAGATCCTGGCCGTCGAGGTCCGGGTAGGCGCATTTCTGTTCGACCACGAACACTTCCGAGCGTAGTTTCAGCAGTGCGTACAACTCTTCTTTGCCCAGATCACTGTGATGCTTGCAGACCCACTCGATTGTCATCTTCCGACTCCTTGAACTCCGTCGCCCGATACTAAGCGCACAGGCCCTGGATGTCTGTATGGCGGAACAGTCTGTGACAAAGGTCAAAATGCCATCATTCCTTTCTCGCGATAGCGGCTGCTTTGTGTAATCTGCTGGAAAGCGCTGTGCACTGGCTTCAATGAGCTACTGTTAGGGCCTGGGTTTCGCCGGTAAGGGGCCTTGGGGTTTTGACTGAAAACACGCTGGGCAGCCCGCCCGCTAAGGATTTTCAAGCATGCCGCGACTGCATCGAGCCTTTGCTTTGATCGGATTGCTCTTGCTGGCCCAAGCCGCCTCAGCGGAGAAGTTGCGACTGGTGTTTGATATCTGGCCGCCCTTTACCGATGACACGCTGGTCAACGGTGGTCTGGCCACCGACATCGTCAGCACCGCGCTGGCGCGGGCCGGTTATGCCAGCGACTATGAACAGGTACCTTGGGCGCGGGCACTGCTGGGGGTGGGCGAAGGACGATACGACGTGCTGGTCAACGCCTGGTACAACGACGAACGGACCAAAATCGGCCAGTTCTCTGGCGAATACCTGCTCAACCGCATCCGCTTTCTCAAGCGCAAGGACACGCCGCTGGAGTACGGCAGCCTGGAACAACTGCACACCTACCCGGTGGCGGTGGTGCGCGGTTATGCCTACTCGCAGGCGTTCGATGCCGATACCGCGCTGGAGAAAGTCCCTGTGCATAACTTCGCCATGGCCGTGCGCATGCTGGCGGCGGATCGGGTCAAGCTGACCCTGGAAGATGAATACGTCGCGCGCTATTACCTGGCCCGCGAATCAGCCAAAGTGCGCAACGCCGTGGAGTTTCTGCCCAAGCCGCTGAGCGAGAACAGCCTGCATATTCTGGTGAGTCTGAAGAATCCGCAGCATGAGCAGATTGTGGCCGGGTTTGACAAGGCGATTGCGGCGATGAAGGCGGATGGAAGTTATGACAAGTTGCTGAGGCAGCATGGGATGTAGAAGCTGATCCGGAATTTGTTAAGTGGCTGATGGCCCTATCGCGAGCAGGCTCACTCCTACAGTTTGAAATGCGTTCCCTTGTAGGAGTGAGCCTGCTCGCGATGGCGTCTGATCAGCCGCCGCTGACCTCACTGGTGTCCTTGATCAGGTGCGCCGCCAACGTCCGCAGCGGCCCCAACTGCCGGCATATCAGCGCCAGTTGAGTCTGCACCAGTCGCTGACCTTCATCGATCTCGTCGGGCATCTGCTCCAGCTCATTGGCCAGCGCTTCTTCTTCGTCACTCTGAATCGCCACCGGTTGCTTGTTCGCCAGGCCCTGGGCGATGTCGTCGATGCTCGCGGCCAGTTTCACTCCGGCGCCGTCGATCAGCTGTTCACGCACGTCTGCCGGTAGCTGCGTTTCGCGATGCGCGCCCAACCCGGAGAGGTAGCTGAGCAGGGTGTGCGACAGCACCAGAAAACGGAAACCGACGTCCGCTTCCTTACGGAAATGCCCCGGCTCCATGAGCATGTTCGCCAGCGTTGTCGACAGCGCCGCATCGGCGTTATGTGCGTTGCGTCGGGCCAGGCGATAGGCGAGGTCGTCGCTCTTGCCGGCGGCGTATTGCTGCATGATCTGGCGCAGGTAGATGCTGTTGCAGGTCAGGGTGTTGGCCAGCACCTTGTTCAGGCGTCGGCCCTGCCAGTCCGGCAGGAACAGGAACACCGTCAGGCCGGCGATCAGGCTGCCGAGCAGGGTATCGAACAGGCGCGGCAGGAACAGCCCGTAGCCATCGCCGATCTGGTTGAAGCAGAACAGCACCATGATGGTGATGGCGGCGGTCGCCAGGGTGTAGCGCGTGGTGCGGTTGGTAAAGAACACCACCCCGGCGGCGATGGCGAAGCACGACTGCACCAGCGGGTTGGGGAACAGATCGAACAGCGCCCAGGCCACGGTCAGGCCGATGGCGGTGCCGAGAATCCGCTGCCCGAGTTTGCGCCGGGTCGCGCCGTAGTTCGGTTGGCAGACGAACAGGGTGGTAAGGATGATCCAGTAGCCCTGCGACGGGTGAATTAGGTGCACCATGCCGTAGCCGATACTCAGCGCCAGCGGCAGGCGCAGGGCGTGACGGAACAGCAAGGACGTCGGTGTCAGCTGGGTGCGCAGACGAATCCACACGTCCTTGAGGTTGCGTGGCGAGCGATCGAGCAGGCTGCTGTCGGTGGCGTCCGCCAGGGCGTCGGGGTTGCTGGCGTCGCTGAGCAAGCGGTCGAGGGTGCCGAGGTTGGCGGCCAGTGCGCGCAGCGAACGCAGGAGGCCGCGCCACGCCGGATTGCTCTGGATGCGCAGGTGTTCAAGGGAGGCATCGAGGTCAGTCAGTGCTTCGGCAAAACTGGCGTCGTAGACGAACGGCTGGCGCATCTGGATCGATTCGGCCAATGCGCGGCAGGCCTTGCCCTGCTGGCGCAACAAACGCTGGCAGCGGAACAGCACGTCGCTGTGGAAGAACGCATCGGCCAGCGCGTTGTACGGATAGTGCGAAGAGCTGGCGCGTTCGTGGATGTCCTGGGCGAGGAAATACAGCTTCAGATAACGGCTGACTTTCGAGCCCGGGCGGCCGTTGCCGACCCGGTGCAGAATGATTTCCTTGGCACTGTTCAGCGCCGCTACCACTCGACCGTTCTGCTGCGCCAGTTCCAGTCGCCGGCCTTCGACGTCCAGTTGGCGGATCGGCTCGAACAGCGAGGCTTTCAGCTTCAGATAGAAACCCAGTTCACGGAACAGCCGCGCCAGACTCTGCTGCACCGGCTGGTTGGAAAACATCGCTTGCCACAGCACCGACAGCAGGCCGTACCACGCGGCCCCCGCCACCAGCAGCATCGGCTCGTGCCAGAAATCGGTGACCGCGCCGCCGCGCTGATCCACGCCGATCATGGTGTAGACCGACAGAATCAACGTCGCCGAGGCGATCGCCCCGTAACGCTCGCCGAGCGCGCCGAGCATGGTCAGGCCGAAGCTGGCCAAGGCCAGGGCGATGGCGAACACGATGGGGTAGGGGAAGAGCAGCTCCACCGACAGCGCGGCGATACTGAAACACACCAGTGTCACTGCCAGTGCGTTGAGGCGGCCCTGCCAGCTGTCGTCGGTCTCGGCCAGGGCGCTGGCGATAATCCCCAGGAACAACGGGATCAACAGGCCCATTTCATCCTGATACCAACACAGCGCCATGCTGCCGGTCAGGGCGATGAACACCCGCACGCTGTAGCTGAATTTATCCAGCGCCCACAGGCGCCGCAAAGACTGACGAAACGAGGTCGAGGACATGAAGTGCGAAGGCCTTCCGAGGCGATGCCGCTAAATTGAGCCAGTAATGACGCCGACGCAATGGCGCCGATCACATCTGACAGCAAAAAGTGTTCCTTGATCGCCCGTTCCCCCCCCTGTAGGAGCTGCCGCAGGCTGCGATCTTTTGATTCTGTTTTTTAAGATCAAGATCAAAAGATCGCAGCCTGCGGCAGCTCCTACAGGGGAGTGTTGTTTCGATCAGACGTACTGCGCGGCGGCGTAGCCGGAAGCCCAGGCCCACTGGAAGTTGAACCCCCCCAGATGCCCGGTGACGTCGAGCACTTCGCCGACAAAATACAGGCCAGGGCTTTTCAGCGATTCCATGGTCTTGGACGACACTTCGCGAGTATCGACGCCACCCAGCGTGACCTCGGCGGTGCGGTAGCCTTCGGTGCCGGCCGGGACGACTTTCCAGCTGCCGAGCTTGTCGGCGATCTGCGCCATTTCGGCGTGGGTGTATTGCTTCATCGGTTTGGACACGAACCAGTTGTCCGCCAGCAGGTTGGCCATCTTCTTGGTGAAGATCTCGCCGAGCAGGGTTTTCAGTTCACTGTTCGGGCGTTCGGCCACTTGCTGTTGCAGCCATGCCGCGGTGTCGTGATCCGGCAGCAGGTTGATCTCCACGGTGTCGCCCGGCTCCCAGAACGACGAGATCTGCAGAATCGCCGGGCCGCTGAGGCCACGGTGAGTGAACAGAATGTTCTCGCGAAAGCTCTGGTCGTTGCAGCTGACCAGGCAATCCACCGAGGTCCCGGACAGCTCGGTACACAGTTCCTTGAGCTGGTCGGTGATGGTGAACGGCACCAGTCCGGCGCGGGTCGGCAGCAGTTCATGACCGAATTGCTTGGCGACCTGATAACCGAAGCCGGTGGCACCCAGCGTCGGGATCGACAACCCGCCGGTGGCGATCACCAGCGATTGGCACTGAACCTGGCCGAGGGTGGTGTCGAGCAGGTAACCGCTTTCGAGCTTCTCGATGGTCTGGATCGAGGTGTCGAGGTGCAGCTCGACACCGACCTGATCGCACTCTTCGAGCAGCATGCCGAGGATGTCGCTGGATTTGTTATCGCAGAACAGCTGACCGAGTTTCTTCTCGTGATACGGCACGCCGTGCTTGGCGACCATCCCGATGAAGTCCCACTGGGTGTAGCGTGCCAGAGCCGATTTGCAGAAATGCGGGTTACCCGAGAGGAAATTGGCGGGTTCGGTGTACATGTTGGTGAAATTGCAGCGGCCACCACCGGACATCAGGATTTTCTTGCCGGCCTTGTTCGCATGATCGAGCAGCAACACCTGACGCCCACGCCCGGCGGCGGTCAGTGCACACATCAACCCTGCGGCGCCAGCGCCAATGATCACGACTTCGGTAGAGCGCAAAACGGTGTCCTCTTGGTAGGTCGCTACAAAACAAACTGTGGGAGCGGGCTTGCTCGCGAAAGCGGTGTGTTAGTTGACACATAAGTCGCCTGATACACCGCATTCGCGAGCAAGCCCGCTCCCACAGGGGGATCTCCTTTGCTTGGAAGATCGCTTACAAAACCCGCACGCGCAGCGAACGGCCCTTGATCTTGCCGTTGTTCAAGCGCTGCAGTGCCTGCATGACCACGGTGCGTTCAACGGCCACATACGACTGGAAGTCGAAGATCGCGATCTTGCCGACCTGAGTGCCGGGGATGCCGGCGTCACCAGTCAGTGCGCCGAGGATGTCGCCCGGACGCACTTTGTCTTTACGCCCGCCGGCGATGCACAGGGTGCTCATCGGTGGCTGCAGCGGGGCGCCGCCCTGGGACTTGAGGTTATCGACCTGATCCCAGTTCAGCGGAGCTTTCTGCAACTGTTCGATGGCTTGCGCGCGATGCGCTTCGGACGGCGCAACGAGGCTGACCGCAATGCCTTTCTCGCCGGCACGACCGGTACGGCCGACGCGGTGAATGTGGATTTCCGAGTCGCGGGCCAGCTCGACGTTGATCACCATGTCCAGCGCATCGATGTCCAGACCACGGGCGGCGACGTCGGTGGCGACCAGTACCGACGTACTGCGGTTGGCGAACATCGCCAGTACCTGATCGCGGTCACGCTGTTCCAGATCGCCGTGCAGGCCGACGGCGGAAATGCCTTTGGAGGTCAGGTGGTCAACGGTTTCCTGCACTTGCTGCTTGGTGAAGCAGAACGCCACGCAGGAGGCCGGGCGGAAGTGGTGCAGGACTTTGGTCACTGCGCTCATGCGCTCTTCCGGGGAAATCTCGTAGAAGCGCTGCTCGATCTGCGTGTCGTCGTGGAACGCTTCGGCTTTCACCGTTTGCGGATCGCGCATGAATTTCGACGCCAGTTGCTTGATGCCCACCGGGTACGTGGCGGAGAACAGCAGGGTCTGACGGCGTGCCGGGGTCTTTTCGATGATGTCTTCGATGGCGTCGTAAAAGCCCATGTCGAGCATGCGGTCGGCTTCGTCGAGGATCAGCGTGTTCAGACCGTCGAGCACCAGCGAACCCTTGCGCAGGTGCTGCTGGATACGCCCCGGGGTGCCGACGATGATGTGCGCGCCGTGCTCCAGCGAAGCGATCTGCGGGCCGAACGATACGCCGCCGCACAAGGTCAGGACCTTGATGTTGTCTTCGGCACGGGCCAGACGGCGGACTTCCTTGGCGACCTGGTCGGCCAGCTCACGGGTCGGGCAGATCACCAGCGCCTGGCAACCGAAGTAACGCGGGTTGATCGGGTTGAGCAGGCCGATGCCGAACGCGGCGGTCTTGCCGCTGCCGGTCTTGGCCTGGGCGATCAGGTCCATCCCCTTTAGGATCACCGGCAAGCTCTGCGCCTGGATCGGCGTCATCTGGGCATAACCGAGGGATTCGAGGTTAGCCAGCATGGCGGCGGACAGCGGCAGAGTATTAAAAGCGGTGGCGATGGTGGTCACGGGACTGGCCTGCAAAACAAAATGTCGCGCAGTGTAGCAGCCCCGTGCCACTTTCCTCGAAAGTTCTGGACGAACAGTGCCTGAAACCTATGGGAAGGGATTCAACTGTGGCGAGGGAGCAAGCTCCCTCGCCACAAAAGCATTCACTGTTTGTTCAGTGTTCAATGTGCTCATCCGGATGTTCATCCGGGCGTTTGACCCGGCGACCGTCCTCTTTCGACAGTTGCGAGAAGATCGTCGCTGCCAGCATCGCCATGATTCCGACCGTGACAAACGTCAGCTGGAACGCGCCCAGTACGGTCTCGACGCCATCGTTGCCGATCTCCGCCGTGAAGCCACCAAGCAACGCACCGGCACAGGCCACGCCCAGACTCAACGACAATTGCGCCACCACCGACAGCAAGCTGTTGCCGCTGCTGGCGCTGGCGTCGTCGAGGTCGATCAGCGTTACGGTGTTCATCGCGGTGAATTGCAGCGAGTTGATCGCGCCAAGAACCGCCAGCAGGCACAGCAGCAGCCAGTATGGTGTCTGCTCGCTGACCAGGCCCATGCTCGCCAGCATGATCCCCAGCGCCAGAGTGTTGCCGGTGAGCACAATGCGATAGCCGAGGCGTTCGATCAGCGGCCGCGCCATCCACTTGGCAAACATCGCCGCAGCCGCTAGCGGCAGCATGCTCATCCCGGCTTGCGATGGCGAATAACCCAGCGCCACCTGCAGCAGCAACGGCACCAGAAACGGCAGGGCGCCGCTGCCCAGGCGGGCGAACAGGTTGCCGATGATCCCCACCGCGAAGGTTCGCGTCTTGAACAACGACGGGGCGAACAGCGGATTCTCGATACGCCCGGCGCGCAGCCAGTACGCCGCCAGACAGGCCAGACCGCCGAACAGCAGCAACATCACCCGCAGATGCGGCAAGTGCAATTCGCCCAGACCTTCCATGGCGATGGTGATCAGGATCATCGCCGCGCCAAACAGCAGGAAACCGAGGCTATCGAAGCGCGTGCGTTCAGTACCGCGCAGGTCGGGAATGAATTTCCACACCGCGTAGCAGCCGAGAACACCGACCGGCAGGTTGATCAGAAAGATCCAGTGCCACGTCAGGTATTGCACCATCCAGCCGCCCATGGTCGGGCCGATCAGCGGGCCGAGCAGGCCGGGAATGGTGATGAAGCCCATGATCCGCACCAGCTCCGAACGCGGATAGGCGCGCAGCACCACCAGCCGTCCGACCGGCAACATCAATGCACCGCCCAGACCCTGGATCACCCGCGCGCCGACCAACATGCTCAGGCTGCTCGATAACGCGCAGAGCAGCGAGCCGAAACTGAACAGCAGGATCGCGCCGAAGAAAATCTTCTTGGTGCCGAAGCGGTCGGCGATCCAGCCCGAAGCCGGAATCAGCAAGGCCACGGTGAGCATGTAGGCGATGACCACGCCTTGCATGCGCAAAGGGTCTTCGGCCAGATCCCGGGCCATGGCCGGCAGGGCGGTGTTGAGGATAGTCCCGTCGAGGGATTGCATGAAGAACGCAATGGCGACGACCCACGGCAACCAGCGGGCGGTGATGGCGTCGAGAGGCGGGCGAGTGGGCATGGAACCTCTTGTGGTTGGGCGTTGATGCGCAGGCTTTTGGTGGGAGCGGGCTTGCTCGCGAATGCATTGTGTCATTCAACATTTATTGTGGCTGACACACCGCTTTCGCGAGCAAGCCCGCTCCCACATGGGATCACCAGTGTTTTGGAGATCCTGGTATTACAGGGTCAAGGTCAGTCGGCTCACCAGCGCCCCCGGCAGCAGTGCCGACGACGTATTGCGCTGGCTATACGTGCTCGCCGACAGCAGCAACTCACGCTCGGCGGTCAATGCTTCCAGCTGCGAACCCAGCAGACTGTAAGCGCTGTCGTCGAAACGCATGGTGCTGACCGGCGCCTGAATCTCGCCGTTCTCGACCCAGAAAGTTGCGAAGCGAGTCATGCCGGTCAGGCGCGCCGCCGGTTGATCCGAGTAGTTCAGGTACCAGAGGTTGCTGATGTACAGCCCGGTGCCCAACTGCTTGAGGATCTCTGCCTGTGACAGATCACCGGCGGCCATGTTCAGTGCACTCGGCATTTCACCTCCGCCGGCGCCGTTGGCGGTCAGGCCGTATTCGGCGGCACTGCGCGAACCGACCAGTTGATCGCCAGCCTTGCCTTCGACGATCAGCCGCAGATCGCTGCGCGGATAACCCTCGCCGGAGAACGCCGGGCTCAACGAACCGCTGACTTGCTCATCCAGTGAGACCAGCGGACTGAACGTCTGATCGCCAACATACAGCTTCTGCAGCGGGCTGCTTTTGCTGGCAATCGACTGCGCGGAGAAACCGCCCCAGCTGAGCATGCCCATGATTTCTTCCAGCGCGGCCGGCGCCAGGTAGGCGCGGTATTGCCCCGGTGCGAGGGTGCGTAACGGTCGACCGAGGAACGCCAGTTGCTCGCGGGCCTGCTGGAAGCGGCGGGTGAAGCCTTCGCTGCTCCACTCGTGCCCGGCGTAGCTGGCTTTCACCGCTTCGCCATTGTCGTGGAACAGGCTGAAGTCGAAGTTGAAGCTGTTGGCCTGATGCCAGCCGAACGCCCCCGAGGAACTGGCGAAACCGCGGCTGATTGGGCCGGCAGCATAGAAGCCGACCAGATCCAGACCTTCAGCAGCGCTGCAGATTTCCTCGACCACCTGCTCGGTGTCCGGCAGCGGATGTTCCTGCACGTTGTTGCTCTGCCAGCCGTTGTGGTTGAGCAGCAGGTACGGATCCTGTGGCAGCAGCGGCAGGGTTTCGCGCAGTTGTTGCAGGCCTTCGGCGAGGCGTTGCAGATCGGCTTCCTGATCACCGGACAGGGTGATGTGCAGATCGGCGTGACGGCCGTCGTTGATCAGCTTCAGCCCGACGTCGGCTTGCTGCACCTGACCGGCCTGACGCACCTTGGCGTGATTGAAACGCACGAATGCCGAGGATTCGGCGGCGTAACTGAGGGTGAATTGTTCCGGCTCGCGTACGCTGTCGCGCAGCCAATTGACCATGACCTTGAAGGCGTCGGACTGACTCTTCGAAATGCTCATCAGGCGTCTCCCCCAAACACATCAACGTTGCTGAATACGCAGGCCGGTGAAGCGTGGCCGACGCGGATCACCTGGTTCGGCTCGCCCTTGCCGCAGTTTGGCGTGCCCAGCACCATTCGGGTGCCGGCATTGCCGACCGCGCGCAGACTCTTCCAGAAGTGCGCGGAAATGCCCCGGTAGTTCGGATTTTTCACCACACCCTTGAGTTCACCGTTCTCGATCAACTGACCCCACTCGCAACCGAACTGGAATTTGTTACGTGCATCGTCAATCGACCACGAACGGTTGGTGCTCATCAGAATGCCGTGCTCGATACCGCTGATCAGTTGCGTCAGCGACTGATCGCCCGGCTCGATGTTGAGGTTGGCCATGCGGTCGATCGGCGGCCGGTTCCAGCCGCAGGCGCGGCTGTTGGCAACGCCGTCGAGACCGGCGCGGAACTGCGACAGCGCGCCACCCAGTGGCCGCAACAGCAAGCCTTCGCGAATCAGGAATTGTTTGCTGGCCTTGGTCCCGTCGTCATCGTGGCCGTAGCTGGCCAGCTCTTCGGGAATGTCCGGGTCGAAGGTCACGTTGAGCAGCTTCGAGCCGTATTGCAGGCTGCCGAAGTCGCTGGTTTTGACGAAGCTGGTGCCGGCGTAATTGCGCTCGTCACCGAGGATGCGGTCGAGCTCCAGCGGGTGACCGATGGACTCGTGAATCTGCAGCATCATCTGGTCAGGCATCAGCAATAGATCGCGCGGGCCTTGCGGGGTGTTCGGCGCGAGCAGCAGTTGCAGGGCCTGATCGGCCACCTTCGGGCCGGCGCCGACCAGGCCGCAACGGCTGATCACGTCGGCGCCACCCTGTTGGCCGAAGTTCTCGCGGCCGAGGGAACGGGTCTGGCTGTCGTTGCCGTCGTAGGCGGTGACGTCGAGGCCTGGATAGACGAAGCGCTGGGCCTGGCGCAATTCGGCGCCGGCGCTGCTCAGGTAGATCTGCTCGACGTGGGTGATGCCGATGCTCGCTTCCCAGTTCACCAGGCGCTCATCCTTTGGCACCGAGGCGGATTCCGCGCCGAGCAGCTCAAAGCATTCGCTCAGGGACGGGAAGGGTTGCTCGAGATTGGGCGAAAAGTAATCAGCGCGGTCGCTCGATACAGGCTGTTCGCGCAGGTCGAGCAAGGCGTGCGGCTTCAGTCGCCGGGCCTGCTGTTCGGCGCGCTCAAGGGCGGCTTGCAGGCCTTGCTGCGACACGTCGTTGGTCGCCGCATAGGCTTCAACGCCGTTGACGCGCACGGTGAGCATCGCGCCTTCGTCGCGGCTCAGGCTTGGCGGCTCGGCGACGTTCTTGCGCACCGACAGGTACTGGCCGGACTCGCGTACATACCGCAGGGAAAAAAACTCGGCGCCCGTGCGCAAGGCAGCGAAGCGCTGCTTGAGCTGGGGGTGAAAATCGAACATTCGGGAACCTCCTTGTTATGGAGTTGCGGGGTGAAGCGATTCGGCGGGGAGGGGTGAAACGATTGCGCGAGGTCTAGAGTAGGCCTGCGTGGGGGTAGGATCAAGTGAAGAGGGGGTGTAGGAGGATTTACTGTGCAGCAGGGGGGAGGGGTATTGAATTGCAGGGCCTCATCGCGAGCAGGCTCACTCCTACAGTTAATCTCCAGTGTCCACATAATGTGTGGTCGCTGGAGATCCTTGTAGGAGTGAGCCTGCTCGCGATTAGCCGTGACGCGGTATTACGTCTTACTGAGCAACAGGCGTGATATCCCGCATCGGCTTGCCCTTCACCGGCGCACCGCCAGCCACGTAGTAGGCAGCATTGCTACGCGGCAGTGGCTTGCGGCCACGGATCTTGTCGGCGATTTTCTCGGCGATCATGATCGTCGGCGCGTTGAGGTTACCGGTGGTGATGATCGGCATGATCGAGGCATCGACCACACGCAGGCTCTGCATGCCGTGCACGCGACCTTCGCCATCCACAACCGCCATCTCGTCGGTGCCCATCTTGCACGAGCAGGACGGGTGGAACGCGGTTTCGGCGTGCTCGCGGATGAACTTGTCCAGCTGCTCATCGGTTTGCACGTCGATGCCCGGGCTGATTTCGCGGCCACGGAAGGCGTCCAGCGCAGGCTGTTGCATGATTTCGCGGGTCAGGCGGATGCCGTCACGGAATTCCTGCCAGTCCTGCTCGGTGGCCATGTAGTTGAACAGGATGCTCGGGTGCTGGCGCGGATCCTTGGACTTCAACTGGATGCGGCCACGGCTCGGCGAACGCATGGAACCCATGTGCGCCTGGAAGCCGTGCTCTTTCACACCGTTGCTGCCGTTGTAGTTAATCGCTACCGGCAGGAAGTGGTACTGGATGTTCGGCCACTCGAATTCCGGACGCGAACGGATGAAACCGCCGGCTTCGAACTGGTTGCTGGCGCCGATGCCGGTGCCGTTGAACAGCCACTCGGCACCGATGGCCGGCTGGTTGTACCAGAGCAGCGACGGGTACAGCGAGACCGGTTGGGTGCAGGCGTATTGCAGGTACAGCTCAAGGTGATCCTGCAGGTTTTCACCGACGCCCGGCAGGTCGTGGACCACCGGGATGTCGAGGCTTTCCAGCAGTTTTGCCGGGCCGACACCGGAGCGCTGCAGAATCTGCGGCGAAGCGATGGCGCCGGAGCACAGCAGGACTTCCTTGCGTGCCTTGGCTTCAACACGTTCTTCCGCCGAACCGACCAGGTAACGCACGCCGACCGCACGCTTGCCTTCGAACAGAATCTTGTCGGTCAGGGCGTGGGTGACGATGGTCAGGGTCGAGCGCTTTTTCGCGACGTCGAGGTAGCCACGGGCGGTGGAAGCACGACGGCCGTTCGGCGTCACGGTGCGATCCATCGGGCCGAAGCCTTCCTGCTGGTAGCCGTTCAAGTCTTCGGTGCGCGGGTAACCGGCCTGCACGCCGGCTTCAACCATGGCGTGGAACAGCGGGTTGTTGCCCGCCTTCGGCGTGGTCACGCTGACCGGGCCGTCGCCACCGTGGTAGTCGTTCGGGCCGATGTCGCGGGTTTCCGCTTTACGGAAGTACGGCAGGCAGTCGAGGTAGGTCCAGTCTTCCAGGCCTGGCAGCTTCGCCCAGCCGTCGTAGTCCATCGCGTTGCCACGGATGTAGCACATGCCGTTGATCAGCGAGGAGCCGCCGAGGCCTTTGCCGCGACCGCACTCCATCCGACGACCGTCCATGTGTGGCTCCGGATCGGTTTCATACGCCCAGTTGTAGCGACGACCTTGCAGCGGGAATGCCAATGCAGCCGGCATTTGCGTGCGGAAGTCGAAACGGTAGTCCGGGCCGCCTGCTTCGAGCAGCAGCACGGTGACGCCTTCGTCTTCAGTCAGACGGGTCGCCAGGGTGTTACCGGCCGAGCCGGCACCGATGATGATGTAATCGAATTCTTGGGACATTGAATGCACCCTCTTTAGATGTGGTCAGGCTGCCGAGTGGCCACTTTCTGTGGCGAGGGAGCTTGCTCCCGCTCGACTGCGAAGCAGTCGCAGAACCTGCGACCGAGCTCTGTCTGGATGAGCGCGGTGTCTGCAGTTGGGGCCGCTGCGCAGCCCAGCGGGAGCAAGCTCCCTCGCCACAAGGGCCCCAACTTCAGAGTTGCGTCAGATCAGAACACCGAGACGTAATCGCCCAGCTCGACCTGTACCGATTTGATGCGTGTGTAGTTGGTCAGCGAGCTGATGCCGTTTTCACGGCCCACGCCCGACTGCTTGTAACCGCCAACCGGCATCTTCGCGTCGGACTCGCCCCAGGCGTTGATCCAGCAGATACCGGCTTCCAGTTGATGAATCACGCGGTGCGCGCGGTTCAGGTCTTTGGTGACGATACCGGCGGCCAGGCCGAAGTCGGTGTCGTTGGCGCGGCGGATCACTTCTTCTTCGGTCTCGTAGGAAAGGATCGCCATCACCGGGCCAAAGATTTCTTCACGGACGATGGTCATCTCGTCGGTGCAGTCGGTGAACACGGTCGGTGCAACGAAGGCGCCTTTGGCGAATTCGCCGTCGGTCAGACGCTCGCCGCCGCACAGCACGCGGGCACCTTCTTCTTTACCCTTGGCGATGTAGCCCAGCACGCTTTCCATGTGGGCGAAGCTGACCAGCGGGCCGAAGTTGGTGTTTTCGTCTTCCGGGTTGCCGATGCGGATGCGCGCGACGCGCTCGACAATCTTGGCTTCGAACGCGGCTTTCAGGTGGCTCGGTACGAATACGCGAGTGCCGTTGGTGCAGACCTGACCGGAGCTGTAGAAGTTGGCCATCATCGCGGTGTCGGCGGCACGATCGAGGTCGGCGTCGTCGCAGATGATCAGCGGCGACTTGCCGCCCAGTTCCATGGTCACGTCTTTCAGCGACGAAGCCGAAGCGCTGGCCATGACTTTCTTGCCGGTGTCGGTGCCGCCGGTGAAGGAGACTTTCTCGATGCGCGGGTGCTCGGTCAGCCAGGTGCCGACTTCACGGCCGCTGCCGGTCAGTACGTTGAACACGCCGTTTGGCAGGCCGGCTTCGGTGTAGATCTCGGCCAGTTTCAGGGTGGTCAGCGAGGTGACTTCGCTTGGCTTGAAGATCATTGCGTTACCGGCGGCCAGGGCCGGTGCGGATTTCCACAGCGCGATCTGGATCGGGTAGTTCCACGCGCCGATACCGGCGACCACGCCCAGTGGCTCGCGACGGGTGTAGACGAAGGAAGTGTCGCGCAGCGGAATCTGCTCGCCTTCGATCGCCGGCACCAGGCCTGCGTAGTATTCCAGCACGTCGGCGCCGGTGACGATGTCGACGTATTTGGTTTCGGAGAAGGCTTTGCCGGTGTCCAGGGTTTCCAGAGCAGCCAGCTCATCGTTGCGCTCGCGCAGGATGTCGACGGCGCGACGCAGGATGCGCGAACGCTCCATGGCGGTCATCGCGGCCCAGATTTTCTGGCCCTTTTCAGCGCTGACCACAGCACGCTCGACGTCTTCCTTGGTCGCACGTTGCACTTGGGCGAGAACTTCACCGTTCGCCGGGTTGATGGCTTCGAAAGTGGCATCGCTGCCAGCGTCGGAGTACGCGCCATCGATGTAGAGTTTTTGCAGTTCGAAACGGGCCATAGTGTCCTCGCAAGTGCATTAGTGGTTGGCGTCGACCACCGCGCTGAAACTGCGGTGGCGGTTCAGGTACCGAGCGTTTTCTGTGTGCTCTGGCTCACCTGCTTGGCCAATTGGAAATCCATGTATTCGTACGCGATCTGTTGCGCCTGCGCCGTGTCGAAAGCGTCTCCCGACAGCGCGCCGCGCAACCACAAGCCGTCGATCAACGCTGCCAGTCCACGCGCGGCGCTGCGCGCATCTTCGAGCGGCAACACACGGCGGAACTCGCAGCACAGGTTGGAATACAGACGGTGATCGTTGATCCGCTGCAACCTGTGCAAAGACGGCTGGTGCATGCTGGTGGCCCAGAAGGCCAGCCAGGTTTTCATTGCCGGGCCATTGACCTGGCTGGCGTCGAAGTTGCCTTCGATGATCACCTGCAGATGCGCCCGTGGGCTGCTGTCTGCCAGCGCCTGTCGGCGCGCGGTGACGTTCTCGCTGAGGACATTCATCAGATACCGCATCGTGGCGGCAATCAGGCCGTTCTTGTCCTGAAAGTAGTGACTGATGATGCCATTCGAGACACCGGCCAAACGGGCGATCAGCGCAATGCTGGCGTCCCCCATACCGACCTGATCGACCGCCTGCAACGTGGCTTCGATCAGTTGTTGGCGGCGGATGGGTTGCATACCGACCTTGGGCATCTTGCACATCTCCTTAGGCCTTCCGACGGGCGATAAACGCCTATCGGATTGAGGGCCAGTCTATTTTGTTTTGATTGAACGTTCAATCAACAAAGAATAAGATCTGCGACAAATCGTCGCTGCCTACAGATTTTTTCTGCTTGTAAATGGCGATAAAACGACATCCGAAAATGCTTGAAACCTGCGTGGGGCATGGCGCGGTTCGCTGTTCGATGGACGTGTTGAATGGGCAAGACGCTCGGGGCCAGGTTTCGGATGAACGTCCGCACAGCTTTGGCCACGAAAGCGATTCGCAACGCCATTTCGGCAGGTTCGGGCTTTTTTCGGGGTGTCTTTATATCACCCGCCGGTCGGCTGCCAACTAACCGATTGGTCGGGTTCCGTGTTGCCTTGTGTTCTTCTCTCGCACTGCCTGGAGCATTTGTGCCATGAGTTCTGCCTCTCTTATAAAGACCCCGCCCGAGAAGGTGACGGTCAACGGTTGGGTGTTTTACACCTCTACCGCGTTGATTCTGTTGTTGACCGCCATTCTGATCATCGCCCCGCAAGAGGCCGGCAGATTGTTGGGTATCGCTCAGGCCTGGTTGTCGCGCAGCTTCGGCTGGTACTACATGGTGGTGATCGCCGCGTACCTGGTGTTTGTGGTGGGCCTGGCGTTTTCCTCCTACGGCAAACTCAAACTGGGCAGCAAGGACGACACCCCGGATTTCAGTTACGGCGCCTGGGCGGGGATGTTGTTCTCGTCGGGTATCGGTATTTCGCTGCTGTACTTCGGCGCGTCCGAGCCGCTGGACCATTACTTCAATCCGCCGGAAGGCGCTGCGGCCACCAACCTGGCCGCGCGTCAGGCGGTGCAACTGACTTTCCTGCACTGGGGCCTGCACGGCTGGGCGATCTATGCGCTGGTCGGTCTGGCCGTGGCGTACTTCGCTTACCGTCATAACCAGCCATTGGCCCTGCGCTCGGCGCTGTATCCGCTGGTCGGCGAACGTTGGGTCAAGGGCGCCGCCGGTCACGCGGTGGACGGCTTCGGCATGTTCGTGACCCTGCTGGGTCTGGTGACCAACCTGGGGATCGGCTCGCTGCAAGTGTCCTCGGGGCTGGAAAACCTGTTCGGCATGGAACACAGCAACACCAACCTGCTGATCGTGATCATCGTGATGAGCACCGTGGCGACCATCGCTGCCGTGTCCGGCGTGGAAAATGGCATTCGTCGTCTGTCCAACCTGAACATCGTGCTGTTCAGCGGTCTGCTGATTTTTGTCCTGCTGTTCGGCCCGACCCTGCACCTGCTTAACGGCTTTGTGCAGAACATCGGCGACTACCTCAACGGCGTGGTGCTGAAGACCTTCGATCTGTACGTCTATGAAGGTGACAGCGCCAAGTCCGACCGCTGGCTGGGCCTGTGGACCCTGTTCTACTGGGCGTGGTGGATTTCCTGGGCACCATTCGTAGGCATGTTCATCGCGCGTATTTCCCGTGGTCGTACCGTGCGTGAGCTGGTGGCCGGCGTGCTGCTGATTCCGCTGGGCTTCACCCTGGCGTGGCTGTCGATCTTCGGTAACTCGGCACTGGATCTGGTGATGAACCAGGGGGCGGTGGAACTCGGCAAGACGGCGCTGGAACAACCGTCGATGGCGATCTACCAGTTGCTGGAACACTACCCGGCGTCGAAAGTCGTCATCGGTGTGTCGATCTTTGTTGGTTTCGTGCTGTTCCTGACCCCGGCCGACTCGGGCGCGGTGATGATGGCGAATCTGTCCTGCAAGGGCGGCAACGTTGATGAAGATGCGCCGCACTGGCTGCGGATCTTCTGGTCGGTGGTGATCACGCTGGTGACCATCGGTCTGCTGTTCGCCGGTAACTTCGAAGCCATGCAAACCATGGTGGTGCTGGCCGGTCTGCCGTTCTCGGTGGTGCTGGTGTTCTTCATGTTCGGCTTGCACAAGGCGATGCGCCAGGACGTGCAGATCGAACAGGAGCAGGCGCAACTGGCTGAGCGCGGTCGTCGTGGTTTCAGCGAGCGTCTGACGCAGCTGGATCTGCAACCGAGCCAATCGGTCGTGCAGCGCTTCATGGACAAACATGTGACGCCGGCACTGGACGACGCTGCTGCACAACTGCGTGCACAGGGTCTGGAAGTGCAGACGCTGCTGGGCAAATCCAAGCGCTGCATGGGCGTGCGCGTCGAGATGGAAGAGGGCAACCCTTTCGTCTACGAAGTGAGCCTGGACGGCTACCTGGCGACCCCGACCGAATCGGCCCAGTCCGATGAAGCGCGCCAGCGTTACTACCGCGCCGAGGTGTATTTGCACAACGGCAGCCAGGACTACGACCTGATGGGCTTCACGCAGGATCAGATCACACGCGATGTGCTCGATCAGTTTGAAAGCCATCGGCAGCTCCTTGGCCGGGTGTATAGCTAAGTTGTAGGTGGTGCGGTGTTTCTGTCTGAAGCACCGTGCCGCATTCTTCGCGAGCAAGCCCGCTCCCACATTGGAATGCATTTCAAATGTGGGAGCGGGCTTGCTCGCGAAGGGGCCATCAGCTCCAACGCTGAACGCCCTGTATTCCGATAAACAAAAACGCCGCGATCCTCTCGCGGCGTTTTTGTGTCCGGGGTTCTTACCCCAGGTTCTTGCCCAGCAACGCGTGATACAGCTCGCTGTCGCCAAGAATCCCCACCACATGGTTGTTGTCGTGCAGCACCAGTTTGTTGCCGGTCTGGTAGCGAATCTGCAGCGCGTCGCGCATGCCGATGTTCGAGTCCACCAGTGTCGGCTTGCGCTCAAGGGCTTCCACTGCTTGCCCCGGTGCCCAGTTCTGCAGGTTCAGCACCGAACCGTTCTGCCGCGCACCCTTGATCGTGTTGCCTTCGGCCAGGTCCAGCCACGAATCGCCACCCGGGTCGAGGCACACCGAACCGTTGATGCGTTTGCAGTTGTCCAGCGTGCGCATCAGGCTGCGCCCGCACAGGACGTTGAGCGGGTTGGTGTGGGCTACGAAGGTGCGCACATAGTCGTCCGCCGGGTTCAGTACGATCTCTTCCGGCACGCTGTACTGGATGATCCGGCCGTCCTTCATGATCGCGATGCGGCTACCCAGTTTCAGTGCTTCGTCGAGATCGTGACTCACAAACACGATGGTCTTGCTCAGCTTGCGTTGCAGTTCCAGCAGTTCATCCTGCAGGCCCTGACGGATCAGCGGGTCGAGTGCCGAGAACGGTTCGTCCATCAGCAGAATGTCGGCGTCCATCGCCAGTGCCCGGGCCAGGCCGACACGCTGCTGCATGCCGCCGGAGAGTTCATCGGGCTTCTTGTTGCGCCATTGGGTCAGGCCGACCAGTTCGAGCTTGTCGTCGACCAGCTTGCGCCGTTCCTTTTCCGGTCGGCCCTGCATTTCCAGACCGAAACTGATGTTCTCGCGCACCGTCAGCCACGGCATCAGGGCGAACTTCTGGAACACCATGGCGATGCGTTTGGTGCGCATCATTTTCAGTTCGGCCGGGGTGCAGGAAGCGATGTCGATCTGCTTGCCTTCGTGCTCGACGAACAGCTTGCCGCGACTCACGGTGTTGAGGCCGTTGATGCAGCGCAGCAGGCTCGACTTGCCAGAGCCGGACAGGCCCATCAGTACGCAGATCTCGCCTTTGTTGATGTCCAGGCTGGCCTTTTCCACGCCGACGATCTGCCCGGTCTTTTTCAGGATCTCGCTGCGGGTCAAGCCTTGATCGAGAAGTTTCAGTGCTTCGCGCGGATCCTTGGTGAAGATCACGTCAACGTTATCGAAGCGAATTATGCTCATGCGTCACCCCCTACTTTGGCGTCGGGTTGTTTGCAGATACGGTCGAGCATGATCGCCAGCAGTACGATCGCCAGGCCCGCTTCGAAGCCCAGGGCGATATCAGCAGTGTTCAGTGCGTTGACCACCGGTTTGCCGAGTCCGTCGGCGCCTACCAGTGCCGCGATCACCACCATCGACAGCGACAGCATGATGCACTGGGTGATGCCGGCAGCGATGCTCGGCATGGCGTGAGGCAGTTCGATCCGTGAGAGCAATTGGCGACGCGAGCAGCCGAAGGCCTTGCCGGCGTCCATCAGTTCTTGCGGGACATCGCGGATGCCCAGGTAGGTCAGGCGGATCGGCGCAGCGATGGCGAACACCACCGTGGAGATCAGGCCCGGCACCACACCCAGCCCGAAGAGGGTCAGGGTAGGAATGAGGTAAACGAAGGTCGGTACGGTCTGCATCAGATCGAGTACCGGACGCATTAAAGTGTAGAACATCGGCTTGTGCGCAGCGACGATGCCCAGCGGTACGCCGATGACCACGCAGACCAGGGTCGCGAACATGACCTGGGCGAGGGTTTCCATGGTTTCCTGCCAGTACCCCAGGTTGAGGATCAGCAGGAACGAGGCAATCACAAAAACAGTCAGCCCCCATTTGCGCTGGATGAAATGCGCGAGCAGGGCGATGAGGCCGATCAAGACGAAGGGATTGAACCAGGTCAGCGCAAACGTCACGCCGTGGATCATCGTTTCCAGTGTCACGGCGATTGCGTCGAAGGTGCTGGCGCCGTGTTGCGTCAACCATTCAACGAAGCCCGCGATGTACTGGCCTAAAGGGATTTTCTGATCAATCAGCATGGTAGTGAACGTCCGCATGCAAGGAATAAACAGCCCGGGCGAGCGAACTCGCCCGGCGTAAGGCAATTACTGTGCGAGCTTGGCTTTCACGGCCTCCAGGCCAGGTTTACCGTCAATGGTGGTCACGCCAGCGAGCCAGGTATCGAGCACCTGAGGGTTCTTTTTCAGCCAGGCCTTGGCGGCCGCTTCAGGCTTCATCTTGTCGTCGAGGATGTTGCCCATCAGGGTACTTTCCATGTCGACGGTGAACTCCAGGTTCTTCAGCAACTGACCGACGTTGCTGCATTCGGTGGTGTAGCCCTTGCGGGTGTTGGTCGCCACGGTGGCAGCACCGAAATCGGGGCCGAAGAAGTCATCGCCGCCGGTCAGGTATTGAATCTTGAAGCGCTTGTTCATCGGGTGCGGCGCCCAGCCGAGGAAGACCACGGCGGTGTCGCGTTTCTGCGCGCGGTCGACCTGCGAGAGCATGCCCGCTTCGGACGATTCGACGACCTTGAAGCCGGCGGTTTTCAAACCGAAAGCGTCCTTGTCGATCATGCTCTGGATCAGGCGGTTGCCGTCGTTGCCAGGCTCGATGCCGTAGATCTTGCCATCGAGCTCTTTCTTGAATTTGGCGATGTCGGCGAAGTCATGCAGTCCCTTGTCGTACAGGGCTTGCGGTACGGCGAGGGTGTACTTGGCACCTTTGAGGTTGGTGCGCACCACTTCGACGGTGCCGGCATCGCGGTAGGCCTTGATGTCGTTTTCCATGGTCGGCATCCAGTTACCGAGGAACACGTCCATGTTCTTGCCGTCGGCCAGCGACTTGTAGGTCACGGGCACTGAGATCATGGTGGTCTTGGTCTTGTAGCCGAGGGCGTCGAGCACCACCGACGTGGTGGCGGTGGTGGCGGTGATGTCGGTCCAGCCGACATCGGAGAAGTTAACGGTACTGCACTGCGCCGGTTCTGCGGCTTGAGCCAGTAACGGCAGACTCAGCATGGCGGCCAACAACAACGACGGGGAACCTTTCATGGATGGACTCCTTGGTGTTTTTTTTGGCAGTGTTCCGACTGTGGACCACCGCACTTATAGGTTGCGGTTGGATGGCGTTCTGGAGACAGCTCTACCACGGCGCCTTGCAATCGAGTCATAACGATCATGTACCAGTGAAAATCTGACGCCTACAGGGTGGGTCGTATCCAGTACAGGGATGGTCGCATCCAGTGTCAGTGACGTCGTTTACAGCTTTTTTCCGCCCCGTTTGGCCATCTGAACCGCATAAAAACGGCGAAAACACGGGAGGAAACCGGCACGGCGTTGGTGGGCATGAGTGCGTCGGTGTCAGACGCCGAGCGACCTGACAAAAGCCTGATGATGCGGGCATTCCGGCGGATCGCAGCTTGAGCGTAGCAGCTCCGCCAGCGGGCGCTTAACGCCCGGGAACGGCATCCTCAGGAGCTCTGCAGCAATGGCTATCAGCGTTTTCGACCTGTTCAAAATCGGCATCGGCCCGTCCAGTTCCCACACCGTCGGCCCGATGCGCGCCGCCGCCCTGTTTGTCGAATCGCTGCGCGACCGGCACCTGCTCGAGCAGGTACGGCGTATAGAAGTGCAACTGTTCGGCTCACTGTCGGCTACCGGTATCGGCCACGGCAGCGACAATGCAGTGATCATGGGCTTGATGGGCGAGTGGCCGGACGCAATCGACCCGTCGCAGATCGGCCCGCGTATTCAGGCGCTGCGCGAAACTCACACGCTGTTATTGGATGGTCGTCTGTCGGTGCCGTTTGTCTGGGCTCGCGACATGCGCCTGATCGACGAAAACCTGCCGTTCCACCCCAACGCCATGACTCTGGTTGCCGAAGGCGATCACGGCGAGATTCATCGCGACACCTACTATTCGGTCGGTGGCGGTTTTGTCGTGGATCAGGCGCAGGCATCCAGCGGTGTGGTCGATCTGGATCGCACCGAATTGCCTTATGACTTTTCCAGCGCGGTGGAACTGCTGCAGCTGTGCCAAAAGAACAACCTGCGCGTCGCCGAACTGATGATGGCCAACGAAAAGGTCTGGCGCAGCGAAGAGGAAATCCGCGCCGGACTGATGAAGCTGTGGCGGGCGATGCAGGATTGCGTCGAGCAGGGCCTCAAGCACGAAGGCATCCTTCCCGGCGGTCTCAATGTGCGCCGGCGCGCGGCCAAGTTGCATCGCAGCCTGCAGGAGTTGAACAAGCCCAACGTGATCGGTTCGACGTTGAGCGCGATGGAATGGGTCAACCTGTTCGCCTTGGCGGTCAACGAAGAAAACGCCGCGGGCGGGCGTATGGTCACGGCGCCGACCAATGGCGCGGCGGGGATCATTCCGGCGGTGTTGCACTACTTTATGAAGTTCAGCGAAGCGGTCACCGACGCCAACGTCGTCGATTACTTCCTGGGCGCGGCGGCGGTGGGGATTCTGTGCAAGAAGAACGCCTCGATCTCCGGTGCCGAAGTTGGCTGCCAGGGCGAGGTCGGTTCGGCCTGCGCGATGGCGGCGGCGGGACTGGCGGAGATCCTCGGTGCCACTCCGGAGCAATTGTGCAACGCGGCGGAAATCGGCCTGGAACATAACCTCGGCCTGACCTGCGATCCGGTCGGCGGCCTGGTGCAGGTGCCGTGTATCGAGCGCAACGCAATTGCCGCTGTGAAGGCGATCAACGCGGCGCAGATGGCCCTGCGTGGTGATGGTCAGCACTTCATCTCGCTGGACCGGGTGATCCGCACCATGCGTGATACCGGCGCGGATATGCATGACAAATATAAAGAGACCTCGCGGGGTGGTTTGGCCGTTAGCGCGGTTGAGTGCTGAGACCGTGTCGCTCCCATCGCGAGCAGGCTCACTCCTACACTTGGAATGCGTTCCCCTGTAGGAGTGAGCCTGCTCGCGATAGCGCCAGACCAGTCAAAACTGCGCGCTAAGTGAACACAACAAAACAATCACGCCACCTTTTAGCGCGTCGCAATCAGATAAGAGCTTTTCCCACTCGCAGTGCGCCATTCGCATTCCCTGCCGTCCGTCACCCGTGCTTGCGGTGACACTCTGAAACAACTGCGCGCAAGCCCGTTCCCACAAGTGCTACCGATCTGCTCACGGGCAGCGGGGCAGGGCTCTCGGCGCCGCTGATGGCACTTCGAAACACCGTGTGTCCGACGTCTTGAATAGACACGTCGCGACGTCGTTTTCAGGAGTTATTGAACAGCCATTCAATTTTAGGCATGGCAATTGCTCTGTCATAACAAAGCCCGTCTCTCACGCGAGAACGCCGGCAATAACAAGAGCCTCCGCCTGAGGCCATCACCCGCTTTGTGTGAGGAGATACCGCGATGACGTCGTTCAACTCCGGGGCCCAACCCCAGAACCGTGCGCCTCAATCCATCGGCTTTCTGCTGCTGGACAATTTCACGCTGATTTCTCTGGCCTCCGCAGTCGAGCCCCTGCGCATGGCCAACCAATTGTCCGGTCGCGAGTTGTATCGCTGGAGCACCCTGACCGTCGATGGCGGCCAGGTGTGGGCCAGTGACGGTCTGCAAATCACCCCCGATGCCTCCATGCACAAAGCCCCGCCCCTGGACACCGTGATCGTCTGCGGCGGGATTGGCATTCAACGCACTGTGACCCGTGAACACGTGTCATGGCTGCAGAGCCAGGCGCGGCAGTCCAAGCGTCTGGGCGCGGTGTGCACCGGCAGCTGGGCTTTGGCTTGCGCCGGTCTGCTCGACGGTTTCGATTGCAGCGTGCACTGGGAATGTCTGGCGGCGATGCAGGAAGCCTTCCCGCGCGTGGCGATGAGCACCCGTCTGTTCACCCTCGACCGTAACCGTTTCACCAGCTCCGGCGGCACCGCGCCATTGGACATGATGCTGCACCTGATCAGTCGCGATCATGGTCGCGAACTGTCCGCCGCGATCTCGGAAATGTTCGTCTACGAGCGCATCCGCAACGAGCAGGATCACCAGCGCGTGCCGCTCAAGCACATGCTCGGCACCAACCAGCCGAAGCTGCAGGAAATCGTCGCGCTGATGGAAGCCAATCTGGAAGAGCCGATCGACCTCGACGAACTGGCGGTGTACGTCGCCGTGTCGCGTCGACAGCTGGAGCGGCTGTTCCAGAAATACCTGCACTGCTCGCCGTCGCGCTACTACTTGAAGCTGCGCCTGATCCGCGCGCGGCAACTGCTCAAGCAGACGCCGATGTCGATCATTGAAGTCGCGTCGGTGTGTGGTTTCGTCTCGACGCCGCACTTCTCCAAGTGCTACCGCGAATACTTCGGCATTCCGCCGCGTGACGAACGCGTAGGCTCCAACACCACGCAGCAGGTGGCGATGCTGCCGCTGCCGCAGGCGATCGTGATGTCGCCGCTATCGGGACCGATGTCGGCGTTGAGTCAGGCGCGTAATGAGTCGACGTTTGCCAGCGTAAGGCTGTAGACCGAGTCATCGTTCTTCGCGAGCAGGCTCGCTCCCACCTGGAATGCATTTCAAATGTGGGAGCGAGCCTGCTCGCGAATGGATTTATCAGGCGCTATGGCTTTGCTGGTAATCCGCCAACGCCGGCAACAACTGCTTGTCGATCGCCTGGCGCACCGCAGGCTGGATACTGGCGCCGCTGGTGTACATGTCCTTGACCATCTTGCGCAATTCAAACGCGCGAACATTGTCCAGACCACGCACCGCACACTCACAGGCCTGCTCGGCGGTCGAACCGCTCGGTACTTGAAAACCCAATGCCTTGAGCTGGCCCAACAAGTCTTCCTGATCGATCAAATCGGCATACATCATGGCGCGCTTCCTTCTTCGGCAACGGAGGTCGTGACTCGATTCTGGTGGGCATGTGGAGGCACGGCAAGGGCGATTTGTCGCAGTGGCCGCGACGGCTATGAACAGGTCGTTTTCGGCTAACTCAGTGCCAAGGGGAGTCGGCACACTGACCTCAGCTCGCTACAGACGGTTTGGTCACCCTCGACTGGCAGCTCCTCAACAGTACCCTCTGCCCCGATCCTGTCACGGCTTGTATCGGGGCTTTTTTTGCCTGTGAATCCGGGAGAGGGGTGTGGTTGGCGCTGACGCCTTCGCGAGCAGGCTCGCTCCCACATTTGAAATGCATTTCCAGTCTGGGAGCGAGCCTGCTCGCGAAGAACGATGACGCGGTTTACCGTTGCAACACCAGAATCCGCGACAACAACTCATCCCGATCGATGTAGCAACCCTGGAAATGCCGCGCCCCGGTGGCCGGGTCAAACGCATTGCGCGCATGCAGCGTGCGGCGATTATCGAAGCACCACAGTTCACCCGGATTGAGTCGCTGCATCAGGCGAAAACGTGGCTCACGGGTCATGGCGATGAAGCGCCGATAGGCCCGGTACAGCAGCGGCATTTGCTCCACCGATGTATCGAATGCGCCGCGCAGAAAGTTTGCCATGCGCACCTCCGCGACCCGGCCCAACGCGTCCAGCGCAATGATCGGCGCCAGGCAGCGATAGTCGCTGTGGCGATCCTTGTTGCGGAATTCCACGGGGATCTCGCACAGCGCCTGGAACAGCTCCGGTGCTTCCTGACGCAACGCGTCGGCAATCGCAAAACCATCGACGAAAATACTCTCGCCACCCTCGGCATCATTCACCAGGCAATGCAGAAATTGCAGCCCCGGTTGCAGCTCGCGAGTCGGCAAATCGGTATGCAATGGCAGGTTGAAAGCGGTGTAGGCGTTGCTGTCGGCATCTGCCTTGGACTGCACGTTGAACAGCACGCCGAAGTTGCTCTCGCGGATGAACGAAATGCGCTGCGCGATCAGCTTCAGCGAACCCGGCTCGGTGGGAACGCCGCGTACTTGCGTCAGGCCGATGTCGCGCACCGCGATCAACCATTGCAGCAGCGCGCCGTTGTCGTTCATCAGCGCTGAATATTCGAATACCGGTAGCTGCAAATCGCTGCGCCACAGGTAAGCCTTGGGTTTGGCCGCCAGACGTTCGGTGCGGGATTCGTCGTCATAGGCGTGAGCGCGCAGCCAGCCCGGATCGAAGCGACTGCGATGGCCGTCCTGCCAGTCGATCTGCAGACAGCCGTCGCTGTCGATGTGCGCGTTGGCGGGGACGGGATCCGGCGCAGCATCGACGATCTCGAATACCTGTTCGCGGGTGACGTTGTAGACGCACTGCTCGCACGGGCAGTTATCTCGCAACCAGACGTGATGGAACGGGCTGACGCGGCCGTCGGCCCAGGCAAGTGAAACGCGATCCGCCAGGTTCTGCACGCCGCTCAGCGCGCTGATCAACGGATAAGTACGGAAATCGGCAACAGCAGCAGTGTGCATGGCGGCTCCTTGCGTGGGAGGGATTAACGGGCGGGTGGCAGGGCGATGACCCGACCGATGTAAGCCGGGGCGGGCAGATCGACTTGCTCGGCGGCGATGGCTTGCAGGCGGCTCAAGGTGTCCGGGGTGAACGGCGCGGAACGTGGGCCGGCGAGATCGACGTGCAACAGCATCTGCTCGTTACCGGCCAGTTCCTTTTCGTCGCCGGCCAGGTGCAGGCTGTGATAGAGGTGCAGGCGTTTGCTGTCGTGACCGATGATCTGCGTGCGCACTTCGACCTCGGCGTCGAGCTTCACTTCGTGCAGATAATTCAGGTGCAGTTCCAGGGTGAACAGCGAATGGCCGCTGGCTTCGCGGTTGTTGCTGTCCATGCCGAGACGGTCCATCAGCGCGTCGGTGGCGTAGCTGAAAATCAGCAGGTAGAAGGCGTCGCGCAGGTGGCCGTTGTAGTCGACCCAGTCGGGGATGATGGTGGTTTGGTAGGTGGTGAGAGTGGGCATGGTGTCAGATCCAACATTAATAGTGACTGGGCTGCCGTCTTCGCGAGCAAGCCCGCTCCCACATTGGAATGCGGTCACCTGTGGGAGCGGGCTTGCTCGCGAAGGGGCCGGAACTGCTGAGCAAGGATTACTCGCTGAAACTCATCCCGTGCTTTTCCTTGGTGGTCTTCACCGCCTCCAGCACCGCCAGCAGGCAGTCATCACGATAGCGCTCCAGCGCTGAAATGCTGTGGCGGCCGAGCTGGTCGCTGGTGCCATCGACCACATCGTCGATCAGCTTGTCGGTCAGTTCCGGTGCCGGCAGATAAGTCCACGGCAACTGCAACGCCGGGCCGAACTGCGACATGAAGTGACGCATCCCCGCGTCACCGCCGGCCAGCGTATAGGTCAGGAACGTGCCCATGAACGACCAGCGCAGACCGGCGCCAAAACGGATCGCGTCGTCGATCTCGCCAGTAGTCGCCACGCCGTCGTTGACCAGATGCAACGCCTCACGCCAAAGCGCTTCGAGCAGACGGTCAGCGATGAATCCCGGCACTTCCTTGCGCACATGCAACGGACGCATGCCGAGGGATTCGTAGACTTTCATCGCCGCTTGCACGGCCTCGGGCGCGGTGTTCTTGCCGCCGACCACTTCCACCAGCGGCAGCAGGTAGACCGGGTTGAACGGGTGACCGACTACGCAGCGTTCAGGGTGGGTCGAGCTCTCGTAGAATTCGCTCGGCAACAGGCCGGAAGTGCTCGATCCGATCAAGGCATCAGGCTTGGCCGCTGCGCTGATTTTGCTGTGCAGATCGAGTTTCAGCTCGAGGCGTTCCGGGGCACTTTCCTGAATGAAATCGGCATCGCGCACGCATTCTTCGATGGTCGCGACAAAGCGCAAACGATCCTGCGAGGCGCCGGGTGCCAGACCGTTTTTCTCCAGCGCACCCCAGGCATTCGCCACGCGTTTGCGCAGCGCAGCTTCAGCGCCGGGCGCCGGGTCCCAGGCCACCACGTCGAGGCCATGGGCGAGGGCACGCGCGACCCAGCCGCTGCCGATAACACCGCTGCCGAGGGCGGCGAAGGTTTTGATGTCGGTGATAAAGCTCATGGTGATTTCCTGAGAGAGTTCGGTGGTCCTGTGGAAACTCTGTCTTGTGGCGAGGGGATTTAGCGAAACGTCGCACCGCCCCGATCGACTGCGAAGCAGTCGTAAAACCAGCACTCTCGGTCTATCTGATGCCCCGGGTTGTCAGGTCTTGGGGCGGCTTCGCCACCCATCAGGGATGAATCCCCTCACCACAGAATTCATTTCACAGAGGGAAATGGGTGGTTGGGTCAGCCGCGCTGGGTCAGCCCCATCTTTTTGCGACCCTCAGCCGGGGTCAGCACGCGGGCGCCGAGGCGGCTGAGGATCTCGTTGGCGCGTTCGACCAGTTGACCGTTGGTCGCCAGCACGCCCTTGTCCAGCCACAGGTTGTCTTCCAGACCAACCCGCACGTTGCCGCCGAGCAGCACCGCTTGCGCGGCCATCGGCATCTGCATGCGGCCGATGCCGAACCCGGCCCACACCGCATCGGCGGGCAGGTTGTCGACCATGGCTTTCATGGTGGTGGTGTCGGCCGGCGCACCCCACGGGATGCCCAGGCACAGCTGGAACAGCGGGTTGTCGAGCAAGCCTTCCTTGATCATCTGCTTGGCGAACCACAGGTGGCCGGTGTCGAAAATTTCCAGCTCGGCCTTCACCCCCAGCTCGGTGATGCGCTTGGCGCCGGCGCGCAGTTGCGCCGGGGTCGAGACGTAAATGGTGTCGCCATCGCCGAAGTTCAGCGTGCCGCAATCGAGGGTGCAGATTTCCGGCAGCAGTTCTTCAACGTGAGCCAGACGGGTCAGCGGGCCGACCAGATCGGTGTTCGGGCCGAACTCCATCGGGTGCTCGCCGGCACCGATTTCGAGGTCGCCGCCCATGCCGGCGGTGAGGTTGACGATGATGTCGACGTCGGCCTCGCGGATGCGCTCCATCACTTCGCGGTACAGCGCCACGTCACGGCTGAACTTGCCGGTCTGCGGGTCGCGCACATGGCAATGGACGACGGTGGCGCCGGCCTTGGCCGCTTCCACCGCAGCCGCTGCAATCTGTTTCGGGGTGACCGGCACGTGGGGGCTCTTGGCGGTCGTGTCGCCAGCACCGGTAAGTGCGCAGGTGATGATGACGTCATGGTTCATGGTGCGGTTTCCTTCAGGCGTGTTGAGTCTGTTCGCAGCCCTTTCTCGGGCTGCGAAGCGTCGGTCAGTCCCCTCTCCCTGGGGAGAGGGTTAGGGTGAGGGCTTTTCAAACGGGGGTTATTTACTGGTCAGTTGCAGATTTTCAGCGGCCGGTTTGCCGTCGAAGGTGGTCACACCTTCCAGCCAGCGCTGCTTGTCTTCGGGGTGATCCTTGAGCCATTGCTTGGCCGACTCGAAGGCGTCCTTGTGATCGAGCAGTGGCTGCATCATCCGGCTCTCGTCTTCGGCGGTGAACGTCAGGTTGCTCAGCAGCCGACCGATGTTCGGGCACTGTTCAGCGTATTTCGGCGCGGTGACCGTCCATACCGTGGCCATGCCTTCGTTCGGGCCGAGGGCGTCCTCGCTGCCGGTGAGATAAGTCATCTGCACGTTGACGTTCATCGGGTGCGGCGCCCAGCCGAAGAACACCACGGCTTCCTTGCGGCGCACGGCGCGATCGACGGCGGCGAGCATCCCGGCTTCGCTGGACTCGACCAGCTGGAATTTGCCGAGGCCGAACTGGTTCTTGGCGATCATCGCCTTGATCTGCGTGTTGGCGCCCGAACCCGGCTCGATGCCGTAGATCTTGCCGCCCAGCTCCTTCTCGAATTTGGCGATGTCGGCGAAGGTTTTCAGGCCCTTGTCCGCCAGATAGGTCGGCACCGCGAGGGTGGCGCGGGCGTCCTTCAGGCTTGGTGCCGGCAGGACTTTGACCTGGTTGGCATCGACGAACGGGGTGATGGTCTGGGTCATCAGCGGGTTCCAGTAACCGAGGAACAGGTCCAGACGCTGATCGCGGATCCCGGCGAAGATGATTTGCTGGGAGGCGCTGGTTTGTTTGGTGCTGTAGCCGAGGCCGTCGAGCAGGACCTGGGTCATGGCACTGGTGGCGATCACGTCGGTCCAGTTGACGACGCCCATGCGCACGTTCTGGCACGACGCAGGTTCGGCCGCCATGACGCTGGCGCTCAAGAAAGCGGTACCGCTGAGTGCAAGAACACAGCTGCTGATCAGTCGTTTCATGTCGGGTTCCTCGGCAGGTCGTTATTGTGAGTTCCGGCATCTGGCGTGCCGGTGATGCAAAGTTACGCAGCTGTAGGCCTTTGAAAGCGCACTGCGGCGACTGGCTCTTGCACTGTAGCGACCTGTGCGCTTGAACGCTGACGACAATCGGCGTATCAACGATCCACGCTACCCGCTAACCGAGTGCGCCCATGTCCCAGGATTTCTACTTTCTGCTGATGCCGGGGTTTTCCGCCATCGGCTTTATCTCCGCGATCGAACCGCTGCGGGTAGCCAACCGTTTTCGTGGCGAGCTGTACCGCTGGCACGTGCTCAGCGCCGATGGCGGGGCGGTGCTGGCGAGCAATGGCATGTCGGTCAACGCCGACGCGGCGCTGGAGCCGCTGAAGAAAGGTGCGACGTTGCTGGTGGTGGCCGGATTTGAACCGCTGAAGTTCGCCACGCCGACTCTTGAGCACTGGCTGCGCCGGTTGGACAACGAAGGCGTGACCCTTGGCGCTATCGACACCGGCAGCTTCGTCCTCGCGGAGGCCGGCCTGCTTGACGGCCATCGCCTGACCCTGCACTGGGAAGCCATCGATGCGTTCAAGGAATCTTATCCACAGCTCAGCGTCACCCAGGAACTGTTCGAGATTGACCGGCGGCGCATCACCTCGGCGGGCGGCACGGCGTCTATCGATCTGATGCTTGATCTGATCGCCCAGGCCCACGGCCCGCAACTGGCGATTCAGGTCAGCGAACAATTCGTGCTGGGGCGGATTCGTCCGCGCAAGGACCACCAGCGCATGGAAGTCGCCACGCGCTACGGCATCAACAACAAGAAGTTGGTGCAAGTGATTGGCGAGATGGAACAACACAGCGAACCACCGCTGACCACGCTGCAACTGGCGGAATCGATCAAGGTGACACGGCGGCAACTGGAGCGCCTGTTTCGGCTGCATCTGAACGACACACCGAGCAATTTTTATCTGCGCCTGCGATTGGAGAAAGCCCGGCAGCTGTTGCGTCAGACCGATATGAGCGTGCTCGAAGTCAGCATCGCCTGCGGCTTTGAATCACCGTCGTATTTCACCCGCAGCTATCGAGCGAGGTTCGCTCGCTGCCCCCGCGAAGACCGGCGTACCGCCCAAGCCTGAATGAATGTACACAAAACCAATGTGGGAGCGGGCTTGCTCGCGAATGCGGTGGATCAGTCAACTCATGTGTCGACTGACACTCCGCATTCGCGAGCAAGCCCGCTCCCACATTTTTGATCTTCAGTGTCTGAAGAAAAGGTTACTTCTTCACCAACGCCGAACACGCCGCCTTGTAAGCCTCATGCTGATACTTGTTCAGCGTCCCCGGCAGCTCAAAGTTGTGCTTCTTGGCCTGCGCATTGATCGTCTGCGGCGACAATAGCGTTACCTCGCACCCCTCCAGCAACTGAAACACACCTTCGATCTTGAACGTGGTCGGCCCACCGGCAAACTCACCCTTCTTGCTGCGCTTCTTGATCGCAATCCGGTCAATCGAATGCTCGCGCACAAACGAAGCGACCTGCGCCGCGAAGCGTTTGACGTTGGCTGCCTCGTCATCATCGTCGAGGGCGATTTTCTTGGTGTTGAGCGCCACATGGCTCAGCGTTGCCCCGTCAAGGGAGGCCACGGCGATGATCGCTTCGCTGCCTTTGATTTCGATGCCGCAGATGTTCATGGGAATTCCTTTGAATGAAGAGGGCAGCCTACAACTCAAGCTGATTGGCGGTGATGCCGAACGCCGCTGCGATTTTCTCGCGGGTTGCCTTGCGTGGCTTCGCTACTGTTTCCTGTTGAGCGAACGCCGGCTGGGAAATTCCCAGACGTTTCGCCACTTCTTCCTGAGTCAGGTTCAGGTGTTCGCGCCAGGCACGGATCGGTGTCGCCCCGTCAACCATGCGACTGACCACCTCATGCGGGATCAGATCGGGCTGCATTTTCTGCGCGACGTATTGAGCGTAGGGAATGACTACAAAGGCCGGGTTGCCCTCGGCATCGTTGATGATTTGGATGTCGACAGATTGAGTCATGGCACTGGAAATATAAGTCTTTTATAAGATTTTCGAATCTTTACTTATATTTTCCAGTCGGCCAATCAACAACGTTTGTCGGCATGTTGCCGAACTTCCCGAATCACTCCTGCCCAATCGACTCCAAAAACTCCGACCGCTCATCACTCATCCGTGCCACGCAGTCATTCTGCGCAATCTTGAACGCCTTGCTGCCTTCGGTGGCGGGGAATGCTTCCACCGCGCAATCGGCGTCGCGGGTTTTAAGCCATTGTTGCTGGGCGGTTTTCAATTTGGCGGTGATGTCGGCCAGTTGCGCGGCGTTTTTGCCGTAGGTGGTCTGCATGCGCTCGTTGAGGCTGGCGTAGTTGTCCTTGAGCAGGTCTTCGGCAGTGGTGCGGCTGTAGGTCGAGCATTCCAGGGTCTGGACGTCGTTTTCCACCGCGTCGCACGGGTTGTTGTCGGTGTCTTCGGCGGCGTGTACGCCGGTCGCCATCAGTGCCAAAGCCAGGAAGATCGATTTCATGGTTGTCGCCGCTCTAATCCAGTGGTGTATCCAAGATGCGCCAGATTCTGGCTCAAGCTGGCGGGCTTGAACAGGTAGCTGATCGGGGCGCCTGGCGACCCTTTGTCGCGGATTGACGCTTTCGGCAATTCCCCTGTCGTTTTTGCACCCGGTCGCCCCGGCACCGAGGCATATGCTGGCCCCAAAGCGCCGGCAGACGATTCGGCGCATGAATCGCCAATAAGGGGACGCCTGATGAGCCCAGCCGAATTACACGCCGACAGCATCGTTATCGACGGTCTGATCATTGCCAAATGGAACCGCGAGCTGTTCGAAGACATGCGCAAGGGCGGTCTGACGGCGGCCAACTGCACTGTGTCGGTGTGGGAAGGCTTTCAGGCGACCGTGAACAATATTGCCGCCAGCCAGAAGCTGATCCGCGAAAACAGCGACCTGGTGATGCCGGTGCGCACCACCGCCGACATCCGCCGCGCCAAGGAGCAGGGCAAGACCGGCATCCTTTTCGGCTTCCAGAACGCCCACGCGTTCGAAGACCAGATCGGCTATGTCGAGGTGTTCAAGCAGCTCGGCGTCGGCATCGTGCAGATGTGCTACAACACCCAGAACCTGGTCGGCACCGGTTGCTACGAGCGTGACGGCGGCCTGTCGGGCTTCGGTCGCGAAATCGTCGCCGAGATGAACCGCGTCGGCGTCATGTGCGACCTGTCCCACGTCGGCTCCAAGACGTCCGAAGAAGTCATCCTCGAATCGAAAAAACCGGTCTGCTATTCCCACTGCCTGCCGTCGGGTCTGAAAGAGCACCCACGCAACAAGTCCGATGCTGAACTGAAGTTCATTGCTGACCACGGCGGTTTTGTCGGCGTGACCATGTTTGCACCATTCCTCGCCAAGGGCATCGATTCGACCATCGACGATTACGCCGAAGCCATCGAATACACCATGAACATCGTCGGCGAAGACGCCATCGGCATCGGCACCGACTTCACCCAGGGGCACGGCCAGGACTTCTTCGAATACCTGACCCACGACAAGGGCTACGCCCGTCGTCTGACCAGCTTCGGCAAGATCATCAACCCGCTGGGCATCCGCACTGTCGGCGAGTTCCCGAACCTGACCGAAACCCTGCTCAAGCGCGGCCACTCCGAGCGTGTGGTGCGCAAGATCATGGGCGAGAACTGGGTGAACGTCCTCAAAGACGTCTGGGGCGAATGAATAACTCTGGAGCCTACTCCGCTCGCCGATAGCTGCGTCAGGTCCTCGCGCCAAACTCGCCGTACGTCCCGTACTGTCTCGCTTGTCGCTCCGGTCCTTCCTTGCTCTCGACGTGCTCGCTACGGCTCCAAAGTCATTCATACGGCTTGTTTATAAGAGCAAAGCAAAAGCTTCGCTCGGCACCAACCACGAATTTTTCTGGAGTTAAGTTTCCATGGCCAAGATCGCCCCGCAATTGCCAATCGAAGTCGACAGCGAGACTGGTGTCTGGACCTCCGACGCCCTGCCGATGCTGTACGTGCCGCGTCACTTTTTCGTCAATAACCACATGGGCATCGAGGAAGTGCTGGGCGCCGAGGCCTATGCCGAGATCCTCTACAAGGCCGGCTACAAGTCCGCCTGGCACTGGTGTGAAAAAGAAGCCGAATGCCACGGATTGGAAGGCGTCGCCGTGTTCGAGCACTACATGAAGCGTCTGTCGCAACGCGGCTGGGGCCTGTTCAAGATTCAGGACATCGATCTCGACAAAGGCACCGCCAGCGTCAAGCTCGAACACTCCGCGTTCGTCTACGTCTACGGCAAGGTCGGGCGCAAGGTTGACTACATGTTCACCGGCTGGTTTGCCGGCGCCATGGACCAGATCCTCGCCGCTCGCGGCAGCAAGATTCGTACGGTTGCCGAGCAAGTCTACGGTGGCTCCGAAGAAGGCCACGACGACGGCCTGTTCACCGTCAAGCCGTTGTAAGTCGAGGAACCCGCCATGGCTTTCGAAGCAATGTTCCAGCCGATCCAGATCGGCAAACTGACCATCCGTAACCGCGTGCTCAGCACCGCGCACGCCGAGGTCTACGCGACTGACGGTGGCATGACCACCGAGCGCTACGTCAAATACTACGAAGAGAAAGCCAAGGGTGGCATTGGCCTGGCGATCTGCGGCGGTTCGTCGGTGGTCGCCATCGACAGTCCGCAGCAATGGTGGAGTTCGGTCAACCTGTCCACCGACCGGATCATTCCGCACTTCCAGAACCTGGCCGACGCCATGCACAAGCATGGCGCCAAGATCATGATCCAGATTACCCACATGGGCCGACGCTCGCGTTGGGATGGTTTCCACTGGCCGACCCTGATGTCGCCGTCGGGTATTCGTGAACCCGTGCACCGTGCGACCTGCAAGACCATCGAGCCGGAAGAAATCTGGCGGGTGATCGGCAACTACGCCCAGGCGGCGCGCCGCGCCAAGGCCGGTGGTCTGGACGGCGTCGAGCTGTCGGCCGTGCACCAGCACATGATCGACCAGTTCTGGAGCCCGCGCGTCAACAAGCGTACCGACGAATGGGGTGGCAGCTTCGAAGGCCGGATGAAGTTCGGTCTGGAAGTGCTGAAAGCCGTGCGCGCTGAGGTCGGTGACGATTTCTGCGTGGGCATGCGTATCTGCGGTGACGAGTTCCACCCGGACGGTCTCTCCCACGAGGACATGAAGCAGATCGCCAAGTATTACGACGACACCGGCATGCTCGATTTCATCGGCGTCGTCGGCTCGGGTTGCGACACCCACAACACCCTGGCCAACGTGATTCCGAACATGAGTTACCCGCCGGAGCCGTTCCTGCACCTGGCCGCCGGGATCAAGGAAGTGGTCAAGGTGCCGGTGCTGCACGCGCAGAACATCAAGGACCCGAACCAGGCCACGCGCATCCTTGAAGGCGGTTACGTCGACATGGTCGGCATGACCCGCGCGCACATCGCCGACCCGCACCTGATCGCCAAGATCAAGATGGGCCAGATCGACCAGATTAAACAGTGCGTCGGCGCCAACTACTGCATCGACCGTCAGTATCAAGGTCTGGACGTGCTGTGCATCCAGAACGCCGCGACCTCTCGTGAATACATGGGCGTGCCGCACATCATCGAGAAGTCCACAGGCGTCAAACGCAAAGTGGTGATCGTTGGTGCCGGCCCGGCCGGGATGGAAGCAGCACGCGTCTCTGCCGAGCGTGGCCACGACGTGACCCTGTTCGAGAAGAAAGAATTTATCGGCGGGCAGATCACTACCGCGTCGAAAGCGCCGCAGCGCGACCAGATCGCCGGCATCACCCGCTGGTTCCAGCTGGAACTGGCGCGGCTGAAAGTCGACCTGCGTCTGGGCACTGCGGCCGATGCGGCAACCATTATGGATCTGCGTCCGGACGTGGTGGTGCTGGCGGTCGGTGGGCATCCATTCCTTGAGCAGAACGAACACTGGGGCGCTGCCGAAGGGCTGGTGGTCAGCAGCTGGGACGTGCTCGACGGCAAGGTCGCGCCGGGCAAGAACGTGCTGGTCTACGACACCATTTGCGAGTTTACCGGCATGTCGGTCGCCGACTTCCTCGCTGACAAGGGGAGCCAGGTCGAGATCGTCACCGACGACATCAAACCGGGCGTGGCCATCGGCGGCACATCGTTCCCGACTTACTACCGCAGCATGTACCCGAAAGAAGTGATCATGACCGGCGACATGATGCTGGAAAAGGTCTATCGCGAAGGCGACAAGCTGGTGGCGGTGCTGGAGAACGAATACACCGGCGCCAAAGAGGAGCGGGTGGTCGATCAGGTGGTGGTGGAAAACGGCGTGCGTCCGGATGAGGAAATCTACTACGCGCTCAAAGAGGGTTCGCGCAACAAGGGCCAGATCGACGTGGAAGCGTTGTTCGCGATCCAGCCGCAGCCATCGTTGAGCAGCACCGGTGACGGCTACTTGCTATTCCGCATCGGCGACTGCGTGGCGCAGCGTAATACCCATGCTGCGATCTATGACGCGTTGCGCCTTTGCAAAGACTTCTAAGACTTGCACCAAACCCTGTGGGAGCGAGCCTGCTCGCGAATGCAATCTGTCAGTTGACGATGATGTCGACTGACCCAGCGCTTTCGCGAGCAGGCTCGCTCCCACAGTAAAGCGGACCGTGTTTCTCCAGGCTGTACTGGTGGGAGCTTCACCATGTTGAACACCCTTCTTCCAATCCTGTTGTTCGCAGCCCTGGCCCTTGCGGTGCTCGGCGCGTTGCGGCGGGTGGCCATGTGGCGTCGGGGCCGGGCCTCGAAGGTCGATCTGATCGGCGGCCTGTTGGCCATGCCCAAGCGTTACATGGTCGACTTGCACCACGTGGTGGCGCGGGACAAATACATCGCCAACACCCACGTCGCCACGGCCGGTGGTGCGGTAGCGTCGATCGTGCTGGCGATTCTGGTGCACGGTTTCGGCCTGCATAACCGCATCCTCGGCTATGCGCTGCTGTTGATGACGGCGGTGATGTTCGTCGGTGCGCTCTTCGTTTATCGGCGCCGGCTCAATCCGCCGGCACGGTTGTCGAAAGGCCCGTGGATGCGCCTGCCGAAAAGCCTGCTGGCTTTCTCCGCCTCGTTCTTCCTGGTGACCCTGCCGGTGGCCGGAATTCTCCCGGAGAACTTCGGCGGCTGGCTGCTGGCGGCGATTCTCGGGCTCGGCGTTTTGTGGGGCGTGTCGGAGCTGTTCTTCGGCATGACTTGGGGCGGGCCGATGAAGCACGCCTTCGCCGGCGCCCTGCACCTGGCTTGGCACCGCCGCGCCGAGCGCTTTGGCGGCGGTCGTTCCACCGGTTTGAAACCGCTGGATCTGAATGATCCAAGCGCGCCGCTCGGCGTGGAAAAACCCAAGGATTTCACCTGGAACCAGTTGCTCGGTTTTGACGCCTGCGTGCAGTGCGGCAAGTGCGAAGCGGCGTGCCCGGCCTTCGCTGCCGGCCAGCCGCTGAACCCGAAAAAGCTGATTCAGGACATGGTCGTCGGCCTCGCTGGCGGCACTGACGCGAAGTTTGCCGGTAGCCCTTATCCGGGCAAGCCAATCGGTGAGCACAGCGGCAATCCGCATCAACCTATCGTCAATGGTCTGGTCGATGCCGAAACCCTGTGGTCGTGCACCACCTGCCGTGCCTGCGTCGAGGAATGCCCGATGATGATCGAGCACGTCGACGCCATCGTCGACATGCGCCGCCATCTGACGCTGGAAAAAGGCGCGACCCCGAACAAGGGTGCCGAGGTCCTGGAAAACCTGATCGCCACTGACAACCCCGGCGGTTTCGCTCCGGGCGGGCGGATGAACTGGGCGGCGGATCTGAACCTCACTCTGCTCAGCGAAAAGAAATCCACCGACGTGCTGTTCTGGGTCGGCGACGGTGCCTTCGACATGCGTAACCAGCGCACCTTGCGTGCGTTCGTCAAAGTGCTGAAAGCCGCGAAGGTCGACTTCGCCGTACTCGGCCTCGAAGAACGTGACAGCGGTGACGTGGCCCGGCGTTTAGGCGACGAAGCGACCTTCCAGCTGCTCGCCAAACGCAATGTCCAGACCCTGGCCAAATACAGCTTCAACCGCATCGTCACCTGCGATCCGCATAGCTTCCATGTGCTGAAAAACGAGTACGGCGCGTTCGACGGCAACTACCTGGTGCAGCACCACAGCACCTACATGGCGGAAATCATCCAGGCCGGTGCGCTGAACCTCGGTCAGCACAAAGGCAACAGCGTGACCTACCACGACCCGTGCTACCTCGGCCGCTACAACGGCGAGTACGAGGCGCCGCGTGAAGTGCTGCGCGCCCTCGGCATCGAGGTCAAAGAGATGCAACGTTCCGGCTTCCGTTCGCGCTGCTGCGGCGGCGGTGGCGGTGCGCCGATCACCGACATTCCGGGCAAGCAGCGGATTCCCGACATGCGCATGGATGACATCCGCGAGACCGGCGCCGAGCTGGTGGCAGTAGGTTGTCCACAGTGCACGGCGATGCTCGAAGGCGTGGTCGAACCGCGTCCGCTGATCAAGGACATCGCCGAACTGGTGGCCGACGCGCTGCTCGAAGACGCCGCGCCGAACAAGCCTGCCACCCCGGCCAAACGTGAACCTGCGGAGGCCCACTGATGAGCGACATTATCCGCCGCGACCCGCGCGCCGAATGGATTGCGCGTAACCGCCTGCATCCGCTGCACGCGGCCATGCAACCGGCGCAACACAGCTGGATGGGCCCCAATGGCGTCATCCGCAAGAACCTGCACGGCATCGGATTCATCGGCCCCAACGGCATCAAGCGTATCGATCACAGCGGCGCGCAACAGGGCGGGGCGGTCAAACGTTCGGCCACGGTTGAAGTGCAGTTGCCGCTGCATCAGGTGCCAGCCCCGGCGTTCTACATCAGCGTGGTGCCGGACATGGTCGGCGGCCGCCTGAGCAGCCACGACCGCGACTTGCTCGGCCTGGCTCATCAACTGGCCGGCAACGACGGCGCGGTGCTGGCGGTGGTGTTTGGCGAGCACAAAGAGAACGCCTTCGCCACGGCCGGCGTCGATCGCTTGCTGGTACTGGAGGGCGACCAATTCAGCGGTTATGCACCGGAGCAACGGGTGCAGGGCCTGCGGGCTGTGGATAACCAGTTCAATCCGCGCCACTGGCTGCTGCCGGACAGCCGCAGCGGTGGCGGCGAACTCGGTCGGCGTTTTGCCGCGGCACTGGGCGAACGGCCGGCAACGCGAGTCTGGCAGGTCAAGGATCAGGAATGCATCGGTCGCGCTGGCGCGGGCCTGCAAGACCTGGCGCGACCGGTCGCACGTTTGATTCTGGCCGCAGCCGAATGCGCGGAACCGGTCAGCGAAACCCGTCATGAGGCGCTGCCGGTGGAGTTATCCACAACGGTGGCGCGCAGCCTGTCGCGGATCGAGGATCTTGGTGCGGTCGCGGTGGACCCGGCGGCGATTCCGATGGCCGAGGCCGAATTCATTTTCTCCGGCGGCAACGGGGTCAAGGACTGGGCGCTGTTCCACCAGACCGCTGCGGCGCTCGGCGCCACCGAAGGCGCCTCGCGGGTCGCGGTGGACGATGGCTTCATGGCGCGTGATCGGCAGGTCGGCGCGTCCGGCACCTGGGTCACCGCACGGGTTTATGTGGCTGTGGGTATCTCCGGGGCGATCCAGCACCTGCAAGGCATCGGTGCCTGCGACAAGGTGGTGGCGATCAACCTCGACCCCGGTTGCGACATGATCAAACGCGCCGACCTGTCGGTGATTGGCGAGAGCGCGGAAATTCTTCAGGCGTTGATCGCGGCGGTAGCGGCTTACCGCAACGAAGCCAAGCGCGATGCGGCTTAAGGAACGGGTTATGAGCACAAAGATCATCAGTCTGGTTTCCATCGGTGCCCATCCGACCTCGGGCCGGCCACGCCGCGCCGAACAGGATGCCCGCGCCGTAGAACTGGGCCTGCAACTGGCTGGGGATAACCTGCAAGTGCTGCACGCCGGAGATGTCGCGGAACCGGCGCTGCGCGCCTATCTGGGCATGGGCCTGGAACAGCTGCATGTGCTGGAGCAACCCGCTGGCGCCGACGCCTTGCCGGCGCTGACCGCGTATCTGCGTGATGCCGGCGCCCAGGTAGTGCTGACCGGCAGTCAGGCGGAAACCGGCGAAGGCTCGGGCATGTTGCCGTTCTTGCTCGCCGAAGGGCTGGGCTGGCCGCTGGTGGTCGGGCTGGCGCAGATCGAGTCGATCAATGATGGTTCGGCGCTGGTGCTGCAAGCCTTGCCCCGTGGGCAGCGGCGGCGGTTGAAGGTGAAGCTGCCGTTTCTGGCGACTGTGGATAACGCCGCGCCCAAACCTCGACAGAGTGCCTACGGTCCGGCGCGACGCGGAGTTTTGCAGGCTGAAGACATCGAAGTGGTGGACGATGAGTTGCTCGCGATTGCCACCTTGCAACCGGCCAAGCCACGGCCGAAACGTTTGAAGGTGATCAAGGCCAAAAGCGGTGCCGACCGCATGAAAGCGGCGACGGCCAAGGCCAGCGGTGGTGGTGGGCAAGTGCTCAAGGGCGTTACAGCGCAGGCCGGGGCGGAAGCGATCCTCAAACTCCTGATCGAAGAAGGCGTCGTTCGCTAGCCACGATCTTCCAGACACTGAACACCCCCTGTGGGAGCGGGCTTGCTCGCGAAAGCGTCGTTTCAGCTGCATCAAAGTTGAATGACCCACCGCTTTCGCGAGCAAGCCCGCTCCCACATTGGTTAAGGGGCAGCAGATCTCAGTGTGTTTACCCACAATCCCTGTTGGCGGATCTGTGGATAACGTGTTCGCCCATCCCTGTACCCCACGCCAATCAAGCCCTCCAGGCTCCAGCTCAAAAAACAACCAGCCTAAGTCACGGTTTTTCCGGGCTTTTTCTCCTGAATAACTTCAAGAGTTGCCCCCAATCTCTGTTGGCGCTTCTGTGGACAAGATGTTCGCTGTCCGCTGCAAGCCATATAAAACGTGGCCTTTATAGGATTGATCAATAATTGATCGATTAAGCTTTTAAAGCTGATAATCCCCGTGTAAACCGCGATTTCACACAGCCCTCAGCGCTTTTCCACAGCCGCCGCGAAGTTACCCCCGAACTCTGTTGGTGCTTCTGTGGATAACGTGTTCGCCATCCTCTACAAGCCATGAAAACCGTGGCTTACAAAGACTTGATCAAAAAATAGCCAATGTGTCTGGCAAACCATCATTCTGGATAAGTCACGATTTTTCTTCACAAATCAGCGAGTTATTTTTCCAGTCATCCACAGTTACCCCCAATTGCTGTGGGCGGTTATGTGGATAACTTGTTTGCCAAACCCTGCAGGCCCCGTCGGGCATAGTCCAAACAGCAATTGATCAGATTTCATACAGTTCTAAACCGTTGCCTTGACTTCGATTCCTGCGCTGTCTTCACTGCAATGGCACAAGGACAGCCGTCACTTATCCACATCAGGTTCTGGGAGAACGCATGATGGATAGCCGCCCACACCGCCATCCCCCCTCGCCACGCAAGCGCACGTTACGTCGTGCGGCCAATCAACGCGCTCGTCTGTAGCGACCTCCTGCTTTAACCGCTGTGCTGTCGCCGGGCTCGACCCGGAGGCCAGGTGCCCGTTCGCCCATAGATTGCAGGCAACCGCAGAGTTGCCCCATCTGCCTGAGAAGAGGAACACCCTCATGACACGCATCGCAACGCCCATCAGCGAGATCAAGGAACACTACGACGTGATCGTCATCGGCTCCGGTTATGGCGGCGGCATTGCTGCGTCGCGCCTGTCCCGGGCCGGCAAGCAGGTGTGCCTGCTCGAACGCGGGCGGGAAATCCAGCCCGGTGAATACCCCAACACCATGATCGCCGCGACCGAAGAGTTGCAGGTGCATGACCCGGACGGCCACATCGGCTCGCGCACCGGGCTGTTCGATCTGCACGTCAACGCCCAGCAGAACGTGGTGGTCGGCTGCGGCCTCGGCGGTACATCGCTGATCAACGCCAATGTTTCCCTGGAGCCGGAACCCGGGGTGTTCGAGGATCCACGCTGGCCGCAGGCGGTACGCGAGCACCGCGACACGCTGCTCAAGGACGGTTACGCCCGTGCCCGGGAAATGCTCAAGCCTAATCCGTACCCGAACAGCGCACCGAACCTGCCCAAGCTCGACGCCAACAAAAAGTCTGCGGACTACCTCAAGCAAGGCGCGCATTTCTACAAGCCACCGATCAACGTGACCTTCGACAAACTGCCGAACAACCTCAACCACGTCGGCGTCGAGCAACTGCCGTGCAACCAGTGCGGCGACTGCGTCTCGGGCTGTAACAACAAGGCCAAGAACACCACATTGATGAACTATCTGCCGGATGCCTGGAACCATGGCGCGGAGATTTTCTGCCAGGCTGAGGTGCGGCATCTGGAGCGCGACGGCGATGGCTGGATCGTGCACTTCCAGTACCTCGACAGCGGGCGCGAGAAATTCGACGCGCCGACGCTGTTCGTGAAGGCCGATATCGTCGTGGTCTCCGCCGGCACCCTCGGCTCTACCGAGATCCTTCTGCGTTCGCGGGACAAGGGTCTGGTGATGTCCGGTCAGCTCGGCGAGAACATGAGCGGCAACGGTGACATTCTCGGCTTCGGCCACAACTGCGAGCAGATCATCAACGGCATCGGTTTCGGTGCGCATTCGGCCAAGGAACTGCAACCGGTCGGCCCGTGCATCACCTCGATCATCGACATGCGCACCGAAGGTGACTGGCGCAGCCGCATGGTCATCGAGGAAGGCTCGATCCCTGGCGCCCTCGGCCGGCCGATGGTACCGGCGATGGCCGGGTTTGCCGAGATGATCGGCAAGGCCACGGACGACAGTTTCAGCGGCAAGCTCGGCTACAAGGAGCGCGAGGCCGAGAGCTTCCTGCGCGGGCCGTATTATGGCGCGCTGCACAACATGCAGACCTACCTGATCATGAGCCACGACAGCGGCCAGGGCCGGATGATTCTCGACAACAAGGACCAGTTGCGCATCGACTGGCCGGGTGTCGGCGAGCAGGAAAACTTCAAACTCGGCAATGAGCGTCTGTACCAGAGCACCAAGGCGTTGGGCGGGGTGTGGGTGGAGAATCCGATCTGGACCAGGCTGCTCAAGCACAGCATCGTCTCGGTGCATCCGCTGGGCGGTTGCGTGATGGGCGAAGACGCGACGCAAGGCGTGGTCAATCACAAGGGCCAGGTGTTCAGCGGCGCGGCCGGCACCGATGTTTACGCCAGTCTGTACGTGACCGACGGCGCGGTGATCCCGACCTCGCTGGCGGTCAATCCGCTGCTGACCATCTCCGCCGTGAGCGAGCGCAACATGGGCCTGCTCGCCGCCGACCGTGGTTGGCAGATCGACTACACGCTGCCGTCGGCACCGCGCAAACAGGTGGCACCACCGACTCTCGGCGTGCAGTTCACCGAAACCATGAAAGGCTATTTCTCCCGCGCCTTCACCGCCGCGCAAAGCACCGATCTGAAAGTCTACGAAGCGGCGGCCAAACGCGGTGAGGCAGATAATTCGCCGATCGACTTTACCCTGACCATCACCGCTAACGACCTCAACCGGATGATCAAGGAACCGGAGCACGCCGCGACCATTGTCGGTACGGTCAATGCCCCGGCGCTGTCGCCGCAACCGCTGACCGCCAGCAACGGCGTGTTCAATCTGTTCGAACAATTCGAGCAGCAGGTCGACACACGGCACATGAAATACGACATGAAACTGACCGCCGAGGACGGCAACGACTATTTCTTCAGCGCCTTCAAAACCGTGCCGGAAGACAACGGCGTGCTGAACATCTGGCACGACACCAGCACCCTGTACGTGACGCTGTACCGCGGGCCGGACAAGTCGGGCGAGGTGATCGGCTCCGGGGTGATGCACATTCATCCGACCGATTTCGCCAAGCAGATGACCACCATGAAAGTGCTCAACGCGCGTAACGAGCGCGAGCGCATCGAAGGCCTGGCGCGTTTCGGCAAGTTCTTCGCCGGGATTCTCTGGGAGAGTTACGGCGGGGTCTTCGCTGGCGATATCTACTTCAACCCCGACGCGCCTCCACGCCTGAAACGGCCACTGGATGCACCGATCCCGGCGGTGCATTTCTTCCCCACCGAGGACGGCGTCGAGCTGCGCCTGACCCGTTATCAGGCCGGTAGCAAAGGCCCGGTGATGCTGGTGCATGGCCTGGGCGTCGGCTCGAATATCTTTTCCACCGACACCATCCAGACCAACCTGCTGGAGTACCTGTGCAAGCACGACTATGACGTGTGGCTGCTGGATTTCCGCGTGAGCATTCTGCTGCCGGCGAGCAAGAAGGAATGGAATGGCGACCAGATTGCCCAGTACGACTTCAAGGCTGCCATTGCGCAAATTCAGCAGGAGACGCAGGCCAAAGACGTGCAGTGCGTGGTGCATTGCTACGGCGCGACGACATTCTTCATGTCGTTGCTGGCAGGGCTGCAGGGTGTGCGTTCGGTGGTCTGCTCGCAGATTGCCGCTGACACTGTGGTTGCCACGGCTACCGGGTTGAAGGCCGGTTTGCACCTGCCGGGCATGCTCGATGCAATCGGTATCAAATCGATGACGGCTTACGCTGACAGCAAGGAAAACTGGTTCAACCGCCTCTACGACAAGGCCCTAAACGGTTACGCGCGGATCGAGGCGCAGGGTTATTGCACCAACCCGGTGTGCCACCGCATCACCTTCATGTACGCCTCGCTGTACCGCCACGACACGCTCAACGAAACCCTGCACGACAACCTGCACGAGCTGTTCGGCGAATCGAACATCGAGACCTTCGAGCACCTGGCGCTGATCGTGCGCAAAGGGCATCTGGTGGATTTCAAAGGCAACGATGTGTACATGCCGCACTTCCAGCGGCTGACGATGCCGATCTGCTTTATCAGCGGCGCGGAGAACCAGTGTTACCTGCCGGAAAGCACGCTCAAGACCTACCAGCGAGTCTGCGAAGCCCACGGGCCGGAGCGCTACAGCCGGCACGTAGTGCCGGGTTACGGTCACATCGACTGCATGTTCGGCAAGAACGCGGTGGTGGATGTGTATCCGATCATCCTTGAACACCTGGAGAAGACGGCCCTCGGCTGATGAGGTTTTCCTGTGGCGAGGGAGCTTGCTCCCGCTGGGCTGCGAAGCGGCCCCAAAACCTGAGAGTGCGGTTTTCCTGAACCACCGCATCTGCCGGGTTTACGACGGCTTCGCCGCCGAGCGGGAGCAAGCTCCCTCGCCACAAAAGCTCATCACACAGAGGGACTCTCCTAAGGTCTGCACAAGGAAATGGATGACATGGATACCTACATCCGCTGGTTTCAACGCTTCATCTGGATCGGCATTGCGATGAACATGGTGTTCGCGATCCCGGCGCTGTTCGCGCCGGGGTTGCTGACATCGGTGGTCGGTCTGCCGCCGCAACTCTCCGACCCGTGGCTGGAAAACGCCGGGATGCTGCTGGTGGGCATCAGCGTGTTTTACATGCCGTCGGGCTTCAACGCGCCGCGCTATGTGGTGCATTCCTGGCTGTGCGTGCTGACGCGGCTGATCGCCGTGGTGTTCTGGATTTACCTGATCAATACGAGCATTCAAGGCTCGGTGTTCGTGCCGATGCTGATGGGCGATCTGAGCTTTTTCCTGATCCTCGGCATTCTGCTGTACCTCGGCACCACGCCCGCGAACCGGCCATGGGCGCTGCTGTGCGATGGCTGGCGCGAGTGGCGCGCGGCCTGGGCGCGGCAATGGCAGAGCCATGCCTTCAAGGTCGGTACCTTGGTCGTACTGGCGCTGCTCGGTTTCATCGGTTACCAGACCTGGTACCAGATGCTGCGCGTGGTGCCGGAGCAGGAATACGCCTCCGACGAAGATCACTACAAATACGCCGCCATCGGCCTGGGCATCGAAGCGCGGATCCCGTATTACCTGTTCGCCGTGCTGCCGCAGATGTGCCCGGAAAAACTGCCCAAACCCGGCGGCTGGGAAGTCCTCGGCTTTCTCTATGAGAACGGCAAGGACCTGCCGATCGGCATGGCCAAGCGGCAGATCGGTTACCCGACCGTGGAACCGAACTGCGCGCTGTGTCACACCGGCTCCTACCGCGCCAATGCCAGCGACGTTGCGGTCAACGTACCCAGCGCGCCGGCCAACACCCTGCAACTGCAGGCCTTCCAGTGGTTCGCCTACGATTGCGCCAGCGACCCGAAATTCACCACCGACGCGGTGATGGCGGCGATCAACGGCAAATTCCAACTGGGCTTTTTCGAGAAACTCTACAACCGATATCTGATTATTCCGATGGCGAAGAGCGCTTTGCTCAAGCAGAAACAGGCCTACGCCTGGCAGAAGCTGCGTCCGCAACAGGGCCCGGGCCGCACCGACACCTTCAACCCGACGAAAATGGTGGTGTTCGGCTTCCCGGATGACTCGACCATCGGCACCGTCGATCTGCCGCAAGTGTGGAACCAGAAGCCGCGGGAATCGATGTACCTGCACTGGGACGGCAATAACAACAAGATCCACGAACGCAACTACGCCGCCGCGATGGCCGTGGGCGCGACCCCGGAATCGGTGCTGCCGCCGAGCTTCAACCGAGTGACCAACTGGCTGCTCGGGCACAAGGCGCCGGCGTGGCCGTGGGCGCTGGATCAGGCGAAAGTTGCGCAGGGCAAACCGATCTGGGAAGCCAATTGCGCCGCGTGCCACGACTTTGGCCGCGCCGATACCGGGCAGGTCACCACCAACATCGATCAACTGGGCACCGATCCGCATCGGCTGGACTCGTTCACCACCGGTCTGGTGACGGCGTTCCACACCTTCAAGAAACCGCCGTTCGACTTCGGTGCCTATCGCAAGACCCAGAGCTACAGCAACACGCCGACTGACGGCATCTGGCTGCGCGCGCCGTACCTGCACAACGGTTCGGTGCCGACCCTGTGGGATCTGCTGCAACCGCCGGAAAAACGTCCGGTGGTGTTCATCACCGGCTCCGACGTCTACGACCCGGTCAACGTTGGTTTCGTCACCACGGGCGCTCAGGCCAAAGCCTCGGCGGATTTCAAATACGACACCCGACTGGAGGGCAACCACAACAGCGGTCACCTGTACGGCACCACGCTGTCGGACGACGACAAACGTGCGTTGATCGAATTCATGAAAACCCTGTGAGCCCTTACGGATAGAGGATTACGCCATGTCACTGGTCAGTCATTGGGAACACGAGTACGACAAGGTCAAACTGCGCATTCACGGCTTGTTCACGCGCATGGAAATGGCCTGGATGAAGCTCATCAGCGAGCTGGAACCGCAGGAGTTTCAGGCGATCATCAAGCTGCTGCAGCGCGGTCACGATCAGGCGCAGTACGTTCTGAAAAACGGTGAGTTGCCGGGCGATGAACCGGCGGTGCCGTGGGAGTTGTCTCATGGCCTGTCGATTTTGCGCATCGGCAATGCCACGCCGTTGCCGCAATCGCCCGATCAACTGGCAACCCGGGTGCTGCAGGACGGCAGTCTGCTGGGGTGTCGCAAGTGGGAGTTGCTCGACCTGCTGTGGAGCGAGGCATTGCTCAAGTGGATTGAAAACCTGCGCCATCACGCGACCTTCGGCACTGACCCGGCGGTGGTGCAGATGGAGCGCGACGTGACCCTGGCGATTGCCGGCGACTGGGGCACCGGCCCCTTCGACAGTCATGCGCCGGCGGTTTCAGTCGCCAACCAGATGCAACTGGCGCAAGCGGATTTCACCATCCATCTGGGCGACGTCTACTACGCCGGCAGCCATTCGCAGGAAGACGTCGACATGGCCGGTTGGCCGATGGGCAGCCACGGCTCGTTCACCCTCAACTCCAACCACGAGATGTACAGCGGCGCCCACGGCTATTTCAAAGAACTGGCCAAGCGCTTTCCGGGGCAGCAGGGCACCAGTTATTTCGCCTTGATCAACGACGACTGGCTGGTGGTCGGGCTGGATTCGGCGTATGCCTCGGACGCGATGAACCTGTACATGGACGGCACGCTCAACGAGCCGCAGATCACCTGGATGAAAGCCCTGCCGAAACGCAAAAAGATCATGGTGCTCAGCCATCACCAGGGCTTCGATATTTCCGGGCATCACCAGACCGCGCTGTATCAACCGGTGTGCGATGCCCTGGGGCGCGAGCCGGATTATTGGTACTGGGGGCATCTGCACAACGGCATCGTTTACGCACAGCAGGGCGGTTTGCACGCGCGGTGCGCCGGGCACGGGGCGATTCCCTATGGCAATGCCAGCGAGCTGAACGGGCATTCGCGGGTGTTGTGGTCGGAGACGCAGGATGCCAATGATCCGGCGTATCCGCTGCGGGTGTTGAATGGCTACGCGAAAATCAGGCTGGTGGGGGAGGATATTTTTGAGGAGTTTATTGGGGAGGATGGATCGGTGAGGTGGTCATCCAAGTAATGAGGTGGCTGTCCTGACGCC